>NZ_CP060201.1:2673333-3341666 GCF_013407925.2 Pseudomonas protegens | reverse complement strand
GCCGGACGCCGTGACCCAGAGCACCTGGCAGCGCTTTCTCGATACCCGCGAACCGACCCACGCCGCCCTGGCCTGGGACGGCGAGCGCGCCGTGGGCCTGGTGCATTTCATCTACCACCGCTCCAACTGGAGCATCGAGAATTCCTGCTACCTGCAGGACCTGCTGGTGACCCCGGAGCAGCGCGGCACCGGCGTCGGCCGCCAGCTGATCGAGTTCGTCTACGCCCAGGCCAAGCAGGACGGCTGCGCCAAGGTGCACTGGCTGACCCACGAAACCAATGCCACGGCCATCCAGTTGTATGAGCGCATCGCCGAGCGCCCGGGCTTCATCCAGTTCCGCAAACCCCTCTGAACCCGCAAGGAGCCACTGCATGTCGATTTCTCTCGCCGATTGGAAAGGCGTCCCCGCCCCTTCGGCCACCCTGCTGGAAGGCCGCTTCATCCGTCTGGAAAGGCTCGACCCGGCGCGCCACGGCGATCAGCTGTTCCAGGTGCTGCAAGGCCCTGGCGCCGACCCTGTGCTGTGGGACTACCTGCCTTATGGTCCCTTCCCCGAGCGCGCGGCGTTCGATGCCTGGCTCGGTAACCACGCCCTCGCCAGCGACCCGTATTTCTTCACCGTGATCGACCGCGCCAGCGGCCAGGCCCAGGGCCTGATCAGCCTGATGTCCATCGTCCCGGCCCAGGGTCGCATCGAGATCGGCCACGTGACCTTCGGCGCGCCGATGCAGCGCTCGCCCAAGAGCACCGAGGCGGTGTACCTGCTGGCCAAGGAAGCCTTTGCCCTGGGCTACCGGCGCCTGGAGTGGAAGTGCAACAACGCCAACGCCCGCTCGCGCTATGCCGCCGAGCGTTTGGGTTTCAGCTTCGAGGGGGTGTTTCGCCAGCACATGGTGGCCAAGGGGCAGAACCGCGATACCGCGTGGTTCTCGATTCTGGACGGTGAATGGCCGGCGATTGCCAAGGGCTTCGAGCAATGGCTCAGCGATGCGAACCAGAGCGGTTCGGGGCAGCTCAAGTCGCTGGCGGAGTGTCGCGGGTAAGCGGGATTTTCGCCGGCAAGCCGGCTCCTACAAGCCTATGTAGGAGCTGGCTTGCCAGCGAAGGACTCAACCGAGCTTCTGCGCCAACACCGCAATATGCTCAGGCCCGATGCCGCAGCAACCGCCGACATGGCTGGCACCGCGCTGGTGCCAGTCCGCCACCCAGTGCAGATAACCCGGCGGATCCAGGTCTTCGCGCAGCGGGCACAGGCCGTCGTTGGCGGTGGCATCCTCGGGCTGCGGCGGGAAGGCGTTGGCGTACACGCCAATATGGATCTGCACCCCCAGGCGCTCGAAGGTCTCGCGAGCCGCATCCACCGCCGCACCAATCACCTCCGGCTGGCTGCAGTTGAACAGCAGGGTCTGCACGCCCAGTTGCGCCGCCACCGCCGCCGCTTCGGCCACCGGCTCGCCGGAACGCAGGCGCGGCACTTCATCGACATCTTCATCCTTGAGGGTAAAGGACAGCCAGAACGGCTTGCCGTCCTTGGGCAGTCCGGCGTGGATGGCCCGGGCCTCGGCGATCGAGCTTTGGGTTTCCGCCAGCCACAGGTCGACAAAGGGCGCCAGCCCTTGCACCAGCGGGTTCAGGAGTTCCTCGACGCGGGAGGCATCGAACAGGTCCGGGCGATAGGAGCCGAACAGCGGCGGCAACGAGCCCGCGACCCGCACCGGCTTGCCGGACGCCTCCACCGCGCGACGGGCCAATTGCCCGGCCAGGGCCGCCAGGGCCTGGCCTTCAGCGGCAAAACGCTCTTCACCGATGTGGAAAGGCACCACCGCGTAGCTGTTGCTGGTGATCACGTTGGCGCCGCTGTCGATATAGGCCGCGTGCACCGCCTCCACCGCCTCGGGCGCTTCGCTCAGGGCCAGTGCCGACCATTCGGGCTGCCGGAACGGCGCCCCGCGACGCTGCAGTTCACGCCCCATACCGCCATCGAGAATTACCGTATTGCCTGCGCCCATATGCTTTTTACTCATATGCTTATGAAAATAACTCACTACCGGAGTCGTTCTTATAACTATTAAATACGCACCATCCGGTTAATAACAACTCTTTTTCAGTCAGGATTCCGATGAATTTCAAACCGCTGCTGGCCCTCGGCCTGACCCTTCTCGCCGCCTCTTCCCAAGCCTTCGCCGGCGCCACTCTGGAGCGTATCGAGCAGAAAAAGGAGCTGGTGGGGGTGCTGATGGAAAGCTACCCGCCCTTCTCCTTCCTCAATGAGCAGAACCAGCTGGACGGCTTCGACGTCGACGTGGCCAAGGCCGTGGCCGACAAGCTCGGGGTCAAGCTGCGCCTGGAAACCCCGTCCTGGGATGTGATCGCCGCCGGACGCTGGAGCGGGCGCTACGACATCTGCATCTGCTCCATGACCCCGAGCAAGGCCCGCGCCGAAGTCTTCGACTTCCCGGTGCAGTACTACGCCTCGCCGGCGGTGATCGTGGTCAACGCCAAGGATGAGCGGATCCACGGCGCCAAGGACCTGAGCGACAAGAAGGTCGGCCTCACCGCCGCCTCCAGCTACGAGAGCTACCTGAACAAGAACCTGGTGATCGAAGGCGCCGAGGACACCCAGCTGCAATATCCTTTCGAGAACGTGCAGATCGCCCCCTACGACACCGACAACGTGGCTTTCCAGGACCTCGGCCTGGGCCCGGGCGTGCGCCTGGATGCGATCCTCACCAACCTGGTCACCGCCCAGCCGCGGCTGACCCAGGATGCGCGCTTCAAGCTGGCCGGCGAGCCGCTGTACGCCGAGCCCAACTCGGTGGCCATCGAGAAAGGCGATGCCCAGTGGAATGCCAAGGTGCGTGAAGTCTTCGCCCAGTTGAAGCAGGACGGCACCCTGAGCAAGCTGTCGCAGAAATGGATCGGCGCCGACATCAGCCAATGACTGCCTACACGCCACCGCCTCGGCCACCGCAACCGGTGGCTGAGCCGCTGCTCAAGCGCCTGCTGGGCTTTCGCACCCGTCTGTACCTGACCTGGGCGGCGCTGCTGGGGCTGTTCACCGGGTTCTTCCTGAGCTTCGACCTGAAGTTCTCGATCATCCTCGACAAGCTGCCGAACCTGCTGGGGCTGCACCTGTCCCCCAGCGGTTTTCTCCAGGGCGCGGCGCTGACCCTGTTCCTCTGCGCCTGCTCCATCGTCGCCTCGTCGCTGCTGGGCTTTGTCACCGCCCTGGCACGCCTGTCGTCCAGCGCCGTGGCCTTCGGCATCGCCAGCTTCTACGCCTCGTTCTTTCGCGGCACGCCGCTGCTGATCCAGATCCTGCTGATCTACCTCGGCCTGCCGCAACTGGGGGTGGTGCCGGGCGCCATCACCGCCGGGATCATCGCCCTGTCGCTGAACTACGGCGCCTACCTCAGCGAGATTTTCCGCGCCGGCCTCCTCGGCGTGGCCCACGGCCAACGCCAGGCGGCCTTGGCCCTGGGCATGAGCGACAGCGTGATCTTCTGGCAGGTGACCCTGCCCCAGGCCATGCGCACCATCATTCCGCCGGCCACCAACCAGTTCATCTCGATGCTCAAGGACTCGTCGCTGATCTCGGTGATGGGGGTCTGGGAGGTGATGTTCCTGGCCCAGTCCTATGGCCGCTCCAGCTACCGCTACATCGAGATGCTGAGCACCGCGGCGCTGATCTACTGGCTGCTGTCCATCGGCCTGGAACTGATCCAGGCGCGGATGGAAAGGCATTACGGCAAGGGCTACGCCAAGCGCGGTTGAGGTTCAAGCGAGGGCCCGGGAGCACCCGGGCTTCTTGCCGAACGCTCAAGCTCATCGAGCAGCGAACGGGCGCGGCTGGTTCTCTGCACTTTCACCACCCCCATCTGCAGGCCGAATGGCTTGAACACCGCGTTCAGTGACTTGAGGGTCGGGTTGCCGTCACCGTGTTCGAGATGGATCAGGGTACGCAGGGAAATCCGGCACATCCTGGCGAACTGGCTCTGATGCAGTCCGGTGACTTCGGTGCGCAGGCGCTTGACCGCATCGCCAATCGACAAGCGACCGCCGGCCATTTCCTGCTGGATGTCGTCGATCAGGGCGCCGCGTTCTTCCACAGTCATGTTCATCGCAATCCCCACTCCTGCAGGCGTCGGTCCAGATCGCGCAGGTGAATGCGCGGGTGATTGAAGGTGGCTTCGGGCAAGCCGCCGGCACTTAGCAGGTCCGGCAGGGCCCGCAGCTGTTCGGCATCTGCGCGCAGGCGCGTCAGGGCGGCTTCAGGGTCGAGCAGCGGCTTGAGGCTGGCGCATACCAGGCGCCAGTCGACGTCACCGGCCACCTCCATGCGTCCGGGCCATTTGGTGGTGCGGGCAATCCCCTGGTCATCCATGACCTTGGGCGCCAGGTCATGGATCGGGGCCAGGCGCACCTGTGTATCCGTGCGAACCACCGCAAGCGTGCGGCCATGATTGTCCGTGTTGCCGAGGATCCTGTTGAGCAGATCGCGCCGCAGATAGTCCGCCACCAGCTCGGGGATCAATGCCTCCTGGCCGGTGGCGCGCCAAAGTTCGGCGAGGATCCCCAGGACCTCGGTATGGCGCATGCCCAGGCCATGGCCCACCAGCCCGGCCAGGGAGTAGATCGACTCCACCGCCAGACGCTCGACTCCGGCGGGCGTCAGCCGACGATCAAAACGCTGCATCCACAGGCTTGGCCGACGCCCCTCCTCCAGCGCCAGCCCAGGCGCCGGGAACGTCTCGATACCCAGCTGCTGCAGCGCCCGGTAATAATGGAACTCGCTTCTGAGGATGTCGCAGGCATTCGGCGAAGCCGGGTGACGGGGGAGCTTCACCCACCAATGACGCGCGGCATAAGCGTCATCGAGCAGCGCATCGGGGTACAACAAGCCCTCGCGGTTTTCTGTCAGCAACAGCTTGGGCGCTTCGTCGCCGATGCTCGCCGTGCCACCCAAGGCCGCCGCCTGTTCATGGGCGTATTCAAGAAAACGGTTATCCAGGGTCACCACCTGTTCCCGGGTGAAGCCCAGGGCCGGACGCCTGTGCAGCCCTGCCAGGGATTCCTTGATCCGCAGATGGCCAATGGGCGCCGCGGTGCTTCGGGCCAGGAGGAACAACTCGCTGCCCATGCCATCGGGCCGCTCATGGCCGATCTGCCGGAGCAAAAAGCCGCGCGTCGCCGGCGTGGCGACCAGGTCATAAAGAAAGGCCGGCGCCCGGTCCTCTCGCCAGGGCTCCCATCCCAGAGGTATCTGGGCACTGACCGAACGGCCCAGCGGGCTGGCAACAGCGTCCAGGTTGTCCACCAGGTACTGCGGGACATAACCGAAGCTGCACGGGCTGGCAAAGCCCTCTTCAGGGTTGTCGAAACTCAGGGTCATGGCATCGGCCCACGCGCCTGCGCAGTAGAGCTGCAACGTCAGCCGGAGCATTGGGGTACCTGTCATTTGCTGCACTTCAAGAGATGTTCCGCTTCAATCATCCGTGCATTATATTGCAGTTTTTCCAAGCTAATACGCCTATAAGTACATCAAAATGCATTTCAATAAAATATTCCTCCCAAAAAATGCATTAAATGACACTTCAGAAAAGCAAAAAAAAGGGGAGCCGTAGCTCCCCCGAGGTAAACCGTTGCAGCTGAGGGCCTGAATTCAGCCCTCGATTTCGATGAGGATTTCGCCCGGGTTGACCCGGTCGCCCTTGGCCACGTGGATCGCCACCACCTTGCCGGCGACGGCTGCCTGGACTTCGGTTTCCATCTTCATGGCTTCGGTGATCAGCACCGCCTGACCTTCCTTGACCACGTCGCCTGCCTTGACCAGCACATCGACGATATTGCCCGGCATGGTGGTGCTGACATGGCCCGGCGCGCTGGCCTGCTTGCGCTTGCTGCCACCGCCGCCGACGAACTCGTTGAGCGGCTCGAACACCACTTCTTCCGGCATGCCGTCGATGGACAGGTAGAAGTGGCGCTTGCCTTCGGCCTTGACCCCGACGCCGGTGATGTCGACGCGGTAGGTTTCGCCGTGGACGTCGATGACGAACTCGGTCGGCACGCCTTCACCGCCCGGCTTGCTGACGCCGCCGGCTTCAGGAATCGGCAGCAGCGCTTCCGGAACCAGGGTGCCGGCCTCACGCTCTTCGAGGAATTTGCGCCCGATGTCCGGGAACATGGCGTAGGTCAGCACGTCTTCTTCGGAATGCGCCAGGGCACCGATTTCGCCGCGCAGCTTGGTCATTTCCGGCTTCAGCAGGTCGGCCGGACGCACATCGATCACATCCTCGCTGCCGATGGCCTGGCGCCGCAGGTTTTCGTCGACCTGGCCCGGGGCCTTGCCGTAGCCGCCCTGCAGATAGAGCTTCACTTCGTTGGTGATGGTCTTGTAGCGCTCGCCGGCCAGGACGTTGAAGAACGCCTGAGTGCCGACGATCTGCGAGGTCGGGGTCACCAGCGGCGGGTAGCCCAGGTCGTGACGCACCCGCGGAATCTCGGCCAGCACTTCGCCCATGCGGTTCAGCGCGCCCTGCTCTTTCAACTGGTTGGCCAGGTTGGAAATCATCCCGCCCGGCACCTGGTTGACCTGCACTCGGGTGTCGACCGCGGTGAATTCGCTTTCGAACTGGTGGTACTTCTTGCGCACGGCGTAGAAGTACAGGCCGATCTCTTGCAGCAGCTCCAGGTCCAGGCCGGTGTCGAACTCGCTGCCTTTAAGGGCGGCGACCATGGACTCGGTGCCCGGGTGGCTGGTGCCCCAGGCGAAGCTGGAGATGGCGGTGTCGATATGGTCGGCACCGTTCTCGATGGCCTTGAGCTGGCACATCGCGGCCAGGCCGGCGGTGTCGTGGGAGTGGATGAACACCGGCAGCGACAGCTCGGCCTTCAGCGCCTTGACCAGCTCGCCGGTGGCGTAAGGGGTCAGCAGGCCGGCCATGTCCTTGATCGCGATCGAGTCGCAACCCATGGCTGCCATCTGCTGGGCCTGGGCCACGAAGGCTTCGATGGTGTGCACCGGGCTGGTGGTGTAGGCGATGGTGCCCTGGGCGTGCTTGCCGGCGGCCTTCACCGCTTCGATGGCGACCCGCAGGTTACGCACGTCGTTCATGGCGTCGAAGATGCGGAACACGTCGATGCCGTTGACCGCCGCCTTGGCCACGAAGGCCCGGACCACGTCGTCGCTGTAGTGGCGGTAGCCCAGCAGGTTCTGCCCGCGCAGGAGCATTTGCAGGCGGGTGTTGGGCAGCGCCGCGCGCAGTTGGCGCAGGCGTTCCCAAGGGTCTTCCTTGAGGAAGCGCACGCAGGCGTCGAAGGTCGCGCCGCCCCAGACTTCCAGCGACCAGTAGCCGACTTTGTCGAGCTTGTCGCAGATCGGCAGCATGTCTTCGGTGCGCATGCGGGTGGCCAGCAGCGATTGGTGGGCGTCGCGCAGGATGGTGTCGGTAACGAAGATCTTTTTAGTCATTGGTATCTCCTCATAGCGGCAAGCTCCAAGCTACAAGCCGCCAGTAAAAGCCGATCGGCGTCTACTTGCAGCTTGCCGCTGACAGCTTGCGGCTGCATTCAAAGGCCTGCGTGGGCGGCGATGGCGGCGGCGATGGCCAGGGCCAGCTCTTCGGGTTTGCGCTTGATCGAGTAGTTGGTCAGTTCCGGGTGGCTCTCAACGAAACTGGTGTTGAACTGACCGCTACGGAATTCCGGGTTACGCAGGATTTCCTGGTAGTAGGCGGCGGTGGTCTTGACCCCTTGCAGGCGCATGTCGTCCAGGGCGCGCAGGCCACGGTCCATCGCCTCTTCCCAGGTCAGGGCCCAGACCACCAGTTTCAGGCACATGGAGTCGTAGAACGGCGGAATGGTGTAGCCGGTGTAGATCGCCGTGTCGGTGCGCACGCCGGGACCGCCGGGCGCGTAGTAACGGGTGATCTTGCCGAAGCTGGGGAGGAAGTTGTTCTTCGGGTCTTCGGCGTTGATGCGGAACTGCAACGCGAAACCACGGTGGTGGATGTCTTCCTGCTTCACCGACAGTGGCAGGCCCGAGGCGATGCGGATCTGCTCGCGGACGATGTCGATGCCGGTGATTTCCTCGGTGATGGTGTGTTCCACCTGCACCCGGGTGTTCATTTCCATGAAGTACACCTCGCCCTCGGCGAGCAGGAACTCCACGGTGCCGGCGTTCTCGTAGCCCACGGCCTTGGCCGCACGCACCGACAGGTCGCCGATGTAGGCGCGCTGTTCGGGGGTCAGCTGCGGGCTCGGGGCGATCTCGATGAGCTTCTGGTTGCGGCGCTGGATCGAGCAGTCGCGCTCGAACAGGTGCACCACGTTGCCAAAGCTGTCACCGAGGATCTGCGCTTCGATGTGCTTGGGATTGACGATGCACTTTTCCAGGAACACTTCCGCCGAACCGAAGGCCTTGGTGGCTTCGGAAATGACTCGGGGGAAGGCCTGCTCCAGCTCTTCGCGGCTGTTGCAGCGACGGATGCCACGCCCGCCACCACCGGAGGTGGCCTTGAGCATCACCGGGTAGCCGATGCGGTCGCCTTCGGCCAGGGCTTCGTGGATATCCGCGACGTTGCCTTCGGTGCCCGGGGTCACCGGTACGCCGGCCTTGATCATGCTGCGACGGGCTTCGGTCTTGTCGCCCATGCGGCGGATCACTTCCGCCGACGGGCCAATGAACTTGACGCCGCGTTCGGCGCAGATGTCTGCCAGTTCGGCGTTTTCCGAAAGAAAGCCATAGCCGGGATGCAGGGCATCGCAGCCGGTTTCCACCGCCAGGTTCACCAGTTTGCGCGGGTTCAGGTAGCCGGCCAGCGGCTCGGCGCCAATGCTGTGGGCCTCATCCGCGCGCTTCACATGCAGGGCATGGCGATCGGCGTCGGAGAAGATCGCTACCGAACGGATGCCCATCTCGGCGCAGGCACGCACGATTCGCACGGCGATCTCACCACGGTTGGCGATCAGGATCTTTTTTATCACTTGGAGGTTCCCTTGAGCCGTTGGAACAAACGACCCGCTAGACCGAGTCGGCGCGTGACCAAATGTTTCAGGTCAGTCGCCGCGTCACACTAGCTCTGAAGAGGGATTAACAAAAATCAATAATTATTGGGTTGGGCATAAGTAAAGACTTATAGTCACGCCACCAGCCCTTGGCGCGAGCACTCCACAAATGCGTAAGTCCTTGATGAGAATGACATTACGTCAGTTGCAGATTTTCAATGAAGTCTGCGATCTACGCTCCTACAGCCGCGCCGCCGATGAAATGAATCTCACCCAGCCCGCGGTCAGCCTGCAGATCCGTCAGTTGGAGGAACTGATCGGCCAGCCGCTGTTCGATTACGTCGGCAAGAAGCTCTACATGACCGAAGCCGCCGAGGCCCTGCAACGGGCCAGCCGCGACATCTTCGGGCGCCTGGAAAACCTCGACATGCAGCTCTCGGACATGCAGGGCTCGCTGCAGGGCCAGCTCAAGCTGGCCATCGAATCCAGCGCCAAGTACTTCGTGCCGCACCTGTTCGCCGCCTTCAAGCGCCAGCATCCGGAAGTGCATTTGCAACTGACGGTGGTCAACCGCGCCCAGGTGATCCGCCGCCTCTCGGACAACCGCGACGACCTGGTGATCATGTCCATGGTGCCCCAGGACATGGAGCTGGAATTCCTGCCGTTTCTCAACAACCCGATCGTCGCCGTGGCGCCGCCGGACCACCCGCTGAGCCACATGGGGCCGCTGCGCCTGCAGGATCTGGAGCCCTACACCCTGGTGCTGCGCGAGCCGGGCTCGGGCACGCGCCTGGCCTGCGAGGAGTACTTCAAGGAGAAGCGCGTGCACTTCACCCAGATCCTCGAAGTGTCGTCGGCGGAGGCTCAGCGTGAGTGCGTGCGGGCGGGTCTGGGCGTGGCCTTGCTGACGCGCCACGCCCTGAACCTTGAGTTGGCGACCGGCGGGTTGATCGAGTTGCCGGTCGAAGAGCTGCCATTGCTTCGCAGCTGGTGCCTGGTGCAGGCCAAAGCCAAACGCCTGTCACCGGTAGCGCATGCGTTCCTGGGATTCATCCGCAGCGAACGGGTGCAGATCAGCGGGCTGGTTGAACGCTTCGACGGGAAGCCGCGGGTGCCGCCTGCCAGTAATTGACGGCCTCAAGCTCGGGGTAATCGTTGATTTCCTGCTGCAACTGACGCAGCTCGAAGCGGTGTTCGATCGCACGACGAAATTCCATGCGGCGCTGGTCTTCCTGCTGACGACGGGTCTTGACGGCGCTGTTACTCTCTTCGTAAGGCCGGGCCATTTCGAGTCTCCCAATGCGAGTACGGAAGCTTCACGATGGACGTCGGCGGTTACGGTTTGGCGGCGGGTCGGTTACAGGACGATGAACATTCACAGCGCCCAGCTCTCTGTAGGAGCTGGCTTGCCAGCGCAGGCGTCCGTCAGTGCGATGCGCAGCCCAGAGGCCTTATCACCGGCCAGAGAGGCTCAGTCGTCCAGGGCTTTGACCGACTTGGGCGACAGACGCAGGCTGCGCAGACTGCGCTTGACGCTCTTGAGGTGGTTGACCAGGCTCGGCCCGCGGGCCATGGCCACGCCCATGGCCAGCACGTCGATCACCACCAGGTGAGCGATACGCGAGGTCAGCGGGGTGTAGATCTCGGTGTCTTCATGCACATCGATGGCCAGGTTGACCGTGGACAACTCGGCCAAGGGCGTCTGGCTCGGGCACAGAGTGATCAGCGAGGCGCCGCTTTCACGCACCAGATTGGCGGTGATCAGCAGGTCCTTGGAACGCCCGGACTGGGAAATGCAGATGGCCACGTCGGTGGGCTTGAGGGTCACCGCCGACATCGCCTGCATGTGCGGGTCGGAATAGGCCGCCGCGGTCAGCAGCAGGCGGAAGAACTTGTGCTGGGCGTCCGCTGCCACCGCGCCGGAAGCGCCGAAGCCGTAGAACTCGACGCGCTGGGCCTGGGACATGGCGGTCACCGCCTGCTGCAGGGCCACCGGGTCGAGCTTCTCGCGCACTTCCATCAGGGTGTGCAGGGTGGTGTCGAAGATCTTCAGGCTGTAGTCGGCGACGGAGTCGTCTTCATGGATCGCGAACTGGCCGAAGCTGGCACCAGCGGCGAGGCTCTGGGCCAATTTGAGCTTCAGGTCCTGAAAACCGGAGCAACCGATGGCCCGGCAGAAGCGCACGATGGTCGGTTCGCTGATGCCCACGCTGTGGGCCAGATCCGCCATGGAACTGTGCATCACCGCCGCAGGATCAAGGAGCACGTGATCGGCGACCTTGAGTTCCGATTTGCGTAACAGATGACGTGACTGAGCGATGTGCTGCAACAGGTTCAAAGGGCTGGACTCATTGTTATTGGCTGACGCCGGAGATGTAGCAAGCTTGTAGTTATACTACAGGAATCGTCTTTTTGCCTGCTCAATGCATCACGAAGTTGCCGTCCTACCCCCCATTTTCAGCCGGGTACGCCTTATGTAGCCGTTGTGGCGAACGCCGATAAAGGCTAGCGGGTCTGGGCCTGCAACAGCAGCGCCAGGCCTTCGGCGTTCACCGGGCGACTGATCAGATAGCCCTGCACTTCATCGCAGTGTTCGGCCCGCAGGAACGTCAGTTGGCCGGGCTCTTCAACGCCCTCGGCCACCACCTTCAGCGACAGCCCATGGGCCATGGCAATGATCGCCCGGGTGATGGCGGCATCCTCGCCTCCGTCGGCCAGCCCACGGATAAAGGCCTGGTCGATCTTCACGTAGTCCACCGGAATCCGCTTGAGGTAACTCAGGGACGAGTAACCGGTGCCGAAGTCGTCGATGGCCAGCTTCACCCCCAGGGCGCGCAGTTGCCGGAAGGTGGCGATGATGTGCTCGACACTGTCCAGCAACTGGCTTTCGGTCAGCTCCAGCTCCAGCAGGTGCGGCTCCAGACCGGTCTCCTCCAGCACCTGGCGCACCAGGCTCACCAGCTTGCCCTGGCGCAGCTGATACACCGACAGGTTGACCGACACGCGAATCGGCTCCAGGCCCTGGCGCTGCCATTCACAGGCTTGCCGGCAGGCCTGGCGCAAGACGAATTCGCCAATGGGGCCGATCAGCCCGGTTTCTTCCGCCAGACCGATAAAGTCGCCCGGCGGCACCCGGCCCATGGTCGGGTGATCCCAGCGCACCAGGGCCTCGGCAGCATTCAGGCGGCCCGTGGCCAGGCACAGTTTGGGTTGGTAGAAGACCATCAGCTGGTCTTCTTCGATGGCCTTGCGCAGCTGGTTCTCCAGTTGCAGCCGCTCCAGGGTGCTGGCTTGCAGGCTTTCGGTATAGAACTGGAAGTTGTTGCCGCCCAGGTGCTTGGCATGGGCCATGGCCATGTTCGCCTGGCTGACCAGGGCGGCGATCTCCCGGGCACTGTCCGGCAGCATGCTGATGCCCATGGAGGCGCTGACCACCAACTCGTGGCCCTCGACGGTGATCGGCAGGCGCAACTTGCTCAGCAAGCGGGTCGCCACCCGGGTCAGGCTCGACAGGCTGCCGTAGGCATCGAACAGCACGGCGAACTCGTCCCCGGACAAGCGGGCGATGGTGTCGGCTTCCGGTAGCGCGTTGACCAGCCGCCGGGCCATTTTCTGCAACAGCTGGTCGGCCACTTCATGGCCGAGGCTGTCATTGAGCAGCTTGAAGCGATCCAGATTGATGTGCAGCAAGGCCAGGCTGCGGCTGCCCTGGCGCACCCGCTGATGGGCCTCGCGCAGGCGCTCGCGGAACAGCGAACGGTTGGCCAGCCCGGTGAGCTCGTCGTAGTGGGTGAGGTAGCGCATGCGCTCCTCGGATTCACGTCGGGCTGACAGATCGGCGAAGAAGCCCACGATATGCCGGACTTTCCCCCGCCTGTCGCGCACGACGTTCAGTTGCAGCCACTGCGGATAAAGCTCGCCATTCTTGCGGGTTTCCACCAGTTCGCCCTGCCAGCTGCCGTGCTGCTCCAGGGCCTGATGAATCATCGGATAGTGACGACGGGCGTCGCGGCTGCAGGACAGCTCCACCACGTTGCGCCCGAGCATGTCTTCGACCTGATAGCCGGTGACCAGACTGAAGGCCTGGTTGGCGGCGATCAGGGCGTAATCGGGGTCCAGGATGACAATCCCTTCGCTGGCCGCCTCGAACACCGTGGCGGCCAGGTCGCGCTGCGCTTCGAGCTCCTTGTCGGCACTGATGTCGCGCCGCGTGCCCACCATGCGCAGCACCCGTCCGTCGGGGCTGCGCTCCACCGCCCGACCACGGTCCTCGATCCACACCCAGCGGCCATCGCCATGGCGCACCCGGTATTCCACCTGATAGTCCTCGCTGCGGCCCTTGAGGTGTTCCACCAGGGCACGCTTGAGCACGGGCAGATCCTCGGGATGCAGACGCGGCTTGAGGTGGCTGAGCATCGCCGTGACGTCCTCCGGCTCCAGGCCGAACAGCTCCTTGAGCTGGGTGTGATGGACCTCGTCGGTCTGCAGGTTCCAGTCCCACAAACCCAGTTCGCTGGCATCCAGGGCCAGGGCCAGGCGCGCCTCGCTCTTGCTCAGGGCCTGGTTGGCCGCGTCCAGCTCCAGGCTGCGCTGAGCCACCCGCTGCTCCAGTCCGGCCTGGGCCTCGCGCAATTGCTCCTCGGCGCGACGGCGTTGTTCCACTTCCCGGGCCAGCTCTCGGTTGAGCTGGTTGCTGCGGCTCTGGGCGTCCTGCAGGTGCTCGATCAAGGCCTGATTCTGAAAGCGTCGCAGCAAGCCGCGCTGGATCAGGCGATTGACCTGCCAGGCCACCACGCTCAGGGACACCAAGAGAATCAGCCCCAGCCAGCCCCAGCCCCGCTGCTGCTCGTCACCGCCCCAGAACAGGTAGGCAATCGCCGGCAGCAGGCAAGGCAAGGTGAAGGAAAGAAAGGCTTGCAGGCTGACCGCATAGGCCACGCTGGCCGAAAGAATGGCCGCGCCGATCAGGCCGAAGACCCAGGCCTGCTGGAGAAAGTTGTCGGTGGGCACCAGGGCAATGCCGGCGCAGGCCAGGGTCAGGCCACTGACCGTCGAGCCCAGGAGAAACATGCGCTGCCAGACCGGCTGTGCCTGGCGACTGGGGATTGCCGAATCGAAAGCCGCTACCTGAATCACCCGCAAGGCCACCAGGGCCAGCAGCCAGACCATCCACACACTGAGCAACAGATAGCGCGCCGGGCTCCAGAGCAGCCAGGTGCACACCAGACCATTGAGCAACATGAACAGGGTCGGCAGCAGCGAGCCCTGATACAGCAGACGCGTGCGTTCCACCGCTATCTCTACGGCGTAGCGCAGAAGAATAACCCGCGGCTCCACCAGGGGTCCGGACAGGTCGGGATTATGGGTCATAGGCAGTGTTCTTATAATGGTTGAGCCCGAAACGTCGGCGGAGCATACACAAGCAAAGGCGCGAGCCAAACTGCTCCAAGTCATAAAATCGATAAAACCGATCCCCCAGCAATCCACGGCGCAACAGCCCGGACTTGAAGCGCCGAAGGCTGCGACCTGTGACCGACCGGTCGTCACCCGCGGTTGTTTTATCGGCTAATGCAAAGCCGGGTTTGCCCGGGGTGGCGCGGCCCCCTAGAATGCCCCGATGCGCGATGATCTCTCCCTCCTGTTGAACTCCCTCAACGATGCCCAACGCCAGGCCGTAGCCGCCTCCGTGGGTCGTCAGTTGGTCCTGGCCGGTGCTGGCTCCGGCAAAACCCGTGTGCTGGTGCACCGTATCGCCTGGTTGATCCAGGTCGAGAACGCCTCGCCCCACTCGATCCTGTCGGTGACCTTCACCAACAAGGCCGCCGCCGAGATGCGCCACCGCATCGAGCAATTGCTGGGCATCAACCCGGCCGGCATGTGGGTCGGCACCTTCCACGGCCTGGCGCACCGCCTGCTGCGGGCCCACTGGCAGGAAGCCGGCCTGAGCCAGACCTTCCAGATCCTCGACAGCGACGACCAGCAACGCCTGGTCAAGCGGGTGATCCGCGAGCTGGGCCTGGACGAGCAACGCTGGCCGGCCCGCCAGGCCCAGTGGTTCATCAACGGGCAGAAGGACGAAGGCCTGCGCCCACAACATATCCAGGCCAGCGGCGACCTGTTCCTGGCCACCATGCGCAGCATCTATGAGGCCTACGAGGCCGCCTGCCAGCGCGCCGGGGTCATCGACTTCTCCGAACTGCTGCTGCGCGCCCTGGACCTGTGGCGCGACCACCCGGGCCTGCTGGCGCACTATCAGAAGCGCTTCCGCCACGTGCTGGTGGACGAGTTCCAGGACACCAACGCCGTGCAGTACGCCTGGCTGCGACTGCTGGCCCAGGGTGGCGACAGCCTGATGGTGGTGGGCGACGACGACCAGTCGATCTACGGCTGGCGCGGGGCGAAAATCGAGAACATCCATCAGTATTCCGCCGATTTCCCGGACACCGAAGTGATCCGCCTGGAGCAGAACTACCGCTCCACCGCCGGCATCCTCAAGGCCGCCAACGCCCTGATCGCCAACAACACCGGGCGCCTGGGCAAGGAGCTGTGGACCGACGGCGGCGACGGCGAAGCCATCAACCTGTACGCCGCCTTCAACGAGCACGATGAAGCCCGCTATGTGGTGGAAACCATCGAAAGCGCGCTGAAGACCGGCCTGGCCCGCAGCGACATCGCCATTCTCTACCGCTCCAACGCCCAGTCCCGGGTGCTGGAAGAGGCCCTGCTGCGCGAGCGCATTCCGTACCGCATCTATGGCGGCCAGCGCTTCTTCGAGCGGGCCGAGATCAAGAACGCCATGGCGTACCTGCGCTTGCTGGAAGGCCGTGGCAACGACGCGGCCCTGGAGCGGGTGATCAACGTGCCGGCCCGGGGCATCGGCGAGAAGACCGTCGAAGCCATCCGCGAACACGCGCGCCACAGCGATGTGTCGATGTGGGAAGCGATGCGCCAGCTGGTGGCCAATAAAGGCCTGACCGGTCGCGCGGCCAGCGCCCTTGGGGCCTTTATCGAACTGATCGAGAACCTCGCCGCCAAGACCCTGGAAATGCCTCTGCACCTGATGACCCAGACGGTGATCGAGCAGTCCGGGCTGATCGCCTACCACGAAGCGGAAAAAGGCGAGAAAGGCCAGGCCCGGGTGGAAAACCTTGAGGAACTGGTGAGCGCCGCGCGCAACTTCGAGAACAGCGAAGAAGACGAGGACCTGACGCCCCTGGCGGCCTTCCTCGGCCACGCCTCCCTGGAAGCCGGCGATACCCAGGCCGACGAGCACGAAGACAGCGTGCAGCTGATGACCCTGCACAGCGCCAAGGGCCTGGAGTTCCCCTACGTGTTCCTGGTGGGCATGGAAGAAGGCCTGTTCCCGCACAAGATGAGCCTGGAAGAGCCCGGCCGTCTTGAGGAAGAACGCCGCCTGGCCTACGTGGGCATCACCCGGGCCATGCAGAACCTGGTGATGACCTATGCGGAAACCCGTCGTCTATATGGCAGCGAAACCTACAACAAGGTGTCGCGCTTCGTCCGCGAGGTGCCCAAGGGGCTGATCCAGGAAGTGCGCCTGTCCAACAGCGTCAGCCGGCCTTTCGGCGGTGGCCAGTCGCAGAGCACCAGCAGCCTGTTCGGCGGCAGCGAGATTCCGGACACCGGCCTGAGTCTCGGCCAGGCCGTGCGCCATTCGGTGTTCGGCGATGGGGTAATCCTCAACTTCGAAGGCGCCGGCGCCCAGGCCCGGGTCCAGGTCAACTTCAGCGAAGGCAGCAAATGGCTGATGCTCGGCTACGCCAAGCTGGAAGCCATCTAACCCCACACGATCCGTAGGAGCTGGCTCGCCAGCGAATCTCACTGGCGAAGATCGGCTCCCGGGCCTCTTCGCCGGCAAGCCGGCTCCTCCAGTTGGTGCAGAAAAGGCAGCGCGAACATGGGTTCAGGCTTTTTTTCTTCGTGGACATTCTGGGCGCTGCTCTCGGCCACTTTCGCCGCTTTGACGGCTATCTTCGCCAAAGTCGGGATAGAAAACGTCAACTCGGATTTCGCCACCCTGCTGCGCACCGTGGTGGTACTGGTCAGCCTGGCCTTGATTTTGTACGCAACGGGCCAATATCAGTCCCTGGGATCGATTTCCGCCAAGAGCTATCTGTTCCTGCTGCTGTCCGGGCTGGCCACCGGGGCCTCCTGGCTGTGCTATTTCCGTGCCCTGAAACTTGGCCCGGCTTCCCTGGTAGCACCGGTGGACAAGCTCAGCGTGGTGTTCGTGGCCCTCATTGGCGTGGCCTTGCTGGGAGAGAAACTCGATCTGCGGCAATGGGGCGGAATCGGCCTGATCACCGCCGGCGTCGTGCTGCTGGCACTGCGTCGCTGAACGGCGGCGGGATTGAACCAAAGCCGCGTCCTTGAGGACCAAAACCCTAGCGGCGAGCATGCCGGCGAACGGAGCTGAACCGAGCCTGTCAGGCAAAAGCCCGAAACATTATGCCGCTCGCCACTGACACTTGACCTGTGCAATATGGCGCGCGTGCCATCCACAAATGGGAACCCCCTTTATGAAACGTTTTCTTAGCATCGCCATGGCGCTGTGCATCGGCCTGACGATGAGCCTCGACGCCAACGCCAAGCGCTTCGGTGGCGGCAAAAGCGCCGGCGCTGCCCCAACCCACCAGACTCGCCAGGCGGCCCCGGCCACTCCGGGCGCGCCTGCCGCTGCCGCCACCGCTGGCGCAGCCGGTGCTGCAGGTGCCGCGGCCAAGGCCGGTGGCGCTTCGCGCTGGCTCGGCCCTCTGGCCGGCATCGCCGCCGGTGGTCTGCTGGCCTCCATGTTCATGGGCGGCGGCTTCCAGGGCATGCAGATCTTCGACATCCTGATCATGGCGGTCATCGCCTTTGTGATCTTCCGCTTCATCGCCGCACGCCGTCGCAAGCAGCAGGAGCAGTTCGCTCCAGCCGGCCACGCGCCCATGCAGCGCGAGGCGTTCGAACCTCAGCAACCCGCTGGCGGCTCGATCTTCGGTGGCTCGGCAGCACCTGCCGCACGTCCTGTGATCAACGCTCCGGCCTGGTTCAACGAAGAGCGCTTCATTGAAGCGGCGCGCAACCACTTCCAGTCCCTGCAGCAACACTGGGACGCCAATGAAATGGACAAGATCGCCGAGTTCGTGACACCGCAGATGCTGCAGTTCCTCAAGCAGGAACGTGCCGATCTGGGCGACGGCTTCCAGTCGACCTACATCGACAACCTGCAAGTGCAACTGGAAGGCGTGGATGACCGTGCCGACAAGACCATCGCCACCCTGACCTTCAGCGGTGTGTCGAAGACCTCGCGCTTCGACCAGGGCGAAGTGTTCAGCGAAAGCTGGAACATGGAACGCGCCCAGGGCGACAACCAGCCATGGCTGGTGGCAGGTATCCGCCAGAACGGTTGATTCATGCCGTTGTCACAGCAGTAAGGCAAAACCCCGACTCAAGTCGGGGTTTTGCATTTCACGATTGCACTTATAGCGAGCTACTGTATAAACCGCCGTCAAACAACCGCGCCATAGAGCTAAGAGGACCCAGGCCGTGGAAGAAGTCATCGAACAACTCCGAGAAGCCAACGAACCGGTACCCGTCCCCCTGGAACTGCCGGACGAAGACCTGCTGGTGGAAATTGAGGAACAGCTGTTCATCAATATCCCGTTCGTCTTCAAAGAGTTCCTGTTGACCGTCAGCGATGTGGTTTACGGCAGCCTGGAGCCGGTCACCGTCACCGACCCGCAATCCCACACCTACCTGCCGGAAGTGGCCGCCACCGCCTGGGACATGGGCGTGCCGCGGGAGCTGATCCCGATCTGCCAGGACGGCGACGACTACTACTGCGTCGAGGAAGACGGCACCGTGGTGCTGTGGTCCGGCGAAGAAGAGCTGATCACCGAAGAATCCTGGGAATCGGTGTGGCACTGGGCACGGGACGTCTGGCTGGAAAGCTGAGTCGACTGCAGCGACGGACAGGCTCGCCAGCGCTCTGCTGGCGAGCGGCAAGGTCAATGCCCGCCGTTGTCCTTGCTGTGATCGAAGGTTTCGATCAGCGCCACCTGCATCCGCGTGTGCACGCGGATGAACCAGCGCCACAACACCGCGGCCACCGCCGCCGCCACCACCGCAATCAGCACCAGCAACTCCAGGGTCGGCAGGATGCTCGACGACAGCGCCGCCAGCAGCAGAAAGATCACCAGCAGCGACAGGATCGGAATCACTTCGGCGATCACCCGCCGCACCCGCTGGGTATGGCGCCCGGCCATCTCCGCCTTGACCCCCATTTCCGCCAGCAGCATCGACAGCGCCTTGAGCTTGCGATAGGCGGCGATCAGGAACGGCAGTGACAGCAGCAGGGCTGCGCCCCAGATCAGCGCCTTCTGCCAGCTCGGATCGCTGACCCAGACCTCCAGATAAGCGCCAATGCGCCTGGCGAAATAACCGCCGGCAAAGAAGATCGCCACCACCAGCGCCAGATTCACACCCACCTGCAGCAGGATCTTGCGGATCATCGATGCCAGCAAAGCGCCCTCACCCTGGGGCTGGATGCTGCGCAGCCACTCGCCATACATCCCCAGCACCCGGCTCAGGCGCTGGGGCACAACCCCCGCCAACTTCGACGACAAAGGATCGGCCGCGCGGATCAGATAGGGCGTGAGCAAGGTGGTAATGGCGGATACCGCCACCGCCACCGGGTAGAGAAAGTCGCTGGTGACCTGCAAGGTCATGCCCAGGGCGGCGATGATGAAAGAAAACTCGCCAATCTGTGACAGGCCCATCCCCACGCGCAACGAAGTTCGGCCGTCGTTGCCGGCGATAAAGGCACCCATGCCGCAGGAAAACAGCTTGCCCAGGACCACCGCCACGGTGATCACCGCAATCGGCCAGGCGTATTGCAGGAGGATCTGCGGATCGATCATCAGACCGATGGCGACGAAGAAGATCGCGCTGAACAGATCGCGAACCGGCTCGATCAAGCGCTCGATCTTCAGCAACTGACGGGACTCGGCCATGATCGCGCCAATCAGGAAGGCCCCCAGGACCATGCTGTACTCCAGCTTGACCACCAGCAGGCAGAAACCGAAACACAGCCCCAGCACGGTGATCAGCAGCATCTCGTTGCTGTCGAACCTGGCCACGTAGGCCAAGAGGCGCGGCACCAGCAGAATGCCCACCACCAGGGCCACGATCATGAACAGCGAGAGCTTGCCGACCGTGGAAAACACCTCGCCGGAGCTCACCGTGCCGCTGACCGCGATGCTCGACAGCAAGGCGATGATGCCGATGCCAAGGATGTCCTCGACGATCAGCACGCCGAAGATCAGTTGGGCGAAGCGCTCGTTCTTCATCTTCAGGTCGTTGAGTGCCTTGACGATGATGGTGGTGGAGGAGATGGCCAGGATCGCCCCGAGGAACAGCGAATCCATGGTGCTCCAATCGAACCAGCGACCGATCTCATAGCCGATCCAGATCATCAGGACAATTTCCAGAAAGGCCGCGATAAAGGCCGTGGCCCCCACCTTGAACAGCTTGCGCAGGCTGAATTCCAGCCCCAGGCAGAACATCAGGAAGATCACCCCCAGCTCGGCCAGGGTCTTGATGGTCTGTTCGTCGTGGATCAGGCCGAAGGGCGGCGTGTGCGGGCCGATGAGGAAGCCGGCGACGATGTAGCCCAGCACCACCGGTTGCTTGAGTCGATGAAAGAGAATGGTCACCACGCCTGCGACCAACATGATCACGGCCAGGTCCTGAATGAAGCTGATGGCATGCATGGCCAGGGTTCTCCTTGAAAGCTGGGCGGCGCAGATCGCCTAATTAGAAAGCTCTGATCGGCAGTAGGAAAAATCCTTAAGGAGTGTCGGAAAAAGCCCTGGAACGGGTGTTTTGCAGGTTAACACCGCGACTTCCGGCGGCAAGGCGGTGCAATATTAGGAAACAGATCCCCCGGGGCGTGACGGCGTGGCCCGGCCCGGCGTCCCGTTATCGATGGTTTGAAAACCTTGAACCCAGCACCCGCAGAGGTGCTCCAGCAACCCCTGCCCAGAACCGTGAGCGTGCTATGGAACCCGGAAACGCCCAGCTGTCGATGACGGTATTGATGACCCCTGACATGGCCAATTTCTCTGGCAATGTGCACGGCGGCACCCTGCTCAAATACCTCGATGAGGTCGCCTATGCCTGCGCCAGCCGTTATGCCGGTCGCTACGTGGTGACCTTGTCAGTGGACCAGGTAATCTTTCGCGAGCCGGTGCATGTCGGCGAACTGGTGACCTTCCTGGCCTCGGTCAACTACACCGGCAACACCTCCATGGAAGTGGGGATCAAGGTGGTGACCGAGAACATCCGCGAGCGCTCGGTGCGCCACACCAACAGCTGCTTCTTCACCATGGTGGCGGTGGACGACCAGCGCAAACCCGCCCAGGTGCCGCCCCTGCAGCCCGAAACCGCCGACGGCAAGCGGCGCTTTATCCAGGCCCAGCAGCGCCGGCAGATCCGCCAGGAACTGGAAAAGCGCTACCAGGAAATCAAGGCCGACGGTCCTTGATCCCCCCGCTGCATCGCTGATTCAGCAGGACCACGGACGGTCCTCCCCGCGTCACCCTCCCCAGCGCCTTCAGCGCTCTGCTGCCTGCCCTCACGCACTTTCCAGCAGGCTTCTGCGGTCATCCCGAATGGCCAGATCCATCCCTTTTTGACCACATAGAGAGTTATGCCCCAGGGGCACCGCTGCCAGAATCGATGGGCAAGGCACAAGCGCACTCCCCGTTTGGGGAGCCTTCGAACCCACGAACGCGTGAGAACAATAACAATGCCCAGCGCCAATACACTCTCCGACAATCCCGCCCTCGCCCCCGGCGATTTCACCCACAGTGCCCAGGGCACCTCGTTGCGACGCATCCTCGGGCTGCCGGCCCTGGTGTTCTTCGGCCTGGTGTACATGGTCCCGCTGACCGTCTTCACCACCTACGGCGTGGTCACCCAGATCACCGGCGGACGCACCGCCGCTGCTTACGTGGTCACCCTGTTGGCCATGCTCTTCACCGCCCTGTCCTACAGCGTCATGGTCAAAAAATACCCGATTGCCGGCTCGGCCTATTCCTACGCCAGCCTCAGTTTCGGCCCGGGCATCGGCTTTCTTGCCGGCTGGTCGCTGCTGCTGGATTACCTGTTTCTGCCGATGATCAACTACCTGGTGATCGGTCTGTTCCTCAACCTGGCCTTTCCCGCCGTGCCGGCCTGGGTCTTCGTGGTGGCGACCATCGGCCTGGTGACGCTGCTGAACATTCGCGGCATCGGCTCGGTGTCGAGCATGAGCAACCTGATCGTCTGTGCGCAGATGGTCTTCGTGGTGGTGTTCGTGGCCCTGGTGATGCGCCAGTTGGCCGGGGCCGAGAGCCTGGACCTGAGCGCGCCCTGGGTCGGCGACGGCAGTCAGGGCGGACTGTTGCCGCTGATGGCCGGGGCGGCGGTGCTGTGCCTGTCGTTCCTCGGCTTTGACGCGGTATCGACCCTGGCCGAGGAAACCCGCGACCCGCGCCGGGACATCCCACGGGCGATCGTTATCACCACCCTGGGCGCCGGCCTGCTGTTCATCCTGCTGGCCATGACCAGCCAGTTGGCCTTCCCCGGCAGCAGCTTCAAGGACGCCGACTCGGCGGCCAGCGAGGTGATGCTGCACGCCGGCGGACGCTTCCTGGAGATGTTCTTCACCGCCACCTATGTCGCCGGCGCCGCCGGCTCGGCCCTGGCGTCACAGGCCTCGGTGTCGCGCATCCTGTTCAGCATGGGCCGCGACGGCATCCTGCCACGACGGGTGTTCGGCACCTTGTCCGAGCGCTACAAGACCCCAGTGGTGGCAATTGTCCTGGTGTCGCTGGTGTCATTGCTGGCGGTGGTCATCGACCTGACCACCCTGGCGTCGATGATCAGCTTCGGCGCGCTGGTGGCGTTCTCGGTGGTCAATCTGGCGGTGATCAAGAGCCATCTGGGCCAGGGTCAGCCGCGCACCGGGGCACGACTGCTGCAATACGGCCTGCTGCCGTTGATCGGCTTTGGCCTGATCGTCTGGCTGTGGACCAGCCTCTCGGCCCTGACCCTGGGAATCGGCCTGGCCTGGTTCGCCCTGGGCGTGCTGTACCTGGCGGCGCACACCCGGGGCTTCCGGCAGCCGGCGCCGACGGTGCAGTTCTCCGAGCAGGCCTGAGTCACTGCACGCCGGTCGCCATCAGAAGCCGATCGGCGTCGCTTCAAACCGCACCCGTGGATGGGCAATGCGATCCTGGGCCCGCACCAGCTCCAGCTCGTAGCTGGCGCAGGCCTGGGTTTCCAGCAGCACTTCATGCACCGCCGCGGCGGTGAATTCGAACGCCGCCACCAGGCTGTCGCCCAACAGCACCCGGGCCAGGAACAGCCCGGAAGTCAGGTCGCCCACGCCCACCGGCTGCCGGGGGAACGCCAGCAACGGACGCCGCAAGTGCCAGCTGCCCTCGGCGGTCACCAGCAGCATCTCGAAGCCTTCCGCCAGCTTGCCAGGGTAGTCCAGGTGCTTGACCAGCACCGCCTTGGGGCCTTTCTCCAGCAGCGAACGGGCCATGCCCAGGCAATCGAACAGCGATTGCGGCTTGCGTCCGCAGAAGCTGTCCAGCTCCAGCTGGTTGGGGCACAGCAAGTCGGCCATGGCCACCGCCTCGTCCAGCAGGAAGTCGCTGACCTCCGCCGGCACGCTGCAGCCCTTTTCCGGATGCCCCATCACCGGGTCGCACAGATAAAGGGCCCGGGGATTGACCGCCTTGATCCGCGCCACGCCGCTGAGAATCGCCCGGCCCTGGGCCGCGCTGCCCAGGTAGCCGGAGAGGATCGCGTCGCAGTTGCCCAGCTCGCCAATGGCGGCGATGCCTTCCACCAGCTCGGGAATCTGCTGCGGCGCCAGCACTTCTCCGGCCCAGTGACCATACTGAGTGTGGTTGGAAAACTGTACGGTATTCAGGGGCCAGACATTCACCCCGACCCGCTGCATGGGAAACACCGCAGCACTGTTACCGGCGTGGCCGAAAACCACATGGGACTGGATCGCAAGCAGGTGGGGCGTACGTTTCATGCAGGATTTTCCATAAAACCGGTGGAATTCAAGCCGCGCAGTATGCGACTAAACGCAGCCTGTACGACAGACCGGAGACGCAGTTAAGCTGATGCCACTTCGTTGGAGCAAACCTTCATGCTGACCCTTGGAAACATCTTTGTGCTGATGCTGCTGGCGACCGGCGCCGCCTGGCTGTGGCACAACCACGGCCTGCGCGAGCGGGCGCTGGAGCGGGTCAAGCAGCACTGCGCGCGGCTGGATATCGAGCTGTTGGACGGCAACGTCGCGCTCAAGCGCATCGGCCTGGTCAAGGACGCCAATGGCCGCCGGCGCCTGGCGCGCATCTACAACTTCGAGTTCACCGTGACCGGCGAAACCCGTCACGCCGGAACCATCACCCAGTTCGGCGCCCACAGCGCCCATATCGAGCTGGCGCCTTATCCGTTCGAGGCCAAGGAGCCGCTGCCCAGCGCCGAGGTGATCGAGCTGAGCCAGTGGCGCGAAGAGCATCGCAAGTTCAAGCCGTGAGATACGCCTACAGGCGGCAGGCAGCGAGGCTGGCTTGCAGGGCCGCCATGTCCTGAGGGGTGCTGAAGATCAACTCCAGGCGTGAATCCCGGCGCCATTCGCTGGGCAGCCAGTTCAGCGGTGAATTATCCAGGCCATTGCCCGAGCGCCAGCCTTCGTCGCTGTGGATCACCAGCTTGGCCCGACGCCAGTCGAGGTTCTGCAGCCAGTGCTCGACCCGGACCAGATCGAAGCGCTGGCTCGGGTGCCAGCGCCAGCCAATGCTCCAGCCATCCTGCTGAGACTGACTGAGGCAGATCGGCTGCTGTGGATCGCTCCACAACGCCGGTAACTGTGCCAGTCCCTGAGGAACATCCAACTGTTCCAGCGCCGCCCCGGCGCTGGCCTCCAGGCCCGGCAGCTCGGCCAGGGGCAAGGCGGCGTGGCGGGTCCAGAACAGGGGAATATCCGGCAACTGCTCCAGCACCCGCAGCCGATCGCTGTCGCTGAGCAGTTCGTCCTTGTTCAACACCAGCAAGCCGGCGCTGGCCAGGGCGTCCTGCTGAGCCTGGGGCAGCGCTTTGCCGGCGGCCAGGGCCTGGGCATCCAGCACCAGCACACAGGGCTGCACCGCCAGCACGCCTTGCCAGGGCGCAACACTCAGTTGCTTGAGCAATTGCGCCGGGTGGCCGAGGCCGGACGGCTCGATGAACAGCCGATCCGGCTTGGCCTTGCGCAACAGTCGCCCAAGCCCAACCTGAAACGGCGCGCCGTTGACGCAGCACAGGCAGCCACCGGCGACCTCGCCGAGGGCGATGCCGTCTTCATCGCGAGTCAGCAAGGCCGCGTCCAGGCCAATCTGGCCGAACTCGTTGATCAGCACCGCCCAGCGCTCAGCGGCCGGGCGCTGGCTCAGCAGATGACGGATCAGGCTGGTCTTGCCGGCGCCCAGGGGGCCGGCGATCACGTGGGTGGGAATGTTCTGCAGCATGGGAAGGGGGTCCGGAAAGCCTGTGAGGTGATGCTACGCCCTTCCCGGTCGTGACGAAAATCCGCCGACCGCCGTAGCAGCGGGCTTGCCCGCGAACGCTGGCGGGTCATCCCAGCCAATCAAGGGTGAGGATCAGCCGCCGCTCCCCCGGCGCCGGTTGCGGCGAACGGTGAATCAGGCCGAAGCCCTGGTTGCCATGCCACTTCTCACCCTTGAACAGTGCCACCTCACCAGTGCCGATCTGCTGGATCAATGCCGGGTCCCTGGGTTCGGCCGCGGCCTGCCCCAGTTGGCGGCGATCCATCGCGCCCTCGCGCAACCACTGGCTGCCAATCCCGGCGTAGGTGGTGATCAGGCGCACCGGCACATGGTCGACGTGAAAACGCGGACACATGGCCTTGTCCAGCACCCGCAGGCGCAACCCGACGCGCTTGGCGCCCAACAGGCAGGCAAAGGCGCTGACCAGCCAGGAAACGTCGGCGATAAAGCCGTTATAACCGTGCAAATCGCGGAAGCCCGACGCCAGGCCCTGCAGGTTCGGTGGGCAATCCTCATCCGGCAGTTCCAGGGACAGGGACTCGGCCAATGGCTCATTGAGGGACAACAGCAACTCGCCGAAATCCTCGATGTGCGCCGGCAACTGGCGCTGCCACAGACCGAGGTTGACCTCATCGTCCAGCACCTCGGCCAGCACTGCCGGGGTCTGGCCAATGGCCGCGCGCCGCGAAACCTGCGGCACCGCACAAGGCCGCAGCAAACTCTTGGCCGTCAATGGAAGGCGCAGTGGAGTCACCGGGGAACTCAGGGTCAGCATCAGGCCGCCTCCTCTTCATGCCAGGAGCCGAAAGGGTCGCTCATCAGGCTCCAGCCCTCGACCCCCAGGGCCATTTCATCGTCATCCAGCAGGCACAGGTCGAGCTCGGCACAGAGCCGGGCGAAGTCGATGTTCTGGCCGATGAACACCAGCTCCTGGCGGCAGTCGCCGGTGTCCGCCGTCCAGTTGTGCAGGATCGCGGCGGTGCTTTCCTCGTCCTGGGGCCAATGCTGCTTGGGCACGAAGCGCCACCAGCGCCCAGCGAAACCGTGGCGCATCAAGCCCCCGGCCTGGGACCAGCTACCCGCCTCCTGGTACTTGCTGGCCAGCCAGAAGAAGCCCTTGGAGCGCAGCAGCTTGCCGTTGACCCAGGGCCGGTTGATGAAGTCGAAGAAGCGTTGCGGGTGAAAGGGTCGCCGGGCGCGGTAGGCCGTGGAAGCGATGCCGTATTCCTGGGTTTCCGGCACATGCTCGCCGCGCAGTTCCTGCAGCCAGCCCGGCGCCTGGGCCGCCCGTTCAAAGTCGAAACGCCCGGTATTGAGGATCTTGGCCAAGGGCACCTGGCCCATGACCATGGGGATGATCTCCGCCTGGGCATTGAGCCGCGCCAGGATCGCCAGCAGTTCCTGGCGTTCGGCGCTGCTGATCAGGTCGATCTTGCTGACCAGGATCACGTCGGCGAACTCCACCTGCTCGATCAGCAGGTCGGTGATCGAACGCTCGTCCTCCTCGCCCAGGGTTTCACCGCGGCTGGCCAGGCTTTCCGCGGCCTGGTAGTCCAGCAGGAAATTCATGCCGTCGACCACGGTGACCATGGTGTCGAGACGGGCAATATCGGCCAGGCTCTGGCCCGATTCGTCGCGAAAGGTGAAGGTTTCCGCCACCGGCAACGGCTCGGAGATCCCGGTGGATTCGATCAGCAGGTAGTCGAAACGCCCGTCGCGGGCCAGCTTGCCCACCTCTTCCAGGAGGTCTTCGCGCAGGGTGCAGCAGATGCAGCCGTTGCTCATTTCCACCAGTTTTTCTTCGGCGCGGTTGAGGCTGACATCGCGCTGCACCTCGCTGCCGTCGATGTTGATCTCGCTCATGTCGTTGACGATCACCGCCACCCGCAGGTTGTCGCGATTACGCAGGACGTGATTGAGCAGGGTGCTCTTGCCGGCGCCGAGAAAGCCGGACAGCACGGTAACGGGAAGTCGCTCGGTCATGGGTGTTTCCTCATCAGGTTCGCGGCGGGGTCAAAGCGCCCGTTGGTGGCGTTCGCGCAGCTCTTGGCGTTCTTTGGCTTCGATGCACAGGGTGGCGGTGGGCCGCAGCAGCAGGCGCTGCAGGCCAATGGGTTCGCCGGTGTCGGCGCACCAGCCGTATTCCCCACGGGCCAGGCGCTCCAGGGCCTCGTCGATCTTGTCCAGAAGCTTCTTCTCCCGCTCCAGCAGGCGCAGTTGCCATTGCCGCTGTTCTTCGGCGCTGCCGATGTCGGCGGGATCGCTGTGGGGTTCCTGTTCGCGCAGTAGGTCGAATTCCGCGGCGATGCGTTCCTGCAGCTCAGTGCGCTGGGCCAGCAGCCGTTCGCGGAAGAAGCCCTGTTGGGCGTCGTTCATGTAATGGGCTTGGGGTTCGGCGAGGAGCTCTTGTTCAGTCATGGCGGGTCACGGATCAGGCTTTATTTAATGTTATATTATAACAACACAAATTAGCCAACCCTCCCTTGCCGCCCGCGACGAAGGGCGCGATGCTGGGTCCCTGCCATCACGAGAATCG
Organism: Pseudomonas protegens; assembly: GCF_013407925.2. Lineage (NCBI taxonomy): Bacteria > Pseudomonadati > Pseudomonadota > Gammaproteobacteria > Pseudomonadales > Pseudomonadaceae > Pseudomonas > Pseudomonas protegens. Next base: position 3,313,502 of record NZ_CP060201.1, on the reverse strand, counting down.
CCATGCGCCTCGCCCTGCCGCTCCTGCTTTCAAGCCTGATCCTGACGTTTGCCGGTCACGCCGGTGCCGCCGTGCCCAACCCCCTGGCCACCTGCACCCGCAGCGCCACCCTGCTGGCCTGCGTCGATCCGTTGGGCAATGCCTACAGCGTCGCCACGGCAGGCAGCACCACCTACTTGCGCGGGTTCGAGGTGATCGGCAAACGCTATTGGGTGCAGACCAACAGCCGTTACGGGCAACTGACCTTCTTCACCGGCCTGGCTTCCGATGGCGAGGCCTGGGTGGGCTACAGCCAGCGTGTGGGCTGGACCACCCGCAACCGCTTCTCCAGCTCCGGCGGCAGCCGCGCCCAGTTCACCTGCAGCCGCATCAGCGGTTGCTAGCCGCCCCAACACCGCGCCAAGTACAGGCGCCGGCGGCTGTAGGAGCTGGCTTGCCAGCGAAGGCATCCTTGGAAACGGCGCAACATTCACTGACCTGTTCGCCGGCAAGCAGGCTCCTACACGGGGCGGGTGATCCTGGTTTCCTGCAGCCAGGCCAGGTAGCTGTTGGCCGGCGGGTTCTTTTCGAAGTAGCGCTGCAGGCCGTTGAACAGGCCATCGGCAATCGCCTGCTGGTGACGCGCGGTGACCAGGCGCTGGCTGTCGCGGCTGTTGGAGATGAAGCCGGTTTCCACCAGGATCGACGGTACGTCCGGTGACTTGAGCACCGCAAAACCCGCCTGTTCCACACGCTTCTGGTGCAAGGTGGTGACCCCCGACAGGCTGTCCAGCACGGTGCTGCCCAGTTGCAGGCTGGCGGCGATGGTGGCGTTCATCGACATATCCACGATCACCCCCGCCAGCATCGGGTCCTTGTCCTTGAGGTTGAGCAGCGTGGTCGCCCCCAGCAGGTCGGCGCCGTTTTCCCGCTGGGCCATCAAGCGCGCGGTGGCCGACGTCGCGCCGCCTTCGGACAGGGCGTACACCGAAGCACCGGACGCCGTGAGACGCGGCGCCGCGTCGGCATGCACCGAGATGAACAGGTCGGCCTGGTGCTTGCGGGCTATCTCCACGCGCTTGCGCAGCGGCACGAAGAAGTCGTCGTTGCGTACCAGCTTCACGTCGAATCCCTTCTCGCGCTTGAGCCGCTTGGCCAGCAAGCGGGCGATGGCCAGCACCACATCCTTCTCCCGCTCGCCCTTGGCCCCGACCGCGCCCGGATCCTTGCCGCCATGGCCGGGGTCCACCACCACCATGATGTCGCGCTTGGGATGAGGCTTGCCCGGCGCCGCCTCGGGCTTGGCCAGGGCTGTGCTGGCCGCAGCGATCGGCAGCGCTGCCTTGCCGGGGGCGGACAGGTCCAGCACCAGCCGGTGCCCCTGCCCATCCTGGGGCGGCAGGAGAAAGCTGTTGAGCTGCAGCGGCTGAGTCAGGTCAAGGACGATCCGCGTGTCGCCCTGGCCAAAAGGCCCGGAGCGGATCGCGCGAATCGGTGTGTTGGCCAGGTTCAGCTGGCTGAAGTCGCCCCCCAGGCGAGCGCTGCTGAGATCGATGATCAGGCGTTCCGGGGCGCTGAGACTGAAGGTCTTGTAGTGCACCGGCCCGCTCAGATCGAGCACCAGGCGCACTTTGTCCGCCGAGTTCCACAGCCGGGCATTGCGAATCTGCGCGGCGCTAACACTCCAGGGCAACATCAGGGCCGTACTGGCCAACAGCAGGTTGAGCAATTGACGTCTGTGCATGGCAAACACCGCAAAAAAGGAGCGTCCGTACTCACAAGGCAGGATGAACAACCGTCGAGGAAAAACTTCCCATCGAACGCATTGTTATAATATAACATGTCGAATTATTTCCCACGACGGACCTGTCCATGAACGCGCTGACTCTGCCGGATATCGCCGCGCAGGCCTCAAGCCAAGCCTTGCCTCTGGAATGGGTGGGCATGTGCGGCATTGCCTTACCTGTAGTGATCGACGGCCAGCGAACCGCGGCCAAGGCCGACGCCGGTGTCAGCCTCGACGATGGCGAAGCGCGGGGCATTCATATGTCGCGCCTGTACCTGGCCCTGGAAATGCTCGAACAGGAAAACCTCAACCCGGCACTGTTGCGTCGGCTCTTGCAGCGTTTTCTCGACAGCCATGACGGCCTGGCTCACAGCGCCTACCTGCGCCTGCACGTGGATCTGCTGCTCAAACGCCCGGCCCTGGTCAGCCCTTTGGCCGGCTGGAAGCGCTATCCGCTGAGCATCGAGGCGCGCTTGAACAACGCGATGTTCCACGTGGAACTAAAAATCGACGTGCCGTATTCCTCCACCTGTCCCTGCTCGGCAGCCCTTTCGCGGCAATTGATCCAACAGCAATTTGTCGAGGACTTCGCCAACCGGCCGCTGCAGCACGCAGATGTCCTGGCCTGGCTCGGTTCGACCCAAGGCATAGTCGCCACGCCCCACAGTCAGCGCAGCAATGCCCACTTGCGCCTGCGCCTGGACGATTTCCTCGATGAGCTGCCTTTGATAGCGCTGATCAACGACGCAGAAAGCGCCCTGGGCACCGCCGTGCAGACCGCGGTCAAACGCGCCGATGAACAAGCCTTTGCCCTGGCCAACGGACAGAACCTGATGTTCTGCGAAGACGCCGCCCGCCGCCTGCACCTGGCCTTGCGCCGCTCCCCCGGCATCAACGCCTTCCACCTGCGGGTGGTGCATGCCGAAAGCCTGCACGCCCATGACGCCGTGGCGGAAAGTCGCTGGAACTGGGAGGCCTGATGCTGCGCTGCCACGCTTTGCTCTGGGGCGCGCCGGGCCAGCCGTTGACCCCGCCCCTGGATCTGCACCTGCCCGCCGGCAGCCTGAGCGCGGTGATCGGTGCCAACGGCTCGGGCAAGAGCAGCCTGCTGAAAGTCCTGGCCGGGCTGCAAAAGCCGTTGGCCGGCAAGGTCGAACGGGCCATTCCGCAACGGGGTGGCCTGGCGTTCGTGCCGCAACAGCAAACGCTGGACCGGCAATTTCCCATCAGCCTGCAAGAGCTGGTAGCCGCCGGGTTCTGGGGCCAGCGCGAGCCCGCGAAAAGCCGCCGGGACAAGCTCCAGGCCGCCCTCGCCGCCTGGCACCTGAGCGGTTTGGAACAACGCCCTTTGATGGCCTTGTCCGGCGGCGAATTGCAGCGCGCGCTGCTGGCACGGATGAGCCTCACCGACGCCCCCCTGCTGCTTCTGGACGAACCCCATGCCGCCCTCGACGAAGCGGGCCAGGCCCTGCTCTGGCAGCAACTGCACGCCTGGCATGCCCAGGGCCGGACCCTGCTGCTGGTCTGCCATGACCTGGCCGCGGTCCGCCAGCACATCCCCCAGGCCCTGCTGATCAGAAGCACCGGCTGCGTCTACGCGCCGAGCCGCGAACTGATTGCCGCGCCCGTCCAGACGCAGGTGGCTTGATGCAGTTCGCCGCGCATTTCTGGCAGCCCTTCAGCGAGTTCCTGTTCATGCGCCGGGCGCTGCTCGGCGGTCTGGTCCTGGCCTGCAGCATCGCGCCTCTGGGGGTGTTTCTGATCCTGCGGCGCATGAGCCTGATCGGCGACGCCGTGGCCCACGGCATTCTCCCCGGTGCGGCCCTGGGCTTCTGGTTGGCCGGCCTCAGTCTGCCGGCCCTGACCCTCGGCGGACTCGGCGCCGGCCTGGGCATGGCCGGGCTGGCCGCCTGGATCACCCGCCGCACCGGCCTGCGGGAAGACGCCAGCATCGCCGCCATCTATCCCATTTCCCTGGCCAGCGGCGTGCTGCTTCTCGGGCTGGCGGGCAAACGCCTGGACCTGCTGCACCTGCTGTTCGGCTCGGCCCTGGCGGTGGACGGCCCGACCCTCAACGCCATGCTCCTGGTTTCGGCCTGCAGCCTGCTGGCCCTGGCCCTGATCTACAAGGCCCTGTTGCTGGACACCCTCGACCCGTTGTTCCTGCACAGCGTGAGCCGCCTGGGCCCGCTGGCCCACGGCCTGTTCCTGACCCTGGTGGTGCTCAATCTGGTGATGGGTTTCCAGGCGATCGGTGCGCTGATGGTGGTCGGCCTGATGATGCTGCCGGCCGCCGCCGCGCGCTTCTGGAGCCGGCGCCTGCCGAGGCTGCTGGGCATCGCCGCCGTGCTCGGCTGCCTGTCGGTGTGGCTCGGCCTGTTGCTGTCGTTCCATTACTCGTTGCCCAGCGGCCCGGCCATCGTCCTGGTGGCCGGCGGCCTGTACCTGCTGTCCGTGGTGTTCGGTCCGGTGCACGGCCTGTTGCACCGCCCGCCTTTGCTCACATCCCCATGAGGTGTTTCCCGATGCGCGCTCTACTCGTGTTGTTCAGCCTGCTGCTGCCATTGTCGTGGTCCAGTGCCCAGGCCGCGGACAAGCTGGCCGTGGTCACCAGCTTCAGCATCCTTGCCGACCTGACCCGCCAGGTCGGCGGCGAGCATGTACAGATCACCAACCTGGTAGGCGCCGACGAAGACGCCCACACCTACGAACCCACGCCGGACGATGCCAAGGCCCTGCTCAAGGCCCGGCTGATCATCAAGAACGGCCTGGGCTTCGAACCCTGGCTGGATCGTCTGGTGGCCAGCTCGGCCAGCCAGACGCCGGTGATCACCGCCAGTCGCGGGGTGATTCCACGCACCCTGGACGAAGACGGCGAACAGATTCCCGACCCGCACGCCTGGCACAACCTGGCCAACAGCGAACTCTACGTGCGCAACATCACCCAGGCGCTGATCGCCGCCGACCCGGCTCACCAGGCCGACTATCAGCGCAACAGCCAGGCCTACCTGCAACAGATCTACCGCCTGCTGGCCGAGGCCAAGGCCAAGCTCGGCGCCCTGCCTGCGGGCAACCGCAAGATCGTCACCTCCCACGACGCCTTCGGCTACCTGGGCCAGGCGTATGGCATCGACTTCATGGCGCCCCAGGGCCTGTCCACCGAACGCGAACCCTCGGCCGCCGAAGTCGCGGCGCTGATCACCCAGATCCGCAACGCCAAGGTCAAGGCAGTGTTCATGGAAAACATCAAGAACCCGCGCCTGCTCCAGCAGATCGCCGACGAAAGCGGCGCCCACATCGGCGGCACCCTGTACTCCGATGCCTTGGCGGCCACGGGCCCGGCCAGCACCTTCATCGGCTTGTTCGAACACAACCTCAACACCCTGTACGACGCCTTGAGCCAGCAATGATCCAACGCCCTGCGCTATCGCTGCTGGACCTGGAAAGCGCTGCCCTGGGCAGTCGCTGGCCACTGACCGCGGTGCTCGACGCCCTGCCCTGGAACAGCGACGGGCTGATCGCCGCCATCGCCCAGCAGCACGACAGCGGCGAGGTGCTGATGCTGGCCTGGATGAACCGCCGGGCCCTGGCCGAAACCCTGGCCAGCGGTCAGGTCTGCTACTGGTCGCGCTCGCGCCAGTGCCTGTGGCGCAAGGGCGAAAGCTCCGGCCATCGCCAGCGCCTGATCGAAGCGCGCCTGGACTGCGACGGCGATGCCGTTTTGCTGCAAGTGGATCAGCACGGCCCGGCCTGCCACACCGGCCGCCCCAACTGTTTCTACAACGCCATTCGCGATGGCGCGGTGGAAGTCATCAGTTCCCCCTTGAAGGACTCGCGTCATGATTCGTAAAAACCCTTCCGGCGATCTGCCGGTGATCGCCGAATCCGCCTACGTCGACAAGACCGCCATCATCTGCGGCAAGGTGGTGATCGGCGATAACGTATTCGTCGGCCCCTACGCGGTGATCCGCGCCGATGAGGTGGATGCCAGCGGCCAGATGCAAGCCATCACCATCGGCGCCAACTCGAACATCCAGGACGGCGTGGTGATCCACTCCAAATCCGGCGCGGCGGTGACCATCGGCCAGCACACCTCCATCGCCCACCGCTCCATCGTCCACGGCCCGTGCGTGGTCGGCGATCGAGTATTCATCGGTTTCAACAGCGTGCTGTTCAACTGCGAGGTGGGCGACGGCAGCGTGGTCCGGCACAACTCGGTGGTGGACGGTCGCGACCTGCCGCCGGGCTTCTATGTGCCCTCCACCACCCGCATCGGCCCCAACACCGACCTGGCGCAGTTCCCTCCGGTGAGCATCAGCGCCTCGGAGTTTTCCGAGGACGTGGCCCGCACCAACGTCGATCTGGTGCGTGGCTACAAGGCCCTGCAGAACGAGTTTTGAGCATGGGCCGAATCCTTATCCGCAATGCCCGGCTGGTGAACGAAGGTCGCGAGTTCGACGCCGATCTGCTGGTCAATCACGGGCGCATCGAGACCATCGGCAGCCTCGACCACCTCAGCGCCGACCTGGAAATCGACGCCCAGGGTCAATGGCTGCTGCCGGGAATGATCGACGATCAGGTGCACTTTCGTGATCCCGGCGCGCCGGAAAAAGGCAGCATCCATAGCGAGTCCCGCGCCGCGGTGGCCGGAGGCATCACCAGCTTCATGGACATGCCCAACACCTCACCGGCGACCCTGACCCTGGCCGCCCTGGCGGACAAGAAGCGCCGCGCGGCGATCGCCTCGGTGGCCAACTACGGCTTTCACTTCGGTGTCAGCAACGACAACCTGGACACCGTCGCCGCTCTGGACCCGACCCAGGTCGCCGGGGTCAAGGTGTTCATGGGCGCCTCCACCGGCAACCTGCTGGTGGACGATCCCCAGGTGCTGGACCGGCTGTTTCGCCAGGTGCCCACCCTGCTCCTGGCCCACTGCGAACACACCCCGAGCATCCAGCTCGCGCAACAACGCTGGCAGCAACTGTATGGCGAACAGATTCCCGCCGCCGCCCATCCACGCATTCGCGACGCCGAGGCCTGCTACCGCTCCTCGTCCCTGGCGGTGGAACTGGCGAAGAAACACGGCACGCGCCTGCACGTGCTGCACCTGACCAGCGCTCGGGAACTGGCCCTGTTCGAGGACCGGCCCCTGGCCGAAAAGCGCATCACCGCCGAAGTCTGCCTGCACCACCTGCTGTTCGATGACCGCGACTATCCGCGCCTCGGCCACCTGATCAAATGCAACCCGGCGATCAAGACCCAGGCCGATCGCGATGCCTTGCGCCAGGCCCTCAACAGCCAGCGCCTGGACGTCATCGGCAGCGACCACGCGCCTCACACCTGGGAGCAGAAACAGCAGCCCTACACCCGCGCGCCCGCCGGCCTGCCCCTGGTGCAGCACGCCCTGCCGGCCCTGCTGGAGCTGGTGGCCGACGGGGTCCTGCCGCTGACCACCCTGGTGGCCAAGACCAGCCATCGGGTGGCCGATCTGTTCGCCATCCCCGACCGCGGCTACCTGCGCGAAGGCTACTGGGCCGACCTGGTGCTGATCCGTCCCGAGCCCCAAGGGCTGGCCGTGGACAGCCAGCCGATCCTCGCCCAATGCGCCTGGACGCCATTTGCCGGCCGGCGCTTTCGCCACAGCGTCGCCACCACCCTGGTGTCCGGCCAGCTCGCCTGGCACCAGGGTCGCCTGTACGACCACTGCCAGGGCCTGCCCCTGCGCTTCGATCGCTAGCCCCCCAGCCCAAGGTCGCCGGAGCCTACTGACGCGGCGCCGCCAGCAACGTAGCGCGGCGGCGGCGACGCGGGATCAGGAAGCCCGCGGCTTGACCGTGCCGCAGTCCTGGCCGAGCCACACGGCGCGGGTGTCCATGCTGCCTTTTTGCTGTATGCCGGTGGCATTGAAGGTGCCGATCACGTTGGTGGTGAATTCGCGATCACTGATGAACCTGGCCACCCCGTTGCCCTGGGCCTTGGGACAACTGAAGCGGAACTTCCATTGGTTGCCGTTGCGCTCGGTGACCTGCTGCTGGCAGCCCGACTGCGGGTCCTGCAGCGGAATGGTGTCGGACTTGACCTGATCCGGCGTCAGGCACACGCGAATGCCCTTGCCGCCCATGGTCACCCCCTGTTTCTCCAGCATGGCCCGTTGTTCCGGGGTCATTTGCTGTTGCAACTGGCCGAGGATCAGCGACAGATCCGGCAGGTTCTGGTCATCGACCTTCATGTTGCTGCTGGTCAGTTCCCACAAGCCCGGTTGCAGCATCTGCGCCTGCGCCGCCAGTGGCAGCGCCATTCCCGCCGCCAACGCCCAACCCAGTAAACGAAGTTTCATCGAATGACTCCTAGACAATAGTGGCCGTTAGACTTCGAGCAAGGCACGGCGTTGCATGCAGAATAAAATAGCGACATTCGCCGTGGAACATGGTCTGTTAGGCATTGAATCTTCAGGAGCAAGGCTGCCCCCATGGATTATTTTGGCCCGCACCTCTTTGGCTACCTCATCGCACTGCTGCATTTTCTCGGGCTGATCGCCGCGATCCACGCGGTGTTCACCGTCAGGACCGCCCAAGGCGCCATTGCCTGGGCCCTGTCGCTGATGTTCATCCCCTACCTGACCCTGATCCCTTACCTGGTGTTCGGCCGCAGCACCTTCGATGCCTACATCAAGGCCCGGCGCCAGGCCAACGTGGAAATGCACAAGGCCATCAACGAGCTGAACTGGCGCCCCTGGGTCGAAGAAGCCCTCGCCGCCCGGGCCTCCCAGGCCTATGCCGCGCTGCGGGCCATGCCCAAGCTGGGGCGCATGCCGTGCCTGGCCAACAACCAGGTGCGCCTGCTGGTCAATGGCGATGCCACCTTCGAAGCGATCTTCAACGCCATCCGCCGTTCCCACAGGGCGGTACTGATCCAGTTCTTCATCATTCACGACGACGAGCTGGGCCGGCGCCTGCAACGCCTGCTGCTGGAGAAGGCCGCCGAAGGGGTGTCGATCCACCTGCTCTACGACGGTATCGGCAGCCATTCCCTGCCCGCCGCTTATGTGCAGACCCTGCGCGACGCCGGGGTCCAGGTGCACGCCTTCGCCACTCGCAGTGGCTGGCTCAACCGCTTCCAGGTGAACTTCCGCAATCACCGCAAGATCGTCGTGGTGGACGGCTTGCTGGGCTTTGTCGGCGGGCACAACGTCGGCGACGAATACCTGGGCAAGAAGCCGCCCCTGGCGCCCTGGCGCGATACCCACGTGCAGGTCAGCGGCCCGGTGGTGGCCTGCCTGCAGGAGTCCTTTGCCGAAGACTGGTTCTGGGCAGCCCGGGAACTGCCGCCGCTGATCCTTCCGGACACTTACCCGGACGACGGCGTGCTCTGCCAATTGCTCGCCAGCGGCCCCGCCGACGCCTACGAAACCTGTTCGCTGTTCTTCGTCGAAGCGATCCACGCCGCCACCGAACGGGTGTGGATCACCAGCCCGTATTTCATTCCCGACGAGGCGGTGTTCGCCGCCCTGCGCCTGGCGGTGCTGCGGGACGTGGACGTGCGCATCCTGCTGCCGGCGCGCCCGGACCATCGCATCGTCTACGCCGCCTCCAGTCTCTATGCCTTCGAGGCGGTGCGCGCCGGGGTCCGGGTGTTCCGTTATCAGCCCGGGTTCCTGCATCAAAAGGTGGTGTTGATCGACAACGAGATCAGCGCCATCGGCAGCGCCAACCTGGACAACCGCTCCTTCCGCCTGAATTTCGAAGTGATGTTGCTGACCGTGGACGACGACTTCGCCACCGAGGTGGAGGACATGCTCAAGGCCGACTTCGCCAAGGCTCGGGAAATCGCCAAGGAAGACAGCCGCCAGACCCACCGCATGCAACAACTGGGCATGCGCGTCGCGCGGCTGATTTCGCCGATTCTGTAAGCTGCCGGTCAGGGTCGGCCTAAGGGTGATAGAGGTCGTCGCGGGTCCAGGGCAACTCATGGCTGCCATCGGCATGGGTCTTGACCGCGAGAATCTGGTGCAGGTTGATCCAGCCCTTGGCGAAGGCATAGGCGCAACCCGCCAGGTACAGCCGCCAGATCCGTAGCGCCTGCTCGGGAACCTGGCGGGCGGCGGCCTCCAGGTTGTCTTCCAGGCGTTCGCTCCAGTGGTCCAGGGTCCGCGCGTAATGCAGGCGCAGGCTTTCGACATCGACGATTTCCAGCCCGGCGTCGCTGATCTGCGCGGAGATCATCGCCAGGTGCGGCAGCTCGCCATTGGGGAACACGTAACGCTCGATGAAATCACCGGCGCCCCGGCCCACGGGACGTCCATCGATGTGCTTGGCGGTGATCCCGTGGTTCATCACCAGGCCGCCTTCGCGCACCGCGTTGAACAGGGTCCGGCAATACTGCGCCAGGTTGGCGTGGCCCACGTGTTCGAACATGCCGACGCTGACCACCTTGTCGAAGCGGCCATCCTGGGGCAGATCGCGATAGTCCAACAGCTGCAGTTCCACCAGATCGTCCAGGCCCTCGGCACTCACCCGTTCCCGCGCCAGGGCCAGTTGCTCCTTGCTCAAGGTGATGCCAAAGACCCTGGCGCCGAACTCGCGGGCCGCGTAGCGGGCCAGTCCGCCCCAGCCGCAACCCACGTCCAGCAGGTAGTCCCCCGGTTGCAGGCGCAGCTTGCGGCACAAATGGCGGAACTTGGCTTGCTGGGCCTGCTCCAGGGACTCGCTGCCGGTCTCGAAATAAGCGCAGGAATAGGCCATGTCGCTGTCGAGCCACAGCTGGTAGAAGGCATTGGAAAGGTCGTAGTGATAGGAAATGGCGGCCGCGTCCGTGGCCTTGTCGTGCAGGGTGCGCACTGGCTGATTATCGTCGTCTTCATCCAGCAGGGCTTGGCTCAGCTCGTCGCAGACCCGGATGACTTCGCTGATGGAACCTTCGAGTTCCAGTTTGCCTTCGACAAAGGCGCCCCCCAGCGCATCGAGGCTGGGATGGGTGAATTGCGCCACCAGCTGCGGGTCCTTGACCACGATGGTGACGCTGGGCTCTGGCCCAAGGTTGAATTCATGGCCATTCCAGAGCCGCAGGCGTAAGGGTAATTGCAGATTCTGTAAGGCCGGTGGAAGTTGCGCGAGCATGAAAAATCCCCCCTGTTTCAGACGTCTGAAATGAGGGTAGACCATCTTGAAAAAATAGCTGGCTATCGAATTTCCAGCGTTTTTTCAGGATTCGCGGCGAACCACCAGGCCCTCTTCGACCCACTGTTTCAGCCAGGTAACCGCCTGCAACGGGGCCCCCTCGGCATAAGTGACGGCCAGCTCGGCGCAGAGTTCCGCGAAATTCCACTGTTGCTCGATCATGCCCCGCAGTGCCGCGGCTTCTTCGGCGGTCAGGCTGCGATACCGGCAGACCCGCTCCGCTCGCCAGACCAGGCACACCTGTTGCTGATCGAGTAAGGCACTGTCGGGGAAATCCCCCTGCTCCTTGACCGCGCGCCACTGGGCCAGGCTGTTGTAGCGACAGTCGAGCCACTGCACACAGGGCGCCAGGCGCAGTTGCAGCAGCGGCCATTGTTCAGCCTCCAGCCCGGCCATGGCTTCCACCGTCAGCACCTGGGCTTCGGCGGCATCGAAGGCCAGGGTGAAGGCCCATTCCAGGCGCGCCAGTTCCGCCAGGGGCGCGCCCTGCTCCGGCACCAGATGGCCCTGGATAAACTCGGCAAAACCCTGCCCCAGCCAGCGCAGGCTGAAATGCCGGGACGGGCATTGGCGAATATAGGCGCCGGTCAGTGCCTGGAATTCAGCGTCCCCCAGCCAGTGCCAGATGGCCGGGAAGTCGCTGCCCATGACCTCCTGCAGCCGGGCCAGGTAGGCGTTGTGATAGATCGCCAGGCCCGTCTCGACATCCAGGGTCGGGCCACCGATCAGGCTCTGTTGCAGGGCCGCGCGGGCCTGGGCCTGTTCGCCCAGCAGATAGCGTTCGAAAGCCAATTGCCAGTCATTCAGGCGCATCGCTGCCTCCCGGCCAGAGCCTGTTGCCCGAGCGCGCGGGCCTTGTGCAGTTCGGTGAGCAGCTCGTGCAAGGGTGGAAAATGATCGTCGCGCTCCAGCAGGGTCGCCACCGGACCCAGGTGTTCAAGGGTGCGTTGATACAGTGCCCAGACCGGATCGCACACCGGATGGTCGTGGGTGTCGATCACGTAATCGCCGTAGTCCTGGTGCCCGGCCAGATGCAGTTGCCGCACCCGCTGCGCCGGCAGCCCCTGGATGAACTGCCAGGGATCGAAACCGTGATTGCGCGAACTGACATAGACGTTGTTCACGTCCAGCAACAGCTCGCAGCCGCTGAGCTGGCTCAAGGCCGCGAGAAACTCCCATTCGCTGAATTGATCGGCCGCGGCGCGCACATAACTGGAGACGTTCTCCAGCACCAGGGGCCGCTCCAGCACCTCCTGCACCTGCCGCACCCGACCCGCCACGTATTCCAGGCTCTCCTCGGTGTAGGGCAAGGGCAGCAGATCGTGCAGTTGATGAGCGTTGCCCCGGCTCCAGCACAGGTGATCGGAGATCCAGGCCGGGTCCACCCGTCGGGCCAGTTGCTTGAGTTGCTTGAGGTAGTCCAGGTCCAGGGCATGGGGACCACCAATGGACAGCGACACCCCATGCATCACGATGGGGTAACGCTCGGCAATGGCGTCCAGGTAATACAGAGCCTTGCCGCCCTCGACCATGAAGTTCTCGGACACCACTTCAAACCAGTCGACGTCCGGTGCTTCATCGAGAATCTGCTGGTAGTAGGCGCTGCGCAAACCCAGGCCGTAGCCCAGGCAGGAAGAAAGGTCAGACATCGCGAACTCCTCGCAACGTGGCCGCAGTGGTCGTCAGTCGCCACTGCGGCAGCACGGATTCGCCGCTTACTCGCCGACTTTGCCGCCGGCTTTTTCGCACGCCGCCTGGGTCATGGCCTTGAAGCCCTGGCCTTTGCAAGCGCCCATGCCTTTGCAGGCGTGGTCCTTGGTCTTGCAGTCGTTCTGGCCTTTGCAGGCGTTGACGCCGTAGCAGTGCACCTGGGCATCGGCAGCAGACACTTGAGTCACGACACTGGCAAACATAGTGGCGGCAGCGAAGGCCAGGGCAGCACCGGCAGCGGTTTTCTTCATGTTCATTTTTTATTCCTCAATAGTCGCAAGGGGTCGACGGGCAGCTTGTGCAATCCCGTCATAGCACTAGAGAGAGGAGGCATCCCGGCGTTACAGCCGGGATGAAAAAAAACTGCACAGCCGCGTTTCGCCGGCAAGCCAGCGGCTACAGCTTGAGCAACGGCTCCTGGAACCGCAGCAGGCGCCCGGCATTGCCCAGCACCAGCAAGGTGCTGAGGTTGTGCAGCAGCGCAGCAATCATGGCCCCCGCCGCTCCCAGCCAGCCAAAGGCGGCAAAGGCGACGATGGCCAGGGTCCAGCCCAGGCCGATGATCACATTGACCTGCAAGGTGCGCCGGCATTCGCGGCTCAGGCGCACGCAGGTGCCCAGGCGGCGCAGGTCGCTGCCGATCAGCACCACGTCCGCCGACGCCAGGGCGATGTCCGCGCCACCGGCGCCCATGGCCACGCCCACCACCCCGGCTTTCAGCGCCAGGGAATCGTTGATGCCGTCCCCCACCACCATCGGCCGGAAGCCCTTGTCGATTTCCCCCAGCACGCGCTTGAGTTTGTCTTCCGGCAGGGCCTGGGCCTGGACATCGCTGATCCCCACCTCCAGGGCCAGAGTGTCGGCCACGCTCTGCCGGTCGCCGGTGAGCAGCAACTGCCGCCCCAGCCCCAGTTCGCGCAACTCCGCCAGTGCGTGCTGAGCCTCCGGCTTGACGCTGTCGGCCAGGAGCAGCCAAGCGCGGAACTGGCCATTGAGCGCAAGCCCGGCAATCGGTCCGTCATGCTCCGGCACCGGGCTGGTAGTGATGCCCAACTGGCTGAACAGCTCCGGGCGACCCAGGGCCGCTTCGCCCTGTCCGGTACGGGCCACCACGCCCAGGCCCTGGCGTTCATGGATGTCGCTGAGCGGCCATTGGTCTTCCTGGGGCACCAACCCGGCCAGGGCCCGGCTGACCGGGTGACTGCTGGCCGAGCCGAGGCTGGCGGCCAGGTTGAGCACGCCGTGCGGGTCCGGCTCGGGGCTGTCGATGGCCTGCAGGCGCAAGGTGCCGAACGTCAGGGTGCCGGTCTTGTCCACCACCAGGGAGGTCAGGTCCGCCAGTTCTTCAAGAAAGGCCGAACTGCGGATCAGGATGCCGTGGCGCGCGGCCACGGCGATCCCGGCGATGGCCGTGGCCGGGGCCGAGAGCACCAGGGCACAGGGACACGCCGCCACCAGCACCGCGAGCATGGCCTGGGCATCGCGGGTGATGAACCAGGTCACCGCCGCCAACAGCAGCACCAGCACCAGATAACTGCCGGCATAACGCTCCAGCAAACGGGTGATGGGCGGCTTGGCCCGCTCGGCGCTCTGCATCAGGCCGATGACCTTGCCCAGGGTCGACTCCTCACCGGTGCGGGTCACTTGCAGCCGCAACAAGCCGTCCAGGTTGATCGCCCCGCCGAATACCTGCATGCCCACCGTGGCTTCCAGGGGCACCGACTCGCCGGTGATCGGCGCGGTGTCCAGGCTGGCCTGACCGGACAGCACCAGGCCGTCGGCCGGCACGCGGTCACCGGCGCGCACCTCCACCCGATCACCGGCCTTGAGGCTGGCGTTGTCCACTTCCAGCACGCTGCCGTCGGCCTGGACCTTGCGCGCCAGGCTGCGGGTCAGACGGCCCAGGGCGTCGATGGCTTCCTGGGAGCCGATCACGCTGCGCTCCTCCAGCACGTGGCCGAAGATCATGATGATCGGCAGCAAGGCGGCGGTCAGTAGATCGCCGGTGGCCCAGGCACCGAGCATGGCCAGGGCGATCAGTTGATCGGTGATGCCGTGCAGGCTGGGATAACGCAGGCTGAACCAGGCCGAACGCATCACCGGCACCGCCACCAGCAAGGACGCCACCCCCAACAGCAACTGGCTCACGCCCTCCTGCTCCGGGGCCTGCCAGCGCCACAGCAGGCCCAGCCCCAACAGCCCCAGGGCCAGCATGGCCAGGGTCAGTTGGCGCGCGGCGCTGCGTTGCTCGGCGCTGGTCAGCATGCTGGCGGGGGCCGCCTGGGTTGAAGCAGTCATTGTTCAGCTCCCTGAATGATCAGGCGGGAATCGTCTTTGGGGTTGACCGTGGTCACCGAGCCGGCCTGCCCGAGAATCTTCGGCAGGCGTTCGCGATAGATGCGCAGGAGCATTTGCGGATCGGTGCCATCGCGTTGTGCCTGGGCCAGGCTCTGCACCGTGGCGGTCTGGGCCCGGGCCAGGGCCAGGCGTTCGCTGGCCTGGGCATGGGCCACCTGCAGGCTGTGATCGGCTTGCTGGTTGGCGCTCTGGGTCAGCTTCTCGGCCTCGGTGCGG
The DNA here is from genome assembly GCF_013407925.2 of Pseudomonas protegens. NCBI lineage: Bacteria > Pseudomonadati > Pseudomonadota > Gammaproteobacteria > Pseudomonadales > Pseudomonadaceae > Pseudomonas > Pseudomonas protegens. The sequence continues at coordinate 3,298,277 of NZ_CP060201.1, read as the reverse complement.
GCATTGGCCACCGCCTTGTCGGCTTGCTGGCTGGCGGTCAGCACCGCGTTGAAGGCACTCACCGCCGGTTGCGGCAGGCTCGACTGCACGTCCACCCGCGTCACTTCCAGGCCAATGCCCTGGCCGCTGGCGCTCAGTTGCGCCAGCCGCTGGTTGATGCTTTGCAACAGATCGCCGCGCAGCCGTTCACGACGTTCGGCGGCCTGATTGTCAGTGCCCATCAACTCCGGACGCGCCACCAGGATGGTGTCCAGATCACGGGCGGCGGTCAGGGCCAGGGCGCTGCGGGTGACCAGGCGATCCAGGGCCGGCAGCACATGGTCGCCCTGCAGCACATAGGCGAAGGGGTCACTGACCTTGTAGAAGACCCGCACATCCAGCTGCACCACCCCGGCATCGCCGGTGAGCAGATAGCCCGAACCGGCCAGGGTATCGTTCAAGGGCGTGGCCAGACTCGCCACCCGATCCCCTTCCAGGGCGGCATCGGAACGCAGCAAGCCTTCGACCCGCCGCTCCAGCACCCGGTCGGCGGCGGGCAACAACACCACCTGCTCGAAGGGCTGCGGCCAGGCCAGGAGCAAACCGGCGTTCTGCACCCGCTGCAGAGCGCCAAAGTGCAACACCAGGGCGCGGTTCTGTGGATCGATCTGCCGCACATTGGATACCGCCCAGGCCACCGCCGCCAGCACCGTGACCACGTACAGCGCGATAAAGGCCAGACGTCCGGCCTGAATCCACGGGCTGCTTGATTCATGTGTTCCACGTGGAACCTTATTCATGGCTGCGACCCGGAAGCTTTACCCGGCAGGCTCGGCGGGCCGTCCACCAGCACCCGGAATGGCGCGGCATCGGTGCGCAGAATCAGCTTGGTGCCCGGCGTCACCACGGTGCCCAGGGTGTCCAGGGAGCGCAGCAGGTTGTACAGCTGTGGCGAACTGGCGTAGGCGCGGCCATAAATCTGCGCCGCTTCCACCCGCGACTGGGCTTCGATATCCGCAGCCTTCACCGAGGCATCGGCCTGGACAATCCGCGCATCGCGCTCGGCGGCGGAGCGGATCTGCGCCGCCTCGCGCTTGCCAATGGCGGTGCGTTCGGTGGCGATGGTTTCCCGCTCGGCGCGCATGCGATCCACGGTGGCGGTGAGGGTCACCGACGGCAGGGTCAGGCGCTCGATGCCCACCTGCACCACCTGCACGCCATAAGTGGCCAGCAGTTGCTGATCGATCTGCTTGCGCAATTGCCCTTCGAAATCGGCGATCCGCACCTTGCCGGCATCGGTGTTCACCAGATTGGCCAGGTCGAAACTGCTGGCCGTGGTTTCCAGCGCCGAGCCGACGAAGGTGCGGATCTGCCGCGCCGCTTCATCGGGCTGGTTCTGCACGGCACGCATAAAGCGCTGCACGTTGTCCGGGTCGCCCTGCACCCGCCACGCCACATAGGCCTGGACGATGATGCGCAAACCGTCGCGGGTGCCCACATCCTGCAAACCGCTGGAGGTGGTGCGCAGACGCAGATCCACCGGAATCGCCGCTTCGAATGGCGCCGGCCAGCGCCAGCTCAGGCCCGGTTCCAGCAGCACCCGCGCCGGGTTGCCGAAACGGGTGATCACCGTGGCCTCGCCGGAGCGCACCTGCACCAGGCTCGCGGCGGCGACGGCGAACAGCACCAGCAGCAATGCCCAGCTCATGCGCCGCCAGGGGAAGGGCCCGGCCTCGGCCGGCGCGCCGTGATGGTGGTGGTGATGACCGTGATGGTGATGATGGCCGTGCCCATGGTCATGAGCGGGGTGATCGTGAGAGTGGGCAGACTGGCTCAATGGACGGCTCCTGGCTGAGCGGCTTTGCCCCGCGCCACAGGGTCGGCGGGCGGGGTGAATGTACGCAGATCGAGGGTCGGCGCGCTGTCGCCCCCCAGACGATGATCGAGAATCAGCAGCCGGGCCTGGCTCAGCCCCTGGCTCAGTTGGCTCAGGTACTGCTCCAGGACAAAGGCCTGACCGGCGCTGGCATAGGCTTTTTGCTCGGCGCCAAAGCGCAGGTCGGCGGCCTGGGCCGTGGCCTGGACCTCCCGGGCGCTGGCCCGGGCCTGGTCATTCGCCACACTGGCCTGCAATTGCGCCTGATTGGTTTGTTCGGCGGCGGCGCCACGCTCCCGGGAGATCAGCGCCTGGGCCGCAATCTGCGCCGCTTGCACACCGTGATAGGCATTGGCGGCGCCGGCCGGCGGATGGATGGCTTCGACCACGGTGGCGAGGATTTCCACACCGCTGTCCAGCTTGTTCAGATCGGCCTGCACGGCCTTGCCGATGTCGTCCGCCAGCCCGGTTCGGTCCTCGCCCAACAGACCGTCGAGGGTGCGCGAAGCGAAGTCGTGCACCAGCACCCGGCTGGCGGTGCTGCGGATCAGGGTCGGCACATCGCTGCTGTTATAGGTCGCGGCCAGCGCCGCCTTGTCGTCCAGGCCGATGCGGTAGACGAAGCGCACGTCCATGTTGACGATCTGGAAGCTCTGTTGCTGGTCGCTGCCACTGGCGATGACCTGGGATTTGTCATTCACGTGGCTGGCGTCCCACAGGCGGTTGGCAAGCGCCGGCGCCGGTGCTTCGGCGGCCGCCGGCAGCGGCGCTTGCGGGCTGTCGCCGACGCTGGTGGCCAACTCGTGGACCACGCCGTTTTCCACCCTGATGACCCGGCCCAGCGGCCAGGGCAGGCCCACATGCAGCCCCGGCCCAAAGACCTGCACCGGCTTGCCGAAACGCTCATAAATGCCGCGACTTTGCAGCGAAAGTTCATGAACGCCGGTCAACAGCCAAGCGATTGCCAGCACCACCGCGAGCACCGGCAGCAGCGCCCGGCGCATGTAGGTAAAGGCCCAGATCTGCCGCAGATCGATGCCGAACCGGTTGTGCAACTCATGCTGCAGACTGAGCAGCGGCTGCGGCGGCCAGCGCAGCATATCGGCGATCACACTGTGGGCCAGCAAGCGCGGCTCAAGCTGTTCACGCTGCGGGCTGAACAGCGACAACAGCGCCCGCAGCAGCAACTCCCCCGCCACCAGCGCCGGCAGCAGGCCGGTCAGCACCGCCAGGCGCACCGGCCACAGCGCCGTGTCGCTGCTGAACAACAGGCACAGGGCACTGACCAGCAGGCACAGGATCGACACCCGCAACAGTTGCGCCAGGGCGCCGGCCTCCGGCCACTCCAGGGCCGGTTCCTGGGCCAGTTGGCGTTCCAGCACCAGCAGGGCGAAGGCCAGCAGCAACGCCAGCACCGCGCCGACACTGGCACTCAGGCCCAGGGCCGTGGCGGGCAAGGCCAGGTTGAACACCTGCGACAGGCTGTACAGGATCAGCAGCGACCAGCCGCCGAGCCACAAGGTCGGGGCGCCGATCTGCCGCAACAGGCGCCGCCAGCGCAGTGCCAGGACCGCCGAGAGGCCGGTGCGTGGCGGCTCCTCCTCGGGCAGCGCCGCCAGCGGCACAGGGTTGCTCGCCTCTTCCCGCCAGCGACTGAGCCAACAGGCCGACTGCAGGCCCGCCACCGCCACCAGCAAGGCGCAGGACAGGTTCACCAGCAGCGCCGGCCAGATCGTCTGCGCGGCGAACAGGTCGACGAACACCGCCGACACCAACCCCAGCAGCGCCAGCCCGAGCAGGCCCACACCCCAACGCTGCAAGCGCCCGGCGTGAACCGCCGCCCGCTGAAACCGTGGCAAGGCGGCCACGTCGGCGCCCTGTGTCTGAAGATCGACTTGCATACCACCCCGCCGCTCTGGCCCGACCCTGTGGATAAACCCCGGGCCGAAAGAAGTTGAAACAATTCGTTACTGTATAACCCATCGAGTGAAATTTTTGTCGCACGTCATGCCTTTTCATCTATAGCGCGCGTCGAAGACACAACTGGCAGCCATTTGCTGGAGCAGAAACTTCTGATGTCAGCCCCCTGGCATTTATGGCAATAATCCAGCCCTGCTCACCGCGTGCGACAAGGAACCGTCCCATCATGCTCTCGATTTACCAGCTCAAACCGCGCTTTCAGAACCTGCTGCGGCCGTTGGTGCAGCGCCTGTACGACAACGGCACCACGGCCAACCAGATCACCGTCCTGGCCGCCGTCATCTCACTCCTGGTCGGCACCGTCATCGCCCTGTTCGCCAGCCACGCCTGGCTGTTCGCCCTGATTCCGCTGTGGATGATCCTGCGCATGGCGCTCAATGCCATCGACGGCATGCTGGCCCGGGAATTCGGCCAGCAATCGCGCCTGGGCGCCTACCTCAATGAACTCTGCGACGTGGTCGCCGACAGCGCGCTGATCCTGCCCTTCGCCCTGCTCCCGGGCGTCAGCCTGCTGCTGGTGCTGGCGGTGACCCTGCTGGCGCTGTTCAGCGAATACGCCGGGGTGCTCGGGCCGATGGTCGGCGCCTCACGGCGCTACGACGGGCCCATGGGCAAGAGCGACCGTGCGTTCATCCTCGGCGTGCTGGCCACCGGCATCGCTCTGGGCTGGCTCGGCGCCCTGTGGATCAACGGCGTGCTGGCACTGGTTGCCGCCTTGCTGGTCTACACCCTGATCAATCGGGTCCGTCAGGGCCTCAAAGAAGTTCAGCACAACGCTCCCTCTGCATAAGGAAATGGCAATGCGCGACGCTCAACACCAGACGTTCCGGACCCATGACGGCGTCGAACTGTTTTACCGCCACTGGCCGGCCACTGAAGTGGTGCCCGGCGAACCGCGTCAGGCGGTGCTGCTGTTCCATCGCGGGCACGAACACTCCGGGCGCATTGCCCACCTGGTGGACGAGCTGAACCTGCCGCAGTTCGACTTCTTCGCCTGGGACGCTCGCGGCCACGGCCAATCCCCGGGTGCCCGGGGCGATAGCCCGAGCTTCGCCACCAGCGTGCGCGACGTGCAGACCTTCTGCGACCACCTGGGCAGCGCCCACGGCATCGACGAAGAAAACATCGCCGTGGTGGCCCAGAGCGTCGGCGCGGTGATCGCCTCCACCTGGGTCCACGACTACGCGCCGCGCATCCGCTCCCTGGTACTGGCCTCGCCGGCGTTCAAGGTCAAGCTGTACGTGCCCTTCGCCCGCCCGGGCCTGGCGCTGATGCGGCGTTTTCGCGGCAACTTCTTCGTCAACAGCTACGTCAAGGCGCGCTTCCTGAGCCACGACCCGGAACGGGTGCGCAGCTACGACGCCGACCCACTGATCACCAAGGCCATCTCGGTCAACGTGCTGCTGGGCCTGTATGAAGCAGCCGACCGGGTGGTGGCCGACGCCCAGGCGATCCAGGTGCCGACCCAATTGCTGATTTCCGGCGCCGACTTCGTGGTGCACCGCAAGCCCCAGGAGCAGTTCTTCGAGCGCCTGGGCAGCCTGCACAAGGAAAAGCACATCCTCCCCGGCTTCTTCCACGACACCCTGGGAGAAAAGCACCGCGCCCCGGCCATGGCCAGCATCCGCCGCTTCATCCTGCAGAACTTCGCCCGCCCGCTGAACCGCCCTGCCCTGCTGGACGCCGACCGCCTGGGCGTGACCTGCGCCGAATCCGAGGCCCTGGCCGCACCGCTGCCGCACAACTCCCTGCGCGACCTGTACTGGCGCGCCACCCGCGCCAGCATGCGCCTGGGCAGCCAGCTGTCGGCGGGGGTCAAGCTGGGCTTCGACACCGGCTTCGACTCCGGCAGCACCCTGGACTACGTCTACCGCAACCAGCCCACCGGGCATTCCGCCCTGGGCCGGTTGATCGACCAGAACTACCTGAACTCCATCGGCTGGCGCGGCATCCGCCAGCGCAAGCTGCACGTGGAAGAACTGCTGCGCCTGGCCATGGAAAAACTCCGTGAGCAGAACAGCGAAGTGCGCATCGTCGACATCGCCGCCGGCCACGGCCGCTACATCCTCGAAGCCCTGCAAGGGGTCAGCCCACTGCCGGAATCGATCCTGCTGCGCGACTACAGCGACATCAACGTGCGCGACGGCAGTGCCCTGATCCAGGAAAAGGGCCTGGGCGAGATCGCGCGGTTCGTCAAAGGCAACGCCTTCGACCGCGAGGACCTGGCGGCCCTCGATCCCAAGCCGACCCTGGCGGTGGTGTCCGGGTTGTACGAGTTGTTCGCCGACAACCAGATGGTCGGCGGCTCCCTGGCGGGGCTGGCCAGCGCCGTGGAACCCGGCGGCTACCTGGTGTACACCGGCCAGCCGTGGCACCCGCAGCTGGAACTGATCGCCCGCGCCCTGACCAGCCACCGCGAAGGCCAGGCCTGGGTCATGCGCCGCCGCACCCAGGCGGAAATGGACCAACTGGTGGAAGCCGCGGGCTTTCGCAAGATCACCATGCGCGTGGATGAATGGGGGATCTTCAGCGTATCCCTGGCGCAACGGGTGCAATGATGAGCGCAGCTGCCTTGCCAGCGCGGGAGCCGGGCCTGCTGAAACCGGCGGTGCTCTGGCTGCTGCTCCTGGCGCCGCTATTTTTCAGCACCTACGGCTTCGCCACCTGGGTCACCGCCCAGCGCGACGACGTCGGCAGCCTGGTCTTCGACTGGGAGCGGCACATGCCGTTCTGGGCCTGGACCATCGTGCCCTACTGGTCCATCGACCTGCTCTACGGCTTCTCCCTGCTACTGCCCCGCAGCCGGGACGAGCTCAAGCGCCACGCCCTGCGCCTGCTCAGCGCCCAGTTGATCGCGGTCAGTTGCTTTTTGCTCTGGCCGCTGCGCTTCACCTTCCCCCGGCCGGAGCTGGACGGGGTGTTCGGCTGGCTGTTCGAGGTGCTGGCCGGCTTCGACAAACCCTTCAACCAGGCACCGTCGCTGCACATCGCCCTGCTGGTGGTGCTGTGGGTCTGCTACGCCCGGCATAGCCAGGGCTTCTGGCGCTGGCTGGTGCATGGCTGGTTCGGCTTGATCGGGGTGTCGGTGCTGACCACTTATCAACATCACTTTGTCGATGTGCCCACCGGCGCCCTGGCCGGCTGGCTGTGTGTCTGGCTGTGGCCGCTGGATCGCCCCAGCCCGCTGTTCAGCGCACAACCGGCCCGTGACCGGCGACGCCGCCAGCTGGCCGGACGCTACGGTCTGGGCGCGGCGCTATTGGCGGTGGCTGCCTTCACCTGGGGCGGCACCGGGCTGTGGCTGATCTGGCCCGCCGTGGCGCTGCTGCTGGTGGCCCTGAACTACGCCCTGCTCGGCGCCACAGGGTTCCAGAAGCGTCAGGACGGCCGCCTGAGCCCGGCCGCCCGCTGGCTGCTGGCCCCTTACCTGGCGGCGGCCTGGATCAACTCGCGGTTGTGGACAAAAAACCATCCACAGCCGGATCAGGTTGTGGATAACGTCTGGCTCGGCCGCCTGCCCACCCCGGTGGAGCTCAGGGACAGTCCGTTTGTCGCGGTGCTCGACCTGTGCGCCGAGCTGTCCCTGGACAGCCGCGGCTTGCAGGCCTATCAGAGCCTGCCGGCACTGGACCTGTGTGCCCTCAGCGCCGAACAATGCCTGGCCGCGGCGCAAGCGGTGGAACGCCTGCGCCGGCAAGGCCCGTTGCTGGTGTGCTGCGCCCTGGGCTATTCGCGCAGCGCCACGGCGATTGCCGCCTGGCTGCTGCACAGCGGGCGCGCCGCCACGGTGGACGCGGCCATCGTGCAGATCCAGCGGGCCCGCCCGCAGATCGTCCTGCAAGCGGCCCAGCGCCAGGCGCTGCAGACCCTGATCCCCGCCAAGAGCCCGGCCCATGTCCAGTGAAATGCAGCTGTACAGCGTAGCCAGCCTGCTGCGCCGGGGCCGGGCCCTGGATCAGTTATCCACAGGCCTGACCCTGCTCGGCGCGCTGTATGGCCTGGGTCAGTACCTGCTGGCCAGCGTCACCCTGGGTGGGCTGATCGTCAGCCTGGCCCTGCTACTGCTAGGGCTGGTGGAAAAGTACCTGGCGCTGCGGGTGGCCTTCGACGCCGACCTGTTCCAGCGCGTGGCCGATGGCCCCGCGTCCCTCGAACACAGCACCCAGGCCCTGGACCAGGCCCTGAGCGCCCTCGGTCTGCAGCCCGCCCAGCGCGGTGGCCGGCCCTGGAACGAACGCAGCCGCGGGGCCCTTGGCCTGCTGCGCCGTCAGGCGTTGCTGCTGGCGGCCCAGGTGCTGGTGCTGTTGAGCTTGATCCTGGCCAGCCCCTGGCTGACCTTCGCCGGATAAGGAATGCCCATGTTCGAACCCCTGGTTGCCAATCTCATCACCTCCGCCGCCCGCAGCATCACCGGGGCCCGCAGCCTGTGGCTCGGCTCCGCGCCGCGACCGGTGCAGCGGATCTACTTCGCCAACCACAGCAGCCACGGCGACTTCGTGCTGCTCTGGGCCTCGCTGCCGCCGGCCCTGCGCAGGCTGACCCGGCCGGTGGCCGGTGCCGACTACTGGCAGAAAAGCGCCCTGCGCCGCTACATCATCAACCGGGTGTTCAACGGCGTGCTGATCGACCGCGAGCGCAAGGAGGCTGTGGATAACAATCCCTTGCAGCCGATGCTCGATGCCCTGGACCAGGGCGACTCGCTGATCATCTTTCCGGAGGGCACACGCAACCCGGAAGACGGCCTGCTGCCGTTCAAGAGCGGGATCTACCACCTGGCCAAACGTTATCCACAGGTGGAGGTGATCCCGGTGTGGATCGCCAACCTCAACCGGGTCATGCCCAAGGGCCGCTTCCTGCCCCTGCCGCTGCTGTGCACCACCAGCTTCGGTGCGCCGCTGAGCCTGGAAGAAGACGAAACCAAGGAACACTTCCTCGAACGCAGCCGCGCCGCGCTGCTGGCCCTGGCCCCGGAGCACGCCTGAGATGGATAAGCAGACCCTGATGTTGTTCGGCGGCATCGGCGCCATTCTGGTGCTGGCCTCGCTGATCGGTTTCATCCTCCAGTGGCGCACCCGTGGCACGCCCAACCCGGTGATCGACAACCTCAATGCGCGGATCAACGCCTGGTGGGTGATGGTGCTGGTGATCGGCATCGCCTTCTGGCTCGGCACCGCGGCGGTGATCCTGCTGTTCTATGCGGTGTCGTTCTACGCCCTGCGCGAGTTCCTCACCCTGACCCCGACCCGGCGCAGCGACTATCCGGCCCTGGTGGCCGCCTTCTACCTGGCCCTGCCCCTGCAGTACCTGCTGATCTACTCCGACTGGTACGGATTGTTCTCGATCTTCATCCCGGTCTACGTGTTCCTGCTGTTGCCGATCCTGGCGTCCCTGGGCGGCGACAGCACGCACTTCCTGGAACGCGCCTCCAAGGTCCAGTGGGGCCTGATGATCGCGGTGTTCTGCGTGTCCTTCGTGCCGGCCCTGCTGACCCTGAACATCGATGGCTACGAAGGCCGCAACCTGCTGCTGATCGCTTACCTGGTGATCGTGGTGCAGCTCTCGGACGTGCTGCAGTACGTCTGTGGAAAACTCTTCGGCAAGCGCAAGATCGCCCCCAACCTGTCGCCGTCCAAGACCGTGGAAGGCTTTGTCGGCGGCATCCTGCTGGCGTCGCTGATCGGCGGCGCGCTGTTCTGGATCACCCCGTTCAATGTCTGGCAGTCGTTCCTCATCGCCCTGCTGATCAACCTGCTGGGCTTTGCCGGCGGCATCGTCATGTCGGCGATCAAGCGCGACCGCGGGGTCAAGGACTGGGGGCACATGATCGAAGGCCACGGCGGCATGCTCGATCGCCTGGATTCGGTGTGCTTCGCCGCGCCGATCTTCTTCCACCTGGTGCGCTACTGGTGGACCTGAGCCCCTGTGGCGAGCGAGCTTGCTCGCGCTGGGCTGCAACGCGGCCCCAGGCCCGGCCAACGCAAAGTACCTGACACCCCGCGTAGCCAGATTCTGCGGCCGCTGCGCGACCGAGCGGGAGCAAGCTCCCTCGCCACAGTAGCTAGAGCATGCCGGTGAGGCGCTGCCCCGGCTGGCCAGGATCATCAGCCGGGCAAGTGCCCCAATGGCAAGGGCCCTGGGGTTTTCACCGTGTGAATGGCGAAGTTGCTGCGGATGTCGCTGACCCCGGGGATCTTCAGCAGGCAGCCGGTGAGGAAGCGGTCGTAACCGCGCAGGTCCGGGACCACCACCTGCAGCAGGAAGTCCGACTCGCCGGACACCAGGAACGCCGAGATCACCTCCGGCAACTGCAACACCGCCTGGCGGAAGGCTTCGGCCTCGGCGTCGTTGTGCCGTTCCACCTTGACCCCGACGAACACCGTCAGCCCCAGCCCCACTTCGTCGCGGTCCAGGGTCGCCTGATAACCGCGAATCACCCCGGCCTCTTCCAGCATGCGCACCCGGCGCAGGCAGGGTGACGGCGACAGGCCGATCTCCTCGGCCAGTTGCACGTTGCTCAGGCGGCCATCGCGCTGCAGCGCGGCGAGAATCTTGCGGTCGTAGGCATCGAGTTTCATCTTTGGCATATCTGGCTGGTCATCGCAGTGAAAGCTGGAAGGTTATGCCAATTTTCGCCATTTTGCTGGCTGATTACGCAAGCACCTGCCCGCCCCTGTGGCCCTAAACTGGGCGCACCGACTCGACAACGAATGGGGGTGCAAGGTGGCGCAACTGTGGATGTATTTCCTGGCTCTGGCGGTGGTCTACCTGCTGCCCGGCCCCGACATGATCCTGCTGCTGCAGACCGGCGCCCGCCAGGGCAAGGCCCAGGCACTGGCCACGGCCCTGGGGCTGGCCATCTCCCGCGGCTGCCACGTGGCCCTGGCCGCCCTGGGCCTGGCGGCGCTGTTCAAGGCCGCGCCCTGGACCTTCGACCTGGTGCGCCTGGCGGGCGCCGCCTACCTGTTGTGGATCGGCATCCAGTGCCTGCGCGCCAACCTGCTGCCCAACCTCGACGGCGGCGGCGCGGCAGCCACGCCCCTGCGCTGGCGCCAGGCGATCCAGCGCGGTGTGCTGACCAACCTGCTGAACCCCAAGGCGCTGTTGTTCTGCTCGGTGCTGTTGCCGCAATTCATCGATCCCCAGGCCGGGGCAGTGGTCCCGCAGTTCGTCACCCTGGGGGTGCTGCTGGTGGCGGTGGGCGGGCTGTTCGACTGCTGCTACGCCCTGGCGGGAGCCGGGCTGGGCCGCTGGATGCAACGCAGCCGGTCGGCGCAACGGGTGCAGCAATGGCTGTTCGGCAGCCTGCTGATCGGCTTCGCCCTGCGCCTGACCTTTGTCCAGCAAGCCTGACGGTTCTGTAGCCGCTGCTGAGCCTCGGCGAAGCTGCGCAAAGGTCCGCAGGACCTTGCCTGGCGATCCCCGAAAAATGTGCGCCCCAGAGATCGCCGCGACCGCTGCGTCGGAGTGCCGCCCAGCTCGTGCGCAGCCTGCGGCAGCGGCTACAGGGTCCGGGGCACGCCTTTATGTCGCCTTGTGCGAGGACACCGCGCGGCGGCGGCGGAACAGGTAGGCCGCCCCCAACAGCAGTACGCCGGCACCGGCGCCGGCAACCAGCCTGTGCTCGGCCACCGCGGAACGGGATGCGTCCAGCCACTGGGTCAGGTAGCGCTTGTTGGCGCTGCCGAAGTCCGGCTCCTGGCAGTTCATGCCGAAGTTGCCGGCCCATTCCACAAAGGGACCGTTCTCCACGTAGCGCCGGTAGTAGTCGATCTCGACATCGCTGCCGCGGGTCCAGCGCGCCGCCTTGCACAGCACCGCGGCATAGGCCTGGCTGGTGTGTGGCAGGAAATCCGCCGCCCGGTTGCCCAGTTCCCCGGCCACGTAGCGGTAGTGGTAGCGCACGTCGGGCTCGGCGGTGGTGGCCTGCTGGCGCTGCACTTCATCGGCACTGATCAAGGGCCCGGCCTGCACCGGCGGGATATCCAGGCTGTAGCTGCCCCACAGGCTGTGGTAGTCCGGGCCCATTTCGTAACCCAGGATCTCCATTCCAGAGGTCCGCGCCAGCTTGCCGGCCTGGTAATAGGCCTCGGCCCGGCGGGTCGGCAGCCACGCCGACTCGGCGCGGCGTCGGTACTCGCCGTAGGCCTTGGCGATGGCCTGGCGCTCGGGGCTGTCGAAGTAGCCCCAGCCCTCTTCGTAGCGGCCCTCGCGCAACAGCCGCCGGCCCAGCAGTTCGCGCAACTGGGCGGCAATCGGCAGGCTCTCGTAGTAGGCATCGGGTTGCTTGGGCGTCGGCGGCGGCGCGGGCACTTGGGTGTCGACGAACTGCTTGAGCTCATCCAAGGTCAGCACCCGCTCCGCCACGGTCGCCGCGTCGTGCCAGTAGATGTCGCCACTGCGGTAGAGCAGCTCGAATGCCTGCACGTAGTCACCCCGATCCAGGGCCAGCACGGCACTTTCGCCGTCGACCCGGCAGCCCGGCTTGAGGTCTTCATAGTTGCCGTCGTAGTCGCCGCGAAAGCCCCAGCTCTCGTCCCGGGGAAAGGCCGCGGCGGCCTTGGCGTAAGCAGCAGCAGCCGCCGCCTTGTCGCCATCGCGCACGGCCAGCTTGGCCCGCAGCCACCAGGCCAGGCCGCCGTCGCCGGCATGCTCCAGCAGCATCCGGGTGGTGGCGAAATCGCCGTTCTGGTAATTCAGCGCCGCCAGCCGGTCGGCGTTGTCGAAGCTGCCGGCGGTGCCCTGGCTCAGCAGCTTGATCAGTTTCACCTCGGACTCGGGACGCTCGCCGAAGGACCAGCCCTGGTGCGAGATCAACGAAGCCGTGAGCAAGCGCGCCACCGAAGGCTGCTTGAGCTGCTCCAGCAATTGCGCGTCCGACAGGCCGCCCAACTCGCCCACCACCTGCTTCAGCGAGCTGTAGCCGACCTCCGAACCCGCCAGGTTCTGGCTGGCATACAGGTCGATGGCCTCACTCCAGTGGTTCTGGTTCTTCAGGATGCGCGCCTCTTCGCCGAGGCTGGCGACGGCCAGTGCCAGGGGGTCGCTGAAGCCGTCGATGCTCAGTTGACGGGTCTGGCCGAAGGCCTGGCGCGCCGCCAGCAGGGTGTCGCTACGCCCCTTGTCGTCCAGCGCGTTGGCTTCTTCACTGATGGCCTGCAGGGCCCGACCCAGGGAATAGGCGGCCCAGGTGCTGCGCAGGGCGCGCTGCTCGGCGGGCAGCGCCAGCACCTTGCGGAAATACTCCGCCGCCAGCTCATGATCCCCGGCGCTGAAGGCCACGGCGCCCGCGGTGTAGAGGTTGATCTCCGGCGGCAGGCTGGCGCCTTGTTGTTCCGCCACGCGCCCGTCACTGAGTTTGCGCAACTGCCCGACCAGGGCTTTCTGGGCGTCGTCCAGCCCTTGCTGTTCGGCCCAGTTACGCTCTTGCACCTCGTAGCTGTCAGGCAGGTTGTAATCGCGAGTGAAGGCGTTATTGACGACTGGCTTGAGCCCGACGATGGGCTTGCCCAGGCGGCTGATTTCGAACTGGAAGCTGCCTTCGGGCAACTGCGCCAGGGTCTGCGGGCGATCCCCCAGCAGGCGCATGGGGAACGTCGGCCCGCAGGCCAGGGCCGGGGCCAAGGGCAGGCACAGGCTCAGGCACAGCAGGTAGCGGGATCTAGGGACGAACATGTGCAGCTCCTTGGTCAATTTTTGTACAGCGGGCCCAGCCCACGGCCCGGGTGCCACCCGCCGCCAGCCGGCCGGCCTGCTGGCGGGTCAATAACAGCTGGCCGTCACGCCACTCGGCGGAATACCCCCCCAGCCCGTCGAATCCGGCGCATTGGGCAACGGCCAGGGTCAATTGTTCAGGCAGGGGCCGGTCGAGGTTGCCCGGGTTGCTCAGGTAGATATCGAAAAGACCGTCCTGCTCCTGCAGGCTGATGCCCAGTCGGCTGTCCAGAACATCGCCCCGAGCCACCGCGCGCAGGGTGTCCAGGCTCCAGGCGCGGACATCGCCCTTGAGCGGCAGGCGAAACCAGATCAGCCCGGCCAGATGGGCTGGCGGGTCATGGCGCAGGGTCATGGCCAGTTGGCGCAGTTGCTCGGGGTCGGCCATCAGTTCACGGCGCTCGCCAGCGCGGGCAATGGGCGCTTCGCTTTCGACCACCGGAGCACCCGTGGCGCTGGGCAGCAAGGCCACGCCGTAAGCCGGCAGCGCCAGGTAAAAGGGTTTGTCGCTGATCTTCGCCCAGCGCCTGGCCCACTGTTCAGCCTGGCGCGGATCGAACAGCCCGCGCCGGGGATCGCTGACCGCGTGCACCTGGAGCACGCTGCTATCGACCTGGGCCAGCAGCCCGGGCAGCTCGCGGCTGTCGAGCCAGGCGGGCAGCGCGGTAATGCTCAGGGCCAGGTGCTGCGGCAGCACCCCGCGCAGCCGCTGCAAAAGCGCGGCGTAGGCTGGCAAGCGGGCGCTGCCGGCGTCGTGGTCAATCTCGATGCCCGCCAGGGTCAGGCCCTGCCCCTGCCAGTCGGCCAGCACTTGCTGCACCTGCTGGAGGATTTCGTCCTGGTTCAAGGACGGCAACTGGCCGTCCAGGCGCACCACGGCGATCAGCGGGCGGCCATCCTGCTTGAGCAGCTCGGCATCGATGCGCGCGCGGCTCCAGCCAGCCTGTGGAAAAGCCTGCAGGGCCAGCACCCGGACTGTGGAAAAGTCCGCCCGCGAGCCCGCCAGGGCATCGGCGTGAGCCGGGGTCCACTGGCGTTGCCAGATATAGAGTTGCTGGTCGAGCGCAGGCGCGTCTTCATTGCGGCAGGCGTTGAGCAACAGCCCGCAGAGGAGCAAGGCACAGAGACGGAGCAAGACCCGGGGGAGCATGAATCGTTGATTCCCTTTAACGCTGAAAGCCCTCGACTGCCTGGGCCGAGGCCATTGATCGATGGGCCCGCAGGGTTGCCCTCGGTGGCGTCTGGCCGGCTGGGCAACGGCTGTAGAATGCACGCCAGCCTACGCAGAGGCCGCCTTGGCGGCAATCGCCGGGAAGGACTTTTTTCCGTGCCTTAAAGGTCCAGCACCAGCGCGTGTGCAAGGTTATCCACAGCTGCGGGCACAGCGCAGCAAATCAGCACCTGACCCGGCTCAGGCACCTGCGCCGGCACCTGTGGATAATTCACCTGACCACTGATCAAGCGCGTCTGGCAGGTGCCGCAGGAACCGCCGCGGCAGCTGAACGGCGGATGCAGGCCGGCGCTTTCTGCCAGTTGCAGCAGGCTGCCACTGGCCGGCTCCCAGGACAGCTCCCGGCCGGCCTGCTGCAAGCGCACCCGCACCGCCTGGGTGGCGGCCGGCGGTTGGCTGAATGGCACCGCCTCGGGATCCGGCCGACGGCGCAAGGTCGAGGGGCCGAAAGTCTCGGCGTGGATCTGCCGGTCCTCGATGTCCAGGTCCCGCAGACTGTCGTACAGGCCCTGGGTAAAGGCCCCGGGGCCGCAGAGCACGAAGTCCGCGCTATCCCAATCCAGGTCCGGCTGCGCCAGCAGCACCTGCGCATCCAGGCGTCCGCAGTGCTCGAAGTCCTGACCCGGCCGGGCTTCGGCTTCCGGCTGGCTGAGCAGGCGCAGCAGCCGCAGTGAATCCCCGGCCTGTTCCCGCAAGGTCTGCAGCTCGCCAGCAAAGGGCTGCTCGGCGAGGTTGCGCGCGCCCTGAAACAGCCAGGTGGGCCGAGTACGACGGGTGCGCAGGCCCTGGTACAGCACCTCGCGCAACATCGACAGCAACGGCGTGATGCCCACCCCCGCCGCCAGCAGCACCAGTGGCCGGGGCGACAGCGGATCGGCCGTGAAACGCCCTTGCGGGGCACGGGCCTGCAGCAGATCACCGACCTTGAGTTGCTGGTGCAGGTAACTGGAAACCCGGCCTTCGCGCTTGACGCTGATGCGCAGGAAACCATCGGACGGCGCGCTGGACAGGCTGTAAGTGCGAATCAGCGGCTGGCCGTCGAGCATGACCTGCACCGGCAGATGCTGGCCGGCCAGGAAGACCGGGGCAGCCGCGGCATCCGCCGGCTCCAGGTAGAAGGAACGGATGCCCAGGCTTTCGTCCACGATCCGCGTCACCCGCAACGGCCGCCATTGCTGGCCCAGGGCAGCGGCCCGCAGGCGAGCCTCGGCTTGTGGCCAGTTGCCGGTCAGCAGGCTGTTGGGGGAAATGGCCTGCAATTGCCAGCGCAGGGACAGGGCCGCCGGACGCCGTACCAGATGCTCCACGGTAAAGCGCCAGAGCCGCTCGGCACCCTGAAAGGCACTGACCAGCGGCCCGTCGAGAATGATCTCGGTACGACCGCTCAGTTGCAGCAATTCACCGCTGTGAAAATCGATGAACAGCAAGCCGGCCCGGGGGTTGAGCAGCAGGTTGCCCAGGGTATTGAAATACAGGTTGCCGGCGAAATCCGGAATGGTCAGGCAGTTGCCCTCGACCCGGACGAACCCGGCCTGGCCGCCACGGTGGGACACGTCCACCGAGCGTTGCCCTTGCAGGTCGACGTAGCTGGCGACAAAGAAGGTATCGGCAGCGCCGATCAGGGCCTGGGCCGCAGGGTCCAGACTTTCGCGGTGCTCGGCCGGCCGGCTGGCCGGGTCGCTCAAGGGCTGCTGTTGCAGCTCGCGCAGCTGGATATATTGCGGGCAATTGCCGAAGGACTGCTCGACGCTCACGCTGAAACCGTCGCGGTCGAGGCTAGTGATCCGCCCATTCAGGCGATTGCGCCGCCGGGTGTGCAGTTCGATGCCCAATAGACCCAGCGCCGCGCCGTCCTGCAACTGCAGCGGATCGTCCGCGGCAGGCAGGCTGTCGATGCGCAGCAGGGTCGCCTGGGGCGCCTCGGCAAAGCCCGGAGGCCCTTCGAGAATGCTCGCCCAAGGGTTGCCCGCGGCGTCCACCGCGCCCAGCAGGATGAACGGCAGCTGGCCGTAGAACTGCCGGTGCTGGTCGGGCATGGCCTGGCGGATGGCCTGGCCGCCGAAGGCTTGCATGCGTTCGGCGACCCCGGCCAGGGCCTGTAGCTGCCGTTCGCCGGCGTGCCAAGGAGAACGGCTGCTCATGATGGCTCCTTTCTAACCAGGCCTCAGGCGCTTTTCAGCCCCGCCGCCGTGGACGGCATGGGCACGAAGCCCGGCAAGGCTTCGATCCGCGCCAGCCAGGCCCTTACGTTGGGGTAGTCCGCCAGCGACACGTTGCCTTCCGGAGCGTGGGCAATGTAGCTGTAGCCCGCGACGTCGGCGATGGTCGCCTGCTGGCCCACCAGGAACGGCCGCCCCGCCAGCTCCTGGTCCATGACCTTGAGCAGGGCATGGGCACGGGCGATGACTTCCTCGGCGTTGAAGGTGGCGCCAAACACCGTGATCAGGCGCGCCGCCGCCGGGCCGAAGGCAATCGGCCCGGCGGCCACCGACAACCAGCGCTGCACCTGCGCCGCGCCGACCGGGTCGCTGGGCAGCCAGCGACCGCCGCCGTAGCGTTGCGCCAGGTACACCAGGATCGCATTGGAGTCCGCCAGGACTGTGCCCTGGTCATCGATCACCGGGACTTGGCCAAAAGGGTTGAGGGCCAGGAACTCGGGCTGCTTGTGCGCGCCCTTGGCCAGGTCGACGAAGATGTTTTCAGTGGGCAGGTCCAGCAGCGACAACATCAGCTCGACGCGATGGGCGTGGCCGGACCGGGGAAAGTTGTAGAACTTGATCGGAAGCAGGGACATGTTGGACTCCGCAGGCAGGAACGCGGTGCAAGTGCCGCGCTGGCCGAGCCATCTTGATCCCTGCCGCAAAACAACAGAATCACCAGAAAACGCAATCCGGCATTTCATCCAGCGCAATAAAGCGGATCACGCATTGAGCGCTGGATGCTCGCGCAAGGCCTGCACGGCGAAGTCGACAAAGCTGCGCACCCGCGCCGGCGCCTTGCGCCCGCCCTGGTACACCACGTGGATCGGCAGCGGCGGCAGCTCGAAATCCGCCAGCACGATCTGCAACTGGCCAGCGGCCACCTGGTCGGCCACCTGATAGGACAGCACCCGGGTCAACCCCAGCCCCAGGCAGGCGGCACTGATCGCGGCCTGATTGGCACTTACCAGCAAACGCGGTTCGGGGCGGATGCTCAGGGCACGGCCGGCGTCGTTGAATAGCCAGTGGCGCGCCTGCCCGGTGGAAGACGGCGCAATGACCGGGGCCTGGCGCAGGTCATCAGGGTGTTGCGGGCAACCATGGGCAGCGAGAAACCCGGGAGCCGCGCACACCACTCGACGCACCTCGCCGACCCGAATGCCGTGCTGGCCGCTGTCGGGCAATTCGCCAATCCGCACCGCCACATCGACGCCCTCCTCGACCATGCTCACCACCCGGTCCACCAGCAGGGCGTTGACGCTGACCTGTGGATAACTGTCCAGGTAGCGCACCAGCAGCGGCGTGACGAACAGCTCACCGAACAGCACCGGCGCGGTCAGGGTCAACAGCCCTCGGGGCTGGGCGTGGAGCCCGGCAGCCGAGGCCTCGGCGTCCTGGACCTCGGCGAGGATGCGCCGGCAGTCCTCCAGGTAACGCTGCCCGGCGTCGCTCAGGTGCACGCTGCGGGTGGTGCGCACCAGCAGTTGGGTGCCGATGCGCTGTTCCAGGGCCGCCACCGCGCGGGTAACGCTGGCGGCCGACAGGCTCAGGCGCCGCGCGGCAGCGGCAAAGCCCTGCTCCTGAGCGACGCAGACGAATACCTGCATTTCCTGAAATCTATCCATGGGCCGGCTGCCATTGGCTGAAAAAACTGCTGGCGGCAGAGGTTACAGGCTGCCTTCGACATCCTCCAGGCTGAACGTCTCGGTGTTGTCGTCGTAGGAAAAGATTTCGGCGTAGCGCCCCCAACTGATCACCGACTCCAGGGTTTCCTCCACCGCCGAGTCATTCAGCGAGTCCTCCAGCTCCTGTTCGAAACGCACCCGTGGCGCCCAGTGCCCGCGCCGCTCCTGCAACACCCCGCGAATCCGCGCCGCCAGCGGCACATAGCGGATCAGGTGCTCGGCAAACAGGGTCTTGCGCTCCTGGGTGCCGTAGTCGGCGAACAAGCGGCCGGCGTCGGTGAGGTGGATGTCGGCGCCCTTGAGCTCGACGAACCCCAGGTGTTCGAGGATCTCGGTGACCGGGAACAGGTCGTCGACCTCCAGCAGCAGGCGCTCGGCCACGCTGGAGAGCCCGGCCTGGCCATGGTAAGGCTCGGCGGCCAGGGCGCCGATCAAGCCGGCCATCAGGTTGGTGGAGACTTCCGGCAGCGGGCTGCCCACTTGCAGCTCGGCCTTGCCACTGCCCGGGTCGGCGCTGCGGCGGTCGGTCATCAGCGCGTAGATGTCATCGACCATGCGCCGGAACGCCGGGTCCAGGCGATTGCGCGGCTGGGCGAAAGGCACGGTGATCTGCGCCACCACCCGCCCGGGATTGGACGACAGCACCAGGATGCGGTCGCACATCAGCACCGCTTCCTCGATGTTGTGGGTGACGATCAGGATCGACTTGATGGGCAACTGGCCGCCACTCCACAAGTCCAGCAAATCGGTCCGCAGGGTTTCCGCGGTGAGCACATCCAGGGCCGAGAACGGCTCGTCCATCAGCAACAGGGTCGGGTTGACCACCAGGGCCCGGGCGAAGCCGACCCGCTGGCGCATGCCGCCGGACAGCTCCCGGGGATAGGCGTTTTCAAAACCGTCGAGGCCGATCAGGTCGATGGCCGCCAACGCCCGCTTGCGCGCCGCCTTGGGCTCGACCTGCAAGGCCTGGAGCCCGGCCTCGACGTTTTCCAGCACCGTCAGCCAGGGGAACAGGGCAAAGGTCTGGAACACCATGGCCACGCCCGCCGCAGGCCCGGTGAGCAGCTCGCCGTTGTAGCGCACCTCGCCGGACGACGCCTGGATCAGCCCGGCGATGATCCGCAGCAACGTGGACTTGCCCGAGCCGGAGCGCCCGAGCATGCCGACGATCTCCCCTTCCCGCAGCGTCAGGTCGACATCACTCAACACATGCAGCTCGTCCTTGCCCTTGCCGAAGCCATGGCTGACGTTGTTCAGCGAATAGATTTCCCGCGCTGGGGTGTTTTTTTCGGTATGGCCATTCATCGGATCGCTACCCATCAGTCCAGTCGCAGCTTGTTCTCCGCCATGGCATACAGCGGCCGCCACAGCAGACGATTGAAGGCCACGACAAAAAACGACATGACCACCACCCCGAGGGTGATTTTCGGAAAGTCGCCGGCCGCCGTGGTCTGGGCGATATAGGCGCCCAGGCCGTGGGCGACCACTTTGTCCTGCCCCCAGGAAACGAATTCGGAAACGATGCTGGCGTTCCAGGCCCCGCCGGAAGCGGTGATCGCCCCGGTGATGTAGTAGGGGAAGATCCCCGGCAACATCACCTGGCGCCACCATTGCCAGCCACGGATGCGGAAGTTGGTCGCGGCCTCGCGAAAATCATTGGGAAAGGCGCTGGCCCCGGCGATCACGTTGAACAGGATGTACCACTGGGTGCCCAGCACGATCAGCGGGCTGAGCCAGATATCCGGGTTGAGCTGGTAATGCAGGATGAAGATGACGAACACCGGGAACAGCAGGTTGGCCGGGAACGCCGCCAGGAACTGCGCCAGCGGCTGGATCTTCTCCGCCAGGTGCGGACGCAGGCCGATCATCACCCCCAGCGGCACCCAGACCAGCGATGCCAGGAAAATCAGCAGCACCACCCGCAACAAGGTGATGCAGCCCAACCCCAGCACGTGCCACAGCTCGCCTAAGGTCACTTCGGTGCCGACGTAGAGCACGATGTGGTACAGCGCATAGAGCGTCAGCAAGGCGATCCCGGTGCCCCACAGCCAATCGATCAGCCGCGACGCCCGCGGGCTGGCAAGCCGCGACCGGTGCGAGGTGCGCGCAGCGCCCAGGCGCAGATTGCCGATCCGCGCCAGGCCACGGGTCAGCGGGCGCAACAGGCGCTGCACGACCCGGGTACGCTGGATCAGGTTAAGCACCCAGGACTCTGGCGCACCGCCCTGGGAGGCGGTGTTTTCCATGCGGAACTTGTCGGCCCAGGCCACCAGCGGACGGAACAGGAACTGGTCGTAGATCAGGATCACCACGATCATGGTCAGGATCACGTAGCCCACGGCGTGCAGGTCACGCTGTTCGATGGCCGTGGCCAGGTAGGCCCCGACGCCGGGCAAGGTGATGGTCTTGTCGCCGACGGTGATCGCCTCCGAAGCCACCACGAAGAACCAGCCGCCGGACATGCTCATCATCATGTTCCACACCAGCCCGGGGATGGCGAACGGCGCATCGAGCTTCCAGAACTTCTGCCAGCTGGACAATTGCAGGTTGCTCGCCACCTCCTCCAGGTCCCGCGGCAACGTGCGCAGGGACTGGTAGAAGCTGAAGGTCATGTTCCATGCCTGGCTGGTGAAGATGGCAAAGATCGCCGCGCACTCGGCGCCCAGCACCCGGCCGGGAAACAGCAGCAGGAAGAAGGTCACGGTGAACGAGATGTAGCCCAGCACCGGCACCGACTGGAGGATGTCCAGCACCGGCACCAGCAGCTTGCCGGCGCGCCGGCTCTTGGCCGCCAGGGTGCCGTAGACCAGGGTGAAGATCAGCGCAGCGATCATCGCCGCCAGCATGCGCAAGGTGGTGCGGATCGCGTATTCGGGAAGGTTGGCCGGGTCCAGGGAAATGGCCTGGGTTTCCAGGGTCGAGATCGGCGCCCAGGTCTGATGCGCCCCGATGGAAAAGAACAGCAGGAAACCGATCACCAGCGGCATGGCGATCAGGTCCCAGCGGTTGGGCAGCAAGCGCCGGGTGCCAGCCGGTATGTAGTGACGCAATACCCTGTTCATGATCAGTCAGGTTCCCGGTACGTTCAGGAGGGCGCACCTGCGGCATAACCCGATCCGCGACCGCAGCGCGCTACCTACACTCTAGCGGGGCAGCGAAACCATGGAGGGAGGCTGGGCAGGGAAATATCGGCAGGTGGGTCGAGCGCAAAACCAAAAACGGCGCAAGCCGGGTTTACCCGTTTGCAGGACCAGGGCGAGTATAGGTTTCAAAATATTACAAAGGGATAAAACTGACGTAACTTTTACCCAGTCACGCCGGCCTGTGGATAGCTCGCCGAGTCACCGAAACAAACGAGCAAAGATGGATTTCACCTCCGCAGGAAACCTTTGCGCGACAGCATTCGGGGCAGTACTTCCCGCTGATGCTGGCAGCGGCATGGCGCCGAGATGGACTTGCCAATCTGGCAACCCATCACAGTAGAGAGAAACCTGATATGCCCACTTTGGATCCTGCAATCACGCTGGTCGGCGAACACCACCCGCTCGCTGCCACAGTGAGCACCGGCATGTGGTTATCCACAAGCACCGGCAGCAAGATTCATGACCGGAGTTTCAGGGTCGGCACCAGGTGCGCACGTCGTGCCTGTCGAAACCTGGGCAGAGGTTGTCCCTGGCGATCAGCTGATACGGCTGATCCTCGGCGTAGGAAAAATAGAAGTAGTGCTGCCGGTCTTCGCCGTACAGCCAATAGGAAGCTGCCCCCTGGTTGATCAGAGTCGGCTCAAAGGTCCAGATCGAGGATTCGGCGGGAATGAAGTTGTCCCGGTCCATCAGCAGCAACAGGCTATTGGACAGCACCGGCGTCAGCCCGCCCAGCAGCAGGACCACCAGGATCAGGGCAATCGTCCATCCATGAATCAAGCGCAGCTTCATAGGTTTTCCACAGCTCAATAAAAAAATCCCGGCCTGTGCACAAGCCGGGACTTCCTTGGGTGATGGGGTTACAGCTGTCTTGTGGGATGAAAATAAAGTCCCATCCTAAGGTTAAGAGCCGAGAGAGGCCTGGCCGCTCGAAAAAATCTATAAGAATCAATGTACTAACTAGAGAATCATTTGTGGCAAAGCACTTGGCCAGGCATTTTCTAAGATGATCGTGAAAGGCGCTAAAGTATCATCTTAATTTTCGATCAACGTCGAAAATCGCCGAAAACTATAAAAATAAAGTTTCATCTCTTTTGAGGCTGGGGGGGGGGCTTACTAACTGCTGCGCCTAAGGAGGCGCTGGCCGCAGACGATCAAGCCAAAAGGCGCAGACGCCCCCCCAGCCCCTGGTAGATCTATCCCTCAAATAAGACTTGGCCGATACCATTAGGTCTCGTGACTAGATGAGACTGAATCCCAACCAGCCATCAGTATCAGGGAGAGATCAACAAACTGGAGCTGGTACAGGAGAGTCTACTAAACGCCCAGCAATTGGCTGCTGGAAGAACAGCTGGCAAAGCTCAGGCAGCCGTAATCGAAAAACGGCTATAACAGCCGTCCTAGCCGGCGACGCCGCTGGCTGGGATCTCTATGGCGCATAGCCTCTCTGAGGCGCTCAGTTGCTTCCGCCAAGACCGCCGGGTCTGCCTCTCGGATAGCTTTTATCAGTTCTTCGCGTCGGCGAGCCTTGCCCTCAATGATCTCGGCAAAGCTGCTATCTGTCTGATGAAAACTGCTCATTTGGATTACCTCATGAATCCAGCGATATTCTGAGCGTACCACACAGACTGACTGGCGAAGATGGTGGTCTAGAACAGCCGATATTGAGTAGGTCAAAGGCGAAACTTACTCCTTGGCAGCAAACACAGCGCTCAAGATTTGGCCATACACCATCTCATAGAATTTCTCAGGCATGCTCCACCATATGGCGTGGGCAAAATGTATGCGGCTAGTCCCTCCTGCCTGTATATCTTGGAGAAGCGGCTCGTACCCTTGCAACGCCACGAAATACTCCAACATCCGGTCGCTAATGAAATAGAAACGCTCCTTATCGAGCCCTCGATCATCGGCGTCGGCCGCAAGGCGTCCATAGAGATAAGCCATTTCATCCTGGTCATCGCCACCACGCGCGTTGAGCGGCTCGCTCTTTAGTGGTCGGCCATTGAATTTCGCATGCAGAGATTTGTGGCATCCGTGACATAGGGTGATGCCGTTGCCCAACTCATACTTTCCATGAGGGAATGTGACTCGACGGAAAATATGGTGCGCTTGGATCTTTTGCACTGACTCACAATGCACACATCGGTAGCCATCACGCATCCGGATGAAGCGCCCCCATAACGCCAAACACCACCGCTCCGAGCGCTGGGCCGTGACAGCTCGCATCAATGCCGCCCTTGCAGCCTCCAAGTGTTCAATCGCCGGAGATATGCCGCGAAATGCCTCTCTCGGAATCATCAAAGGTTGGCTCGTATGAGTGCTGCTAGAACGCTTGGCGGAAAGGTTCGCCAAATTTCATGAGCGATTCTCAGTCGGCTGTACTTTCCGCACTCCAAAAATTTACGCATGTGCTCGCACTGCTGCAGACGCATGAAGAAAAACAGCATGTGATCGTCTATGTAATAGAACTCGTCGTGATCATGTCCTTGAATGTTCGCGGACCTAATCAAGCAATCGAAATAGACGAGCGCTTCATCTAAGTTGTCCCCACCTTCCGCATCCATCGGCAGATTCATATTTGGCCGGCCATTGAAGGTAGAGTGCTGTCGCTCATGGCACTCATGACAAAGCGTGATGCCATTACCCGTCTGATACCAACCGTACCGATACACCGACCTACGAAAGATGTGGTGGGCCTGAGTACGACCATCCGAAGAGCAAACGACGCATTGATGGCCATCTCTAGCCTTGATGAAGTGGCTCCATAGCCTGAGACACCACCTATCGGACCGACCTCGCTTCACTGCGAGTATCAAGCGCATCTGTTTGTCGATGAGATCTAGCCGGTCCAGCTTCATAGCAGCTCCATGCTTGCTTCTGACAGGGGCATTCCACTATTGCAAGATTGCATCCAGCCACTGACCATTGAATTATTGGACTCTTAGAGTCGAGACCATGGAAGAACCTACCCATCAATCCCAATCCAACCCTGCCCTGCCTGGACCCGAGATGAGTTGATTCTCGCGCTTGACCTTTACCTGAAGTATCGTGATTCACTGCCCACCAAACACCTGTCCACAAGGTAGTTGATTCCTTCTAGGTAGGAGCAGACAAGCCAGCTAGCTGGTCTAATAAGCGCTGATTTTTATGACCGAAAAGATATTGAGTTTCGACGCTAAAAGCGAGTTGATCGCGCTCCGCCAGCAAATCCGTCTGAAGTTACTGATTTGACGAAAAAGCGTCATCTAGAACCATTTGGCAGAAGCGGATGATGATTCCAGTAAGAATCGGATAGTCTGCACTGTATATGAAATTCGCGATCTTCGTTCTGTGCGTCACTTCATATTCATAGACGGTAATATCCGTAATAGTTACGTACTCACTCAAACCTATTTAGTTTTAGTCTATCTTAATAGCACCACTTGATTGAAGCGCCCTCAGAAATTTCCCCCGCCTGGATTTCTAGATGCCCAATACGTGTGGGGGATACTCCTTGCGCCGGGTAGGCAAATGCCCACTGATGTCGCTGCAATCTCTCAATAACCTTCCACCTATCAGATTCCGGCCATATTGACAACCGTGTCCACTAAAAATCAGGTGGGCACTATGACCTTCGCCAGCGACATCAGGAAGATGTGCTTGACGGACCCTCACGGCGGAAACATATTTCAACGCACTATTCGTGCTCGATCTTTACGCCAGATCCAGCTAGAATGGCCTCCATTAGGAGGCGGACTCAATGCCAATGCCAAAGATCGATACTGTTGACCTTTTTTGTGGTGCCGGCGGCTTGACCGCAGGGCTACGCAAAGCCGGCGTGCGCGTACGCGCAGGCTATGACATTGACCAAAACTGCAAATACGCCTACGAAAAAAACAATGGCACTGCCTTCATAACCAAGAGTGTGGAGGATGTATCGGTCGAAGAAATTGCCAGATGGTACCGACCAAAATCCATCAAGCTATTGGCTGGCTGTGCGCCCTGCCAACCGTTCTCTAGCTACAATCAAGGCCGAGATACCAAGCTAGACCGTAAGTGGCCTTTGCTCTATGCCTTCAAAAGGCTCATTGAAGGCGTGCAGCCAGAGCTAGTCACAATGGAAAACGTTCCTGACGTGACAAAGCACAAGGTTTATCACGACTTCGTCAAAGCGCTTGAAGACCTAAACTACTTCGTCTGGGCTGAAAAAGTCACCTGCACCGCTTATGGACTTCCTCAACAGCGTCGCCGTCATGTCCTCCTTGCATCCAAGCTTGGACCTATTTCACTGATCAAACCCACTCATCATGAACACCCGGTGACTGTTGAGAAAACGATTGGCCATCTACCGCGTCTCGCTGCAGGGGAGTGCGATCCAAACGATCCCCTGCATCGAGCTGCAAGCCTGAACCCATTGAATATTAAGAGAATTATTCACTCTCGACCAGGCGGGACATGGAAGGATTGGCCTCCTGATCTCATAGCTACATGTCACAAAAAGGAGAGTGGCAAGACTTATCCTAGCGTGTATGGGCGCATGCGATGGGATCAACCAGGCCCCACCATGACAACGCTTTGCTATGGCTTTGGTAATGGACGTTTTGGGCATCCAGAGCAAAATCGAGGAATATCCCTTCGTGAAGCTGCACTACTACAATCCTTCCCGCTCAACTATGTATTCATGCCACCAGAAGATATAACCTTCAAATCGGTAGGACGCATGATCGGTAATGCCGTACCCGTGCGTCTTGGCGAAGTTATCGGTTTGAGCCTAAAACAGCACCTCAAAGAAATTGAGAAAGCCCGAACTCTTGCGTAAAACGTTGCGTCAAAGCCGTTTCATTCCGAACTTCACATTCCCAGACAATCAAAACCTTCCAGCCCAGCTCAATTAGCTGGGCATGCTTTCGATAATCACGCTCTACATTTGCGGAAAACTTTGGTATCCAAAATTCCTGTCGTGTCTTTGGAGTAGTCGCATAGCGGCATCCTGGATGTCGATGCCAAAAACAACCATGGACAAAGATGATGCAGCGATATTTTGGCAGAACGATATCAGGAGAGCCTGGCAGGTCACGACGATGAAGCCTAAAGCGCAGCCCTAGTGCGTGTAGTAGTCTTCGCACTTTAAGTTCCGGCTTAGTATGCGTTCGCTTGACTGCACGCATAATTTCACTACGTGTGCTGGCCATCATGTCAGCTGCGCAACAATCTTATCGACACGATCAAGCTCCTTGTTACTATCAATATATGCCTGATACGCCTTTAGCGCGCTACTGATCAATGTGTCAAAATGAACAATTCTTGAGCCGGGGGAAATAGCGTCCATCATGCTCCTTACCCGAAGAGGGTTGCTGCTCTCTTCATCAACAGGAGGCCCGATTACAAATACTACTTCAATTACGGGGCTTGTCTCGCCTTGAGCAAGCAAAATTTTCCGGAGTTTGTCGGCATACAAAATTCCTTGAGCTTGTAACTCCATTAACCCCATTTTCCGGCCTGCACGTTTCAACTCGACCACAATGTGTGTGCCGAGAATAGTCCTGTATTTTATATCGACTCTGCCTAGTCGCTCCTTCTCAGTCAGATCTTCGACAATAACACCCTCGCTAGTCAGTCGAGTCTCTATTAGCTCAGATCCATCAGCTCGCTCCCATGTGGGATCAAGTAGCCACATGTGATCAAAGATATGATTCTGCAGTGCTTTTTCTTTTTCATTTTCATCAGCAAGCTTTTGAAATACACGAATGACTTCAATTCGAGACTTGATAATATCTCTGTATAAGGTGGCCTCTAGTGAGTCCCGCTGAGCAATTAATGGCATCAACCGGTCGGCGCCAATTTCGACAGCATCAATTAATTCATTAACTGTGCCGCGCAGCTTCAGACGTTCGAACGCCATAATGCTGTCACGAAGAACGGTTTTTTTATCGTCTTCGTTGTCAATTGGCAGTGAAGCAACTTTCGCCAATAATGCTTTTGCCTGATCTCTATAGCTTTCGTCTAAAGAAGAAAACCATTCCTTAATTACTGGATGCTCTTCAGCTACATCTTGGGCTCCGGAGTCGCGGCGCCATTTTGCCCATTGCGGCTCAATTTTAGAAAGTAAACTCTTCAGGTATGCTGACATTGCTACACTGCGCGGGTCACTCTCTTGGATTCGTTGCCTGTCACTAGTAGCAAGATCATCATCTGTATCAAAGTCTAGAAAATCAGCCTCGAGCTGGCCGGTAAGATATTTAGTGTAAAGACGCCCATCATTAATATTGTCTAGAATGTTTTCCTGTATGAGCCGTCCGTGAGCCATAAGGACAATTGAATTTAAATTATTTCCGTCCGCATCAACAAGCATCTTAGGCTTAACTGCTGTTCCGATCCAACCACGTACTTGCCAATCAGATTGCCAACCCTCAAGTCTCGTAGGTAATGTGATCTCACTTCGAAGATTCACAGCCGACCGAGTACGAGACTCAAGCTTATCGCCAATATGCCAGAGGTACTCAACAGCGCGAATATCATCTCGCTCACCCGCAGTAACCGGAGCACCATCAATGATAACTTTAAAGTCCTTGCTACCAATTACTGAAAAACGACGAGCGAGCCTGCGACGAAGAGCTGTAAGTGTTGAGGGTACTCTTCCCTTCTTAAGTTTAGACAGAACTATTTTTGTGCCTACATCCACAGAGAGAGACTCACTCGACAGCGCATCCGGCACGTAACGGCTGAGTTCCCCATCAATGGCCTCTCTGATTTTTGCAACATTCATCATGAGCCCGTGGCGCTGAAAATCCTTTACTGACTCAATTTGGACATCCTCAGCGATTGAAAAAAGAGACAACTTCCCGAGTCCTTTTCTGCCCATCACGTGCCGACCTAAAGCTGTAGTTGTACTTTCCTTCGCCCGCCGTCGGTAGCCAACTTTGAGGAATTTATTATTCATATCCTCAATAGTCATCCCAATACCATTGTCTTGTATGGCGATTTGCTGAGAGCTTGTATCATAAGTCACAATAACTTCGGTAGCATCGGCATCCCAGGCGTTAGCAACGATCTCCGTAAGTACCGCAGCAACGTTGCTATATAAGTTGATCCCCAAATGATCTAAGACATTTAGGTCAATGGTCATTTGATATGGCGACATGATAGCCTACCTCTATTTGGGATTACAAAACGCTGGGCGAATATACGGCTGCCATACGCGAGCTATGTACTCATCAGGCTGTCGAGGCTATTTCAGTAACTTCTGAATCGCCACCAGCAATAATCGGAGTAACGATGGCTACCTCTTTCTTGGCCAAATATCCACGATCACGTATATACGACTCAACATTGTCCAGGATTTCAGAAAGATAATGGATAACTTCGTCCTTTATCTGGCAAAGAGTTTCAATCTCTACGTTTCGTCCACAATCTCTGAAAGCTGTATGACCGTGCGCCAACTCATTTCGAGTCTTTTTTACATTAACAAGGCGGCCTCCATTTTTTGTTTTTGCCTTATCTGTATCACTAGAAAATCCATACTCCCCAGCGATTTGCCTTATTTTCAAAGCATCGACATTCCCTGAGAACCATGGGTTTCTATTATCTTTTATGTCTTTCCTATCCTGATTCAACCAACTCCTCAAGATTAGACGACTTGCAGGATGCGCACATAGATCGGCAGCACTAAGAGCATCAACCTTAAAACGACGAACTGACCTACTCATAAGTGGCTCTATTAGATGATCCGAGCCAATATCACCATCTGATTCTCTTTCTAGTTCCTCATGAATTTCATCTAAGGCGTTAGTCGCTGTGGCTTCAACTAAGTTGTATAAAAGCAAAAAGCCATTTGCCTTCAAAGTATGGGTCAAATCAAGAGAGATAGACGCCTCCTCACGCTCTATCTCTGCAGCAGCTCCCCTCGGTAAGGGGAAAATTAATGAAGCTTTTTTTTCTATAATGTTCTTGAGGAATTCAAAGTAAAGCTCGATTTCTTCAGCACGCTCTTTAAAGGTGTCCCGGCTTATTGTCATGGCGCTGAATCCTCGAAGGCTACTTTTCCGAGGAGATTATCACGTACAAAATTGATGCGATTTCTAACTTTGGGTCTGGAGTTGCTTGCATCAGAGCGCGTGTGAGTAATGAACTCTTGTGAGTTCAACCATGGACTAGGGTCCGCAGGAACCAAATCAGGTTGTTCGCGTAATGCAAGGACCACACCAACCGATATAGCTTCAAATCTAATTCTAGGAACAGTGGAGTTTGCTGCGTTTTTTCTGAAGCCGTACTGAAAGTGTTTTTTTACAAAGATAAGCATTGAGTCAAACTCATTGCGAAGGCGATCTTCATCAAAGCTTTCATTTTTTGAAATCAAGTACTCTGTCAGAAAGGCGTCAACTTCCTTATCGAAACCTAAGTAATTATCTGAATACGCAAATAAACGAAGTACGAGTTCTTGGTACTCAGCCCTCTCGGATCGAGAACGGCTAATAGGGCATAGCTCATGGAACAACGGATTTTTTGCTAATTCGTCAATGAAGTCCAAGAACGGACCGTCATGACTTCCTCTGCGTGACTCCATGGTATTTAATTTCGTTCCGCCAGAATTTAGCCTGTCAAAAATTTCTCGGCGAGTTTCCTCATCCGCAAGTTCAGTTAATTCAATCATCCTCAGCGTTTTTCGCATAAATCTGAGCTGACGAGGTTTGGAGAAGTCTGAAAATTTAAATCCGTTAGCTGAAGTAAGCTTCTTCAGGCCCGCAAGCATTAGGTCATTATCTGTAAAACGTACTAGAGTTCTAATCCTCTGGCTGCCATCAACGATTTCAAGTCGGCCCTCATATTTACCTTGGCCAATGTCTGCGACAAATAAGTAAGGGATTGGAAGGTTTAACAGAATCGACTCAATGAATTTTGACTGCTGAGCGTCGCTCCAAATAAACTCTCGCTGGTAATCTGGGATATATAGCTCAGCTTCATCTTTATCAAGACCGTCTTTAAACTTCTCGACAATCACACTGACGGGAAATTCTCTGATTTCATGATCAGTTATTTTCTGCTTTTCCTGAATGTCCGAGTCAAGAATTTCCTGCTCCTCTGGGGATTTCGGAAAATTGAAATCTGACTGTATTATCATTAATCTACCCATCTAAAATTTAGTGTAAAAATATAGTTTTGAATTTCATACGTTAAAATTCGACCGCGGTGTACTTTTATATAATTTTTGCGTTTCAGATTTGGTGAATCGCACTATCTCTTGGTGTATCATTTGATACTTGAGTAACATGGATCCTATCGCCTGAGTCAGGCAGAGATGAGTATTCCATAGCCCCCCCTAAGATAGTAGTTCGGGGATGAACTACATCAACAGTTATGGTGTTACGCTCTGCATCTTTAATTGCGCAAGTTGATGTGTAGTTAGTTTCGCCTAAAGCTGCAGAGTCGGAAATTAGCTCAGACGGTACCAGTTCCTTTTGCTCAGTACCTGCAAGCCAATAGGTACGCCAAATGCGGCCACCATCAGAAGACTTTTTGGTCCTTGAGACTACTTTTTCCATGGCTGCCCTTAGTAGCACTCGGCGTCGGAGAGGCACTTTTAGCGAGGCTATGTGAAGCATTGAAATTTCCATATTTCTAGGGGACGATAGGTAGCATGTAGGGGTAAGCATAATAGTTGATGGCTATCCAGTCTAACTGCCAAACTGGCATACGTTTTGCCTCAGGCTACGCAACGATAACGTCGTGGCTTGCCAATACGCAGCTAGCGACAAAATGTGTCGCATTCGAACTGTGTATTTCGGTCAGCTCAGGGCAGAGCTTATCCGCTGCTTCCATTCGAAGATCCTGGCATGGTTGGCACCAGATGAGCTTTCTTTCGGATGATGTACAGAGTGCAAAGGCTCACAGTACTTCGCCATGGTGACTGGCCAGCGCAACGAGCCTTTGACTGTCCCCTTCAAGACCCTGTCTACGCATTTCTCTGCTTCAGCACCTTCTTTGAAACCAATAATCCGCGTTGACATAGTCTTTCGGTTGTCTGAGGTATCTATTTCTAGAAGGTAGCGTTGATTGCCGTTTTGCAGCTTGAAACTTGCCAGCAAATAACAGCGCGGTGTTTCGTTATCAATCATGTGGTAGCTACAGCGCGGAACGGAAGGCAGCGGCTTTACTTCCAGTGATACCAGAGCGCCAAACTCTTGGGCAATCTGCCCAATAATCTCACGGAGCAGCGAGAAGCGATCTGCAAACCGCTCATAATCCTCCCCCTCATCCAGTTGCTGGAACTCTCCTGGTGTTATGCTGCCGCCGCTCACGGGATCAGCCACGCCAAAGAGCTGGCTCTCCCTGCTCGGATATTGTTGGTCCTCGACCTTCTTGCCATGACCACTGGCACGCTCCCCGTTGTAGGCAATCTTGCTACTCAGCTGAGAATCAAAAATGATTCCCTCAGTGGGCAGATGAATCAACTTCGGTTCCTTGGCAGCAGTCGGCTCCTCGTTAGCATCCACCTCCACCTCTTCAGCTCCCGATGGCCCAGGTGCACAGCCTGTGCTCTCTCCCCTGACAGGAAGCTTGAGAGCTGGGTGATGGAAAAAAACATCGCCACGATGGTTAAATCGGAGCCCTTGAAGGGTTTCAATCTCCCAGACCAGCAACTCGTTACTTTTCGGGTCGAAGGGGCCTCGCACATACATGGTGGTATCTGCGAGGGAAATGGGTGCTGTGAAGTCGAACTTCCACCTGGCATACACCGAATCTTGCGATACCCGTTCTTCCTCTTGGTTGAGACTTTGCCAGATCGACTCGAAGGATCGCTTCACATCCTGATTCAGCAGCAGCCAACTGAAATGGTCTCTGTACCCCTTGACTCTGAGAAGCTGACTTGGCGCGCCCGTCTTCGTAGGCGTATGGATATGAACAGCATCGCCCTCTCTGTAGATCGTGAAGGCCATGTTCAGACCATCGGTTCGAAGGCTGCACGGACGATGAAAGCCGCGTGGAAGAACAGTTTGCGCGCCAGCTCGAATTTCGGCAGCCAGACGGTCAGACCATCGGCCTCAAACACAAAGCATTGTTGCTCAGATATCTCAGGGTTTGCTGCCAACCTTCTTGCTAAACGCGGGCATTCGCCCAACTGCCTTTCCCGCCAGGTATCTACTACAGGAAGCACCACCGTCTTCTTGAAACCACTGGTACGGTAAGGAGCCCCTTCTTCGCCAGGAAACTCGCGACCAACCGCAAGGACACAGGACATCTCCAACGGGAACCGCTGCAACTGCAACTGGCCGTTACGCTCAAAAAGTGTCGCCAAGCGCCACTGGGCCCCCGCAGTGGGCGCTCTAAACAAGTTTCCAATAGCTAGCAGCCTAGATCCATTCTGGATCTGACGGAATAAGGTCCTATTCAATCCATCGTCCTATCAATCGAATGAACACAGTGGTCAGCGGTGACACCCTGTTTTTTTCCAATCCACAACGCTTTTCCAGCTCCCAGTATCTGGACGATATGCCAGTCTGTACATCCTCCAGCATCGCTGCAGTCAGGCGACGGATCTGATACTCGCCGACAGACTCGGCGTAGCGATCCAAGAAAGTGCGGCACAGAGGCATTTGATCGAGGTGGTGCTCGACTGATGCCCGATGTGGTAGCTGCTGCAGGAACCAATTGCGGCTCCTGCGCGGCAGCCTCAGGTCTTCTTCGCCGTCTCTGGCAATTCGGATTAGCAGGCGCACCAACTTCCTGTCGCGTGCTCGCCAGTCGACGTGACTGTTGTTGCCCTGTCGGCGCTGCCTAGCCTGATTCACAGCCATCAGCCAGTGTCGGTCATGACGATAGAGCCAGGCGTAACATGCCTCCCCTCCGTCTTGCCTAGCTGCCTTGGCTCCACCGTGGTTATCCAGCACTTGCAGCCAAACGGCTCGGTACTGCTGCTTTTGCTCTAACTCAGCAGGGAGCAACTGCGCTGACTGTTCGGTGGGAAGGTCGACCTGGCGAGTGTTCGCCTCGTCGATCAGTTCGCCAGCATGCTGGCCGGGGCGCAAGCTGGTCCAGACGATCAGATGCTGCAGCGCACTGAATCCCTTGCGATGGTTCCTGAACATCGCTAACAGCCAGGGCGGAGGCTCCCCGGATGTCAGCAGACCGTTCACAGCAAGCCAATCCCGGCGGTGGGATGCCAGGATTTTCTCCCAGATAACTTCAGCCCTGACCTGCCGGCCGCGCCTAGCGCCGCACTTTGTAGCCAAATAACGGTACAGGTTGGTCCAACGACCGTAGCCAGGCGACTGTGTTTCTTCAAGCGACAGCAGTTGCGTAGCAGCCTTGGCGAGCCTGATAGCTTCTTCTCTCGCCGGGCTCACGCGAAGATCACGGGGCAAAAACAGGGGAGAGGCTGGATGAAACTCATGCCGCTGCGCTCGTCGGAACGGGATGGGAGAGTTCAAGAGCTGACAGCCATGCTCGGGACAAGTATCTATTCCTTGGATCTGCCAGCTACGCCGCCAGTAGGGCTCACCGAAGCGGGCGGTCATATCGTCAAAGCAGACCGGGCAATAACGTAGCCACTCAGGCCATTTGACCAAGGCCGTCGAAGCACCAGCCAGACCAATGGTCGGCCGGTCGGAAGCGAGCATGGCCTGGAAAAGGTCGGTACGACGCTCCTGTGGAATGAAGGGGGCATAGAGCGGAAACAGCGTGTGACGCACGATCACGTTCGCCGTATCCAGCCCAGTATTGTTCGCCAGAGCGACCAGGTGCGTAGGCAGGTCGGTGATCGCAGCTACTTTGCTGTCACCGAACAGCATGTGCAGCAAAGTCTTGTGGCTGCCGATCCCCAGATGTACCCGGCACCGAGCAATGCCACTGTAGAGCAGCTCGTCCGGGTAGAGCCTGGGGAAATACATGTCAGCTCGCTCTCAGCAGAGGCCGCAGATCAAGGATCAGGCCAGCCTGTTTGAATCTGTCGTAGACCTCACTGACAAGCCCATCGGCATAACGTCTACGCAGATCCTCCTCGGATAGGCGTCCCCATTCCGTCCGCTTAACCCTAGAAATGCTGGGCCTCTTGGGAACCTCCTGCGCGAGGTAGGCCGTAGCCTTGTGGATCAGGGCCGCCAGCGGGATACCCGGATTCTCCGCCAACAGTTCGTCGGCCATGGGAATCGCAATATCCCTTGGGATTTCCATTTCTTCGAGCAGGGCGGCCATCCGCTTGGCCTTATCATCAGCCAGAGGTGCTGGCGGTTTCGATTGGGCGACGTTATCCAGAGAACGAGTCAGGATCAGCAACCGCCCCTCGATCTCTGGCATCAGCAGGTCGTCATATTTGGCGATCAGTTCGGGTCTACCGCTCCGCAAGGCCGCCAGCATCGGATGGACCGGTTTGAACTCGTCCTCGAAAACCTTCCGCAACAACAGCGGCTTGATGCACTCGACGCCTGTCACTATCGCCCGGATCTGCGCCAGCGCGAACAGCTTGATGACGATGTCCATGACCCCTTGGGTGAGGTCATACATGGTCGATTCCAACTCGTCGTCCAGCGGCACCACATTTCGCAGCCACTGGTACTTCCAGAGCCGCTTCAATAGGCGCTTCCAGTGCTCGTCCCGAGGCAACCTATCCCAACGGATGCTACCCAGCCCGGAGACCCGCCGAGCAGCCCGGAAAGTGCGTTGAAAGAACTTACTGGCCCGGTGAGTGCCGACCTGAATGATCGGAACACCAATAGTATTCACCAGCGACACGAAGAAATTATGCATCTTCTCGGCACCACCGGAGCGTGCCTCGTTGAGATTCTGAACCTCGTCGATTATCAGCACACCGAGTGCGTGCAGGTTGGCTACTTGACACATGGATGCCAGCAGGCGTTTGGTTCCCAACTTCTTGCGCCCGTGGCTACGGCTGTAGTGAGTACCCAGGATCTTGTCTACCTCGTTGAAGAAGCTCAGGCACAGCTCATCTAGGTCGCCATCGATGGGGCAGTCGACCTTCAGGTAAACCAATTGAGTGATGTTGTAGTCAGGGTGATGGAGGGCCCGGGGGTACATACCCAAAATCCGCTCTAGCGTGCGCGTCTTACCGCAACCGGAGCAGCCAAACAGCGACAGGCTGCTGGCCGTGGAGGAAACGCTCTGGTACACCGCCGCATCTAGATCCTCTTCCTCTAACCGGCGATAGCCATTCTGCATGTGCGCATACCAAGCGCCACTGGCCGGATTTCGACCAATGTAGCCCTGACGAACCATCAAGCTAATCTTGCTCTCCAGTTCCAGGTGGTGACTCAGCGGCTGGAAAAAGCCGTGCAACAGGCGGGCGATAGCATGAGCCCTGAGTCGACCATCCAGAAGCGCCTCCTGCGGCGCGAAACTGGGAAGCTGCTGCAATAGGTTGACCACCTCCTGCAGATCAGGAATCGGAGGTAATGCGCAGATGAGCGGATTTTCCTGATATTCGGGCAACTGCTGTTCCTGGTAACGCGCCAGAGGAATGACTCCGCGCTGGAGTTCTTCAGTCATCCTCTTCCTCCTTGAATATCAGATCGCTGAGATCTGGGAAGGCATAATCTTCCTGCTTCTCGCTCCGCAGATGGATCACCTCGGCTGGCTTCTCCTGCTGCACTTTCTTCGGTTTGAATGCAGTTTTCTGGCGTTCCTGACGCTTTTCCTGCTGCTTGTTCTCGCGGATCTGGGTTCCCAGATCCTTCTTGGTCATACCTGTTTTGACCGGACTGGCATCCTCTGCCTGGGCAACGATGGACTCAATATGCCCCAGAAGCTTTCCTCTCTCCACCAAGGCTTCCGCCGCCGCGTTGGCATCGCTACGCCGCTCCTCTCTGGACAGCAGCCAGACATCCCAGAAGGTCATCCCTCTAAAACGTCGACTGCGGTCAGCACGATCGCAAATCCAGTAATCCTTGAGACTATTGGATGGCCGCAGGTAGATGTGGTCGGCGCTACGCGGATCATATGCGACCGTTACCACTGCCGGCCGGCGCCCCTGGCCTCGGTGGAACCAACCCTCCCTGAGTGCCTTCTGACAGGTGTAGAAGCAGCCGAATAGCCTGATTCCCAGCTCCGAAACCGTGGCCGACTCATGGGGCAACAGGTTGATCCGCACCAGTTCCTCGGGCGCAGTACGCAACCGGCCGGTCAGGTTGGCCAAGCCCCAGTTCCACAGCATGACCGGGATGGCCGGCAGATCGCCCGGCATCCCCGCAGCCCTGTCGTATTTGCTCAACGTGTGGAAGTTGTTGTGGTAGAGAATCCCGGCAATGATGATCTGCGTGAACTCGGGCAAGGTCAGACTGGCGTCAAGCCTGTAGTCGTGGCCACCTCGTTTCCGGCTAGTGGTGTCCTCGACCACACCGTGGGCGTAGGGTTTGAAACGCTCCTGCATCGTCCGGAAATAACGCTCGACGATGCCCTTTGCATCCCCTCGTCTGGCCGGTGCGTTCTCGATACGAACGCCGAAGGCTTGGGAAAATGCTTCCACCTTGGTGCCGTTCAGTTCGCCCTTGTCGGCCAGCACCACATCCGGTAAGCCTTTGACCGGCCAGTCTCCAGCATCGATCTCCACACCATACTGGCGACAATATTCGACCTTGTCGGCAACCGTGTTGGCCAATGCCACCATGGCGCTTATCCAGGAAGGGCCCTCGAATCCAACGTACATACCGACCACCATGCGGCTGAACACGTCGATAACCATGTAAACGACAGGCCTGCCGACGATAAGGCTGCGATCATGTTCTGAAACCAGATAGATATCGGCGATGGTGGCATCTATCTGGTAGCGGTATCCGGGCCCCAATGTCTCGGTCGTCGATGTGCTGCTGATCGGCCGGAAGTCCTTGGCAAAATCCACAGCGGACATCCTGCGTGGCAAAGTGTCGGTGAAGTGATATTCGCGCCCATAGAAGTAACGGAACTGTCCCAATGTAGGCAGTTCGGAGATCGGCAGCTCCGGCAGAACAGCACGGAGCAGGTTCAACCCGGAGGCGTAGGCATCAGGAATGGACGAATGTTTTTCCTTGAGCAAGCGTTCTTCGATGACCCGGCGAAAAATGCGCTCGACATCCGGAGTGACATTGCTCCCTTTCCCCTCCATCACCACTCTAGGCCTGCCCAGTTTGGCCTGGCTCGGCTTTCGGCGCTTACCACGGGCGCCCGAGTTTACATAGTCCGGCAAGAGGGCGTTCCTGCACATGCCTCGCTGCCAGTAGCGCCTCAGTAACCTGTACACCGTCTGCTTGGTGACACCATGATGCTCCATTATGCCTCTGACAATGAGCCCTCTGGGGCGCCGCACGAAAAGCTGGGGATCGTGCACAAAATCCGCCAACATTGCCCAAGCTTCATCACGCTTCAGTTGATCAAGGGAACCTTCCTCCACCTCCCGTAGGACTGTCTCCTCGAAGGGATCGGCAATACTCTCCAACTCCCGCTCCATGAGCAGCCGCTCCAGCTCTGCAACCGATATCGGTTCGGGCAGCGCCGTGTCCGAATCGATATTGATCCAGACTGCCTGCTCGGTACCGGACCAGAGCAGGCGCTTTCGCAGTTCCCCAATCAGGAACACCTGATTAACGGGCAACACTGCTCAGCTCCTGATGCATTTGATGAAGGTTGGCAACTAGGTCTTTCG
The DNA here is from genome assembly GCF_013407925.2 of Pseudomonas protegens. Taxonomy (NCBI): domain Bacteria; kingdom Pseudomonadati; phylum Pseudomonadota; class Gammaproteobacteria; order Pseudomonadales; family Pseudomonadaceae; genus Pseudomonas; species Pseudomonas protegens. Next base: position 3,259,871 of record NZ_CP060201.1, on the reverse strand, counting down.
GCTTCAGTTCCCGGTAAGGGGTGTCAAGATCGAAAAGGAAACAGTGCCGAGCCAGCAGCTGGCGTAGCCAGTAGAGCGCCTGACCGGTCTCCAGTTGACCGGAGGTATCCAGGCCTTGGGCAATAGCGATCAGCTTCCGGTCTGGGTGACGCTGAAACTCGCACAAAAACAGCTGCTGGTAGTGTGCGAGATCGTCCTGAGCGATATCGCCTTCAGCATGGGCAGGATAGAGCCATTGGATATTGGCAAATGCCACCCTGGATACCTCACGTTCCGTGACGATGGCCCAGGGAATACCTTTTTCCTGCCAGTAGCGCCTTTCAAGCTCAAGCCTTTCGATGACTTCAGGCTCCTGCAGATCGGCACTGTACTTGGCCTGAATCGCGACGGTCGGCCGCTGGGGGGTATCGAAATCCACCAGGAAATCGCTGGTCAGAATCTGTGGGGTGTCCTGATAGCGACCATGGGCAAGGCCAAGCTCCTCGGCGATGCGTACCGTATCTTCGACACGCATCGGAAACTGTTCACGGATATCGGTGACATGGGGAGACCGATCCAACGTGAGGAAGATAGCCAGTTCAAGATCGGATAGAAGATGGTGTAGACGTCGGGTCTTGCTGCCGGGCAAGCGGTGGGAACGTCCCAGCGAGGACACATCCCTGGTGTATATGAACGGCTTGTAGTCCGGTCCCTGGCCTTGGCCACGACCGTCCTTAAGCCTTCTGTCGATCTGGGCCTGGGTCAGGCCCTTGAATGTTCCGGACATGAGAAAGCCTGCACCCGCTGTGTCGATAACCTAAACATAGCGGATGCAAGCTTGGGATGAAGCTTTATTTGTAAGGATGGTTCTTTATTTATACAGATGAAACTTTATTTGCATCCCACATGTCTGACGGACAGCTGTGGATAACTCACTCCACGGTCACCGACTTGGCCAGGTTGCGCGGCTGGTCGACGTCGGTGCCCTTGAGTACGGCAACGTAGTAGGACAGCAGCTGCAACGGGATGGTGTAGAGGATCGGCGAGAGGATGTCGTGGATGTGCGGCATCTGGATCACGTGGGTGCCTTCGCCATTGGTCATGCCGGCTTGTTCGTCGGCAAACACGATCAGCTCGCCGCCACGGGCCCGCACTTCCTGCAGGTTGGACTTGAGCTTTTCCAGCAGTTCGTTGTTCGGCGCCACGGTGACCACCGGCATGTCGTTATCCACAAGGGCCAGCGGGCCGTGCTTGAGCTCACCGGCCGGGTAGGCTTCGGCGTGGATGTAGGAGATCTCCTTGAGCTTGAGCGAGCCTTCCATTGCCACCGGGTACTGGGCGCCACGGCCGAGGAACAGGGTGTGGTGCTTGTCGGCGAACAGCTCGGCGGTCTTTTCCACCACGCTGTCCATGGCCAGGGCTTCGCCCAGGCGGATCGGCAGGCGACGCAGTTCTTCCACCAGCTCGGCTTCGACGCCGGCGGCCAGGGTGCCGCGCACCTGACCCAGGGACAGGGTCAGCAGCAGCAGGCCCACCAGTTGGGTGGTGAAGGCCTTGGTCGAGGCCACGCCGATTTCGCGACCGGCCTGGGTCAGCAGGGTCAGGTCGGACTCACGCACCAGCGAGCTGATGCCGACGTTGCAGATCGCCAGGCTGGCCAGGAAACCCAGCTCCTTGGCGTTGCGCAGGGCGGCCAGGGTGTCGGCGGTTTCACCGGACTGGGAAATGGTCACGAACAGGGTGTCGGGCTGCACCACTACCTTGCGATAACGGAACTCGCTGGCCACTTCCACCTGGCACGGAATGCCGGCCAGTTCTTCCAGCCAGTAACGGGCCACCATGCCGGCGTGGTAGCTGGTGCCGCAGGCAACGATCTGCACATTGCGCACCTTGGCGAACAGCTCGGCGGCTTGCGGACCGAAGGCCTGGACCAGCACCTGATTGGCGCTCAGGCGGCCTTCCAGGGTGCGTTGCACCACGGATGGCTGCTCGTGGATTTCCTTGAGCATGAAGTGGCGGAACTCGCCCTTCTCCGCCGCTTCGGCGCCATCGCGGTACTGCACCGCCTCGCGCTCCACGGCCTGGCCGTCGATGTCCCAGATCTGCACGCTGTCGCGGCGGATCTCGGCGATGTCGCCTTCTTCCAGGTACATGAAGCGGTCGGTGACCTGGCGCAGGGCCAGTTGGTCGGAGGCGAGGAAGTTTTCCCCCAGGCCCAGGCCGATCACCAGCGGGCTGCCGCTGCGGGCCGCGACCAGACGGTCCGGCTGGCTGGCGCTGATCACCGCCAGGCCATAGGCACCGTGCAGTTCCTTGACCGTGGCCTTGAGCGCCACGGTGAGGTCGCCCAGGTCCTTGAGCTTGTGATCCAGCAGGTGGGCGATGACTTCAGTGTCGGTGTCCGAGGTGAACGCGTAGCCCAGGGCGCTGAGTTGCGCGCGCAGGGCTTCGTGGTTCTCGATGATGCCGTTGTGCACGATCGCCAGGTCGCCGGAGAAATGCGGGTGCGCGTTACGCTCGCACGGCGCGCCATGGGTGGCCCAGCGGGTGTGGGCGATGCCCAGGCGGCCCACCAGCGGCTCGCCGGCCAGGGCCTGTTCCAGTTCGCTGACCTTGCCCGGGCGACGCATGCGCTCGAGCTTGCCGGCGTTGGTGTAGACCGCCACACCGGCGCTGTCGTAGCCGCGGTATTCGAGGCGCTTGAGGCCTTCCAGCAAAATGGCGGTGATATTGCGTTCAGCAACGGCGCCAACAATTCCACACATGGTTTTTCTCCTAGCTGACAGCCGCGCAAATCAGAGTTATGCCGCGGGCCTGGATTTGGTCGCGGACCTCTAAGGGCAGGCGATCATCGGTAATGAGGGTATGGACGCTGCTCCATGGCAGCTCCAGGTTGGGAATCTTGCGGCCGATCTTGTCGGATTCGACCATCACCACCACTTCACGAGCCACTTCGGCCATGACCCGGCTCAACCCCAGCAATTCGTTGAAGGTGGTGGTGCCACGGGCCAGATCGATGCCGTCGGCACCGATAAACAACTGGTCGAAGTCGTATGAGCGTAGAACCTGTTCGGCCACCTGGCCCTGAAAGGACTCGGAATGCGGGTCCCAGGTGCCGCCGGTCATCAACAGCACCGGTTCGTGCTCCAGCTCGCTCAGGGCGTTGGCCACATTCAGCGAGTTGGTCATCACCACCAGGCCCGGCTGCAGGCCCAGTTCAGGGATCATCGCGGCGGTGGTGCTGCCGCTGTCGATGATGATCCGCGCGTGTTCGCGAATGCGCTGCACCGCGGCGCGAGCAATCGCCTGCTTGTAGAGAGACACCGGCTGGCCGAGGTCGCTGACCAGTTCCTGGGGCATGGTGATGGCGCCGCCATAGCGCCGCAGCAACAGGCCGTTGCTCTCCAGGGCGGCCAGATCCTTTCGAATCGTAACTTCAGAGGTTTCGAAACGCTTGGCCAGGGCATCCACGCTCACTTCGCCCTGTTCATTGAGCAAGGCGAGGATGTTGTGGCGGCGTTGAGGAGTATTGCGTTTCGACATGGCGGCTTAAGTTTCGATTCGAAAGATAACAGGCGCAATAAAAACCTATGATCGAAACTTCGTCAAGCGGGGGACGTGAAAAAATTCGCCGGCAAGCCGGCTCCTACACCCATCGGTAGGAGCCGGCTTGCCGGCGAACAGGGTTCCACGGTTGTGGATAACCTCAGTCTTTCTTGATCTTCTCCGGCCGCTTCCAGCCGTCGATGTTCTTCTGCCGCGCCCGCCCCACCGCCAGCTGGGCTGGAGCCACATCCTGGGTGATGGTGGAACCGGCGGCGGTGGTGGCGCCGGACAAGATATCCACAGGCGCCACCAGGGAGTTGTTGGAGCCGATGAACACGTCTTCGCCCATCACGGTCTTGTGCTTGTTCACCCCGTCGTAGTTGCAGGTGATGGTGCCGGCGCCGATGTTGGTGCGGGCGCCGATCACCGCGTCGCCCAGGTAGGTCAGGTGACCGGCCTTGGCGCCCTGGCCCAGGTGGGCATTCTTCAGTTCGACGAAGTTACCCACATGGGCACGGGCCTCCAGCACAGTGCCGGGACGCAGGCGGGCGAACGGGCCGGCATCGCTGCCCTCGCCCATGACTGCGCCGTCGAGGTGGCTGTTGGCCTTGATCACCACGCCCTTGCGCAGGGTGCTGTCCTTGATCACGCAGTTGGGGCCGATCACCACGTCGTCCTCGATCACCACCCGGCCTTCGAGAATCACGTTGATGTCGATCAGCACGTCGCGGCCGACCGTGACTTCGCCACGCACATCAAAACGTGCCGGGTCGCGCAGAGTCACGCCCTGGGCCATCAGCCGGCGCGCGGCGCGCAGTTGGTAGTGGCGCTCCAGCTCGGCCAGTTGCTTGCGGTCGTTGGCGCCCTGCACTTCCATGGCGTCGTCTGGCTGTTCGGTGGCAACGATCAGGCCGTCGCTGACCGCCATGGCGATCACGTCGGTGAGGTAGTACTCGCCCTGGGCGTTGTTGTTGGACAGGCGGCCGGTCCAGTCGCCGAGGCGTTTGCCGGGCACCGCGAGAATCCCGGTGTTGCCTTCGGTGATCGCGCGCTGGGCCTCGTCGGCATCCTTCTGCTCGACAATGGCGGTGACCTTGCCACTGGCGTCACGGACAATGCGCCCGTAGCCGGTCGGGTCATCCAGCTCGACGGTGAGCAGGCCCAGTTGCTCTGGCCCCGCTTGCTTGAGCAGGCGCTGCAGGGTCTCGACTTCGATCAGCGGCACGTCGCCGTAGAGGATCAGCACCGTGTCGGCGGTAATGAAAGATACGGCCTGGGCCACGGCGTGGCCGGTGCCCAGTTGCTTGTCCTGCAACACGAAATTCAGGTCATCGGCCGCCAGGCGCTCGCGCACCGCATCCGCACCGTGGCCGATCACCACGTGGATGCGCTGTGGATCGAGTTGCCGGGCGCTGTGGATAACATGCCCGAGCATGGAGTTGCCGGCGACCGGATGCAGTACCTTGGGCAGCGCCGAGCGCATGCGGGTGCCTTGACCTGCGGCGAGGATAACGATTTCGAGAGACATGACTGGCTACCAATCCTGGGGGGCCGGCGACTGCGACCAAGGGGGGTGAATGGCGGAAAATAAAAAGGGTAGCCGAGGCTACCCTTTTTAAGCAATCACACAGAAAGCCTGCGACTTAGCCGCCGAACTTCTTGCGGATCTGCTGGACGGTACGCAGCTGAGCTGCGGCCTCGGCCAGACGTGCAGCAGCAGAACCGTAGTCGAAATCTGCGCCTTTTTCATTCAGGGCCTTCTCAGCAGCCTTGACGGCTTCCTGAGCGGAGGCTTCGTCCAGGTCGGCAGCACGTTGCACGGTGTCGGCAAGAACCTTGACCATGTTCGGCTGAACCTCGAGGAAACCACCGGAGATGTAGAACACCTCGGCTTCCCCGCCCTGCTTGATCAAGCGGATCGGACCTGGCTTCAGGTTGGTGATCAGCGGTGCGTGACCCAGAGCGATACCAAGATCACCCAGCTCACCGTGCGCAACCACCATCTCCACCAGACCGGAGAAGATTTCCCCTTCCGCGCTGACGATATCGCAATGGACTGTCATAGCCATCTGCTTGCCTCAACCTAAATTAGCGCCCGTTGCCGGGCGCCGGGATTACAGTTTCTTGGCTTTCTCGATCGCTTCTTCGATGCCGCCGACCATGTAGAACGCTTGTTCTGGCAGGTGGTCGTAGTCACCGTTGAGGATGCCTTTGAAGCCCGCGATGGTGTCTTTCAGGGAAACGTATTTGCCTGGAGAACCCGTGAAGACTTCAGCCACGAAGAACGGCTGCGACAAGAAGCGCTGGATCTTACGAGCGCGGGATACCAACTGCTTGTCGGCTTCCGACAGCTCGTCCATACCCAGGATCGCGATGATGTCCTTCAGCTCTTTGTAACGCTGCAGTACGTATTGAACGCCGCGAGCGGTCTCGTAGTGCTCGTTGCCGATCACGTTCGGGTCCAGCTGACGGGAAGTCGAGTCCAGTGGGTCTACCGCTGGGTAGATACCCAGGGAAGCGATGTCACGGGACAGAACGACGGTGGCGTCCAAGTGGGCGAAGGTGGTCGCTGGCGACGGGTCGGTCAAGTCGTCCGCAGGTACGTATACCGCTTGGATCGAGGTGATCGAGCCTTGCTTGGTCGAAGTGATACGTTCTTGCAGAACGCCCATCTCTTCAGCCAGGGTCGGCTGGTAGCCTACTGCGGAAGGCATACGGCCCAGCAGTGCGGATACTTCGGTACCGGCCAGGGTGTAACGGTAGATGTTGTCGACGAACAGCAGAACGTCGTTACCTTCGTCACGGAACTTCTCGGCCATGGTCAGGCCGGTCAGTGCTACGCGCAGACGGTTTCCTGGTGGCTCGTTCATCTGGCCGTAGACCAGAGCAACCTTGTCCAGAACGTTGGAATCCTTCATCTCGTGGTAGAAGTCGTTACCCTCACGAGTACGCTCACCCACACCGGCGAACACGGAATAACCGCTGTGCTCGATGGCGATGTTACGGATCAGTTCCATCATGTTTACGGTCTTGCCTACACCGGCACCACCGAACAGACCAACTTTACCGCCCTTGGCGAACGGGCAAACCAGGTCAATTACCTTGATCCCGGTTTCCAGCAGGTCGTTGCCGCCTGCCTGTTCTGCGAAGGAAGGAGCTGGACGGTGGATACCCCAACGCTCTTCTTCACCGATAGGACCGGCTTCGTCGATTGGGTTGCCCAGTACGTCCATGATCCGGCCCAGGGTCGCTTTACCGACCGGTACGGAGATGGCTGCGCCAGTGTTGTTGACGTCCAGACCGCGCTTCAAGCCTTCGGTGGAGCCCATCGCAATGGTACGCACCACGCCGTCGCCCAGCTGCTGCTGAACTTCCAGAGTGGTTTCGGCGCCTTGAACCTTCAAGGCGTCGTAGATGCTCGGTACGCTGTCGCGTGGAAATTCCACGTCGATAACGGCGCCGATGATTTGAACGATACGTCCGCTACTCATAGCTGGATCCTCTGAATATTTGAACCGTTAAACCGCGGCAGCGCCGCCGACGATTTCCGAGATCTCTTGGGTGATCGCAGCCTGACGCGCCTTGTTGTAGATCAGCTGCAAATCGCTGATCAAGTCACCGGCGTTGTCGGTAGCGTTCTTCATTGCGATCATCCGCGCGGCTTGTTCAGCTGCGTTGTTCTCGACCACCGCCTGGTAGACCTGCGACTCCACGTAACGGACCATCAAGCCGTCCAGCAGCTCCTTGGCATCCGGTTCGTAGAGATAGTCCCAGTGGTGCTTGAGTTCTTGATCCGGGGTTGCCTCCAGTGGAATCAACTGCTCCACGGTCGGCTGCTGAGTCATGGTGTTGATGAACTTGTTGGATACCACGGACAGGCGGTCAATCCGGCCTTCCAGGTACGCATCCAGCATCACCTTGACGCTGCCGATCAGATCGTTGATCGACGGCTCTTCACCCAGATGGCTGATAGCTGCTACGACGTTACCGCCGAAGTTGCGGAAGAAGGCCGCACCCTTGCTACCGACCACACACAGATCGATCTCGACGCCTTGTTCGCGGTTTACCGCCATGTCCTTGACCAGGGCCTTGAACAGGTTGGTGTTCAAGCCACCACACAGACCACGGTCACTGCTCACCACGATATAACCGACGCGCTTGATAGCACGGTCGATCATGAACGGGTGACGATATTCCGGGTTGGCGTTGGCCAGATGACCAATAACCTGGCGGATGCGCTCCGCATAAGGACGGCTAGCAGCCATGCGCATTTGTGCCTTGCGCATTTTGCTGACCGCCACTTTTTCCATGGCGCTGGTAATTTTTTGCGTGCTTTTGATGCTCGCAATCTTACTGCGAATCTCTTTTGCGCCTGCCATGTAACACCTATCAGGTTAGCAAGCGGGAGCCTTGCGGCTCCCGCTGCGGCTTACCAGGTTTGGGTGGCTTTGAACTTCTCGATACCGGCTTTGAGGCCAGCGTCGATTTCGTCGTTGAAGTCACCCTTCACGTTGATCTTCGCCATCAGGTCGGCGTGATCGCGGTTGAAGTAAGCAATCATGGCCTGTTCGAAGCTACCAACTTTGGCAATCTCGACGTCCGTCAGGAAGCCACGTTCAGCGGCGTACAGGGACAAGGACATGTCGGCGATGGACATCGGCGCATATTGCTTCTGCTTCATCAGCTCGGTAACGCGCTGACCATGCTCAAGTTGCTTACGGGTCGCTTCGTCCAGGTCAGAAGCGAACTGGGCGAATGCCGCCAGTTCACGGTACTGAGCCAGAGCGGTACGGATACCACCGGACAGCTTCTTGATGATCTTGGTCTGAGCGGCACCACCCACACGGGATACCGAAACACCGGCGTTCACAGCAGGACGGATCCCGGAGTTGAACATGGCCGATTCCAGGAAGATCTGACCGTCGGTGATGGAGATCACGTTGGTCGGAACGAACGCGGAAACGTCGCCAGCCTGGGTTTCGATGATCGGCAGAGCGGTCAGGGAACCGGTCTTGCCAGTCACTGCGCCGTTGGTGAACTTCTCTACGTACTCTTCGGAAACGCGGGAAGCGCGCTCCAGCAGACGGGAGTGGAGATAGAACACGTCACCTGGGTAGGCTTCACGGCCTGGTGGACGGCGCAGCAGCAGGGAAATCTGGCGGTAAGCCACTGCTTGCTTGGACAGATCGTCATAAACGATCAGCGCGTCTTCACCGCGGTCGCGGAAGTATTCGCCCATGGTGCAACCGGAGTACGGTGCCAGGAATTGCAGTGCTGCCGATTCCGAAGCACTGGCCGCCACGATGATGGTGTTAGCCAGAGCGCCGTTTTCTTCCAGCTTGCGAACCACGTTGGCGATGGTCGATTGCTTCTGACCGATCGCTACGTATACGCAGAAAATGCCGCTGTCTTTCTGGTTGATGATCGCGTCGATCGCCAGAGCGGTCTTACCGATCTGACGGTCACCGATGATCAGCTCACGCTGGCCACGGCCGACAGGGATCATGGCATCGACAGCCTTGTAGCCAGTCTGTACAGGCTGGTCTACCGACTTACGCCAGATCACGCCTGGAGCAACTTTCTCGACCGCGTCGGTCTCGGTGTTGTTCAGCGGACCTTTGCCGTCAACTGGGTTACCCAGTGCGTCGACTACGCGACCCAGCAGTTCCTTACCAACCGGAACTTCGAGGATGCGGCCGGTGCACTTGGCGCTCATGCCTTCAGCCAGAGTGGTGTAAGCGCCCAGTACTACGGCACCTACAGAATCTTGCTCAAGGTTGAGGGCCATACCGTAGACGCCGCCCGGAAACTCGATCATCTCGCCGTACATAACGTCGGCCAGACCGTGAATCCGCACGATGCCGTCAGATACGCTGACGACAGTGCCTTCGTTACGGGCTTGGGAGGTCACATCGAGCTTGTCGATGCGGCCCTTGATAATTTCACTTATTTCGGAAGGATTGAGTTGCTGCATTGCTCTGCTGCCCCTTCAAACTCAAGATTTCAATGCTTCGGCAAGGTTCGCGAGTTTGCCGCGAATCGAGCCATCGATAACCAGGTCGCCGGCGCGGATTACGACGCCACCAATAAGGCTGGCATCCTCCGCAGCGTGCAGTCGCACTTCCCGGCCGAGCCGTGCACTGAGAACCTTGGCGAGTTTGTCTTGCTGTTCTTGGTTCAATGCGAACGCACTGGTCACATCCACATCCACCGATTTCTCTTGCTCGGCCTTGTACAGGTCGAACAGAGCGGAGATCTCCGGCAACAGCAGGAGACGGTCGTTTTCGGCGGCAACGTGAATGAAATTCTGTGCCTGTGCATCAAACTTGTCGCCACACACTTCGATAAAAGTGTTGGCCTTTTCTGCGCTCGTCAGTCGCGGGGCCTTAAGCACGCGCTGCATGGTGTCATCTTGTGACACCGCTGCAGCCAGGCCGAGCATGGCTGACCAAGAGGCCAGCTGCTGGTGGGCCTGAGCGTGCTCGAAGGCCGCCTTAGCGTAAGGTCGGGCCAACGTGGTCAGTTCTGCCATGATCGCCCTCGCTTAAATTTCAGCAGCCAGTTTGTTAACCAGCTCTGCGTGCGCGTTTTGATCGATTGTGGCACCCAGGATCTTCTCTGCGCCGTTGACTGCCAGGCTACCCAGTTGGGCACGCAGCGCGTCTTTGACACCGTTCAGTTCCTGTTCGATCTCGGCCTGAGCCTGAGCCTTCACACGTTCAGCTTCGACACGAGCCTGTTCACGGGCTTCGTCGACGATCTGAGAACCGCGCTTCTTGGCTTGCTCGATGATTTCAGCTGCCTGAGCTTTAGCTTCGCGCAGTTGCTGACCCGCTTTATCTTGGGCCAGTTCCAGGTCACGAGCTGCTCGGCTGGCAGCGTCCAGTCCATCCGCGATCTTCTTTTGACGTTCGTGCAAAGCAGCAATGACCGGAGGCCAAATGAACTTCATGCAGAACAATACAAAAATTAAGAACGCAACGGACTGGCCAATCAGGGTTGCATTAATGTTCACGCCAACACCTCGCTCGTTCGTTGTCCGTCACACCAATCAACTCGAATACTCGAGTGATTAGCCAGCGAGTTGACCAACGAAGGGGTTTGCGAAGGTGAAGAACAGAGCGATACCAACACCGATCATGGTTACGGCGTCGAGCAGACCGGCAACGATGAACATTTTAACTTGCAGCATTGGAACCATTTCTGGTTGACGCGCAGCGCCTTCCAGGAACTTGCCGCCCAGCAGGCCGAAACCAATTGCGGTACCCAGTGCGCCCAGGCCGATCAACAGTGCAACAGCGATAGCGGTTAGACCAACTACAGTTTCCATCTTTCCTCCCGACTTTTACGTCGTATGGTTTAGGTTTTTTAGATTAAAGCGGTAAAACAAATCGTTTCATCAAGCCCGAGAAGGGCACCCCTCTCGCCGCAACGAGAGGGACATCAGACTGGCCGAAACCGGTCTTAATGGTTCTCTTCGTGTGCCATCGACAGGTAGACGATGGTCAGCATCATGAAGATAAAGGCCTGCAGGGTGATGATCAGGATGTGGAACACCGCCCACGCCCATTGCAGGACTACACCCATGCCGCTGAGCCACAGCAGGCCGCTGCCGAACATCACAGCGATCAGGATGAACACCAGTTCGCCGGCATACATGTTGCCGAACAGACGCAGTGCCAGAGAGATTGGCTTGGCTACCAGGGTCACGAACTCCAGCAGGAAGTTCACCGGAATCAGCAGCGCCTGAACCAGGATGTTCTTGCTGCCGAACGGATGCAGGGTCAGTTCGCCGATGAAACCGCCGATGCCCTTGACCTTGATGCTGTAGAAAATGATCAGCGCGAACACCGACAGGGCCATGCCCAGGGTGGCGTTCGGATCAGTGGTGGAAACAGCACGGAATGGAATGTGCTGATCGCCCGAGATCAACATGGCCAGTTGTGGAATCCAGTCCACGGGTACCAGGTCGATGGCGTTCATCAGGAACACCCAGACGAAAATGGTCAGTGCCAGCGGTGCGATCACCGGGCTGCGACCGTGGAAACTGTCCTTCACGCTGCCATCGACGAAGCCAACCATGACTTCAACGAAGTTCTGCAAAGCGCCCGGCACGCCGGAAGTCGCCTTCTTGGCCGCCATGCGGAACAGAAGAATGAAGATCACACCCAGTGCGACAGACCAGCCGAGGGTATCGACGTGGAATGCCCAGAAGCCCATTTGCTTGGCTTCTGCTGCGGAGTGGGCAAAGCCCCAGCTCCCATTGGGTAGCTGACCGAAGGTCAGGTTCTGCAAGTGGTGCTGGATATAGCCCGAAGCGGTTGTTTCTGCTGACATGGTTGCCTCAAACGCCCTAAGGTCTCGAAAGTCTTGTTCTCATTAGCAGGGGAGCGAACCAGCTGACCAGTTGGGTCAGCACGAAGACGCCGAATACAGCCAGCGGCGCCAATGGCTTCACACCTGCGAACGTCAGTGCAAACAGCACAGCCGTCAAAATCAGTTTGCCCGCCTCACCGGCATAAAAAGACCGGACGATGGCTTGGGCCGCTCGGGCGCCGGAAAACCGAAATGCCCTGTGAGCGAAATACACATTGGGTAGCAAGGCTATCAGTCCTCCGCAAAGGCCTGAGTATCCGGCTACGACTCCACGCCATTGCCAGAGCGCCAGAGCGGCTATCAGTAGAATGACCAACTGAGCCAATAAAACCGGGAAAACCGCCAAGCGATGAAACGGCAAGCGGTTTGGCGTGCGGGTTTCCATCGCTCTTGCTCCTCAAGGGTCGGCTGCCAGAATTCAATAACTTGGCATAATTTGTGCCGACAAAATGCGCGCAGAGTATAGGGGCGGTTCAGCCCCTATTCAACTGCCGGGTAGTGATTTCCGACTGCGCGCTACATAAGGAAATGTTTCAGCGGATGTGGGCAAGGACGCCTTGCAGCTCATCCAGGGAGTTGTAGCCGATCACCAGCTGTCCCTTGCCCTTCTTTCCGTGGCGGATCTGCACCGCAGAGCCTAGGCGCTCGGCCAGACGCTGCTCGAGACGGGCGATATCCGGGTCTGGCTTGACCGGTTCAGCAGGCTCCTGTTTACCGCTCAGCCACTGGCGAACCAGGGCCTCGGTCTGACGCACGGTGAGGCCTCGTGCGACAACGTGTCGCGCCCCTTCAACCTGTTGATTTTCCGGCAATCCGAGCAAGGCACGGGCATGACCCATTTCCAGGTCGCCGTGGGACAACATGGTCTTGATCACTTCCGGCAAGGCAATCAGGCGCAGCAGGTTGGCCACGCTGACACGGGACTTGCCCACCGCTTCGGCGACCTGTTGCTGAGTCAGCTGGAACTCCTGCTGCAGGCGCTGCAGGGCCACGGCTTCCTCGATGGGATTGAGGTCTTCGCGCTGGATGTTCTCGATCAATGCCATGGCGATGGCGGTTTCATCCGGCACATCGCGAACCATGGCCGGGATGGTTTCCTGGCCGGCCTGCTGGCTGGCGCGCCAGCGGCGTTCGCCGGCAATGATCTCGAAACGACCACCACCGATGGGGCGCACCACGATCGGCTGCATCACGCCCTGGGTCCTGATGGAGTTCGCCAGTTCTTCCAGCGCTTGAGGATCCATGTCCCGGCGCGGCTGATACTTGCCGCGCTGGATCAGGTCCAGGGGCAGGTGCTGTAACTCGCGCTGGTCAGCCTGCACCGCTTGTTCTTCAAGGGCGCTGACAGTCGGACCACTCAGCAGTGCATCCAGTCCACGTCCGAGACCTCTTTTCTTGACGGCCATGGGGATTCCTTAAGTTGGCTGGGCGGCTGCGGCGCGGGATTGTTTACGTTGCCGGCGAACCATCTCGCCCGCCAGGGCCAGATAGGCCAGCGCGCCACGGGATTGTTTGTCGTACGCCAATGCCGGCATGCCGTAGCTCGGCGCCTCGGCCAAACGGATGTTGCGCGGAATCACGGTGTCGTACAGCTGATCACCAAAGTGTTCCTTGAGCTGTGCGGAAACATCGTTCATCAGGCTCAGTCGCGGATCGAACATGGTCCGCAGCAAGCCTTCGATCTTCAGCTCCGGATTGAGCAGCTCGGCGATACGCTTGATGTTATCCACAAGGTCGCTCAAGCCTTCCAGCGCGTAGTACTCACACTGCATGGGGATAATGACCCCATCGGCGGCCACCAGCGCGTTGAGGGTGAGCATCGACAGCGACGGCGGGCAGTCGATCAGAATGTAGTCATAGTTCTCGCGGATCGGCGCCAGGGCGCTGCGCAGACGGCTTTCCTTCATCTGCATTTCCAGCAGAACCACTTCCGCGGCGGTCAGGTCGCGGTTGGCCGGCAGCAGTTGATAACCGCCGTGCTCGGAGAAATGCATGGCCTGGGCCAGGTCGCACTCACCGATCAGCAGGTCATAGACCGAGTTTTCCAAACCGTGTTTATCCACACCGCTACCCATGGTGGCGTTGCCCTGTGGATCAAGATCGATCAACAGCACCCGGCGCTTGGTCGCTACCAGGGATGCTGCGAGGTTGATGCAGGTGGTGGTCTTGCCCACGCCACCTTTCTGGTTCGCTATCGCGAATACCTTAGCCATTCTTGCTTGTGTTCCCAATCATGCCGTGCGGCGCAGTATCAGCAGATGGCGTTGGCCTTGGCAACCGGGTACGGCCAAGGCGTGTTCGCTATCGAGGTGGAAGTCTGCCGGCAATGCTAACAGCTCATCCGAGGGATGGACGCCCTTCATTGCCAGCCAGCGTGTATCGCGGTCGCCCAGGTGGCGGGTCCAGCTGGTGAAGTTCTCCATGCTGCTGAACGCCCGGGAAATGATCCCGTTGAATGGCAGTTCAGGGGTGAAGGCTTCGACCCGGCTGTGGATAACTTGCAGGTTGTCCAGCTTCAGTTCGAGTTTGACCTGAGTCAGGAAGCGGGTTTTCTTGCCGTTGCTGTCCAGACAGGTGACTTGCGACTCGGGAAACAGGATCGCCAGCGGGATACCGGGCATCCCGCCGCCGCTACCAACATCCAGCCAGCGGCCGTTTTCGATGAACGACATCACGCTCAGGCTATCGAGCAGATGGCGAGAGACCATTTCGTCGGGATCGCGCACCGCGGTCAGGTTGTAGGCCTTGTTCCACTTGATCAACAGGGCCAGGTAACCCAGCAGCTGTTCGTGCTGGGTTGGGCTCAGATTGACACCGAGCTGGCGAGCGCCTGTGGATAACTCATCCGCGTGTTGTGGGGTGACCATAGAACTCAAGCGCTTTGCTCCAACTGACGGCCGGCGCCGCGTTTTTTCAGGTGAATCATCAACAGGGAAATGGCCGCCGGGGTAACGCCCGGGATTCGCGATGCCTGGCCCAGGGTTTCCGGACGGGTAGCGCCGAGCTTGCTCTGGATTTCCTTCGACAGCCCGGAAATGCCGGTGTAATCGATATCCACAGGCAGTTTGGTGTCTTCACTGGCGCGCAGACGGGCAATTTCATCCTGCTGACGATCGATGTAGCCGGCGTACTTGGTCTTGATCTCGACCTGTTCCGCGACTTGTGGATCTTCAGCGCCCTGCCCGGTCACTTCGACCAGACCAGCGTAGTCGATTTCCGGACGGCTCAGCAGATTCAACAGGTTGTACTCATGAGTCAGCGGCGTGCCGAATTTCTGGGCAATGGCATCGCCCTGTTCGGTGCCCGGACGGACCCAAGTCGACTTCAAGCGCTGCTCTTCCTGGGCGATGCCTTCGCGTTTCTTGCAGAAAGCGGCCCAGCGCACGTCATCCACCAGCCCCAGTTCGCGACCCTTTTCGGTCAGGCGCAGGTCGGCGTTGTCTTCCCGCAGAATCAGGCGGTATTCGGCCCGGGAAGTGAACATCCGATACGGTTCCTGGGTACCCAAAGTGATCAGGTCATCCACCAGCACACCGATATAGGCCTCATCGCGACGCGGGCACCAGCTGTCTTTGCCCTGGGCACGCAGTGCGGCGTTGGCTCCGGCCAGCAAACCCTGGGCGCCGGCTTCTTCGTACCCGGTGGTGCCGTTGATCTGGCCGGCGAAGAACAGGCCGCCGATGACCTTGGTTTCCAGGCTGTATTTCAAATCCCGCGGATCGAAGTAGTCGTATTCGATGGCATAACCCGGGCGCACGATGTGTGCGTTTTCCATGCCGCGGATCGATTGCACGATCTGCAACTGCACGTCGAACGGCAGGGATGTGGATATCCCGTTCGGGTACAGCTCATGAGTGGTCAGGCCTTCCGGCTCGATGAAGACCTGATGGCTTTCCTTGTCGGCAAAGCGATGGATCTTGTCTTCGATCGACGGGCAATAACGCGGGCCAATGCCTTCGATCACTCCGGAGTACATCGGCGAACGGTCGAGGTTCGAGGCGATGATCTCGTGGGTGCGGGCATTGGTGTGGGTAATCCAGCAACTGACCTGTTGCGGATGCTGTTCTTTGGAACCCAGGAACGACATCACCGGAATCGGCGTATCCCCAGGCTGTTCGGTCATGACCGAGAAATCCACAGAACGGCCATCGATGCGTGGCGGAGTACCGGTTTTCAGGCGGCCGACCCGCAGTGGCAACTCCCGCAGACGTTGTGCAAGGGCGATCGAGGGTGGATCACCTGCGCGACCGCCGGAGTAGTTCTGCATTCCAATGTGGATAAGTCCGCCGAGGAAGGTGCCGGTGGTCAGCACCACCGATTCGGCGAAGAACCGCAGTCCCATCTGAGTGACCACGCCCCGCACCTGATCCTGTTCGACGATCAGGTCATCAGCGGCTTGTTGAAATATCCACAGGTTGGGCTGGTTCTCGAGAATCTCGCGTACTGCGGCCTTGTACAGAACGCGGTCGGCCTGGGCGCGGGTTGCGCGCACGGCAGGGCCTTTGCGGCTGTTCAACACACGAAACTGAATACCACCTTTATCGGTAGCCATGGCCATCGCGCCGCCGAGGGCATCGATTTCCTTGACCAGATGGCTTTTGCCGATCCCACCAATCGCGGGATTGCAGCTCATTGCTCCGAGGGTTTCCACGTTATGCGTCAGCAACAGGGTTTTGGCCCCCATGCGTGCTGATGCAAGTGCTGCCTCGGTACCGGCATGACCGCCGCCGATGACGATCACTTCAAAACGGGAAGGGAAATCCACCACGCACCTCGTGCCTGCTTCAAGTAGGAGTAATTAGGAGTAGTTGTCGGGTTGGTTTTTGGACCAAGGCGGCAAGTATAGGGACTTAGCCCTTCCTAAAGAACCCTTTGCACAAAATTTAACCAGCTGTGGATGAATCACGGTCAATAGAAATTAAAAGAGAGAAATTTATTAAATCCTTGTTTTTATGTTTATTCTTATGCACACGCCTTTCTGTGGATAGATTGCTACAGGCCTTTATATTCAATATGTACAGAGGTTTTAAACTCTGTGATTAGGTAGCCAGGAGGCCCTTGGATAAGCGCTTTAAACCTGTGGATGAATGGGGTGGTTATCCACAGAGGTGGTTTTCCTCAGTTTTGAAGCCTGGTTATCAACCGAGCTGAAGGGCAGTTATTCACAGGGCTTAATCCACAGAAAACATCCATGTCGAGGGAAACTCAGGCACAGGTCGACCTTGTTGTAGCCTCAACGGCGACAACGGATCGATCAGGGAGGGGGAGAAACAGACAGGCTGCGCGAGCCTGTCTGTGGATAACACCAGGTGATGATTGCAGCGGTTACTCGGGGCGCTTGGCCAGGCGAGCTTGTATCCACCAACTCAACCCCAGCGTGACAATGACCAGGACC
Organism: Pseudomonas protegens; assembly: GCF_013407925.2. Classification (NCBI taxonomy): domain Bacteria; kingdom Pseudomonadati; phylum Pseudomonadota; class Gammaproteobacteria; order Pseudomonadales; family Pseudomonadaceae; genus Pseudomonas; species Pseudomonas protegens. Next base: position 3,242,575 of record NZ_CP060201.1, on the reverse strand, counting down.
AGCCAGTACTTCTTCAAGCCAGCCTTGGCGCTATCGAGCTTCGAGGCGCTGGCCATGTCATTGCCCGCCAGAGATGGGTTCGTCGAGATCCCGTCGCTCAAGCTTTCAGCTTCAACCTCTGGGGAGTTCTGGGCCGAAACGGCGGACGGCTCGAAGGCGGCGACACCCTCCGCCACAGGCGCCTGATCCGAGGGAAGTTGAGCCCAGCTGCCTTGGCAGACAAGGGCCAGAGCCAGTACCGCGAGATAGCTACAAAAGCGCATAAACACCCTTCCATCCATTTGATAGCAGCGACCGCGGATGCTGGCCGGGGCTTGTACGAATGAATATCAGCTGATTCCGATTCTGCCGGCGGCCTCAAGCCGCTGATCCGCCGGTTTCTGAACCGGCTTCATTTGCCCTGGGATGTCCACAAGCAAGGGAAAAGCTCATGTTCCATCGGCGCTCCGGCAGGCAGAGCCGTGGCCAGCCCCGGAAACTCGGGCGAGGTGCGCCAGGGGCGGGGGGCATGACGCATGTCCTCCCCCAGAAAACGCAGCGAAAATGCCCGCCGCCGGCGATCGCCCCCCACACCGCCAGAGGCGTGCAGGGTGAGCATGTGGAAGAACACCGCGTCCCCGGGTTCCAGGGCCCAGCCGAGGATATTGAAGGCCGAGCGATCGGCTTCGATGTCCGGCAGGTCCGCCAGACTGCCTTCGGGAAACCATTTGGCCTGATTGTCCAGAAAGGTTCGCGGCATCAGCCAGGGACCACGGTGGGAACCGGCGACAAACTCCAGTGTGGACGCCCGCGTTACCGGGTCCACGGGCATCCACATGCTGCAGTTTTGTTGTCCTTCGACGTTGTAGTACGGCTGATCCTGATGCCAGGGCGTGGGTTGCCGAGTGTTGGGTTCCTTGACCAGCAGGTGATCGTGATACAGCCGCACCTTGTCGCTTTGCATCAGCTGGCTGGCGACATGGCCTACTCGGCTGTTGAAGATGAAGCGCCTGTAGTCGGGGTTGTCCTGCCAGTTGCAGAAGTCCTCGAAGAACCAGCCAGGATCATCCGCCTGGCTAGCGACCTTGGCCCGCTCGCTGGGGCTGGCCAGGTTGTGTTCGATCCCCCGCTCCAGCAGCGCCACTTCGTCGGCACTGAACAGCTGGCGAATACACACGGCGCCATCGCGCTGAAACGCCTCGATGGTTGAGGGGGGCAGGTGGAACGCTTGCATGGTGTTTTCCTTTTCATCCAATGGAGGGCGGCACAACGGCCGGGAGCTTCAATCCGGGAGGGGCACATCAGTGAGGGCAGTGTGCGGCCTGATCCATATCCAGTAGGCCAGTGACAGCAAGGCCAGCCAGCCGACACCGACATAAAGCGCCAGGCGGGTTTGCGCAAAGGCGCCGAGCACCCCAAAGATGAACAGCATGAAGAGCACCGCGCAGACCTGGCCAGCGGCGCCAAAAGGTACGGGAAAGCCCAGGGCGGCGATTTCTTCCGGGGTCATGCTACGGCGCATGGCCATCTGCGAGAGCAGGATCATCAGCCAGACCCAGACCACCGAGAAGGTCACCAGCGAAGCGAACACCAGGAACAACTCCTCGGGCACCAGGTAGTTGAGCAAGACACCGAACAGCAGAGCCACCGACATCACCAGCACCGTCATCCAGGGCACCCCGAAGCGCGAGGTGCTGGCAAACGCCGCCGGGGCCTGGCCGATCGCCGCCATGCCGTACATCATGCGGCCGGCACTGAAAATGTCGCTGTTGATCGCCGAGAACACCGCGGAGATCACCACCAGGTTCAGTACCGTTGCCGCCGAATTTATCCCCAGGCCGCTGAAGATCTGCACGAAGGGACTGCCCTGGCTGCCGATACCGGACCAGGGAAACAGCATCAGCAACACCAGCAGGGTCAGGATGTAGAAGATCAGAATCCGCAGTGGCACGGAGTTGATCGCTTTGGGAATCATGCGTTGCGGGTCCTTGGCTTCGCCCGCCGTGATGCCGATGACCTCGATCCCGCCAAAGGCGAACATGACAATGGTGAACGAGGCGATCATGCCCTCCAGGCCATTGGGGAAAAAACCGCCATAGGCCCACAGGTTGCTCAGGCCCACAGAATGCTGCCCGTCGCCCAGCTGGATACCGAAAAGCAGCACCGCAAAGCCACCGCCGATCATTGCGATGATCGCCGCGACCTTGAGCAGCGATAGCCAGAATTCCATTTCGCCAAAGATCCGCACACTGCACAGGTTCAAGGCGCCGATCCCCAGCACGATGCTGAGCACCCAGATCCAGCGGGGCGTATCGGGGAACCACAGGCTCATGTAGACACCAAAGGCGGTGACGTCCGCCAGGCACACCATGAGCATCGAAAAAGCATAACTCCAGCCGGTGAGAAACCCCGGAAAGCGTCCCAGATAACAGCTGGCGTAATGGCCGAAGGAACCCGATACCGGGTTTCTGACAGCCATTTCCCCCAAGGCGCGCATGGTCAGGTAGATCGCCGCTCCGCCGATCAGATACGCCAGCAATACCGAAGGACCGGCCTGCTTGATGGCGGCCGCCGAACCGTAGAACAACCCGGTGCCGATGGCTGAACCCAGCGCAATGAAGCGGATGTGCCGGGTGCTCAAGCCACGGTTTAATGCAGTCGTGCTAGCCATTTCTGTTCCTTGAATGCCGGACTGTCGATCCCATCGGCGTCCATCGGCCGACCCAGGGGCTATTTCCTCAGGTGTACAAACCTGTACATCTGCCAGGATGCAAATCAGGTACCACTTAGGGAATGAAGGGGAAAAGTAGCGAATGCGTCGGCTACTGCGGATAACTGGCGGAAAGTTGAGGGATCGACGAAATGCGCCTGTTACTCAAGACCGCAGGTTCATCGGCTGGAATCGGGAAAGGGGGCAAAGGTAACGTCGTTGTCCCTTGGGGCCGGTAAAAATCGCAAAATCTGCAAATCTGCCGTCGCTACAGTGGCGTGCCAAGGAGGTCTTATGAAACCTGCAACCCGAATCCATTACGGCCAGCGCATGGAGCCGGTGCTGCGTTGGCTGGCAAGCCATCCACACAGCGATCCGGACCTGTACCACCTGGCGGACCTGGCCTGTATGTCGGCTTACCACTTTCACCGCATCTACCGCGCAATGATGGGAGAAACGCTGAACGCCACGGTGCAACGGATGCGCATGCACCTGGCTGCCGCGGCGTTGGCGGGTACGCAAGAGGACCTGGCCGAGGTGGCGTTGCGTGCCGGCTACGAGTCGGGGGCGGCGTTCAACCGGGCATTCTCTGGCGTTTTCGGCTTGCCGCCTGGGCGTTATCGCGCAACCCGTTCCCGTCCTTTCGACCCTGAGGTGTCAAATATGTACCCCATTACCATCGAAACTTTCCCCGGCGTTGTTCTGGCAGCCCTGCCTCATCAGGGTTCCTACCAGGAAATCGGTCCGGTCTTCACCCGCGCTTTCATGCTGGCCGCCAGCCGGGGGCTGATGCATTCGGACACCAGCGGATTCGGTGTGTACTTCAATGACCCCGAGCAGGTCCCGACTGAGCAATTGCGTTCGCTGGCCGGAGTCTCGGTCGCGCCCGATGCCGACCTGGGCGAACAGCTGGAAAGGTTCGACATTCCTGCAGGGCGCTACGCAGTCCTGAATTACGTGGGTCCGTACAACGAGATGGGTAAAGCCTATGCCTGGATGTTCTCCGAGTGGCTGCCTGACAGTGGGCTGACGCCAGGGCACTTTCCGATGTTCGAACACTATGTGAACGATCCACGCATCACCCCACCCGCACAGCTGCAGACACGCATCTACCTGTCGGTGGAATAAACGCCGTCCGCGACCGGCAGGGGTGTGGATAACCTCTGCCGGTACGCACCGGGGGCGGCTCTACTTGCCGATGCAGAAGCTGGAGAAGATCCGTCCCAACAGGTCATCGGAACTGAAGGCCCCGGTGATTTCTCCCAGGGATTGCTGGGCCTGCCGCAGATCCTCGGCCAGCAGCTCACCGGCGCCGGCCAGGGTCAGCTGGGCCCGGCCATGCTCCAGCGCGGCACTGGCGTAGCGCAGCGCTTCGAGGTGCCGGCGGCGGGCACTGAAGCTGCTTTCCGACGTCTGTTCATAACCCATGCACGCCTTGAGATGCTCACGCAGCAAATCCAGCCCGACACCGGCGGACATGGCGCTGAGGCTGATGGTCACATGGCCATCCTCACAGGTTTCCAGAGCGATGGGCTCGCCAGTCAGATCGGCCTTGTTGCGGATCAAGGTCACCTTGGCCGGGTCCGGACGCTGCTCAAGAAATTCCGGCCACAGGGCGAAGGGATCAGCCGCTTCTGCTGCAGTGGCGTCCACCACCAGCAATACCCGGTCGGCTTCACCGATGGCCTTGAGTGCACGTTCGACGCCGATCTTCTCCACTTGATCCTCGGTGTCCCTGAGGCCGGCGGTGTCCACCACGTGCAACGGCATGCCGTCGATGTGGATATGTTCCTTGAGAATGTCCCGAGTGGTGCCGGCGATATCAGTGACGATGGCCGCCTCGCGCCCGGCCAGGGCATTGAGCAGGCTGGACTTGCCGGCGTTCGGACGGCCGGCGATCACCACCGTCATGCCGTCACGCAGCAAGGCGCCCTGCCCGGCTTCCTTCAGTACTGTGGATAACTCATCGCGGACCGCATCGAGCATGGTCAACACGTGGCCATCGGCGAGAAAGTCGATTTCCTCCTCGGGAAAATCAATCGCCGCCTCGACATAGATCCGCAGGGCAATCAGCTGTTCGGTCAAGTTATGCACACGCTGGGAGAACGCACCCTGCAGTGAGCGCAAGGCGTTGCGCGCGGCCTGTGCAGAACTGGCCTCGATCAGGTCGGCAATGGCTTCGGCCTGGGCCAGGTCGAGCTTGTCATTGAGAAACGCGCGCTCGCTGAATTCTCCAGGTCGGGCCAGTCGGCAACCCAGCTCGAGGCAGCGCTGCAGCAGCATGTCGAGAACGATGGGGCCGCCATGGCCCTGAAGCTCCAGCACATCTTCGCCGGTGAAGGAGTTCGGCCCCGGGAAATACAGGGCGATGCCCTCATCCAGCACCTCTCCCCGTTCACTGAGAAAGGGGCCGTAATGCGCAAACCGCGGTTTCAGCTCACGGCCGCTGATGGCCTTGGCCGCCGCGCCCGCCAGGGGGCCGGAAATCCTAACGATACCCACGCCGCCGCGGCCTTGGGCGGTGGCGATGGCGGCGATGGTTTCACGAGGGACATTCATAACCCGACATCCAGACAAAAGTGACAGATAGCAAAACGCCCCACTAGGGGGCGTCTTGTGTGGTTATCCACAGCGTAGGTCAGGCAGCCGCTTTCTTGGTGGCCGCTTCGATCTTACGAGTGATGTACCACTGTTGAGCGATCGACAGGCAGTTGTTCACGACCCAGTACAGCACCAGACCGGCTGGGAACCACAGGAAGAAGAAGGTGAAGATGATCGGCATCATTTTCATCACCTTGGCCTGCATCGGATCCGGAGGCGTCGGGTTCAACTGCTGCTGGATGAACATGGTGGCGCCCATGATGATCGGCAGGATGAAGAACGGATCCTTGATCGACAGGTCGGTAATCCACAGCATGAACGGCGCCTGGCGCATTTCCACGCTTTCCAGGAGCACCCAGTACAAAGACAGGAAGACCGGCATCTGCACCAGGATCGGCAAGCAGCCGCCCAGCGGATTGATCTTCTCTTTCTTGTACAGCTCCATCATCGCCTGGGACATTTTCTGACGATCGTCGCCGAATTTTTCCTTCAGCGCGGCCAGTTTCGGAGCCACGGCACGCATGCGCGCCATCGACTTGTAGCTGGCAGCCGACAGTGGGAAGAAGATCCCCTTGATCAGCATGGTCAGGAAGATGATCGACCAGCCCCAGTTACCCACCAGGCTGTGGATATGTTGCAGCAGCCAGAAGATCGGCTGGGCGATGAACCACAGGAAACCGTAGTCGACAGTCAGTTCCAGACCTGGGGACAACTCTTTCAGCACTGCCTGGCTTTTCGGGCCGGCGTACAGAATGGCACTGGTTTCAGCCTTGGCACCTGGAGCAACGGTCATCGAAGGGCCGGTGTAGCCGATGATGTAGTTGCCTTTGCTGTCCTTGCGCGCCAGAACCTGGTTGTTCTCGCCTTTTGGCGGAATCCAGGCGGTCACGAAGTAGTGCTGCAGCCAGGCTACCCAGCCACCCTGAACATTTTCAGTGATTGGGGCCTTGGTTTTATCCTCGTTCACCTTGTCCATGTCTTTCATGGACACTTTTTTGTACGGCTCGGAACTTGTCCACAGGGCGGCGCCCAGGTAAGTCGCAGTGCCGGTGGCGGTGCTGGAGGATGGATCGGAACTGGCGTCACGCTTGAGCTGGGCAAACATTGCACCGGTCCAAGGTTGTGCGCTTTCGTTGTCGATCAGGTAGGAAACAGTGATGTCATACAGGCCACGTTTCAGGGTGAAACGCTTGATGTAGTTGACGCCGTCCTTGCTGAACTTCAGGTCGACCACCAACTGGTCCTGACCATCGGCCAGTTGATAACTTTTCTTCTCCGAGGAGTAGATCGGACGACCAGCCGGGCTTGCGTCCGGGCCGCTGCTGCCAATCAGGCCGCTTTGTGCCAGGTAAGTCCGCTCGTTGCCGTTATCGAACAGCTGGAACGGGATTTCCGGGTGGTCCTGACGGCGTGGATACAGTGGCAGACGCAGTTGTGCGATATCCCCACCTTGTGGATCGACAGCCAGGTCGAGCACATCCGTTTTGATCTGAATGAGATCTTTGCTTGCAGCAACGGGGGCTTCAGCGGGTGCAGTAGTGTCGCTTGCTGCGCGCGGAATATCGTCGTTGGCAGCGGAAGTGCCATTTGGCGTGTCCGGCAAGCCCGGAGTGGTCGTGCTGGAAGCAACATTCTGAGTCGGCAGGGCAGCCTGGCCATAATCCTGGTTCCATTTAAGAACCATGACATAGGACACGATTGCCAGGGCGACGATCAGGATCGTGCGTTTGATATCCATGATTACTCGGCCATCGAAGAAGAACGGGAGGTAGGGATAGGTGGAACCGGGTCATAACCACCGGGATTCCACGGATGACAGCGACCTAAACGACGAAAGGTCAGCCAGCCACCGCGCAGAAGGCCATGATTTTCGATGGCTTCTAACGCGTAGCAGGAACAACTGGGGTAGAAACGACAGTGATTGGCCATCAGGGGACTAATGGCATAGCGGTAAAACTGGATCGGAACGAGTGCCAGTTTACGCATCAGGACTGTCTACCCCTACAGTTTCGGATTTGACTGCTGGTTCCGGCTTGTTGCGTGCCAGACGTTTCCAGAGTTTGCCGAAATGCTGAATCAATTCGGGGTTTTCTACATCGCCCAAACCTTTGCGCGCGACGATAACGATATCCCATCCGACCAGTGAATCCTGGTGGAGACGAAACGATTCGCGCATCAGACGCTTGAGGCGATTGCGCTCAACGGAGAGCTTTACGCTCTTTTTCCCGATCACGAGCCCCAGACGGGGATGATCCAGGTCGTTGTTGCGCGCAAGGAGCAGGAGATTTTTCCCCGGAACCTTGCCGGTAGGGGAGTCAAAGACCGCCTTGAAGTGCCGGGGGGTAAGCAGACGCTTTTCCCGACTGAAGTCCTGACTCACCTCCAGTGCCGGATTATCAAACTGCCAGACGCGCACGACCTTTGGCGCGACGACGCGACAGGACGGCACGACCGTTCTTGGTAGCCATGCGAGCACGGAAACCGTGGGTACGAGCGCGTTTGATAGTGCTTGGTTGGAAAGTACGTTTCATGTCGTGTTACCTGGTTCGTCCACAACGGGCCGGAATGGCCCCCGTTTTAAGAGATCGGCGATTCTAGAGAAAGCAAGCCTCTAGGTCAATTTCCAACCAGCTTTTCCTTTATCTATGTATGTCCGGGGACGGGGTTGTGAGCCAGGGTCGGGTAGATATAAAAATAAAGAAGGAAAGTATTTAAAGCTTTTCTGTAAAGCTTATAAAAGCTAGGGACGGCACCTTCTGTGGATAACTTCCTTAAGCCCTTCTATTCCGTACTGTACAGAGAATGACAACACGGTTGAGAAACGGTGTCCTGCCTGTGCTGCGCTATCGGAAAACCTGTGCGTGGAACGATCAGTTATCCACAGGTGAGTTACCCACAGCGTTTCGACCCGAGTTGTGCAACGACCTCACGCGGGGTTATCCACAGAGCTTATGCACATACCGCTGGTCGTGTTTATTCAGGATAAGGCGTTGATTCTTAGTGTCCTGAGGGCACGCTACATGTGGATAAGTGGGCGGCTGATCGCTACAATGGCCGCTTGTTTTTGCCTCACCGGCTTTCAACTTAGGGGATATCCGTGTCAGTGGAACTTTGGCAGCAGTGCGTGGAGCTTCTGCGTGATGAGCTGCCTGCCCAGCAATTCAACACTTGGATCCGTCCGCTACAGGTCGAAGCCGAAGGCGACGAGTTGCGTGTTTACGCACCGAATCGTTTTGTTCTCGATTGGGTCAACGAAAAGTACCTGGGCCGCGTGCTCGAGCTGCTGGATGAACACGGCAACGGCAATGCGCCGGTTCTTTCCTTATTAATAGGCAGTAAACGCAGTTCGGCGCCTCGCGCTGCACCTAATGCGCCACTGGCCGCCGCTGCTTCGCAAGCACTGCAAGCGGCAGCAGCCAATGCCTCCCCGGCGGCGGCTCCTGCGCCAACTCCGGCACCCGCTTCTGCCCCGGCCAAGAAAGCCGCGGCGCAGAAGAGCGCCGAGGTCAGCGAAGAACCCTCTCGTGACAGCTTCGACCCGATGGCGGGCGCCAGCTCGCAGCAGGCACCGGTACGTGCCGAGCAACGTACCGTCCAGGTAGAAGGTGCGCTCAAGCACACCAGTTACCTGAACCGCACCTTCACCTTTGAGAATTTCGTCGAGGGCAAGTCCAACCAGCTGGCCCGCGCGGCGGCCTGGCAGGTGGCGGACAACCCCAAGCATGGCTACAACCCGCTGTTCCTGTATGGCGGCGTCGGTTTGGGTAAGACCCACTTGATGCACGCTGTGGGTAACCACCTGTTAAAGAAGAACCCGAATGCCAAGGTCGTGTACCTGCATTCCGAGCGCTTCGTGGCGGACATGGTCAAGGCGTTGCAGCTCAATGCCATCAACGAATTCAAGCGCTTCTACCGTTCGGTCGATGCGCTGCTGATCGATGACATTCAGTTCTTCGCCCGCAAGGAGCGTTCCCAGGAAGAGTTTTTCCACACCTTCAACGCCCTCCTCGAAGGCGGCCAGCAGGTGATCCTTACCAGCGACCGCTATCCGAAAGAGATCGAAGGCCTGGAAGAACGCCTTAAGTCCCGCTTCGGCTGGGGCCTGACGGTGGCCGTCGAGCCACCGGAACTGGAAACCCGGGTCGCGATCCTGATGAAGAAGGCCGACCAGGCCAAGGTCGAACTGCCCCACGACGCGGCGTTCTTCATTGCCCAGCGGATTCGCTCCAACGTCCGTGAACTGGAAGGCGCGCTCAAGCGGGTCATTGCCCACTCGCACTTCATGGGGCGCGACATCACCATCGAGTTGATTCGCGAATCCCTGAAGGACCTGCTGGCGCTGCAGGACAAGCTGGTGTCTGTGGATAACATCCAGCGCACCGTCGCCGAGTACTACAAGATCAAGATTTCCGATCTGCTGTCCAAGCGACGTTCGCGTTCGGTGGCTCGTCCGCGTCAGGTGGCCATGGCCCTGTCCAAGGAACTGACCAACCACAGCCTGCCGGAAATCGGCGATGTGTTCGGCGGCCGCGACCACACCACGGTGCTGCACGCCTGCCGCAAGATCAATGAACTTAAGGAATCCGACGCGGACATCCGCGAGGACTACAAGAACCTGCTGCGTACTCTGACCACTTGATGACTCCAACGCAGCTTATTAAGGCAAGGGACTAGACCATGCATTTCACCATTCAACGCGAAGCCCTGTTGAAACCCCTGCAACTGGTCGCCGGCGTCGTCGAACGTCGTCAGACCTTGCCGGTGCTTTCCAACGTGCTGCTGGTTGTCGAAGGCCAGCAACTGTCGCTGACCGGTACCGACCTGGAAGTCGAGCTGGTCGGTCGTGTGCAACTTGAAGAACCGGCCGAGCCGGGGGAAATCACCGTCCCCGCGCGCAAGCTGATGGACATCTGCAAGAGCCTGCCCAACGACGCCCTGATCGATATCAAGGTCGATGAGCAGAAGCTGGTGGTGAAGGCCGGGCGTAGCCGCTTCACCCTGTCGACGCTGCCGGCCAACGACTTCCCGACCGTGGAAGAAGGCCCGGGCTCGCTGACCTGCCAGCTGGAGCAAAGCAAGCTGCGTCGCCTGATCGAGCGCACCAGCTTCGCCATGGCCCAGCAGGACGTGCGCTACTACCTCAACGGCATGTTGCTGGAAGTGTCCGCCGGGATCATCCGCGCCGTGGCCACCGACGGTCACCGTCTGGCCATGTGCTCGATGCAGGCGGATATCGGTCAGCCGGATCGTCACCAGGTGATCGTGCCGCGTAAAGGCATCCTGGAACTGGCGCGCCTGCTCACCGAGCCGGACGGCAACGTCAGCATCGTCCTGGGTCAGCACCATATCCGCGCCACCACCGGCGAGTTCACCTTCACCTCCAAACTGGTGGACGGCAAGTTCCCGGACTACGAGCGTGTGCTGCCCAAAGGCGGCGACAAGCTGGTGCTGGGCGACCGTCAGGCCCTGCGTGAAGCCTTCAGCCGCACCGCGATCCTGTCCAACGAGAAGTACCGCGGCATCCGTCTGCAACTGGCCAATGGTCAGCTGAAGATCCAGGCCAACAACCCGGAGCAGGAAGAAGCGGAAGAAGAAGTGGGCGTGGAATACAACGGCGGCTCGCTGGAAATCGGCTTCAACGTCAGCTACCTGCTGGACGTACTGGGGGTGATGACCACCGAACAGGTTCGCCTGATCCTGTCCGATTCCAACAGCAGTGCGCTGGTGCAGGAATCCGACAACGACGACTCGGCTTACGTTGTCATGCCGATGCGCCTGTAATCATGCTCAGCAGAAGCTAGATGTCCCTCAGTCGCGTCTCGGTCACCGCGGTGCGCAATCTGCACCCGGTGACCTTCTCCCCCTCTCCTCGCATCAACCTTCTCTACGGCGCCAACGGCAGTGGCAAGACCAGCGTGCTGGAAGCCATCCACCTGCTGGGGCTTGCCCGCTCGTTCCGCAGCACCCGCCTGTTACCGGTGATCCAGTATGAACAACTGGCCTGCACGGTATTTGGTCAGGTGGAGTTGGCTGAGGGCGGACACAGCAACCTGGGGATATCCCGGGATCGCCAGGGGGAGTTCCAGATCCGCATCGACGGGCAGAATGCCCGCAGCGCCGCTCAGCTGGCGGAAATCCTGCCGCTGCAGCTGATCAACCCGGACAGCTTTCGCCTGCTCGAAGGTGCTCCCAAGATCCGCCGGCAGTTCCTGGACTGGGGCGTGTTCCATGTGGAACCGCGCTTCATGTCCACCTGGCAGCGCCTGCAGAAGGCCCTGCGGCAGCGGAACTCATGGCTGCGGCATGGTACACTTGACGCCGCTTCGCAAGCGGCCTGGGACCGGGAACTGTGTCAGGCCAGCGCTGAAATCGATGAATACCGCCGCGCTTACATCAAAGCCTTGAAACCAGTCTTTGAGCGGACCTTGGGCGAGTTGCTGCAGCTCGAGGGCCTGACGCTTAGCTATTACCGTGGTTGGGACAAGGACCGAGAGCTCAGTGAAGTGCTCGCGACCGCCCTGCACCGTGATCAGCAAATGGGTCATACCCAGGCCGGTCCACAACGTGCTGATTTGCGTCTGCGCCTAGGCGGACACAACGCCGCGGACATCTTGTCCCGTGGCCAGCAGAAGTTGGTGGTCTGTGCCTTGCGCATTGCCCAGGGGCACCTGGTGAGCCAGGCCCGCCGCGGTCAGTGTATTTATCTGGTGGATGACTTGCCGTCCGAGCTGGACGAGCAGCACCGCCGCGCACTTTGTCGCTTGTTGGAAGACTTACGCTGCCAGGTGTTCATCACCTGTGTAGACCACGAATTATTGAGGGAAGGCTGGCAGACGGAAACGCCAGTCGCTTTGTTCCACGTGGAACAAGGCCGTATCACCCAGACCCACGACCATCGGGAGTGAAGGCATGAGCGAAGAAAATACGTACGACTCGACCAGCATCAAGGTGCTGAAAGGTTTGGATGCCGTACGCAAACGTCCCGGTATGTACATTGGCGACACCGATGACGGCAGCGGTCTGCACCACATGGTGTTCGAGGTGGTCGATAACTCCATCGACGAAGCGCTGGCCGGTCATTGCGACGACATCAGTATCATCATCCACCCGGACGAATCCATCACCGTGCGCGACAACGGTCGCGGCATCCCGGTGGATGTGCATAAAGAAGAAGGTGTTTCGGCGGCCGAGGTCATCATGACCGTGCTCCACGCCGGCGGTAAGTTCGACGACAACTCCTACAAGGTTTCCGGCGGCCTGCACGGCGTGGGTGTGTCGGTGGTGAACGCGCTGTCCGAGGAACTGATCCTCACCGTGCGTCGCAGCGGCAAGATCTGGGAACAGACTTACGTCCACGGTGTTCCGCAAGAGCGGATGAAGATCGTTGGCGACAGCGAAACCACCGGTACCCAGATTCACTTCAAGCCTTCGGCTGAAACCTTCAAGAACATCCACTTCAGCTGGGACGTCCTGGCCAAGCGGATTCGTGAACTGTCCTTCCTCAACTCCGGTGTCGGCATCGTCCTCAAGGACGAGCGCAGCGGCAAGGAAGAGCTGTTCAAGTACGAAGGCGGCCTGCGGGCCTTCGTTGAATACCTGAACACCAACAAGACTGCGGTCAACCAGGTGTTCCACTTCAACATCCAGCGTGAAGACGGCATCGGCGTGGAAATCGCCCTGCAGTGGAACGACAGCTTCAACGAGAACCTGTTGTGCTTCACCAACAACATTCCTCAGCGCGACGGCGGCACCCACCTGGTGGGCTTCCGTTCGGCCCTGACCCGTAACCTGAACAACTACATCGAACAGGAAGGTCTGGCCAAGAAGCACAAGGTCGCCACCACCGGTGACGACGCGCGTGAAGGCCTGACCGCCATCATCTCGGTGAAGGTGCCGGATCCGAAGTTCAGCTCCCAGACCAAGGACAAGCTGGTGTCTTCCGAAGTGAAGACCGCGGTCGAACAGGAAATGGGCAAGTACTTCTCCGACTTCCTGCTGGAAAACCCCAACGAAGCCAAGTTGGTGGTGGGCAAGATGATCGACGCTGCCCGCGCTCGTGAAGCGGCGCGTAAAGCCCGTGAAATGACCCGTCGCAAGGGCGCGCTGGATATCGCCGGCCTGCCGGGCAAACTGGCGGACTGCCAGGAAAAAGACCCGGCGCTGTCCGAACTCTACCTGGTGGAAGGTGACTCTGCTGGCGGTTCCGCCAAGCAGGGACGCAACCGCAAGACCCAGGCGATCCTGCCGCTCAAGGGCAAGATCCTCAACGTCGAGAAAGCGCGTTTCGACAAGATGATCTCCTCGCAAGAGGTGGGCACCCTGATCACCGCGCTGGGCTGCGGCATCGGCCGCGAAGAGTACAACATCGACAAGCTGCGTTATCACAACATCATCATCATGACCGATGCTGACGTCGACGGTTCGCACATCCGTACCCTGCTGCTGACCTTCTTCTTCCGTCAGTTGCCGGAGCTGATCGAGCGTGGCTACATCTACATCGCCCAGCCGCCGCTGTACAAGGTCAAGAAAGGCAAGCAAGAGCAATACATCAAAGACGACGACGCCATGGAAGACTACATGACCCAGTCGGCTCTGGAAGATGCCAGCCTGCACCTGAACGAAGAAGCCCCGGGGATCTCCGGCGAGGCGCTGGAGCGCCTGGTCAACGATTTCCGCATGGTGATGAAGACCCTCAAGCGCCTGTCGCGCCTGTACCCGCAGGAGCTGACCGAGCACTTCATCTACCTGCCGGCCGTGACCCTGGAGCAACTGTCCGACCACGCCGCCATGCAGGATTGGCTGGCCAAGTTCGATGCCCGCCTGCGCACCTCCGAGAAGTCCGGCCTGGTCTACAAGGCCAGCCTGCGCGAAGACCGTGAACGTAATGTCTGGCTGCCAGAGGTCGAGCTGATCTCCCACGGCTTGTCGAACTACGTCACCTTCAACCGCGACTTCTTCGGCAGCAACGACTACAAGACCGTCGTTTCCCTGGGCGCTCAACTGAGCACCCTGCTGGACGAAGGCGCGTATGTGCAGCGCGGCGAACGCAAGAAAGCGGTCACCGAGTTCAAGGAAGCCCTGGACTGGCTGATGGCGGAAAGCACCAAGCGCCACACCATCCAGCGATACAAAGGTCTGGGCGAGATGAACCCTGACCAGCTGTGGGAAACCACCATGGACCCAAGCATGCGCCGCATGCTCAAGGTGACCATCGAAGACGCCATCGGCGCCGACCAGATCTTCAACACCCTGATGGGTGATGCGGTCGAGCCACGTCGCGACTTCATCGAAAGCAACGCCCTGGCGGTGTCCAACCTGGACTTCTGATCCGCAGCGGCACCTAAAAAGCCAACGCCTAGCGTTGGCTTTTTTTTGCGCGGACATCATGGCGTTGTCAGTGGATCATGTAGCTGTTCTGCTCAACAGGAAGGCAAGGAGCCTATGAGTCGATTCAAGATTTCTCCATGGCTGTCCAGTTCCGGTGGCCCCTTGGTGGTGATAGGTGACGGCTTGGCCGGTATGTGGCGTGGCCTCGACGGCGATCCCTCGGATTACCACAGGGCGTGTCAGATTGATGACTATGCCGGCCGGCTGGAGGGTGTCGATGGCGATATTCTGGTCCTGGGTGACGAGCCTTTGGACACGGCGATTGCCACGGCAGACGACGCGTTGCTGATTATCCGATGGATTTGCGCACCATCTGAGGCCGAGGTGCTGGCGCAGCTTGAGCGGCTTGAGCTTGGTTCACTGACCCCGATCGAGCGGTTGAGTATTGATTGGTCAAGCGACGCGCTGGTGCTGTTTGATGGGGTCGACTGGTTTGATCCACAGGCTTGTCTGCGCCTTCAACTGCTGTCGCCGCACAGCGAGGTATCGACATTTCGCTACCAACCCACGCCCGATACCGCCCTGTTGATCCATCAGATAGTGCCTCGTCAGCGGGCCCATCCGGTGCTGCGCAGCGCAGGTGCCCAAGGATAATTTTATAAAATGCTGGGACGACTTTTTCTATCCGTCCGATGAGAATACGGCCCTGGCCATGCCGAATAGCGCAGAGGTCATATTTTCCTTCGAGGAAAACTTCTTTTACGGACAGTTTGTGAGGCCCATCGCGACGCCTCGGTGAGATGGAATGGATACCTCGGCAGCACAGTTTCACAAGATCATTTTCAAGCTCACCGTCGATGCCGATGGTTACCCTCCGGTGGGGTATGAATCGATGTGGGGTATTCAACGGGGCGCAGGTGTCTATGAGTTGGATAACACGCCCTGCTATCTCTACGGCGTGAGCAAGGGGGACTGGGTGCTGACTCGCGCCGATGCCCACGAGCTGATCGCAACCGGCGTGGTGCGGCAATCCGGGCACTCGACGCTGCGGGTTTTTGCCGAGCGCGAGTCAGAGCGCGCGAGCATTGTGCAGCACCTGCGCAGCCTTGGCGCCCGGTGCATGCTTACCCGGGGCCTGTCGCTGTTCACCGTGGACATCGCGCCCGAGGTCAGTTTTTGCGCCATCGACCACTACCTGTCTTCCATCACCGACGACCAACATATCGCTTATGAAGATGCCTGTTTGCAGCACGGGAACATTGATCCTGCGCGCATGAGCGAGTGCTTGTCGCTGGCTTCACTTGAGGTTCAAGCATGACCGTTGAATGGCCTGCCAGTTATTTCAGCGCAACCCTGGAGGACGATGTCTGGCTCGTGGCTTTTGCCGATACCGCCGACGAGCCCGAGCACTACCTGTTGTTGCAACGCAGCACCGAATGCGACGAACAGGACGCCGCCCTGGGCCAGGACACCTACCATCTGGAAATCTCCAGCCCCGCCCTCTCCGGCTATGGCGGGGTTGCACAAGTGCGTATCGAACAGGAGCGCATCATTTTCAGCATGGACAGCTCCGTCACCTGGTGTGCCGGCCTGGACCGGCTGGTGCTGCGGCTGGCACCTGAGCTGCAAGACGATCCGGCTATCGAACAGGCGCTTGGAGCGGTGTTCATCGAGCAGTCGACCCCGCTACGCGGCTGAGCCTGGCTCGGCTCTTTTCACCCTTCGAAAAAACAGCAATCGCGCGGAAATTTGTGATGGATGATGAAAACCAGGAAATATCGATTCGCGTGATCGCGGGGCAAAACCGCCATGGCCCGGTCTATGAGCCGCTGCATGTACGGCGGCTCGATGAGGACAGTTACGAGATTCTCTACTCACCAGGGCTGACACTGAACCTGGCCAAGGGCGACATCATTTCGATCAAGGACCCCCAGGCCCCCGCCGTGGTGCTCAAGCGAGGCGGCAACTTCTGCATCCATATTTATGCGAAGCACATCCCTGAGGACCCTATAGTTGCCCTGGCGGCGGATGTGGCGAGCGAATTGGGCGGCACGCTCGACGGGCGCTACAAGGGCAATCTGACACTGTCGGTGCCGGCGCGAAACGGCATGGACAACATCGCCTTGTTCTTCAACCGCTTTCGCGAAACCACGGGCATCGAGTGGTACTACGCCAACATCTATAAAAACCTCGATGACACCGAGGACGAGACCTTGCTCGATTGGTGGCTGGAGCAATGAACGAAAGACAGCAGCTTATCTGTGAACGCTACGACCTCGCTCCCCAGGCACCGGAGCCGATGATTGCCCTGGCCATCGGTTCCCTGGCGCAGTCGCCCATCTATGGCACCCGGATCGAGTTGCCGGAGAACGGCACGGTCAGTTGGTTTATCCATTGCGGCGAACATTCCGCCGCTGTGGATTTCTACCAGCCGCTGTGCGCCGAGCATCTGGTCGAGCTGCTGCCGGAGGTGATCGATTACCTGTATCTGCCGAGCGGGACGCGTTTCATCATCGACCGCGCCGGCTATGAAGATGTCTGGCAGGACCCGCAATGATCTCAGGCCGCTGTTGAGGGCCAGCGGTCAGTGGCCCTGCTCGTCGGGCGCCGCGACGCTTTCCAGGCGGTAGCCATAGCCGTAGATGGTCAGCAGTTGCCAACCACGATCCGCGGTCAGCCCCAGCTTGTTGCGCAGGCGATAGATGTGGGTGTCCAGGGGCCGTGAGGAGGCGATTTCCTCATGGGTCCAGAACCTTTCGTACAGGTACTCCCGCGACAGTGGCCGGCCCAGGTTGGCGAACAGGCAGCGGGCCAGGCGGTACTCGCGCTCGGTCAGGCTGATGGGGGCACCGGCGCGGGTCACGGTCAGTTCGGCATCGTCGAAGGTCAGGTCGTTGAAGCTCTGGCGCTCTTCGCTGCCGTTGCGCTGCAAACCGTGGCGGCGCAGCACCGCATTGACCCGGGCCTTGAGTTCGTTGGGACGAAACGGCTTGCTCAAGTAGTCGTCGGCGCCGGTGTTCAGGGCCTGGACAATATCGCTCTCGGCATCGCGGCTGGTGAGCATGATGGCCGCCGGAGGCGAGTCCATGTGCTCCCGGGTCCAGCGCAGCAACGACAGGCCGCTGAGGTCCGGCAGTTGCCAGTCGAGAATCAGCAGGTCGAAGGTTTCGCGCCGCAGTTGGCGTAGCAGGTCTTCGCCCCGTTCGAAGCGATGCAGGGACCAGGCGGCTTCACCGGGGCCGGGAATTTCTCGCAGTGTCTGTTCCACCCGTGCCAGTTCTGCGGGTTCGTCATCCAGTATCGCGACACGCATGCCAGGCAGTTCCTTATGGTTCGAAGAGCACCTGAGACACAGATCCAGCGGCTTCAGGCTGGGGGAAGTTTAGGTGCCTTGGCTGATTCTGAACAATTGTGGCGAATTGCTCTTGAGCCCCTGCTCCCTCGGTACGCTGATATCAAATAGCCGGTAAGGCACCTGGAGCACGGGGGCCTGGGGGGCTATCGCAGCAGCACGATACCGGCTCGCTCAAGCAAGGAAAAGAACCATGGGGAACATGTTCAGCAAAGGCCAGGTCGCGTTGATCAGAATGTTCAGCGGCGATGATCCGCTGCGCCTGGTCAGTTTGATGCTGGCGGCTTATCTGGGGATCAGTGCCAGCGGCTTGTCGTCGCCATCCGCTTCCTGTTGTGAGGCGGCCAAGGCCGAGGCTTACTCGACACTGGCCTCGCCCGACAGCCATCAAACCCGCCTGACCCTGGATGCCGAGCCGGTACTGGGCAGAACAGCCCTGCCTGCGGATTGGCAGGCACCGGCACCACGCTGGGTCTTTTAGCAGGTGGGGCGATGATTCTGAACAAATATTGCAAAACCGCCCCGGCCGCTCGCCCGGCGCTACATTGGCTCTCGCTGAGTGGCACACGGGGGCACCTGGAAGTGCTCCGACACAGGGAGTGTCAACCGCCAGGCTGGCGGCACCACGCGCGCTTGCGTGCGTGGTTGAAGGGGAATACAGGGAGTGCCTCCTCAGGACTTTGGGCCGGGCGACCTGTCGCCCTGGTTCCGACACAGGGATGTGTCACTTTCTCCGGCTCCTGCACTCTTCCCTCCCAGGCCCGAACCCTGCCCTGTTCCTGGGCGCCGTCCCGCAGCGTCCGGCTTTCTGCCCATGTGCCGCCTCAGGTATGGTGCGTAGGATTTCGCCGTGGTTTTCCCAAAGGCTCAAAGCATATTCATGAATGACCTCTGCCCTTCTCCGTCCGTTGGCCGGTTGCAGGTGGCGTGCGCCGCAGTGCTGCTGGCGGGTCTGATCCTGCCATCGTGCGCCGTGCAGGCTGCCCCGCAACGCCTTGCCTATATAGATGACCACCAGCAATGCCGTGGCCAGCCCTTGCCGGCGACCGTCGAGCACCTGACGGGCGAGGCCTGGAAGCTGGACGCCAAGGGCCGCGAGGTGGCCCTGGAAGAAGGCATGAGCATCGATGAGAAAGAAGGGGTGAAAACCTCGCCATCGGCCTTCGTCAGCCTGTCCCTCGGCGATGGTTCGCGAGTGGTGTTGCCCTCCAGTTCCCAGGTCACCCTGCAACTCAATACGCAATACAGCATTCCTCGGGTGGTCCTGGAACAGGGGCAGATCGAGTCCTATGTGATCAAGCGCAACAGTGACCACGACCGCTTCCAGATCGTGACCCCCGTAGGCGTGCTGGGGGTACGGGGGACGCACTTCCGGGTGCGTAATGACGATCAGCAATCCCTGGTGGAGGTGCTCAACGGCCAGGTGGCGGTGAGCCGCGATGACCCGCCGCCGAGCCAGGCCGCCCGGCGTCCCGGCAAACGCGTTGTGGATAAACCTGCTGGCCCGCTGCCGGGTGAGGTCCAGGTCATGGCGCGCCAGGGATTGCGCATTCACAAGCAGGGCGAGCTCAAGCCGGTGGAGCTGCTGGCCGCGCCCCGGCTGCTGGGGCAGGCCGGGCAAACCGGCGCCCTGCCCGTCTGGCAACTGATCCTGCAGCCGTTGCCGGGCGCCCGGCGCTATCGGGCGCAGGTGGCCACCGACAAGGATTTCCTCAACATCAAGCAGGAACAGTTCTCCAGCACCCCGGAAGTGAACTTCACTGGCCTGAAGGCGTTTTTCTATCATGTACGGCTCTCGGCGTTCGACGAGCATGGCCTGGAAGGAGAAACCGGGGTCTATGACATCTTCTACTACCCCAGGACCACTCGTGTTCAATAAGCCGTCGACGGGCCGCCGATGAGTCTCGGCCAGCAAAGGACCGACGGCCGTGAACCGACCCAGGCCCAGCGCCTGTTTCGCCGCCTGGTACGTGAATGGTTGTGGGTCGGCCTGATACTTCTGCCCCTGACGGCCTTGCTGTCCCTGAGCCACGGCCTGGCGTTGAACAACCTGTTCTATGACCACCTGCGACGTTTTACCCCGCCGCCGGTAGACCCACGCATCCTGTTGGTGACCATCGACGACTACAGCCTGCAGCAACTGGGCCGCTGGCCCTGGCCCCGGGCGCTGCATGGACAGTTGCTGGACCGGCTGACGGAGGCCAAGGTCAAAGGCGTGCTGTTCGATGTAATCCTCAGCGAGCCCGGCAGCACTGTGGAAAACGACACGCAGTTGGCCGCCGCCCTGTGTCGCGCCGGCACGGTGTTCCTGCCGGTGCTGCGCGAGGGGGTTGCTCGCTATGGCCAGGACCTGCAGGAGATCCCTCCGGTGCCGGTACTGCGCCACTGTGCCCGGGGGCTCGGGCATATCAACGCAGAGGCGGATGCCGACGGCACCGTGCGCAGTGTCTACCTGCGCGAAGGTCCGCAGCAGGCGCCGCGGGCGCAACTGACCTGGTTGCTCTACCAGCTCACCGAAGCCGATCCGCTGTCGTCGCTGATGCCGGGCCCCGGGGCGGCGCAGATCACCAGGGGCTGGCTGCGGGCCAACCCGGTACGTATTGCCTTTATCGACAAGGCGGCGGGCTTTCCCAGCGTGCCCTATGTCAGCGTGCTGCGTGGCGAGGTGCCGGCCGAGTTGCTGCGTGACCGGCTGATCCTGGTCGGTTCCACCGCACCGGGGCTGGGCGACCGTTACGTCACCCCGCAATCCGGCAGCCAGGGCACCACCCCCGGGGTGGAAATCCAGGCCAACCTGCTCAATGGCCTGTTGCAGCATCGCAGTATCGTCGCCCTGGGCCAGTGGTCGGGGATGCTGTTGTCCATGGCCCTGACCGCCGCCTTGCTCGGGTTGTTGCTCTGGCGTCCGCGCCACGCCTTGTGGATAACCCTGGCTTGCATGGGCCTGGCGCTTTCGGGGTCGGTGCTGATGCTGCGTCTGGGCTATTGGTGGTCGCCGGTGGCCAGCCTGCTGGGCATGCTGCTGGCGTACCTGATCTGGAACTGGCGACGGCTGAGCGTGATCCTGGCCTATTTCGGCTGGGAGCTGGAGCGCCTGGACAACGAGCCCAAGGTGTTGCCGGAGCGCCGTCGCAGCCAGACCCCCGTCGGTGATGTGCTGCAAGGGCAGATCGTTGCCCTGGAACAGGCCCTGAGCCGGACCCGGGATACCCGGCGCTTTATCGCCGACGGCCTGGAGTACCTGCCGGTGGCGACCCTGATCAGCGATCCGGACGGCAAGATTCTGCTGGCCAACCGCAATGCCCGGGACGTGTTCGCCCATTCCCTGGTGGGGCAGCCCTTGCTTGCGCAGTTGGCCGCCCTGGGCTACCCGGGCCTGACGGACGCGGCAGCGTACCCGAGCCTGGAGCAGTTGCCGGCCCTGGAGTTTCGCGATGTCCGGCAGCGCAGCCTGCGCATGGAACTGGCGCCCTTGCTACCGGTGGACAGCGACAACGCCATCGGCTGGTTATTGAGCCTCACCGACCTCAGTGTCGAGCGAGACGCCGAGCAGCAGCGTGGCGTGCTGTTGCGCTTTCTGTCCCACGATCTGCGCGCGCCGCACTCGGCGATCCTCGCGCTGCTGGATGTGCAGGGCCGCCAGCCCTCGCCGCCCAGGCAGGTCTACAGCCAGATCGAGCAGCAGGTGCGCCGGGCCCTGGGGCTGACCGAGGCCTTCGTGCAATTGGCCAAGGCCGAGTCGGAGGCCTATCAGTTCGCCCCGAGCATGTTTGCCATGCTGGTGCTGGATGCCTTCGACCAGGCCACCACCCTGGCCCAGTTGAAGCAAATCCGCCTGCTGCATGACCTGGATGAAGACCATGAGGGCATGGTCCTGGCGGACCAGTCGCTGCTGACCCGGGCCTTGTTCAACCTGCTGGAGAACGCCATCAAGTACAGCCCGCCAGGTTCCACGGTCCGTGTTGCGGTGAGCTGTGCCGAGGGCTGGCTGCGCTGCGAGATCGCCGATCAGGGCCAGGGGATTGCGCCGGCGGACCTGCCCCAGCTGTTTGGCCAGTACCAGCGCTTTGCCTCGGCCCAGGGCATCGATGGCCTGGGCCTGGGTCTGTCCATGGTCAAGGCGGTGGTGGACCGGCATCAGGGGCGGATCAGCTGCCGCAGCGAGGTCGGCCAGGGCTCCTGTTTCATCCTTGAGCTGCCTTTATTGCAGGACTGAAGCCGGTGGGATTGAGCGGGCGAAAAAAAACCGGCATCGAAGCCGGTTTTTTTTGTGTCGGAAAAACTTATGCACGTTTTTCCACATTTTATGAGCTTGGGAAATATGCATATAAATCAGTGATTTATAGGTTGATTTCCGCCGCTGTGAGAAAAGTCGTACACAGGTTATCCACAGAAGCTCATACAGCAACCTTATCCGTGGAAGTGGCCAATGGTGGCAATGAGCCCATATCCCGCTGGGCCTGTTCATTCCAGGCCGCCACCCGGTCATTGAGCTCGGCAATGGCTCGCGGTCCGCTGCCTTCGGCGTACATCGGCGCGCCAATGGTCACGGTGATGGTGCCCGGGCGCTTGGCCCAGCCGGTCTTCGGCCAGAACTTGCCGGCGTTGTGGGCCACTGGCAGCACCGGCAGGTCGGCGTTCACCGCCAGGGCGCTGCCACTGCGGGAGAACTTGCCGACGGTGCCATAGGGCACGCGGGTGCCTTCCGGAAAGATCAGCACCCAGACATTGTCCTTGAGCAGTTCGTCGCCCTTGCTCGCCACTTGCTTGAGCGCGGCCTTGGGGTTGTCGCGGTCGATGGCGATGGGCCGCAGCATGGCCATGGCCCAGCCGAAGAACGGCACATACAGCAACTCACGCTTGAGGACCTGGCTCAAAGGCTCGAAATAGGCCGAGAGGAAGAACGTCTCCCAGGTGCTCTGGTGATTGGAGACGATCACGCACGGCCGCTCGGGGACGTTTTGTGCGCCCTGCACTTCCACGCGAATGTTCAGAAATACCTTGGTCAGCAACAGCGCGCAGCGACACCAGTAGACATTGATAAAGCGGTAGCGCGCCTTGAAAGGCAGGAATGGCGCGATAAAAAAACTCAGCGAGCACCACAGCAAGGCACTGGTACCCAACAGCAGGTAAAAGAAGAAGGTTCTGATGGCCTGCAGGATCGACATAGCGGCATTTACCATTGCGGGCATGCCCGCCTGTTAAAAAGCGCTCTCCCGAACAGTCCTTGGTCAGGATGCCAGAAGGGGCCTAATTGTGGATAAGTTCAGCGGCAACGGCCGCCAGGTCGTCAAAAATCAAGGTGCCTACCGGCAGGGTTTTCCCCAGGGTCTTTTCGCCTTTCCCGGTCTTTACCAATACTGGCTGAGAGTCGACGGCTTTTGCGGCCTCCAGGTCACCGAGACTGTCACCGACAAACCACAGGCCTGTCAGTTCTGCCTGGTAATGCTTGGCAATGGTTTGCAGCATGCCCGGTTTCGGTTTGCGACAGGCGCACCCTTCGTCGGGGCCATGGGGACAATAGACGATCAGCCCGACCTCGCCACCCTGCTCCGCCACCAGCTCGCGCAGGCGCGCGTGCATGGCGTCGAGGGTGGCCAGATCGTAGTAGCCGCGAGCGATGCCGGACTGGTTGGTGGCGACCGCCACCGTCCAGCCGGCCTTGCTCAACTGCGCAATGGCTTCGATCGCGCCGGGGATTGGAATCCACTCCTGCACCGATTTGATGTAGGCGTCGGAGTCGTGATTGATCACGCCGTCCCGGTCGAGTATCAGCAGTTTCACAGCCTTTCCTTACCTGATCAGCTCAGTACCGAAATGTCCGCCACACCCAGGAACAGGCCCCGCAGACGCGCCAGCAGCGCATAGCGGTTGGCCCGCACCTTGGCATCCTCGGCATTGACCATCACCGCCTCGAAGAAGGCGTCCACCGGCTCGCGCAGGGCTGCCAGACGAGCCAGGGTTTCGCTGTACTGACGGGCAGCGGCCATCGGCTGGACTGCCTGGTCGGCCTGCTGGATCGCCGAGTACAGGGAGAACTCGTTGGCGTTGTCGAAGTACTTGGCCTCGACGGTGGTCGCCACATTGCCTTCGACCTTGCTCAGCAGGTTCGACACGCGCTTGTTCACCGCGGCCAGGGCGGCGGCTTCCGGCAACTTGCGGAAGGCCTGCACGGCTTGCACGCGCTGGTCGAAGTCCAGGGCCGAGCCCGGCTTCAGGGCACGTACCGACAGGTAGGTGGCCACATCCACGCCTTCGTCTTCGTAACGGGCACGCAGGCGGTCGAAGATGAACTCCAGCACCTGCTCGGCCAGGCCGGCGGCCTTGACCTTGCTGCCGAAGGCGCTGACGGCGAAGGCCACGGCGTCGTTCAGGTCGAGGTCGAATTTCTTCTCGATCAGGATCCGCAGCACGCCCAGGGCCGCGCGACGCAGGGCGTAGGGGTCCTTGCTGCCGGTGGGCAGCATGCCGATGCCGAAGATCCCCACCAGGGTGTCCAGCTTGTCGGCGATGGCCACGGCGGCACCGGTCACGGTGCTCGGCAGCTCGGCGCCGGCGCCACGGGGCATGTACTGCTCGTTGAGGGCCAGGGCCACGTCTTCCGGCTCGCCGTCATTGAGGGCGTAGTAGTAGCCGGCGATACCTTGCATCTCCGGGAACTCGCCGACCATCTCGGTGGCCAGGTCGCACTTGGACAGCAGGCCGGCACGGGCTGCGCGCTGAGCGTCGCCGCCAATGCGCGGGGCAATGAAGGCGGCCAGCCTGGAAACCCGCTCGGCCTTGTCGTAGACGCTGCCGAGTTTTTCCTGGAAGACCACGTTCTGCAGGCGCAGGTTGAAGTCTTCGAGCTTCTGCTTCTTGTCCTGCTTGAAGAAGAACTCGGCGTCGGTCAGGCGTGGGCGCACGACTTTCTCGTTGCCCTCGATGATCTGGCGCGGGTCCTTGCTCTCGATGTTGGCCACGGTGATGAAGCGCGGCAGCAGCTTGCCGTCCACGTCCAGCAGGCAGAAGTACTTCTGGTTGTCCTGCATGGTGGTGATCAGGGCTTCCTGGGGCACTTCAAGGAAACGCTCCTCGAACGAGCACACCAGTGGCACCGGCCATTCCACCAGGGCGGTCACTTCGTCCAGCAGGTCCGCCGGGACGATCGCCGTACCTTCCTGCAGGGTGGCCAGTTCCGCGGTGCGCTTGCTGATCAGCTCGCGACGCTCGTTGGCGTCGGCCAGCACATAGGCGGCACGCAGGTCGGCCAGGTAGTTGGCCGGCGAGGTGATGCGCACGCTTTGCGGGTGGTGGAAGCGGTGGCCACGGGAGTCGCGACCGGCCTTCTGGGCGAGGACGGTGCAGTCGATGACGTCGTCACCCAGCAGCATCACCAGCCATTGGGTCGGACGCACGAACTCTTCCTTGCGCGCGGCCCAGCGCATGCGCTTGGGAATCGGCAGGTCGTTCAGCGAATCTTCGACGATGGTCGGCAGCAGGCTGGCGGTCGGCTTGCCCTTGATGCTCTGGCTGTAGCGCAGTTTCGGGCCGCTCTGGTCGATCTCGCTGAGTTCGACGCCGCACTTCTTGGCAAAGCCCAGGGCCGCCTGGGTCGGGTTGCCTTCAGCGTCGAACGCCGCCTGGCGTGGCGGGCCATCGAGGTTGATGCTGCGATCCGGCTGCTGGGTGGCCAGCTGGGTGATCAGCACGGCCAGGCGCCGTGGCGCGGCGTACACGTGCTTGGCCTGAAAGCTCAGGCCGGCGCTCTGCAGGCCTTTCTCGATGCCGGCCAGGAAGGCTTCGGCCAGGGTGTTCAGGGCTTTGGGTGGCAGTTCTTCAGTGCCCAGTTCAACCAGAAAATCTTGCGCACTCATTGTGCCGCCTCCAACTTAGCCAACACTTCATCACGCAGGTCCGGGGTTGCCATGGGGAAGCCCAGCTTGGCCCGGGCCAGCAGGTAGGCTTGCGCCACGGAACGCGCCAGGGTGCGCACACGCAGGATGTACTGCTGACGCGCAGTCACCGAGATCGCCCGGCGTGCATCCAGCAGGTTGAAGGTGTGCGAGGCCTTGAGGACCATTTCATAGCTCGGCAGCGGCAGCGGCTGATCCAGCTCGATCAGGCGCTTGGCTTCGCTTTCGTAGAAATCGAACAGTTCGAACAGCTTCTCGACGTTGGCGTGTTCGAAGTTGTAGGTCGACTGCTCCACTTCGTTCTGGTGGAACACATCGCCATAGGTGACCTTGCCGAACGGGCCGTCGGCCCAGACCAGGTCGTACACCGAGTCCACGCCCTGCAGGTACATGGCCAGGCGTTCCAGGCCGTAGGTGATCTCGCCGGTCACCGGGTAGCACTCGATGCCACCGGCCTGCTGGAAGTAGGTGAACTGAGTCACTTCCATGCCGTTGAGCCAGACTTCCCAGCCCAGGCCCCAGGCGCCCAGGGTCGGCGATTCCCAGTTGTCCTCGACGAAGCGGATGTCGTGCACCAGCGGGTCCAGGCCCACGTGCTTCAGGGAACCCAGGTACAGCTCCTGGAAGTTCTCCGGGTTGGGCTTCAAGACCACCTGGAACTGATAGTAGTGCTGCAGGCGGTTGGGGTTTTCGCCGTAGCGGCCGTCAGTCGGGCGACGACTGGGCTGCACATAAGCGGCGTTCCAGGTTTCCGGGCCGATGGCCCGCAGGAAGGTAGCGGTGTGGAAAGTGCCGGCGCCTACTTCCATATCGTAGGGCTGAAGTACCACACAACCTTGCTCGGCCCAGTACTGCTGGAGGGCGAGGATCAAGTCTTGGAAGGTACGCACGGCTGGCGTAGGCTGGCTCACGAAATTCACCTGTTACTTGGGCTGCGATTTAAGGAGCGGGAGTATACCCGATTCAGTCCTGCGCACGCCCCCTGGAGCCTTATGCCACGCTGCTTTTGGTGTTCCGAAGATCCGCTGTACATGGCTTATCACGATCAGGAGTGGGGCGTGCCGCTGCGCGATGAGCAGCGTCTGTTCGAGTTGTTATTGCTCGAAGGGTTCCAGGCCGGGCTGTCCTGGATCACTGTGCTGAAGAAGCGCGAGCGCTATCGCCAGGTGCTGTTCGGCTTCGACGTGCAGCGCGTGGCGCAGATGAGCGACGCCGAGATCGAGGACCTGATGCAGGACCCGGGCATCATCCGCAATCGCCTCAAGCTCAATGCCGCCCGGCGCAACGCCCAGGCCTGGCTGGAGCTGGAAGACCCGGTGGGCTTTCTCTGGTCCTTCGTCGGCGGCGTGCCGAAGATCAATCATTTCAACGACCGCAGCCAAGTGCCGGCCGTGACCCCGGAGGCCGAAGCCATGAGCCGCGGCCTGCAGAAAGCCGGTTTCACCTTCGTCGGCCCGACCATCTGCTACGCGCTGATGCAGGCTTCGGGCATGGTCATGGATCACACCCGCGACTGTGATCGCTACGCCATCCTCGCCAACGCGCGGTTAGAATAGCCGGCTCGCTACACGCTTCATGACCGACAGATCAGGAGTCATTTGTGGATAAGTTCAAAGGCGCCCTGCTGGTGGGCGCTCTGCGGTTGTTTGCCCTGCTGCCCTGGCGCGCGGTGCAGGCGGTCGGCGCGGCCATCGGCTGGATCATGTGGAAAACCCCCAATCGCTCCCGCGAGGTGGTGCGCATCAACCTGGCCAAGTGTTTTCCACAGATGGACCCCGCCGAGCGCGAGCGCCTGGTGGGCCAGAGCCTGAAAGACATCGGCAAGTCCCTGACCGAAAGCGCCTGCGCCTGGATCTGGCCGGCCGAGCGCTCTCTCGCCCTGGTGCGTGAAGTCGAGGGCCTGGACGTGCTCAAGGACGCCCTGGCCTCGGGCAAGGGCGTGGTCGGCATCACCAGCCACCTGGGCAACTGGGAAGTGCTCAACCACTTCTATTGCAGCCAGTGCAAACCGATCATTTTCTACCGTCCGCCCAAGCTCAAGGCGGTGGACGAACTGCTGCGCAAGCAGCGGGTGCAACTGGGCAACCGCGTGGCGGCCTCGACCAAGGAAGGCATCCTCAGCGTCATCAAGGAAGTGCGCAAGGGCGGTGCGGTGGGCATTCCCGCCGACCCGGAACCGGCCGAATCCGCCGGGATCTTCGTACCCTTCTTCGCCACCCAGGCCCTGACCAGCAAGTTCGTGCCGAACATGCTGGCCGGCGGCAAGGCGGTGGGGGTGTTCCTCCACGCCCTGCGCCTGCCCGATGGCTCGGGCTACAAGGTGATCCTCGAAGCGGCCCCGGAAGAGATGTACAGCACCGACACCGAAACCTCCTGCGCAGCCATGAGCAAGGTGGTCGAGCGTTATGTCGGGGCGTATCCGAGCCAGTACATGTGGAGCATGAAACGCTTCAAGAAGCGCCCTCCGGGCGAGGCGCGCTGGTACTGACAGCGCTGGCACGATCTGTGGATAACCTTCTTGCAGGTGTTATCCACAGCACACACAACAAGGGCGCAGAAGATGTCCGAGCACCGCAAGTCGTTTCGCATCAAGATTTCCCACGAGAGCATTGGCGAATGCCTGGGGCAGACGCGCAACCTGTCTGCCAGTGGCGTCTACGTGCAAAGCCCGGCCCTGGCGCAATTGCCCAAGGGCGCGGTGGTCTATGGCCAGGTGCAAGGCTTGCCGACGGCGGCGCCCAGGGTGCGCATGGAAGTGGTCCAGGCGGACGCGGAAGGGATCGCCCTGCGCTACCTGTGAGCAGGCGCTCAGGCCCCGGCTTGGCGCTCGAGCTTCTTGATGAACACGGTCATTTCCTTTTCCGCCTGCTTGTCGCCGTGGCCCCGGGCCGCTTCCAGCCCCTGCTCCCAGGCCTGGCGCGCCCCTTGAAGGTCGCCCTGCCCCTGACAGGCTTTGCCCAGCAGCTTCCAGGCCGCTGAATACTTGGGATCGAAGCCCACGCAGCGTTGCAGGTGCTCGGCGGCCTTGGCGAACTCGCCCTGATCCAGGTAACCCTTGCCCAGGCCGAAGCGCAGCAGGGCGTTATCCACACCCTTGGCGAGCATTTTTTCCAGGGATTCCAGCATCACCATTACCTCATCTGTAGCAGCCGGCTTGCCGGCGAATGCGCGCTCAAGGGCCCTTCGCCGGCAAGCCGGCTCCTACGGGTCAGAAGAAGCTCAGGCCGACGTGGAACAGTTTCTCCACGTCGCGAATGTGCTTTTTATCCACAAGGAACAGGATCACGTGGTCGCCGGCTTCGATCACCGTATCGTCGTGGGCGATCAGCACTTCTTCGTCACGAATGATCGCGCCGATGGTAGTGCCCGGCGGCAGGCCGATGTTCTCGATGGCGCGGCCGATCACCTTGCTCGACTTGGCGTCGCCGTGGGCGATGGCCTCGATGGCTTCCGCCGCGCCACGGCGCAGGGAGTGCACGCTGACGATGTCGCCGCGGCGCACGTGAGCCAGCAGAGTGCCGATGGTGGCCAGTTGCGGGCTGATGGCGATGTCGATGTCGCCGCCCTGGATCAGGTCGACATAGGCCGGGTTGTTGATGATGGTCATGACCTTCTTCGCCCCCAGGCGCTTGGCCAGCAGCGAGGACATGATGTTGGCCTCGTCGTCGTTGGTCAGGGCCAGGAAGATGTCGGCGTCGGCGATGTTCTCTTCCAGTAGCAGGTCGCGGTCCGAGGCGCTGCCCTGCAGCACCACGGTGCTGTCCAGGGTGTCGGACAGGTAGCGGCAGCGGGCCGGGTTCATCTCGATGATCTTCACCTGATAGCGGCTTTCGATGGCCTCGGCCAGGCGCTCGCCGATCTGCCCGCCACCGGCGATGACGATGCGCTTGTAGGACTCTTCCAGGCGGCGCATCTCGCTCATCACCGCGCGGATATGGGCCTTGGCGGCGATGAAGAACACCTCGTCGTCGGCCTCGATCACCGTGTCGCCCTTGGGCATGATCGGCCGGTCGCGCCGGAAGATCGCCGCCACCCGGGTATCGACGTTGGGCATGTGCTCGCGCAGCTGGCGCAGTTGCTGGCCCACCAGCGGGCCGCCGTAGTAGGCCTTGACCGCCACCAGTTGCGCCTTGCCTTCGGCGAAGTCGATCACTTGCAGGGCACCAGGGTGCTCGATCAGGCGCTTGATGTAGTTGGTTACCACCTGCTCGGGGCTGATCAGTACGTCGACCGGGATGGCGTCGTTGTCGAACAGCCCGGCGCGGGTCAGGTAGGCGGCTTCGCGCACCCGGGCGATCTTGGTCGGGGTGTTGAACAGGGTGTGGGCGACCTGGCAGGCGATCATGTTGGTTTCGTCGCTGTTGGTCACCGCCACCAGCATGTCGGCGTCGTCGGCTCCGGCCTGGCGCAGCACCGTGGGAAAGGAGCCGCGGCCTTGCACGGTGCGGATGTCCAGGCGATCACCGAGGCCGCGCAGGCGTTCGCCGTCGGTGTCGACCACGGTGATGTCGTTGGCTTCGCTGGCCAGGTGTTCCGCCAGTGTGCCGCCCACTTGCCCGGCGCCGAGGATGATGATTTTCATCCAGTCACTCCCTTAAAACCGTTTAGCCGCGTGCGGCGGCGATCTTGATCAACTTGGCGTAGTAGAAGCCGTCGTGGCCGCCCTCTTGCGCCAGCAACTGGCGTCCGTGGGGCTGCTTGAGGCCGGCCGCAGGCTGCCCCAGTTGGCCGCCGATGTCCAATTCACGGGCGCCCGGGGTTCGGGCCAGGAAGGCTTCGATGACTTCGGTGTTCTCGGTCGGCAGGGTCGAGCAGGTGGCGTAGAGCAGGATGCCGCCCACTTCCAGGGTCTGCCACAGGGCGTCCAGCAATTCGCCTTGCAGCTGCGCCAGGGCGGCGATGTCTTCCGGTTGGCGGGTCAGCTTGATGTCCGGGTGGCGACGGATCACCCCGGTGGCCGAGCAAGGCGCGTCCAACAGGATCCGCTGGAACGGCTGGCCGTCCCACCAGGCCTGGGTGTCGCGGCCGTCGGCGGCAATCAGCTGGGCATCGAGCTTCAGGCGGTCGAGGTTTTCCCGCACCCGCACCAGGCGCTTGGCTTCCAGGTCCACCGCCACCACGCCGGCCAGCTCCGGCTGCACTTCGAGGATGTGGCAGGTCTTGCCCCCCGGCGCGCAGCAGGCATCCAGCACCCGCTGCCCCAGCGCCAGCTCCAGCAGCTCGGCAGCCAGTTGCGCGGCTTCGTCCTGCACGCTGATCCAGCCTTCGGCAAAGCCCGGCAGGCTGCGAACGTCGCCGGCTGCGTCGAGGACGATGCCGTCCTGGCTGTAGACGCAGGCCTTGGCCGCCACTCCCGCTGCGCTCAGCAGCTTCAGGTAGGCGTCCCGCGCATGATGCCGGCGATTGACCCGCAGGATCATCGGCGGGTGAGCGTTGTTGGCGGCGCAGATGGCTTCCCAGTGCTCGGGCCAGAAGGCCTTGAGGGATTTCTGCAGCCAGCGCGGGTGGGCGGTGCGCACCACCGGGTCGTGTTCCAGCTCGGCCAGCAGGGCCTCGCTTTCACGCTGGGCGCGGCGCAGCACGGCGTTGAGCAGGGCCTTGGCCCAGGGCTTTTTCAGTTTGTCGGCGCAACCCACGGTTTCGCCGATGGCTGCGTGGGCCGGCACCCGGGTGTAGAGCAGTTGATACAGGCCCACCAGCAGCAGCGCCTCGACATCGGCATCGGCGGCCTTGAACGGCTTCTGCAGCAGCTTGGCCGCCAGCGCCGACAGCCGTGGCTGCCAGCGCGCGGTGCCGAACGCCAGGTCCTGGGTGAAGCCGCGATCACGGACCTCGACCTTGTCCAGCTGGATCGGCAGCGAGCTGTTGAGCGAGGCCTTGCCGTTGAGGACCGCGGTCAGGGCCTTGGCGGCGGCCAGGCGCGGGTTCATTGGGCGTCCGCCGCTTGGCCGAGGACGGTGCCGAGGGCGAATTTCTCGCGGCGGCTGTTGAACAGGTCGCTGAAGTTCAGCGCCTTGCCGCCGGGCAGTTGCAGGCGGGTCAGGCACAGCGCCTGCTCAGCGCAGGCGACGATCAGCCCGTCCTTGCTGGCGCCGAGGATCTCGCCCGGGGCGCCACGGCCTTCGGCCAGGGTGGCGGCCAGGACTTTCAGGGCTTCGCCATTGAGCGTGCTGTGGCAGATCGGCCAGGGATTGAAGGCCCGGACCAGGCGCTCCAGCTCCACGGCCGGGCGGTTCCAGTCGATGCGCGCCTCGTCCTTGTTCAGCTTGTGGGCGTAGGTGGCCAGGCTGTCGTCCTGGACTTCGCCTTGCAGGGTGCCGGCGGCCAGGCCTTCGATGGCTTGCAGCACTGCCGGCGGGCCCAGCTCGGCCAGGCGGTCGTGCAGGCTGCCGCCGGTGTCCTGGGCGCTGATCGGGGTGCTGACCTTGAGCAGCATTGGCCCGGTGTCCAGGCCGGCTTCCATGCGCATCACGGTCACCCCGCTTTGCGCGTCACCGGCTTCTACGGCGCGCTGGATCGGCGCCGCACCGCGCCAGCGCGGCAGCAGCGAGGCGTGGCTGTTGATGCAGCCCAGGCGCGGGATATCCAGCACCACCTGGGGCAGGATCAGGCCGTAGGCCACCACCACCATCAGGTCCGGCTTGAGCGCCGCCAGTTCGGCCTGGGCCTCGGCGTTGCGCAGGGTAGGCGGTTGCAGCACCGGGATCTGGTGTTCCACGGCCAGTTGCTTGACCGGGCTGGGCATCAGCTTCTGCCCACGACCGGCCGGGCGGTCCGGCTGGGTGTAGACCGCGACGATCTGGTAAGGGCTGTCGAGCAGGGCCTTGAGGTGTTCGGCGGCGAATTCGGGGGTGCCGGCAAAGACGATGCGCAATGGCTCAGTCATGGGAATTCTCGATGTTAAACATGCGGAAAAGAAAAAGGCTTGCCGTAGCAAGCCTTTGCAAGACGGTCATCAAGCCTGCTGGCGATGCTGCTTTTCCAGCTTCTTCTTGATCCGGTCACGCTTGAGCGTGGACAGGTAATCGACGAACAACTTGCCGTTGAGGTGGTCGCATTCGTGCTGGATGCACACCGCCAGCAAGCCCTCGGCGATCAGTTCATAGGGCTGGCCGTCGCGGTCCAGGGCCTTGATCTTGACCCGCTGCGGACGGTCGACGTTTTCATAGAAACCCGGCACCGACAGGCAGCCTTCCTGATACTGGTCCATCTCGTCGGTCAGGGCTTCGAATTCGGGGTTGATGAACACCCGTGGCTCGCTGCGGTCTTCGGACAGGTCCATGACCACGATGCGTTTGTGCACGTTGACCTGGGTCGCCGCCAGACCGATGCCTGGGGCCTCATACATTGTTTCAAACATGTCGTCGACCAACTGACGCACTTCGTCGTCCACTACGGCCACGGGTTTGGCGATAGTGCGCAGGCGCGGATCAGGGAATTCGAGGATGTTTAAAATGGCCATAAGCGTAATTGCTACACGTGTGAAGTAAGGGCGGAGTCGGCGCCCTGACAGGTCCTGGACCTGGGCCGCCGATGCAAAACGTGCTCTGCAAGGGAGCGAGCCGCGCAGGCTCTGGCGTTTTACGCGAACGCACATAATAAAGGGATTCAGCCCCTGAGGAAATGTCTGTTCGCCCTGCTGCCATTGGGCTGGACCGCCATCGGTCGGACCTGCAAGCGGCTGCGCCAGGCCTGATTGGCGTGCTTGCGGTTGGCTGCACGGGGGGTTGGGCAGAGCAAGACCGACCTCGGCAGGGCATCTTCCTGGCGCGGCAGGAAACCTTTCCTCAACAAGTTACCAACAGACTTATCCACAGCTTGTTCCGGCTCCGACCGGACCGATGACGATCAAGGATGATCCATGTCGCACTCGATCAGTGGCGCCATTTCCCCTGCGGAACTGGAAGCCCGTTTACGTTTGCATGGCCTGCCCGGTCTGGGGCCCAGGCGTTTTCAGCGCCTGCTCCAGGCCTTCGGTTCAGCGGCCAAAGCCCTCAGCGCACCGGCCGCTGCCTGGCATGCCCTGGGCCTGCCAGCCGCCTGTAGCGATGCCCGGCGCAGCGTCGAAGTGCGCGAGGGCGCCCGGCGTGCCCTGGCCTGGATAGACAACCAGGCCCAGCATTTGCTGATGTGGGACCAGCCCGGCTACCCGGCCTTGCTGGCCCAGTTGGAGGATGCGCCGCCGCTGTTGTTCGTCGCTGGCGACCCTTCGATCCTGGAACGGCCGCAGCTGGCGATGGTGGGCAGCCGCCGCGCTTCGCGCCCGGGACTGGACACTGCGGCGGCGTTTTCCCGCAGCCTGGCAGCGGCCGGATTCGTGATCACCAGCGGCCTGGCCCTGGGCATCGATGGCGCCGCGCATCAGGCGGCGCTGGACGTCGGCGGGCACACGGTGGGGGTGCTGGGCACCGGCCTGGAAAATTGTTATCCACAGCGTCACCGAGCCTTGGCCCAGGCGATGATCGACCAGGGCAGCGCGGTGGTTTCCGAGTTCGCCCTGGACACCGGTCCGCGTGCGGAGCACTTCCCCCGGCGCAACCGGATCATCAGCGGCCTGTCCCTCGGCGTGCTGGTGGTGGAAGCCAGCGTGGCCAGCGGTTCCCTGATCACCGCCCGCCTGGCGGCGGAACAGGGCCGCGAGGTGTACGCCATACCCGGTTCCATCCACCACCCCGGTGCCCGGGGTTGTCACCAGCTGATCCGTGACGGCGCGGTGCTGGTGGAAAGCGTGCAGCACATTCTCGAAACCCTCAGGGGCTGGCAGCACGTGGCGCCGCCGGCGGCCTTGCCCGCCACAATCGCCGGGCATCCGCTGCTGGCCTTGCTCCTGGCCGCGCCCCACACCAGCGAGGCCCTGGCGCGGGAAAGCGGCTGGCCCCTGCCCCGGGTGCTGGCGGCCTTGAGCGAGTTGGAGATCGATGGCCTGGCGGTCAATGAAAACGGCCGCTGGCTGGCCCGCCCGGGCTCGACGTGAGGGCTGTTGCGACCTGTCGCCAAACGGCAACAGGCCCTAGGTTTTATAGGCAGGATCGGTAAACTGCGCACAGCTTTTATCTGGAGGTTCGGCAATGGTCAGCAGTTGGCGTGTGCAACAAGCCGCACGAGAGATTCGCGCAGGGGCGGTGATTGCCTACCCAACCGAAGCGGTCTGGGGCTTGGGGTGCGATCCGTGGAACGAAGAGGCGGTGGATCGCCTGTTGGCGATCAAGTCACGCTCGGTGGACAAGGGCCTGATCCTGATCGCCGACAACATCCACCAGTTCGACTTTCTCTTCGAGGATTTCCCCGACACCTGGATCGAGCGCATGTCCAGCACCTGGCCGGGTCCCAACACCTGGCTGGTGCCCCATCAGAACCTGCTGCCGGAGTGGGTCACCGGGGTGCATGACACGGTGGCGTTGCGGGTCAGCGACCATCCGCTGGTGCGTGAGCTGTGCGCGTTGGTGGGACCGCTGATTTCCACCTCGGCCAATCCCCAGGGGCGGCCGGCGGCGCGCACGCGGCTGCGCATCGAACAGTACTTCCGCGGGCAGCTGGATCTGGTGCTTACCGGCAGCCTGGGCGGGCGCAAGAACCCGAGCCTGATCCGCGATCTGGCCACCGGCAGGGTGGTGCGGCCTTCCTGAACCGCTTCGCCGGCAAGCCGGCTCCTACAATGATCTGTAGGAGCCGGCTTGCCGGCGAAGGCGTTCAAGGCAACAACACGGTCGAACCGGTGGTGCGCCGCGCCGACAGCTCGATATGCGCCTTGGCGGCATCCGCCAGGGCGAAGCGCTGGCCAATCTCGATCTTCAGCTTGCCGCTGGCGATCATGCCAAACAGATCGTCGGCCATGCGCTGCAGGTTCTCGGCATTGTTGGCGTAGCTGGCCAGGGTCGGCCGGGTGACATACAGCGAGCCCTTGGCCGCCAGAATGCCCAGGTTCACCCCGTCCACCGCGCCCGAGGCATTGCCGAAGCTGACCATCAGCCCACGGGGGGCCAGGCAGTCCAGGGACGTCAGCCAGGTGTCCTTGCCCACGCCGTCGTACACCACCGGGCACTTCTTGCCATCGGTCAGTTCCAGCACCCGCTGGGCCACGTCTTCATGGCTGTAGTCGATGGTTTCCCAGGCCCCCAGGGCCTTGGCGATGGCGGCTTTTTCCGGCGAGCTGACGGTGCCGATCAGTTTCACCCCGAGGGCCTTGGCCCACTGGCAGGCCAGGGAGCCGACGCCACCGGCGGCCGCGTGAAACAGTACGGTTTCGCCACCCTTGAGTTCATAGGTCTGACGCAGCAGGTACTGCACGGTCAGGCCCTTGAGCATCACCCCGGCCGCCTGTTCGAAGCTGATGGCATCCGGCAGGTGCACCAGGTTGGCTTCCGGCAACACGTGCACATCGCTGTAGGCGCCCAGTGGGCCGCTGCCGTAGGCCACCCGATCGCCGACCTTGAAGCGGGTCACCGCGCTGCCCACGGCTTCCACCACCCCGGCCCCTTCGGCGCCCAGGCCCGACGGCAGCGCCGGTGGTGCGTACAGGCCGCTGCGGAAATAGGTATCGATGAAGTTCAGGCCGATGGCCTGGTTGCTGACGCGAACCTGCTGCGGACCCGGATCGGCGGGCTGGAAATCCACATACTCGAGTACTTCGGGGCCGCCATGGGCCCGGAACTGGATACGTTTGGCCATCTGCACTCACTCCTTGGTCGTCGCCTGAAAGGGGTCTATCGGACTCCTCTGCTTGACCTTCGTCAACTGCGACCGAACACGGTGCGGTGTTATGCTACGCGCCCATTTGCGCCGGCCCCGGTTTCATCCCTGGCGCCGCCTAGCTTTGCCCGATTCAAGGTGATGCCATGACTACCCGCACCGAGGCCGTAAAAGCCTACCTGCTCGACCTGCAAGACCGTATTTGCACTGCCCTGGAAACCGAAGACGGCGGCGCGCGCTTCATCGAGGATGCCTGGACCCGGCCTGCCGGCGGTGGCGGACGCACCCGGGTGATCGGTGGCGGTGCAGTGATCGAAAAGGGCGGGGTCAACTTCTCCCATGTGTTCGGCAGCGGCCTGCCACCTTCGGCCAGCGCCCATCGTCCGGAACTGGCCGGTCGCGGGTTCGAGGCCCTGGGCGTGTCCCTGGTGATCCACCCGTACAACCCCCATGTGCCGACGTCCCACGCCAACGTGCGCTTCTTCATTGCCGAGAAGGAAGGTGAAGAACCGGTCTGGTGGTTCGGCGGTGGCTTCGACCTGACCCCCTACTACGGCAATGAAGAAGACTGCGTGCACTGGCACCGGGTCGCCGAACGCGCCTGCGCGCCTTTCGGCCCGGACGTCTATCCGCGCTACAAGGCCTGGTGCGACAGCTACTTCCACCTCAAGCACCGCAACGAACCCCGGGGCATCGGCGGCCTGTTCTTCGACGACTTGAACGAGTGGGACTTCGACACCTGCTTCGCCTTCATGCGTGCCATCGGCGATGCCTATATCGAGGCCTACCTGCCCATCGTCCAGCGCCGCAAGGCTGCGGCCTACACCGCCCAGCAGCGCGAATTCCAGGAGTTCCGCCGGGGCCGCTACGTGGAGTTCAACCTGGTCTACGACCGTGGCACCTTGTTCGGCCTGCAATCGGGCGGGCGTACCGAATCGATCCTCATGTCGCTGCCGCCGCAAGTGCGCTGGGGCTACGACTGGAAGGCCGAGCCGGGCACCGAAGAAGCACGCCTGACCGAGTATTTCCTGCAGGACCGCGACTGGCTGGCGGCCAGCCACTAACCCACCCCACCGTGTAGGAGCCGGCTTGCCGGCGAAACGGCCTTCAAGGCGGACGCGGCTCCTACCCCTGTGTGTTGAGCAAATGGGATGAGAGATGGATCAGTACGTTGTCTTTGGTAATCCGATCAGCCACAGCAAATCGCCGCTGATCCACCGGCTGTTCGCCCAGCAGACCGGCCAACAGCTGGAATACCACACCCTGCTGGCGCCCCTGGACGATTTCGCCGGGGCTGCCCGCGATTTCTTCGCCCAGGGCCGCGGTGCCAACGTCACCGTGCCGTTCAAGGAAGACGCCTATCGCCTGTGCGACAGCCTGACCGAGCGCGCCCAGCGGGCCGGCGCGGTGAACACCCTGAGCAAGCAGGCCGACGGCAGGCTGTTGGGGGACAACACCGACGGCGCCGGACTGGTGCGCGACCTGACGGTCAACGCCGGGGTCAGCCTCAAGGGCAAGCGCATCCTTCTGCTGGGGGCCGGTGGCGCGGTGCGTGGAGCCTTGGAGCCCCTGTTGGCGCAGCGGCCGGCGTCGGTGGTGATTGCCAATCGCACCGTGGAAAAGGCCGAGCGGCTGGCGGAACTGTTTGCCGACCTGGGCCCGGTGTCGGCCAGTGGTTTCGACTGGCTGCAGGAGTCGGTGGACCTGATCATCAACGCCACCTCCGCCAGCCTGTCGGGAGAATTGCCACCGATTGCCGGCAGCCTGATCGAGCCGGGCAAAACGGTGTGCTACGACATGATGTACGGCAAGGAGCCGACGCCGTTCTGCCGTTGGGCCCGTGAACATGGCGCGGCGCTGGTGCTGGATGGCCTGGGCATGCTGGCCGAACAGGCGGCGGAAGCCTTCTACCTGTGGCGCGGCGTGCGCCCGGACAGCGCCCCGGTGCTGGCCGAACTGCGCCGCCAGTTGGCTCTGTAAACCCCTGAAGATCATGTGTGGCGAGGGAGCTTGCTCCCGCTCGAGCGCGCAGCGGTCGTAAACCGGCTATCGCGCAGTAACAGGCCGAACCGGGAAACCGGCCTTGGGCTTGCTGCGCAAGCCAGCGCGAGCAAGCTCGCTCGCCACAGCTGGTGTCTCCCTCAACGCTTGGGGTCAGTCTTCGAAGTGGATCGGGCAGTGCGCCGCGCCTTCGAGCTTGATCAACTCCTCTTTCACCGTTTGCCGCGCCCGGCGCAGGGTCAGGCTGCGGCCCTGGCGTTTCAGCCGGCGCGCCTCCTGATGCAGCATCGCCACCCCCGAATAGTCGATGAAGTTGATCTGCCGGGCGTCGATCACCAGCCTGGGCGCGTGGCAGCGTTGCATGCGCACTTGCAGGTAATGACTGGCGCCAAAGAAGATCGAGCCGCCGACCCGCAGGATGTCTGCATCGCCCTCGCTGGAGTGCTGCACCCGTGGCTGGGAGGTGCGCTTGAGGTAGAAGAACAGCGACGCCAGGACCCCGGCATAGATCGCCGTCTGCAGCTCCAGGAGCAAGGTGGCGACGCAGGTCAGGCTCATCACCACAAATTCGGCGCGGCTGACCCGGAACAGGTCACGGATGCCCCGGTGGTCCACCAGCCCCCAGCAGATCAGCAGGATGCTGCCGGCCATGGCCGGAATCGGGATGTGGGCGATCAACCCGGCGCCGGCCACCGCGAACAGCGCCACCCACAGCGCCGAGAACACCCCGGCCAGGGGCGAGCGGGCGCCGGCTTCGTAGCTCAGGCCCGAGCGGGTGAAGGAGCCGGAGGACAGGTAGCCGGAGAAAAACGCCCCGACCATGTTCGACAGGCCCTGGGCGCGGACTTCCTGGTTGGCGTCGAGCAGTTGTTCCGAACGTACCGACAGCGAGCGGGCAATCGACAGGCTGGTCACCAGCCCCAGCATGCCCACCGCCACGGCACTGGGCAGCAGCCGCAGGACCAGCTCCAGGTCCAGTGGCAACGGGCTCAAGGGCGGTAGCCGGCCCACGAAGGCGCTGACCAATTTGACCTGGCCGAACAGCCCCGGCAGCAGCCAGACCACCAGCGCACTGAGGACCAGGCTGAGCAACAGGCTGGGCCAGCGTGGCGCCAGCAGCTTCAGGCCGAGGCCGACGATCAGGGTGCCCAGCCCTAGCAATAGCGAAGGCTTGTCCACAGCGTCCAGGTGTTCCAGCAGCAAGCTCAGGCTATTGAGGGCAGTGGCCTGGTTCGGCAGCTCCAGGCCCAGGAGGTTGGGCAACTGCCCCAGGGCAATCACCACCGCGGCACCGAGGGTGAAGCCCAGCACCACCGAATGCGAGACGAAGTTCACCAGGGCGCCGAAGCGCAGCAGCCCCAGCAGCCACTGGAAGACCCCGGCCAGCAGGGTCAGCAGCAGGATCAGAGTGATGTAGTCCTCGGATGCCGGCACCGCCAGAGGGCTGACGCTGGCATACAGAACAATGGAGATCGCTGCCGTGGGCCCGCAGATCAGGTGCCAGGACGAGCCCCAGAGGCAGGCGATCAGCACCGGGACTATGGCCGCGTACAGCCCGTACTCCGGCGGCAAGCCGGCGATCAGCGCATAGGCGATCGATTGCGGCAGGGCGAGGATCGCGCCGCTCAGCCCCACCAGCAGATCACGACCGACGCTGGCGCGGGTCTGCTGCGGCAGCCAGGCGAGAAAAGGCAGGAGTGAATGGCGGTTGGGCCAGGCCATGGTTGCTCACGGATGGGTTGATTCGAGGGGGCCAGGGTAAAGCATTGTCCGGCCTCGAGCATGTGCCGAGGCTGGCCCCTCATCCCGTAGGAGCCGGCTTGCCGGCGAATGGTCGAAGCACCTCGGGCTTATAACTTGCCCTTCACCGCCGCCAGGGCCTCTTGGTCATCAATGGTCCGGACCCCTTCCAGCCACTGCTCCAGCACCGCCGGGTTGGCCTTGATCCAGGCCTTGGCGGCGTCGGCGTTGCTGACCTTGTTGTTCACCACCTCGGCCATGATGGCGTTCTCCATGTCCTGGGTGAACCGCAGATTGGTAAAGAGCTTGCCGACGTTCGGGCAGGCCTGTGCATAACCCTTGCGGGTCAGGGTGTAGACGCTGCCGCTGGCGCCGAAGTACTGCTTGCCCCCGGTCAGGTAACGCATGTTCAACTGCACGTTCATCGGGTGCGGGGTCCAGCCGAGGAAGGTGATGAAGCGCTGCTTTTTCGTGGCCCGGGACACTTCGGCGAGCATCGCCTGTTCGCTGGATTCGATCAGCTTCCACTGGCCGAGGTTGAACTGGTTGTGCTTGATGATTTCCTGCAGCGACAGGTTGGCCGGGGCACCGGAGCCGATGCCGTAGAGCTTCTTGTCGAACTTGTCGGCGAACCGGTTCAGGTCGGTAAAGTCATGCACCCCGGCGTCCCACACGTAGTCCGGAACCGCCAGGGTGAACTCGGTGCCTTCCAGGTTCTTCGCCAGCTGGATCACCTCGCCATTGGCCACGAACTTGTCATGGAAACCCTGCTGCGCCGGCATCCAGTTGCCCAGGAACACATCCACCTGACCGTCCTTGAGCCCGCCGTAGATGATCGGCACCGCCAGGGTGTCGATCTTGGCCTTGTAGCCCATGCCGTCCAGTAGAAAGCTGGCGATGGCGTTGGTGGCGGCGATGTCGCTCCAGCCCGGATCGGCCATCTTCACGGTTGCGCACGAGTCGGCCCAGACGGTTGTGCTGCCCAGAGCCAGGAACCCGACCGCCAGCGCTGTGGATAACTTTTGCATGCTCTTCCCCTTGGATTATTGGTATTGGCAGGGTTGTGGATAACGCGCCTTGCGCTCCAGATCGTCGAGGTCGATGTGGTTGCGCATGTACTGCGCACTGGCGTCGACCAGCGGCTGGTGATCCCAGCTCTTGCGCGTGCCCCGGTTCAGGGCGTCGGCCACCAGACGGCGGCGGCGCTGGCTGGCCAGGACCTGTTGGTGAATGGCCGGGATGTCCCACTTGGCCCGGGCCTCGGCGAGGAAGGCGTCGAACAGCGCGCGATGCTCGGGCGACTGGCTGAGGTCGCGGTGTTCCTGAGGGTCGTTGGCGACATCGAAGAGCAGGCACGGGTCGTCTTCGCTGTAGATGAATTTGTAGGCGCCCCGGCGAATCATCATCAACGGGCTGATGGTGCCTTCGGCCATGTATTCGCCAAAGACTTCATCGTGGCCGCCCTGCCCTTGCAGGTGCGGGACCAGGGAGCGGCCGTCCAGCGGCAGCTCGGGTTCCACGCGGCCGCCGGCCAGTTCCACCAGGGTCGGCAGCAGGTCGGCGGTGGAGACTGCCGCGCCGACTCGCCCGGCGGCGAACTGCCCCGGTGCGCAGATCAACAGCGGCACCCGGGCGGCCATTTCGAACCAGTGCATTTTGTACCAGAGGCCGCGCTCGCCGAGCATGTCGCCGTGGTCGCCGGAAAACACGATCAGGGTGTCGTCCGCCAGCCCGGTGTCTTCCAGGGTCTGCAGCAGCTTGCCGACGTTGCTGTCGATATAGCTGCAGGCGCCGAAGTAGGCCCGCCGCGCGTCGCGGATCTTATCCACAGGCAGCGGTTTGTCCCACAGGTCGTAGACCTTGAGCAGGCGCTGGGAATGCGGGTCCAGTTCGCTCTGCGGTGGGGTCTGGGGCAGTGGGATTTCCTCGTCGCGGTACAGGTCCCAGAAGGCCTTGGGAATGGTGTAGGGATCGTGGGGGTGGGTCATGGACACGGTGAGGCAGAACGGCTGGTCGCCGGCTTCGCGCACATGGTCGAACAGGTACTGCTGGGCCTTGAACACCACCTCTTCATCGAAATCCAGCTGGTTGGTGCGCACGCAGGGCCCGGCCTGCAGCACCGAGGACATGTTGTGGTACCAGCTGGGACGCACCTGGGGCTCATCCCAGTTCACCGCCCAGCCGTAGTCGGCGGGGTAGATGTCGGTGGTCAGGCGCTCTTCATAGCCGTGCAACTGGTCCGGGCCGCAGAAGTGCATCTTGCCCGACAGCGCGGTGCGGTAGCCCAGGCGCCGCAGGTAGTGGGCGTAGGTGGGCACGTCGGCGGGAAAGTCCGCAGCGTTGTCGTAGGCGCCGATCTTGCTCGGCAGCTGGCCGCTGACCAGGGTAAAGCGCGACGGCGCGCACAGCGGGCTGTTGCAGTAGGCGGCATCGAATACCACGCCCTGGGCAGCCAGACGGCTCAGGTGCGGCAGCTTGATCGGTGATGAACCGTAGAACGGCAGCAAGGGCGCGGCCATCTGGTCGGCCATGATGAAAAGAATGTTCTTGCGCTTCATGGATTCGCGGCATTCCATAGTCGATGGTTATGCGAAAGTGCTGCGATTGAGCATGGATTCCATGTCTTTGGCGGTAAAGCCCATACACGGCAATGACTAGGATAAGTACAGCTTATGTATGAAGCCCTTGGCGACCTGTCCCTGGACCTGCTCCGGGTGTTTGAAGCAGCGGCCCGTTTGCGCAGCTTCACCGCCGCGGCTGTGGAGCTGGGGACCACCCAGCCGGCCATCAGCCAGCAGATCAAACGGCTGGAGGAGCGGTTGAATGTGCGGCTGTTCGATCGGATCTACCGCGGTATCGAACTGACCGAATCCGGCGCCTTGTTGCTGGAACAGGTGCAGGCCGGCCTGCAGAGCATCGATGCCGGCCTCTCCGCCCTGGCCCAGCAGCATCAGCACGAGGTGCTGCAGGTGGCCACGGACTTCGCCTTCGCCGCCTATTGGCTGATGCCGCGCCTGCATCGCTTTCATGAGGCCAACCCCCAGGTGGACGTCAGCCTGGTGACCAGTGAACGCAGCCACAGCATGCTGCGCAGCGATATCGACGTGGCGGTGCTGTTCGGCGATGGGCGTTTCAAGCATGGCGAAAGCCGCTGGCTGTTTAGCGAGGAAGTGTTTCCGGTGTGCAGCCCGCTGCTGCTCAAGGAGCGCGCCGCGCCCTTGTCTGTGCATTGCCTGCCGGAGTTGCCACTGCTGCACCTGCGGGGCGAGAACAGCAGCCATTGGTTCGACTGGAGCGGGGTGTTTCGCGAGCTGGGCCTGGCCAGCGCCCCGGCCCCCGGGCAATTGCGTTTCGACAACTACACCTTGCTGATCCAGGCGGCCATCGGCGGCCAGGGCGTGGCCATCGGCTGGCGTCACCTGGTGGACAACCTGCTGGAGCAGGGCCTGCTTTGCCGGCCCATCGCCGAGACCCTGATCTCCCGCTACGGCTACTACGTGGTGCTGCCCCAGCGTAAGCGCCGTGGCCCGTTGATCCAGCGTTTCGTCGACTGGCTGATGAGTGAGCAGGCCGGCAGCGCCCAATCCCTCAAGGGGCTGTCGTTGCCGTCCATTGCCTTGTAGGCGGAGCCTTGAACAGACTCAACAGGGACAGTGCGCCGTTGCCCAGGCACACCAGCGACACCGACACCACCGCCAGGAAGGCCAGGTATTCCCAGCCGCCGCCGGGGCTGGTGTAGATCCAGCCGTGGGCGCCGTGGACGAAGACAATGGCCCCCAGCAGCATCGGCAGCAGCCCCAGGGCGATCCAGCGCACGCCGACCCCGAGTATCAGCAACAAGCCCCCCACCAGCTCGGCGCACACCGCCGGGTAGGTCATCCACTCGGGCATGCCGGTGGCGCCGAACAGCTTGAGGGTGCCCGGCCAGCCCAGGACCAGGATTTTGAACAGGGCGTGGGCGATGTACAT
Source organism: Pseudomonas protegens (assembly GCF_013407925.2). Taxonomy (NCBI): domain Bacteria; kingdom Pseudomonadati; phylum Pseudomonadota; class Gammaproteobacteria; order Pseudomonadales; family Pseudomonadaceae; genus Pseudomonas; species Pseudomonas protegens. The sequence continues at coordinate 3,198,312 of NZ_CP060201.1, read as the reverse complement.
GGCGCCCAGGGCCAGGCGCAGGAACAGGGCGGCCCATTGTTCCGGTGCCGAGAGTGGTGATGCGATTGAGCGGGCAGGCATATGACAAGTCCTTGTGTGGTTGGGAGTGTTGCGGATTGCTGAGTGTTCAGCGGTTAAACGATGGCCACCGAGGCGCCGGCCAGTAGCAGCACGCCGACGTGGAAGTTGCTGCGAAACAGGTCGTTGCAGGGCTCCGGGTGGTCCGGACTGAACAGGCTGAGCTGGTAGGCCAGGGACAAGGCGATCGGCAGCAGCACGATGAAAAAGCCCGGGTTGGCACCGGCCAGCAGGCCCGCGCCGCACCAGCACAGCACGGTCATGGCGTAGAACCCGGCGATCCAGTTCTTGCCCCGTGCGGCGAACAGCGTCGCGGTGGAGCGCAGGCCCATTTTCAGGTCGTCCTCACGGTCGCTGTAGGCATAGAGCGTGTCATAGCCCAACTGCCAGAACAGGCAGCCCAGCCACAGCGCCAGCGCACTGGGTTGCAGGCTGCCGGTGGTTTCCACACTGGCCATGAGCACGCCCCAGTTGAACACCGCGCCGAGAAACGCCTGGGGCCAGTGGGTGAAGCGCTTGAACAGCGGATAGACCAGGGTCAGGGGCACGCAGCACAGGGCCAGCAGCACCGTCGCCGGTTGCAGCAATAGCAGTAATGCGGCCGCCAGCAGCAAGAGTACGACCAGGCAAGCCAGGGCCTGATTCAGGCTCAGTGAACCGTTGGCCAGGGGTCGCTGGCGGGTCCGGCTGACCTGGGCGTCGAAGCGCCGGTCGAGGATGTCGTTGATGCAGCAGCCGGCACTGCGCATCAGCAGGGCGCCGAGGGCGAACACCAGCACCGTGCCGACCTGCGGAATACGCCCGGCGCAGAGGATCAACGCGGCCAGGGCCGGCAGCAGGGTCAGCCAGGTGCCGATGGGCCGGTCCAGGCGCATCAGGCGGGCGTAGGCCTGCCAGGATCGCGGCAGGCGGGTCGCCACCCAGTCATGGGCGCGGATGTCATTGAGGTCGCGGCTTGCGGGCATTTTCGGTCCCTGAATGTGAATACGGGGTTGATCGCAACCAAGCGCTTGCAGGTGTTGAAAAAACACCCGGGCCGCTGGCGGTCGCCGAACGTCGGGCAAGCCGCTGCCGTGATCGCACGGTTTGATTTTCAGTGCGATCTGCTGGCTGGTTGGATGCGCTAAAGTTGCCCGCCCCCGCCCCTTGGGGCAAGGGAACAATCCGCAATAGCCTCCTGCAGGATCTGCAATATGCTCCGTGACCAAGTGCCCCGCGTTCCGCGTATCGACCTCAACCTGCTGCGGGTTTTCGATGCGGTCTATGAGGACCGCAGCATCCTGCTGGCCAGCAAGCGCCTGCACCTGAGCCAATCGGCGGTCAGCCATGCCCTGACCCGGCTGCGTGAGTCCCTGCAGGACGAGTTGTTCATCCGCACCGCCAAGGGCATGCAGCCGTCGGCCCGGGCCGAGGCGATTGCCGGCCCGCTGCGCGAGGCGCTGCTGACCATTCAACACACGGTCGGCGTGGAGCCTTTCGACCCTGCCAGCGCGACGCGGACCTTCACCCTGGCAGCCAATGACTACCTGAGTTCGGTGCTGCTGGCGCCGTTGCTGCGGCGCCTGGCCCAGGTGGCTCCGGGGGTGGATCTGGTGGTGCGCCCGGCGACCCGCCTGGACCTGGCCGAGCAGATCGATGTTGGGCGTATCGATCTGGCTGTCGGGGTGTTTGCCGAGTTGCCGCAGCGGGTGCACAGCGCCTGTCTCTGGCGGCAGCAGGATGTGTTGCTGATGTGCCCCGAGCATCCCCTGCTCGAGCTGCCCGCACTGACGCTTGAAGCCCTGGCGGACCAGCCGTTGATCACGCTGTCGGTGGGCGGGCAGGAGGAAGGCGCGGTCAACGGCTACATTCTTGAGCGCGGTATTGCCCGGCAGTCGGAGATGTTCGATCGCCAGCGCCTGGAGCAGGCGCTGGCGGCGATTGGTCGGCGTCCCCGGTACAAGGTCACCCTGCCCCATGCCCTGGTGCTGCCGCAGTTGCTGGAGCAGTCGCGCCTGGTGGCGATTGTGCCGCAGCCCTTGGCCCGGGCCTTCGAGCAGCGCTTCGGCCTGTGCCGGCGGGCGCTGCCGCTGGCGGTCGAACCCTCATCGCTGCTGGCGATCTGGCACGGGCGCAACAGTGCCGACCCGGCCCATCTCTGGCTGCGCCAGCAACTGCTGGAGGTGGCGGCGACGCTGGCGCAAGCGCTTTGAGCCGGCCGGCAATCGGTGTTTTCATGGGGCCGGTGTTTTTTCCACGGCAGGTGCTCTGCATCTGTGGCGAGCCTTGAGGGCTCGTCGTTATCACGAGGCTTTGCATGCAACGGATCAAGGGCTATCACGCCCATGTCTACTTTGACGCCAACACCCTCGACCGTGCCCGGGCCTTGTGCGAACAGGCGGCGCAGTTGTTCGAGCTGAAAATGGGCCGGGTTCACGAACGGCCGGTTGGGCCGCACCCGGACTGGAGCTGCCAGCTGGCGTTCGCGCCAGAGGTGTTTGCCCAGGTGGTGCCGTGGCTGGCCCTCAATCGTCAGGGGCTGGTGGTGTTCCTGCACCCTGATACCGGGGACGACTTGCTGGATCACACCGAGCATGCGATCTGGATGGGGGCCATGCGGCCGCTGGATCTGACGGGGTTCTGAGGGGGGGCGCTTGGCTGGGCAGCCGGCTCCTGTGGGGAGTCGGCTGGTTGAAAAACGATCAGTAGAGCACGCCGTCGAGGATCTCGTAGACGATGCCGGTGCCCACGGCCATCAGGAAGATGTCGCCGCCCATGCGTCGCCATTCATAGCCCGGGTAGACCGGCAGGCGCGACAGGGCGCGTCCATCCAGGCGTTCGCCGTAGTAACCGCGGGGCAAGGGTTGGCCGCGCACCAGGCGGATGCCGGGCGGTGGCGGCGCGCCCCGCACGAAGTAGCCGCGATTGTCGTGGATGGTCTGGCGTATCGGGCCGAAATCCCGCGGTGGCCCGCCGCGCCGGTCGTTGTCCGGGCCGCGGTGTTCATTGCCTCGATTGTCCCAATGGCCCTGCTGTGGACCTGCGCGATCATCCCAGCGGCCATGGTCGCCGCGTTCGTCGGCCATCACGTGGAGCAACGGGCTGGCGCCGAGCATCAGCACCACGGCACCGGCAATCAGACGTTTGGGCATTTTCATCAGGCATTCCTCGCAGCACAAACAGCAAAAAGGGTTTCAGAACACAGGCTCTGAAACCCTCGGTCTTGTCAGTTTAGTGTGCATCCAGAGGCGCGAATTCCTCTGTATCAGGAACTTTACCCTCAGCTGACCCGGGCTTGACGCACGCCCTCGGCCAGGGCCGCGCACAGGCTCAGGACACCGTCCACCGCTTGCTCGGAAGACTCGGCACTGGCGATGTGGTCGATCAGCGCCGAGCCCACTACCACGCCGTCTGCCAGACGGGCGATGGCGGCGGCCTGCTCTGGGGTGCGGATGCCGAAGCCGATGCTGATCGGCAGCTCGGTGTGGCGACGCAGGCGGGCCACGGCCTCTTCCACGTGCTCCAGGGTGGCGGCGCCGGCACCGGTGACCCCGGCCACCGAGACGTAGTAGACAAAGCCGGAACTGCCGTCGAGGACCTTCGGCAGGCGCGCATCGTCGGTCGTTGGCGTGGTCAGACGGATGAAATCGATGCCGGCGGCCTGGGCCGGGTCGCACAGCTCGCTGTTATGTTCCGGCGGCATGTCCACCACGATCAGCCCGTCCACCCCGGAGGCCTTGGCGTCGGCGATGAAGCGCGCCACACCGTAGTGGTGGATCGGGTTGTAGTAGCCCATCAGCACCAGCGGGGTTTCGTTGTTGCCTTCGCGGAACTCGCGGACCATCTGCAGGGTTTTCGCCAGGTTCTGCTTGGCGCCCAGGGCGCGGATGTTGGCCAGTTGGATCGCCGGGCCGTCGGCCATCGGATCGGTGAAGGGCATGCCCAGTTCGATCACATCGGCGCCCGCCGCGGGCAGGCCCTTGAGGATTTGCAGGGAAGTGTCGTAGTTCGGGTCACCGGCGGTGACGAAGGTCACCAGGGCCGCGCGGTTCTGTTCCTTGAGCTTGGCAAAGCGGGTGTGCAGGCGGCTCATCAGTGTTTCTCCTGCTGGGACTGTTGCATGTGGTGCATGACGGTTTGCATGTCTTTGTCGCCGCGGCCCGAGAGGTTGACCACCATCAGGTGATCCTTGGGCAGGGTCGGCGCGCGCTTGAACACTTCGGCCAGGGCGTGGGCGCTTTCCAGGGCCGGGATGATGCCTTCCAGGCGGCAGCACTGGTGGAACGCGGCCAGGGCTTCGTCGTCGGTCACCGAGGTGTATTCGACGCGGCCGATGTCGTGCAGCCAGGCGTGTTCCGGGCCGATGCCGGGGTAGTCGAGGCCGGCGGAAATCGAGTGGGCGTCGATGATCTGGCCATCGTCGTCCTGCAGCAGGAAGGTGCGGTTGCCGTGCAGCACGCCCGGTACGCCGCCGTTCAGGCTGGCGGCATGCTTGCCGGTCTCGATGCCGTAGCCGGCGGCTTCAACGCCAATGATCTGCACGCTTTTATCGTCGAGGAACGGGTGGAACAGGCCCATGGCGTTGGAGCCGCCGCCGATGCACGCCACCAGGCTGTCCGGCAGGCGGCCTTCCTGGGCTTGCATCTGCTCGCGGGTTTCCTTGCCGATCACGGCCTGGAAGTCGCGGACCATGGCCGGGTACGGGTGCGGGCCGGCCACGGTGCCGATCAGGTAGAAAGTGCTGTCGACGTTTGTCACCCAGTCACGCAGGGCTTCGTTCATCGCGTCTTTCAGGGTGCCGGTGCCGGCGACGACCGGGATCACTTCGGCGCCCAGCAGCTTCATGCGGAACACGTTGGCCTGTTGGCGCTCGATGTCGGTGGTGCCCATGTAGATCACGCATTGCAGGCCAAAGCGCGCGGCCACGGTGGCGGTGGCCACGCCGTGCATGCCGGCGCCGGTCTCGGCGATGATGCGTTTCTTGCCCATGCGCCGGGCCAGGAGGATCTGGCCGATGCAGTTGTTGATCTTGTGCGCGCCGGTGTGGTTCAGCTCTTCGCGCTTGAGGTAGATCTTGGCGCCGCCGCAGTGTTCGGTCAGGCGTTCGGCGAAGTACAGCGGGCTGGGGCGGCCGACGTAATCGCGCTGGAAGTAGGCCAGCTCCTTGAGGAACTCGGGATCTTCCTTGGCCTTTTCGTACTCACGGGCCAGGTCGAGGATCAGCGGCATCAGGGTTTCGGCCACGTAACGGCCGCCGAACGCGCCGAACAGGCCGTTGTCGTCTGGACCATTACGCAATTGGGACTGAGTCATTGCAGCGCTCCCGGGCAAGGGTGGGGAAAGACAGATTCGTGGAAGGACAATGGGGCCCACTCTACCCCTGACACCGAAGGCTGAAAACCGATAAGATCGCCGCAACCTGTCAGGAAAACTCACCTATCCCATGAGCCGCGACCTGCCCCCCCTGAATGCCCTGCGGGCCTTCGAAGCCACTGCCCGGCTCAACAGTGTCAGCCAGGCTGCCGAACAACTGCACGTGACCCATGGCGCGGTGAGCCGGCAGTTGAAAGTGCTGGAACAACACCTGGGCCTGAGCCTGTTCGTCAAGGATGGACGTGGCATTAAACTCACAGATGCCGGGATTCGTCTGCGCGATGCCAGCAGCGAGGCCTTCGAGCGCCTGCGGGACGTTTGCGCCGAGCTGACCCGTGGCAGCGCCGACGCGCCGTTCGTCCTCGGCTGCTCCGGCAGCCTGCTGGCGCGCTGGCTGATTCCGCGCCTGGGGCGCCTGAACGCCGACCTGCCGGACCTGCGCCTGCACCTTTCCGCCGGTGAAGGGGACCTGGACCCCCGCCGCCCGGGGCTGGATGCCCTGCTGGTGTTTGCCGAGCCGCCGTGGCCGGCGGACATGCAGGTCTATGAACTGGCCTGCGAACGCATCGGGCCGGTGCTCAGCCCGCGTTATGCCGGTTACCCGCGCCTGCGCACGGCGCCGGCCACGGCCCTTGGTGCAGAGCCGCTGCTGCATACCACCTCGCGTCCCCAGGCCTGGCCCAGCTGGGCGCGGCACAACGGCATCGCCGCCGATTCGCTGAAGTACGGGCAGGGTTTCGAGCATCTGTATTACTTGCTGGAAGCGGCAGTGGCCGGGCTTGGGGTGGCGATTGCTCCGGAGCCGCTGGTGGCCGAGGACTTGCTGGCGGGCAGGCTGGTTGCCCCGTGGGGGTTTTCCGACACCCCGGGGCAACTGGCGCTGTGGTTACCCAAGCGCGCCGCGGATGGGCGCGCCCGGCAGTTGGCGCAGTGGTTGAAAAACGAACTGCGCCAGCCGGCTTAGTTGCCGCGCTTGCACAGCAGGTAGGCGGCCAGCAGGCCGATGGCGCCGACCGCCACGCCGGCGGTGGCCCACGGGTGTTCCTGGGCGTAGTCGCGGGTGGCGATTCCGGTTTCCCGGGTTTTCACTTTGACTTCTTCATAGGCATCGCTGATCAGGCTGCGGGAATGCTTGAGCGCGTTCTCGGCGTTGCTCTTGAGGGCCTTGAGGGTCTTGCGCGATTCGTCGGTTGCATCGTCCTTGAGGCTTTCCAGGGATTTGAGCAGGCTTTCGATCTCGGCTTCCATACTTTCCAGTGAGGCTTTGCGTAACGAGGTGTTGGCCATGTCGGCTCTCCTGCAGGGTAGTGAACGGACTCTGTAGGTTCCGACTGCGGCCTGTTCAGAAAGTGCAGAAAATCTGAACTAGCCGTGAGCAATGGCGCCCCAAGTAATAAGAAAAATCACTGCTAGGCTGTATTTCACAGCTAAAAAGGAGAGCGCCATGACTGATCATCACACCTACAAGAAAGTCGAACTGGTGGGTTCGTCGCCGAACAGCATCGAAGAGGCGATCAACAACGCGCTGGCCGAAGCGCACAAGAGCATCAAGCACCTGGAGTGGTTCGAAGTGACCGAAACCCGGGGTCATATCAAGGACGGCAAGGCCGCGCATTTCCAGGTCACCCTCAAGGTCGGCTTCCGGATTGCCAATAGTTAAAAGCTTGAGCTAGGCTCTGGAACTTGTGCGCTGGCCGAGTGCCATAGGAAATGGCAAAGCGCTACAACTGTCTTGAGCCTCTGTCAGGCTGGCATCAACGCCGCCTCTTTTGATCCGACCAGGGAATGCGACCGATGAAAAAACTAGTATTAGCAGCTGCTTTGTTGAGTCTTGCGGGAACAGCCCTTGCCGCCGGCAAGCCGTGCGAGGAGCTGAAAAGCGAGATCGCCGCGAAGATCGACGCCAAGGGCGCCAAGCATTATTCGCTGGAAGTGGTCGACAAAGGCGCGGCGGCGGATGGCAAAGTGGTTGGCACCTGCGAAGCGGGCACCAAGGAAATCGTCTACAAGCGCGGTTAAGCCCCTGTAGATGTTCATGAAAAAGCCGACGCCAGGGCGTCGGCTTTTTCATGCCTGGCGTTCAGCCTTGCATCACCTGTGACAGCAGCTCGTAGGAGTGCAGCCGGTCGGCGTGCTCGTACAGATCGCAGGTGAAGATCAGCTCATCGGCGCCGGTCTGTTCGATCAGGACTTCCAGCTTGGCGCGGATTTTCGCCGGGCTGCCGATCATCGCCAGGCCAAGGAAACTCGACACCGCTTCCTTCTCGTGGGGCAGCCACAGGCCGTCCATGCTATTGACCGGCTTGCGCTGCACCAGGCTCTGGCCACGCATCAGCGCGAGGATCCGCTGGTACACCGAGGTTGCCAGGTAGTTGGCCTGTTCATCGCTATCGGCCGCCACCAGTGGCACCCCCAGCATCACGTAGGGCTTGTCGAGCACCGCCGAAGGTTTGAAGTGATTGCGATAGACGCGAATCGCCTCATGCAGATAGCGCGGTGCGAAATGTGAGGCGAAGGCGTAAGGCAAACCCCGTTCCCCGGCCAATTGCGCACTGAACAGGCTGGAGCCCAACAGCCACACCGGTACGTTGGTGCCGCTGCCCGGCATGGCGATCACCCGTTGCTCCGGGGTACGCGGGCCGAGGTAGGCCATCAGTTCGGCAACGTCTTCAGGGAAATCGTCAGCACTGCCGGAGCGTTCGCGGCGCAGGGCGCGGGCGGTCATCTGGTCGGAGCCCGGTGCGCGACCCAGGCCGAGGTCGATGCGCCCCGGGTACAGGCTTTCCAGGGTGCCGAACTGTTCGGCGATTACCAGCGGCGCATGGTTGGGCAGCATGACCCCGCCGGAACCGACGCGAATCGTCGACGTCCCGCCGGCCAGATAGCCGATCAGGACCGAGGTGGCGGAGCTGGCGATGCCGTCCATGTTGTGGTGTTCGGCGACCCAGAAGCGCGTGTAGCCGAGCTTTTCCACATGTTGCGCCAGGTTCAGGGAATTGCGCAGGGACTGCGCCGGGCTGCCGTCTTCACGCACGGGCACCAGGTCGAGGGTCGAGTATTTAACAGCGGACAGTGGTTGCATGAGCCTGCTTCTCCTTGAGGGTGCGCAGGCCTTTGTCATGAGCCAAAACCTGCCGAAGTCTGTAAGTCAGACCTATGCAATGTGGGCATATACCCGAGATTCAATAGCCAGAGTGAATTTGTCGGATAAAGAGCCTCGCTGCACACCGGCTGAACTTTGCCATCAGATCTATCCTCAGAACCCTTAGGCAACAGAAACCAACGTGGTGCGAGCATTCGCATCGGTTCTTGAGGAGAAAGAGATGAGTATCAAAAAGAAAGCCTCGGCTCATTGGGAAGGTGATCTGAAAACCGGCATCGGCTCGATCTCGACCGAAACCGGGGTCTTGCGCGAGGCGCCCTACGGCTTCAAGGCCCGTTTCGAAGGAGGCAAGGGCACCAATCCGGAAGAGTTGATCGGTGCCGCCCATGCGGGGTGCTTCTCCATGGCCTTCTCGATGATTCTCGGCGAGGCCGGGCTCAAGGCCGACAGCATCGACACCCAGGCCGAAGTGACCCTGGATCAGGTCGACGGCGGCTTCGCCATCACCGCGGTGCACCTGATCCTCAAGGCGAAGATCCCCGGCGCCAGCCAGCAGCAGTTCACGGAGCTGAGCAACAAGGCCAAGGAAGGGTGTCCGGTGTCCAAGGTGCTCAACGCCAAGATCAGCCTGGAAGCGACGCTGCTGGGTTGATGGTTGTGCCGGCAAGCCGGCTCCTGCTGCGGTTGGTGGGAGTCGGCTTGCCGGCGAAAGCTTCTGTGCGGCGCACACGCACCTGTGGTCGAATACGCGGCGGCGGCTTCAGCGCACCTTCGTGCGCGCCGCAGCAAGGGAGCTTTGGATCATGAAACGTTTTGCCTGGGTGGTTGCAAGTTGCGCGCTGGCCACATCGGCCCTCGCCGCCCCCAAGCCCTGTGATGAACTCAAGGCCGAGATCGAAGCCAAGATCCAGGCCCAGGGCGTACCGTCCTACACCCTGGAAATCGTCACCAATGACGAAGTTCACGACAACAACATGGTGGTCGGCAGCTGCGAGAACGGCACCAAGAAGATCATCTACCAGAAGAACGATCGCTGAGCCGCTTCAGGGCACGCAGTTGATCATGCGTTCCTCGGCCACGATCTCGCCCTTGGCGTCGTACAGTCGGGCGCTGGGGGTGAAGGCCAGGTTGCGCGCTTCCAGGCGATAGCGCTGGCCGGCCTGGAAATGGTCGTAGCGCAGGGTCAGGTAGCACAGGCGCTCCTGGGGATCGTTGTTCATGCCCATGCCGCCGCTGAACACTTCGAAGTCAAAGCGCACCATCAATTCGTGGCTGCCGGGGCTGACTTGAAAGTAGCGACCGTCTTTGAGGCGCTGGTTGTCCAGGCGCTCGGCCATGACCAGTTTGCCACCCGGGGTTGGCGTGGCCAGGTCGATCCAGGCCTGTTGCGGATCGACATTGGGCAAGGGGCTGGAACAGGCGCCGAGGGCGGCGAGGCTGAGGATGAGTAGTAGCTGGCGCATGACAGTGGCCGATTGAACGTGGGGAATCCGAGCATAACGCTGATCAACGGCCTTGGCAGCCCGCTGGTCGTGTTGCGCGACGTCACGGGTGCCTGGCGCAGTGTCGGCCTGGCGAGATAGTCTTGCCGACAGATTTTTTCGGATGACCCACATTGAACAGGCCGCCTTCTTGCCATCGGATACGTGCTGCCGTTTCCCGTCTCCTGCTGCCGCTCCTGGTGCTTGGCCTGCTCAGCGGTTGCAGCAGCCTGGGTTACTACAGCCAGCTGGCCAGCGGACAGTTGCAGCTGTTGCGCGCGCGCACCCCGGTGGCCGAGGTGCTGGCCGACCCTGCTCGCGACCCGACCCTGCGGGCCCACCTGGCCCAGTCGCAACAGGCCCGGGACTTTGCCAGCCGGCACCTGCACCTGCCGGACAACCGCAGCTACCGGCTGTACGTCGACATCGGCCGGCCTTATGTGGTGTGGAATGTGTTCGCCACGCCGGAGTTTTCCCTGAGTCCGCAAACCCATTGCTTTCCCATCGCCGGTTGCGTGGCCTATCGCGGCTACTACAGCCAGGGCGCGGCTCGCGGCGAGGCGGCGCTGCAGCGCCAACAAGGCATGGACGTGGCGATTGGCGGGGTGGAGGCCTATTCGACCCTGGGCTGGTTCGATGACCCGATCATCAGTTCGATGATGCACTGGGGCGACGAGCGCCTGGCGACCCTGATCTTCCATGAGCTGGCGCATCAGCGCTTCTATGTGAAGGACGACACCGAGTTCAATGAGTCCTTCGCCACCTTCGTCGAGCAGGAAGGCACCCGGCAATGGCGGGCCTATCGTGGGCTGGCGCCCCAGGACGATGCCGACGTGCGTCAGCGCGATCAGTTCATCCAGCTGTTGCTGGACACCCGCCAGCGCCTGGAACGCCTGTACGCCCTGCCCTTGCCCGCCGAGCAGATGCGCCAGCGCAAGGCGCAGGCCTTCGAGACGTTGCGCCGGGAATACCGGCAGATGCGGGACAGCCAGTGGGCCGGTTCCAAGCGCTATGACGCCTGGATCGACCAGCCGCTGAACAACGCCCGGTTGCTGCCCTTTGGCCTGTACGACCAGTGGGTGCCGGCGTTTGCCGCGTTGTTCAAGCAGGTCAATGGCGACTGGCCGGCGTTCTTCCTTGCCGTGGAGAAGCTGGGGCGCCTGCCGGCCGAGCAGCGCAAGGCTGATTTGCTCAAGTTGCAGAATGCCGTCGCCGCCCACCAGGCGCCGAGTCTGTAGCAGCCTGCCGGCCGGCGAACAGCGGTTCTAACCCCGTAAAAACGCCTGATGCAACTCGGCCAGCGTCTCAAAGTGATAGGCCGGCGCCTCGGCGCTCAACTCCTCGCGGCTGCCAAAGCCATAGCCCACCGCCGCCGCGTCCAGCCCGTTGCGCTTGGCGCCGATCAGGTCGTGCTTGCGGTCGCCGATCATCAGCGTGCTGGCCGGGTCCAGCTGTTCCTGCTCCAGCAGATGGGCGATCAGCTCCACCTTGTCGGTGCGGGTGCCGTCCAGTTCGCTGCCGTAGATCACCTTGAAGTGGCGGGCGAAGTCGAAGTGGCGGGCGATTTCCCGGGCGAAGACCCAGGGCTTGGACGTCGCGATGTACAGCTGCCGCCCTTGCCCGACGAGGGTTTCCAGCAACGGCGTGACGCCATCGAAGACCCGGTTCTCGTACAGGCCGGTGACCTTGAAGCGTTCGCGGTAGAAATTCACCGCCTCCCAGGCCCGGGCCTCGTCGAAACCGTAGAACTGCATGAAGGCCTGCAACAGCGGCGGGCCGATGAAGTGCTCCAGCCGGGTCAGGTCCGGCTCGTCGATACCCAACTGGCCCAGGGCGAACTGGATCGAGCGGGTAATGCCTTCGCGGGGATCGGTCAGGGTGCCGTCGAGGTCGAACAGGACGGTTTGGTAATGCATGGCGGTTCCTCGGCAGTCAGTAGCGGATCAGGGTCGGTCGTAGCCTTCGGCCAGGTGCAGGTCCTTGAGTTTCACGTAGTTGGCGGCGCTGTAGGTGAAGAAGGCGCGCTCCTTGTCGGTCAGCGGGCGCGCCTGCTTCACCGGGCTGCCGACATACAGGAAGCCGCTTTCCAGGCGCTTGCCCGGCGGCACCAGGCTGCCGGCGCCGACGATCACGTCGTCTTCCACCACCGCGCCGTCCATGACGATGCTGCCCATGCCGATCAGCACCCGGCTGCCGATGCGGCAACCGTGGAGCATGACTTTGTGGGCGATGGTCACGTCGTCGCCGATCAGCAGCGGGAAGCCGTCGGGGTTGAACGGGCCGGCGTGGGTGATGTGCAGCACGCTGGCGTCCTGCACGCTGGTGCGCGCGCCGATGCGGATGCGGTGCATGTCGCCGCGGATCACCGTCAGCGGCCAGACCGAGCTGTCGGCGCCGATCTCGACGTCGCCGATGACCACCGCCGAGTGGTCGACAAAGGCCCGTTCGCCCAGGCTCGGGGTGTGGTTCTGATAGCTGCGAATGGCCAAGTGCGAATGCCTCTCTGAGATTTATTAATGGGGGCTATAGCTGCGGTGGCGGCTCATTGTAATTAAGATGGTGCTACGTTTCCCTGCATGTTTCTTCCAGCCAAGGTGCCCACCGTGAGTGTGAACAACCCTCTTCTGCAGCCCTACGACCTGCCGCCGTTCTCGGCGATCCGCGCCGAGCATGTGCAACCGGCCATCGAACAGATCCTGGCTGACAACCGCGCCGCCATCGCTGAAATCCTCAAGACCCAAGCCACCCAGCCCACCTGGGCCGGCCTGGTATTGGCCATGGACGAGCTCAATGACCGCCTGAGCGCGGCCTGGAGCCCGGTCAGCCACCTCAACGCGGTGTGCAACAGCGCCGAACTGCGTGAAGCCTACGAGGCCTGCCTGCCGGCCTTGAGCGCCTACTCCACGGAAATGGGCCAGAACCGCGAGCTGTTCCAGGCCTTCGACGCCCTGGCCAAGAGCCCCGAAGCCGCCGGTTTCGACGTGGCGCAGAAAACCATCCTCGAACACTCCCTGCGCGACTTCCGCCTGTCGGGCATCGACCTGCCGCCCGAGCAGCAACAGCGCTACGCCGAGGTACAAAGCCGGCTCTCGGAGCTGGCCAGCCGTTTCTCCAACCAGTTGCTGGACGCCACCCAGGCCTGGACCAAGCACATCACCGATGAAGCGGCCCTGGCCGGCCTGACCGACTCGGCCAAGGCGCAGATGGCCGCCGCGGCCCAGGCCAAGGGCCTGGACGGCTGGCTGATCACCCTGGAATTCCCCAGCTACTACGCGGTGATGACCTACGCCCAGGACCGAGCCCTGCGCGAAGAGGTCTATGCCGCCTACTGCACCCGGGCGTCGGACCAAGGCCCCAACGCCGGTCAGAACGATAACGGCCCGGTGATGGAAGAGATCCTCGACCTGCGTCAGGAACTGGCCAAGCTCCTGGGCTTTGCCAGCTTTTCCGAGCTGAGCCTGGCCACCAAGATGGCCGAGTCCAGCGATCAGGTGTTGAGCTTCCTGCGGGACCTGGCCAAGCGCAGCAAACCCTTTGCCGCCCAGGACCTGGAACAGCTCAAGGCCTATGCCGCCGAACAGGGTTGCCCCGACCTGCAAAGCTGGGACAGCGGTTTCTATGGCGAGAAGCTGCGCGAGCAACGCTACAGCGTGTCCCAGGAAGCCCTGCGCGCCTACTTCCCCATCGACAAGGTACTTGGCGGCCTGTTCGCCATCGTCCAGCGCCTGTACGGCATCGAGATCGCCGAGCAGAAAGGTTTCGACAGCTGGCACCCGGATGTACGGCTGTTCGAAATCAAGGAAAACGGCCAGCACGTCGGCCGCTTCTTCTTCGACCTGTATGCCCGCTCCAACAAGCGCGGCGGTGCCTGGATGGACGGTGCCCGCGATCGACGCCGCACGGTCGACGGTGTGTTGCAGAGCCCGGTGGCCAACCTGGTGTGCAACTTCACCCCGGCCGACAGCGGCAAGCCGGCGCTGTTGACCCACGACGAAGTCACCACCCTGTTCCACGAATTCGGCCATGGCCTGCACCACCTGCTGACCCGGGTCGAGCACGCCGGGGTTTCCGGGATCAATGGCGTGGCCTGGGACGCGGTGGAGCTGCCGAGCCAGTTCATGGAGAACTGGTGCTGGGAGCCCGAAGGCCTGGCGCTGATCTCCGGTCACTACGAGACCGGCGAGCCGCTGCCTCAGGATCTGCTGCAGAAGATGCTGGCGGCGAAGAACTTCCAGTCCGGGCTGATGATGGTGCGCCAGCTGGAATTCTCGCTGTTCGACTTCGAACTGCATGCCACCCACGGCGACGGTCGCAGCGTGCTGCAAGTGCTGGAAACCGTGCGTGACGAAGTCTCGGTGATGCGTCCGCCGGCCTACAACCGCTTCCCCAACAGCTTCGCCCACATCTTCGCCGGCGGTTACGCCGCGGGTTACTACAGCTACAAATGGGCGGAAGTGCTGTCGGCCGATGCCTTCTCCAGGTTCGAGGAAGAGGGTGTGCTCAACCCGGCCACCGGGCGGGCGTTCCGCGAGGCGATCCTGGCGCGTGGCGGCTCCCAGGAGCCGATGGTGCTGTTCGTCGACTTCCGCGGACGGGCGCCGTCGATTGACGCACTCTTGCGCCATAGCGGCCTCAGCGAGGACGCGGCAGCATGAGTGACGCACCCGTGAAGACCAAGAAACGCTTTATCGCCGGGGCGGTGTGCCCGGCGTGCAGTGAGCAGGACAAGCTGATGATGTGGAGCGAGGACGACGTGCCCCATCGCGAATGCGTGGCCTGTGGCTATGCCGACACCCTCAACGCCCAGGGGCTGTCGGTGCCCAAGGAACTGGGAACCCGGGTCAACCACGCGGCCCCCAAGGTCGCCGACACCAAGGTGCAATCGGTGCAGTTTTTCCCCAACCCCAAGTTGAAGAAAAAAACCGACTGACCACGCAAGAAAAAGCCGGCTCCCTCGCAGGAGCCGGCTTGTCGGCGAAGCAATTGGCCACCCCTTTCCCTCGCCACCTGCGCTTTCGCCAGCAAGCTCGCTCCTACAGAGGGGACGGTGCTTAGTGGCTCAGCGGCTTGGTCGCGCCCACCGTCTCGAACCAGCTCTTCACCGAACAGGTGGCGAACACGCTGGTGCTGCAGTCGCCATTGGCCAGCGCGGTGCGCAATTTGTCGACATCGGCCTGCATCATGTAGCGAATGCCGTCCTTGAAGTGGGAACTGTCGCCAAATCCGCCCTGAGTCATTTCATTCAGTGCGTCCTCTTTGCTCCAACCCTGGACCACTACCCGATACATGGCCGACATCAGGCCGGTGCGGTCCGAGCCGTGTTTGCAGTGCATCAGCACCGGACCCTGGGCTTCGGCGCTCTGGATGGCGCGCAGGGCCTTGAGCACGTCGGCGTCATCCACATGGTTGGTGCGGTAGGGCAACTGCACCTGGTTGATACCCGGACTCGACAGCCAGCTGGAGTCGGACTCCGGGAGGAAGTTGATCACGGTCCCGACCTTGAGTTTTTCCAGCAGCGGCACCGCGCCCTTGTCCGGCAGGGCGCTGCGGTACAGGGTCGGCGACATCTGATACAGGTTGTATTGCTTCTCCACCGGCTGCGCCCATTGCTCGGGGCGAGTGGCGGGGGCGTCGGCGGCTTGGGCCTGTGGTCCGGCGATCAGTGCCAGCAGCGACAGACAAAGTGCAGGAATGAAGCGGGTTCTGGGCATGTGGGGGTCACTGATTGGGGGCATTGAATGTCATGCAGTGTCCTCCGCGCTCGGTTAAAGCTCTGTTAGTCCGCTGTCAAAGAAACGTGAAGTGGATGGGTAATGTCCGGCGGTTTCTGATCTTTTTTCTGGCTGAAACGATTTATCCAGATGCTTAGCCTGCTACCATTTGTAACCAAAGTTTGCTGATGTGTTCATCCACCGGGCCTGCCCCGGCTTTTTGCGTTGCCCAAACATAAAGTCGCGCCATGACGCGGCTGACCTTTCCATCAATGCCTGATGAGGTGCACCGATGTCCGATCAAGATCGAGACAACCCGCGGCGTGAGTTCTTGCGTAAATCCCTGACCCTGATCCCCGTGGTCACTGTCGCCAGTACCGGCCTGGGCAGTTCCATGCTGGCGGCGGCGCCCGAGACGGCTGCCCCCGCCAGGCCGGCGGCGCCGGGCAAGCAGCCCGCAGGCGACCTGAGCTATGAGCCGAGCTACTTCAACGCCGAGGAGTGGGCCTTCATCAAGGCCGCGGTGGAGCGCCTGATTCCGGCCGACGACATGGGCCCGGGTGCCCTGGAAGCCGGGGTGCCGGAGTACATCGACCGACAAATGAACACCCCCTACGCCGCCGGTGCCCTGTGGTACATGCAAGGCCCGTTCAAGGCCGACGCCGCGCCGGAGATGGGCTGGCAGAGCAAGCTGGTGCCCAAGGACATCTATAGCCTGGGCATTGCCGCCGTGGATGCATGGTGCAAAGACCTCAAGGGTCAAGTTTTTGCCGCGCAAGACAGCGCCACCCGAGACGCTTTGCTCAAGCAGCTGGAGGCTGGAACCCCGCAGTTCGAGGCGGTCCCGGCCAAGCTTTTCTTCAATCTGCTGTTGCAGAACACCAAGGAAGGCTTCTTCAGCGATCCGATCCACGGCGGCAATAAAGGCCTGGTGGGCTGGACCCTGATCGGCTTTCCCGGCGCGCGCGCCGATTTCATGGATTGGGTGGAACGCAACGAGCAATACCCCTTCCCGGCAGTATCGATTCGCGGCGAGAGGGCTTGAGCATGGCAACAGTGATGAAGAAGGTCGACGCAGTGATCGTCGGTTTTGGCTGGACCGGCGCGATCATGGCCAAGGAGCTGACCGAAGCCGGGCTCAACGTGCTGGCGCTGGAGCGCGGGCCGATGCAGGACACCTACCCGGATGGCAGTTATCCCCAGGTGATCGACGAACTCACCTACAGCGTGCGCAAGAAACTCTTCCAGGACATTTCCAAGGAAACCGTGACCATTCGCCACAGCGTCAACGACGTGGCCCTGCCCAACCGGCAACTGGGCGCCTTTCTGCCGGGCAACGGCGTGGGCGGTGCCGGCCTGCATTGGTCCGGGGTGCACTTTCGCGTCGACCCCATCGAGCTGCGCATGCGCAGTCATTACGAAGAGCGCTACGGCAAGGGTTTCATCCCCAAGGACATGACCATCCAGGACTTCGGCGTCAGCTACGAAGAGCTGGAGCCGTTCTTCGACTTCGCGGAAAAGGTCTTCGGCACCTCGGGCCAGGCCTGGACCGTGAAGGGTCAGCGGGTGGGCGAAGGCAAGGGCGGCAACCCTTATGCGCCGGATCGCTCGGACCACTTCCCGCTGGAGTCGCAGAAGAACACCTATTCCGCACAGCTGTTCCAGAAAGCCGCCAATGAAGTGGGCTACAAGCCCTACAACCTGCCGTCGGCCAATACCTCAGGGCCTTACACCAACCCCTACGGCGCGCAAATGGGCCCGTGCAACTTCTGCGGCTTCTGCAGTGGCTACGTCTGCTACATGTATTCCAAGGCCTCGCCCAACGTGAACATTCTGCCGGCCCTCAAGCCGCTGCCGAATTTCGAGTTGCGGCCCAATTCCCACGTGCTCAAGGTCAACCTCGACAGCAGCAAGACCCGCGCCACCGGCGTCACCTACGTCGATGGCCAGGGCCGGGAGATCGAGCAGCCGGCGGACCTGGTGATCCTCGGCGCCTTCCAGTTGCACAACGTGCGGCTGATGCTGCTGTCGGGCATCGGCAAGCCCTACGACCCGATCAGCGGCGAAGGCGTGGTGGGCCGGAACTTCGCCTACCAGAACATGGCCACCATCAAGGCCTACTTCGACAAGGACGTGCACACCAACAACTTCATCGGCGCCGGCGGCAATGGTGTGGCGGTGGACGACTTCAACGCCGACAACTTCGACCACGGCCCGCACGGCTTCGTCGGCGGCTCGCCGATGTGGGTCAACCAGGCCGGCAGCCGGCCGATCGCCGGCACCTCGAACCCGCCGGGCACCCCGGCCTGGGGCAGTGCCTGGAAGAAAGCCACCGCCGACTACTACACCCACCAGGTGTCGATGGACGCCCACGGCGCGCATCAGTCCTACCGCAGCAACTACCTGGATCTGGACCCGGTTTACCGCGATGCCTACGGCTTGCCCCTGCTGCGGATGACCTTCGACTGGCAGGAAAACGACATCAAGATGAACCGCTTCATGGTCGAGAAGATGGGCAAGATCGCCGAGGCGATGAACCCCAAGGCCATTGCCCGGCTGGGCAAGCAGGTGGGCGAGCACTTCAACACCGCGTCCTACCAGACCACCCACCTGAACGGTGGCGCGATCATGGGCACCGATCCCAAGACCAGCGCCCTGAACCGCTACTTGCAGAGCTGGGACGTGCACAACGTCTTCGTTCCCGGGGCTTCGGCCTTCCCCCAGGGCCTGGGCTACAACCCCACCGGCCTGGTGGCGGCGCTGACCTACTGGTCGGCCCGGGCGATCCGCGAGCAGTACCTGAAGAACCCCGGCCCGCTGGTGCAGGCATAAGGAGCGATGACCATGAAAGCACTCGTTATCGCCACCCTGGCGCTGCTGGGCAGCGCCTTCGTCAACGCCGCCGAGGTGGATCAGCAGGCCCTGGTGAAGCAGGGCGAGTACCTGGCCCGTGCCGGTGACTGCGTGGCTTGCCACACGGCCAAGGACGGCCAGCCGTTCGCCGGCGGGCTGCCGATGGAAACCCCCATCGGCGTGATCTATTCCACCAACATCACCCCGGACAAGACCGGCATCGGCGACTACAGCTTCGAGGATTTCGACCAGGCCGTACGCCATGGCGTGGCCAAGAACGGCAGCACCCTGTACCCGGCCATGCCCTTCCCGTCCTATGCCCGGGTCAGCGACGCCGACATGCAGGCGCTGTACGCCTACTTCATGAAAGGCGTGGCGCCAGTGGTCCGTGACAACCAGGACAGCGACATTCCCTGGCCCCTGAGCATGCGCTGGCCGCTGGCGATCTGGCGCTGGATGTTCGCCCCGAGCGTGGAGCCTTCGACGGTCGCCGGCGGCGGCGATCCTGTCATCAGCCGTGGCGCCTACCTGGTGGAAGGCCTGGGCCACTGCGGCGCCTGCCATACGCCCCGGGCCCTGACCATGCAGGAGAGGGCCCTGAGCGCCAGCGACGGCAGCCACTTCCTAGCCGGTAGCGCGCCGTTGGAGGGCTGGATCGCCAAGAGCCTGCGAGGTGACCACAAGGATGGCCTGGGCAGCTGGAGCGAAGAGCAGCTGGTGCAGTTCCTCAAGACCGGCCGCAGCGATCGCAGCGCGGTGTTCGGCGGCATGAGCGATGTGGTGGTGCACAGCATGCAGTACATGAGCGAGGCCGACCTGACGGCGATTGCCCGTTACCTCAAGTCGCTGCCGGCCAATGACCCCAAGGATCAGCCGCACTCGTATGACCAGCAGGTGGCCGAGGCCCTGTGGAAAGGTGACGACAGCAAGCCGGGTGCTGCGGTGTACATCGACAACTGCGCGGCCTGCCACCGCACCGACGGCCATGGCTACACCCGGGTGTTCCCGGCGCTGGCGGGCAACCCGGTGCTGCAGTCGGCGGATGCCACCTCGCTGATCCATATCGTGCTCAAGGGCGGCACCTTGCCGGCCACCCACAGCGCGCCGTCGACCTTCAGCATGCCGCCCTTCGCCTGGCGCCTGTCGGACCAGGAGGTGGCCGACGTGGTCAACTTCATCCGCAGCAGCTGGGGCAACCAGGCGTCGGCGGTGCAGCCCGGGGACGTGGCGGCGCTGCGCAATGGCGACCTGCAGAGCCGGTCCAACGACGATTTGGGGCCGTTCTCTCGTCACTGAGGCCAAGGCCGACGCCCGCTGCGGGCGTCGGTCCGGCGCTGGCTGTTCAGCCCTGGGTGAAGCGCTGGATGCCCAAGCGGCTTTCCAGCTGATAGCCGGCGATGCAGTCCGCCAGCCCGGCGTTCATCAGGTCTTCCCAGCTTGCGGGGAGCAGGCCGATGCCGTCGTGGTGGGGGCTCCAGCGCACCTCGGCGAACTTCGGGTCCGCTTCATCGAAGGGTTGCTGGTCGTTCACTGTGGCCTTTTCGATGTCCTGGGTGCACAGCCCGAATTCGCCGGCCAGGCCCCAGAGCTGGCCATCGGGCGCCCTGACGATGATCAGGTCGGCGCCTTGTTCGTAACTGGGGAGGTAGGCATCCGCCGCGTAGAAGATCTTTTCCAGCCTGCCGCGTGTCCTGGGCATGTTTGCGCTCCTGTTCTTTGAGCCTGCCTTATACCCCAACGCCACAAACCTGTAGGAGCCGGCTTGCCGGCGAAGGTGCGCTAAGGCCTGCGTCGCGCGGGGTAGGTTCGCTTGCGGAGGTGGGTTTCGGTCCGGCGGTGCTGGTCAGATAAAACCGGCTCCATTACTGTATGCGCATACAGTAATGGAGCGCTGCCATGTTCACCCCCCTGCCTCCCCGTGGTCGCGGCACCGCGAGCAATCCGCACAACCGTTTCGCGCCCAACCGTTCGGTGGCCGAGGACGACGGCTGGTACCAGGAGGTGCCGCTGACCCAGGGCACCGAGGTGCGTTTTGAAACGGCGAAATCCATCATTACCCGCAACACCTCGCCGGACCTGCCCTTCGATCGCTCGATCAACCCCTATCGCGGTTGCGAGCACGGCTGCATCTACTGCTACGCGCGGCCCAGCCACGCTTACTGGGACCTGTCGCCGGGGCTGGACTTTGAAACCAGGCTGATCGCCAAGAGCAACACCGCCGCGCTGCTGGAGCAGCAACTGTCCAAGCCCGGCTATCGCTGTGCCCCGATCAACCTGGGGTCCAATACCGACCCCTACCAGCCCATCGAGCGCGAGCAGCAACTGACCCGGCGCACCCTGGAAGTGCTGCTGCGCTATCGGCACCCGGTGACCATCGTCACCAAGGGCTCGCTGATCCTGCGGGATCTGGATCTGTTGGCCGAGCTGGCCCGGCAGCGGCTGGTGGCGGTGATGATCAGCCTGACCACCCTGGACGATGAGCTCAAGCGCATTCTCGAACCCCGGGCGGCGGCGCCCAAGGCGCGCCTGCGGGCGATCCGAGTGATGCGCGCCGCGGGCGTTCCGGTGGGGGTACTGTGTTCGCCGATGATCCCGATGATCAACGACAGCGAGCTGGAAAGCCTGCTCAGCGAGGCCCATGCCGCCGGGGCGCAGAGTGCGGCGTACATGATGCTGCGCCTGCCCCTGGAAGTGGCGCCGCTGTTCGAGGAGTGGCTGGCGGCGCATTACCCGCAGCGGGCCGCCCATGTCCTCAGCCTGATCCGCCAGAGCCGTGGCGGTGAGCTGTATGACAGCCGTTTTGGCGCCCGCATGCGCGGCGAGGGACCTTTCGCCGACCTGCTGGCCCAGCGTTTTGCCAAGGCTCTCAAGCGTCTGGGGCTCAATCGTCGCGAGGGGTTCGATCTTGACTGTTCGGCCTTCTGTCCGCCGGGTGGGCAGATGTCGTTGCTCTGAGCGGCGTTGGCCTATCGTTAAGTCGCGGGCGCCGCCGGGCGCTTTTTGAGATCGCCAATAGTGTTGTTCTAGAGCCTTGCATTCAGTTTGAGTCAAATTTTTTTGGCTACCTTGTTCGTCGAGCGAGCCATGGCTTGCGGTCGGCGGCGCGGTTATTTTTTAATCGATTGCTGGCGTCGTGCCGGATAATTCTGGAAAATTCACCAAATCCGACAGAGAGGCTGAATCATGAGTGACCAGGATAAACAGCCGTTGGCTGCGTCGGCTCCCGCACCCACCGAGGTTGCCGAAACCGCCGATGCAGCGCTGCAGCATATCGTTGACGGCTTTTTGCATTTTCATCATGAAGTCTTCCCGCAGCAGGAAGAGTTGTTCAAGAAACTGGCCACGGCCCAGCGGCCGCGGGCGATGTTCATTGCCTGTGCCGATTCGCGCATCGTTCCCGAACTCATCACCCAAAGCTCACCGGGCGACCTGTTCGTGACCCGCAACGTGGGTAACGTGGTGCCGCCTTACGGGCAGATGAACGGCGGCGTGTCCACGGCGATCGAGTACGCGGTGCTGGCCCTCGGGGTGCATCACATCATCGTCTGCGGGCATTCGGACTGCGGCGCGATGCGCGCGGTGCTCAACCCGCAGAGCCTGGAGAAGATGCCCACGGTCAAGGCCTGGCTGCGCCATGCCGAAGTGGCGCGGACCATGGTCCACGAGAACTGCGATTGCGCCGACGAGTCGTCCAGCATGCATGTGCTGACCGAAGAGAACGTCATCGCCCAGTTGCAGCACCTGCGCACCCACCCTTCCGTGGCCTCGCGCATGGCCAACGGCCAGTTGTTCATCCATGGCTGGGTCTACGACATCGAGAGCAGTTCGATCAAGGCTTACGACGCGGACAAAGGTTGCTTCCTGCCGCTCGATGGCACCCATCCGATCCCTGTGGCGACGCCCAAAGCGCGCTTCTGATTCCGCCTCAATCCCCTTGAGTGGTTGTATCCGGGGCTGCCGTTTGGCAGTCCCGGCTTTGCCACGCCTGAAGATTTGAGGATCAGCCTGATCCGGCTGGAACGCGAAGGCGAGCTGGCGTTGCTGGAGGAATGGGCACGGGTCAACAGCGCCAGGGGGGCGAAACTGTTGCTTGAGGCGCGGGGGGGCGGCGGCGTCGGAGCCTGGGCGGTGTCGTGGGCGTGGTGCCTGCCCGCGGTTGAATCGGCGGCGGAGTCGGCCCCTTCGCCACAAGGCCCGGAGCGAGCCTTGCTGGCGAGGAGTGGGGTCAGGCGGCGGGCTGGTCGAGTTCCAGTTCCACGCCCAGCTGGCGCGACAGGCAGGGCCAGCGCTTCCAGGCAGCCTCGGTGTCCGGGCTGTTGAGTGTGTCGCGGTAGGCTTCCACCGATTCCAGGGCGAAGCTTTCTTCGTTGAGCATGGCGTCCACGGCGTGGTGCACCGCTTCATCCAGTTGGTTGGCGAAGGTTTCGCCGATCAGTTGGTGGGCGATGAGGTTGGCCACCGTCATGTCCAGGGGGATCAGCGGACGGCCGAAGTGCTTGATGTACAGGTCGTTGACTTCCTCCACCAGGCGCAGGGCCAGGTAGGCTTCGTCCAGCAGGCTGTCGAGGCCGACGTGGCCGTCCATGATGGCCGGCGGCTGGAGGAAGAATTGCTCGGCGATCTTCAGGACCGGCTTGATCTGTGACTCGATGCCGGCTTCGCGGGCCACCGCGTTGGCGGCGTCCAGCAGGTCCGGAACCTGGTCGATGTAGGCGCTGACGAAACGGGTCAGGACGCCCTTGGCGTCGACTTCGGGCAGCTGGATGGAGGGGTGCAGGTGAGGCAGTTGCGTTTCCAGCTGACGGGTCAGGAGGCCCGTGCTGGCTTCGTGTTGCTGGGCCAACTGGATCTGCTCGCGCAATGCGACGGTGTTCATGAAAACTCCAGGGACAAGGACATGAATAGGGAGCACATAAGTTAGCGTGCTTACAAAAGCGGTTAAGACGCATTTGTCATAATTATTTCATGCTTAGTCATCGCGGTTATATCGTTGTGCGCGCCCCTGCTCCCGATCCCTTTTGCGCCGTGGCCTGCAAAGGCCTTTTCCGGCGTTCCAGGTGATTTGCTCCCTTGCGTTGCGAGGTGAGAGTCGCTGTCTATACTCGCCAAGGAATGAAGTTAGCTGATGACGCTCGACTGCAAACGCAGCGAGGCCCCGGCCGGTTTAAGTTCGTAGTCTAGGCAGCCGCTCCCTTGCCGCAGGTGTTGAGCCTCCGGGATAACAAGAACGATAAGGGGAACCCGCAATGATGCGACATCCACATGTCTGGATGGGCCTCCTGTTGTGGTCGGTATTCAGCCAGGCGCAAGCCGCCTGGACGGTGAATATGACGCCTGGGGCGACCGAGATAAGCCACGCGGTATTCGACCTGCACATGACCATCTTCTGGATCTGTGTGGTGATCGGGGTCATCGTCTTCGGTGCGATGTTCTGGTCGATGATCGTGCACCGGCGCTCCACTGGCCAGGTCCCGGCCCGCTTTCACGAAAGCACCACCGTGGAAATCCTCTGGACCATCATTCCCTTCCTGATCCTGGTGGCCATGGCCGTGCCCGCCACGGCAACGCTGATCAAGATGTACGACACCAGCGAGCCGGACGTGGACATCCAGATCACCGGCTACCAGTGGAAGTGGCACTACAAATACCTCGGTCAGGACGTGGAGTTCTTCAGCAACCTGGCCACTCCCGCCGAGCAGATCCACAACAAGACCGCCAAGGGCGAGCACTACCTGCTGGAAGTCGACCAGCCGCTGGTGTTGCCGGTGGGGGCCAAGGTGCGCTTTTTGGTGACCGCCGCTGACGTGATCCACTCCTGGTGGGTGCCGGCCTTCGCGGTCAAGCGCGATGCCATCCCCGGCTTCGTCAACGAGGCCTGGACCCGGGTCGACAAGCCCGGCATCTATCGCGGCCAGTGCGCCGAACTGTGCGGCAAGGACCACGGCTTCATGCCGATCGTGGTCGAGGTCAAGAACCAGGCCGACTACGACACCTGGCTCGGCGAACGCAAGGCCGAGGCGGCCAAGCTCAAGGAACTGACCAGCAAGGAGTGGACCCTGGACGAGCTGGTGGCCCGTGGCGACAAGGTCTACCACACCACGTGCGTCGCCTGTCACCAGGCCGAAGGCCAGGGCCTGCCGCCGATGTTCCCGGCGCTCAAGGGTTCGAAGATTGCCACCGGTCCCAAGGAGGCTCACCTGAGCCTGGTGTTCCACGGCAAGCAGGGCACCGCCATGGCGGCTTTCGGCAAGCAGCTCTCGGAAGTCGACATCGCCGCCGTGGTTACCTACGAACGCAACGCCTGGGGCAACAACAAGGGCGACATGGTGACGCCCAAGGATGTACTGGCGCTGAAACAGGCGGAAAGCAAATGAGCCGGTTTATCGAGTATGTGCGCAAGCGGTCGCGGCACGTCGCTGCCGATCATCCCGTCCATTGGCTTGCAGGAGACAGGACATGAGTGCAGTGATCGATGACCACGGCCACGCCGGCCATGATGAGCATGCCCACGGTCCCGCCAAGGGCTTGATGCGTTGGGTATTGACCACCAACCACAAGGACATCGGCACCCTGTACCTGTGGTTCAGCTTCTGCATGTTCCTGCTGGGCGGCTCGTTCGCCATGGTGATCCGTGCCGAGCTGTTCCAGCCCGGGCTGCAGATCGTCGAGCCGGCGTTCTTCAACCAGATGACCACCATGCATGGCCTGGTGATGGTCTTCGGCGCGGTGATGCCGGCCTTCGTCGGCCTGGCCAACTGGATGATCCCGCTGATGATCGGCGCCCCGGACATGGCCCTGCCGCGGATGAACAACTTCAGCTTCTGGTTGTTGCCGGCGGCCTTTCTGCTGCTGGTTTCGACCCTGTTCATGCCCGGCGGCGGGCCGAACTTCGGCTGGACCTTCTACGCTCCGCTGTCCACCACCTACGCCCCGGAAAGCGTGACCTTCTTCATCTTCGCCATTCACCTGATGGGCATCAGTTCGATCATGGGCGCGATCAACGTGATCGCCACCATCCTCAACCTGCGTGCCCCGGGCATGACCCTGATGAAGATGCCGCTGTTCGTCTGGACCTGGCTGATCACCGCCTTCCTGCTGATCGCGGTGATGCCGGTGCTGGCCGGGTGCGTGACCATGATGCTGATGGACATCCACTTCGGCACCAGCTTCTTCAGTGCCGCCGGCGGCGGCGACCCGGTGTTGTTCCAGCACGTGTTCTGGTTCTTCGGCCATCCCGAGGTGTACATCATGATCCTGCCGGCCTTCGGCGCCGTCAGCTCGATCATCCCCACCTTCAGCCGCAAGCCGCTGTTCGGCTACACCTCGATGGTCTATGCCACCGGGGCGATTGCCTTCCTGTCGTTCATCGTCTGGGCGCACCACATGTTCGTGGTCGGCATTCCGCTGGTGGGCGAGCTGTTCTTCATGTACGCCACCCTGCTGATCGCCGTGCCCACCGGGGTCAAGGTGTTCAACTGGGTGAGCACCATGTGGCAGGGCTCGCTGACCTTCGAGACGCCGATGCTGTTCGCCGTGGCCTTCGTCATCCTGTTCACCATTGGCGGTTTTTCCGGGCTGATGCTGGCCATCGCCCCGGCGGACTTCCAGTACCAGGACACCTACTTCGTGGTGGCGCACTTCCACTACGTGCTGGTGCCGGGGGCGATCTTCGGGATCTTCGCCTCGGCCTATTACTGGCTGCCCAAGTGGACCGGGCACATGTACGACGAAACCCTGGGCAAGCTGCACTTCTGGCTGTCCTTCGTCGGCATGAACATGGCCTTCTTCCCCATGCACTTCGTCGGGCTGGCGGGCATGCCGCGGCGGATTCCGGACTACAACCTGCAGTTCGCCGACTTCAACATGGTGTCCTCCATCGGCGCCTTCACCTTCGGCGCCACGCAGATCTTCTTCCTGTTCATCGTCATCAAGTGCATTCGCGGTGGCAAACCGGCCCCGGCCAAGCCGTGGGAAGGCGCCGAGGGCCTGGAGTGGAGCATCCCTTCGCCGGCGCCGTACCACACCTTTGTCACCCCGCCGGAAGTGAAATGAACAGCTGCGCTGTAGGCGCGAGCTTGCTCGCGAAGGCGCCAGAACCTGGTGCCCGGTTCGCCGGCAAGCCGGCTCCTGCAGGTTCGGGAGGGCGTTGAGATGGCCGAGATTTCGCTGAAGAAACTGGTGACCCGCCTGTTGCTGGTGGTGACGGCGATGTTCGTCTTCGGTTTTGCCCTGGTGCCGATCTACGACGTGATGTGCAAGGCCCTGGGGATCAACGGCAAGACCGGCGGGCAGTACGCGGACCAGGGGCAGCAGGTGGATGAGTCGCGCCAGATACGGGTGCAGTTCCTGTCCACCAATGCCATCGACATGGTCTGGGATTTCTATCCCAAGGCCGATGACATCGTGGTCCATCCGGGGGCGGTGAACGAGATGATCTTCATCGCCCGCAACCCCAGTGACCACCCGATGAGCGCCCAGGCGATCCCGAGCATTTCCCCCAGCAGCGCGGCCATGTACTTCCACAAGACCGAGTGCTTCTGCTTTACCCAGCAGGTGCTGCAGCCTGGGGAGAAGATCGAGATGCCGGTGCGTTTCATCGTTGACCGCGACATGCCCAAGGATGTGAAGCACCTGACGCTGGCTTACACGCTGTTCGATATCACCGCGCGTCATCCACCGGTGGCGGCGACCGCCAAGACCGGTGGCTAGACGATCTGGCGTGCCCGATAAGGAGAACGACCCATGGCGACTCATGAGCACTATTACGTTCCGGCCCAGAGCAAGTGGCCGATCATCGCGACGGTGGGCATGTTCGTCACCGTGTTCGGCCTGGCGACCTGGTTCAACGACCTGAAGGCGGCGCGGCCGGAATCCCACGGCCCGCTGATCTTTTTCGTCGGCGGCCTGCTGCTGGCCTACATGCTGTTCGGCTGGTTCGGCGCGGTGGTCAAGGAAAGCCGCGCCGGGCTCTACAGCGCCCAGCTCGATCGCTCGTTCCGCTGGGGCATGAGCTGGTTCATCTTTTCCGAAGTGATGTTCTTCATGGCCTTCTTCGGCGCGCTGTTCTATGTGCGGCACCTGTCCGGGCCCTGGCTCGGCGGTGAGGGGCACAAGGGCATCGCCCATATGCTCTGGCCGAACTTCGAGTTCGTCTGGCCGTTGCTCAACAACCCCGACCCGAAACTCTTTCCATCGCCCAAGGGCACCATCAGCCCCTGGGGCCTGCCGCTGCTCAACACCGTGCTGCTGGTCAGTTCCAGCGTCACCGTGACCATCGCCCACCATGCCCTGAAGAAAGGCCATCGCGGCGCGCTGAAGATCTGGCTGGCGCTGACCGTGCTGCTGGGCTGCGCCTTCCTCGGCTTTCAGGCCGAGGAATACATCCACGCCTATCACGAGCTGGGGCTGACCCTGGGCTCGGGGATCTACGGCGCGACTTTTTTCATGCTCACCGGTTTCCACGGTGCCCACGTGACCATCGGCACCCTGATCCTGTTCGTGATGCTGATGCGCATCCTGCGTGGGCATTTCGACGCCGAGCATCAGTTCGGCTTCGAGGCGGCGAGCTGGTACTGGCACTTCGTCGATGTGGTGTGGATCGGCCTGTTCGTCTTCGTCTACGTGCTCTGAAGCGCCCTACCAGGGCGCGTGGGACACCAGCTGGCCGCTGAAGAAGCCCCAGGCGATCAAGCCCACGGTGATCGCGGCCAGGCACACCCGAATACTCAGGGCGGTCACCAGGCGCTTGGATTGGCTGTCGTCCTTGACCAGAAAGAACAGGCCGCTGAACAGGCTGATCACCGTGGCGATCAGCATCAGGACGATGGCGGCTTTGAGCATGGTGGGACTCCGGGGGGAAACGCGATGTACAGCAGTATAGCGAGTGGATTTCTCAAGCTTGCGGGCCGCTCATGAAAGGCTTCCGGCCCGGCGTCGTGCCGTCCCTGGTGGTGCTGTTGCTGCTGCCGGTGCTGGTTTACCTGGGCTTCTGGCAGTTGGGGCGCGGCGAGCAGAAACGCCAGTTGCTGGCCAGTTACGCCGAGCGCCGCGTGGCTCAGCCGGTGCCGCTGTTGGAGTTGCTGGGCGCCGAGGATCCGGCCTTTCGCCGACTGCGCCTGTACGGCCATTTCGATGCCGAGCACAGCCTGCTGCTGGACAACCGCCTGCACGACGGCCGGGCCGGGGTCGAGTTGCTGCAGCCCTTCCTCGATCAGACCAGCGGGCGCTGGCTGCTGGTCAATCGCGGCTGGCTGCCCTGGCCCGATCGGCGCACGCCGCCGGTATTCAGCACCCCGGAGCAGAGCCTGAGCCTGGATGCCTGGGTCTACGTTTCTCCGGGCGCGGTGTTCCAACTGCATGCCGATCCGGCCGCTGCGCGCTGGCCGCGACTGATCACCGCCGTGGCCCCGGAGGCGCTCTGGGCCGAGCTGGGGCGCAGTGGCTTCAATCACGAGGTGCGCCAGGAGTCCGGTCCGGGCGCCTACCTGACGGCTTGGCCGGTGGTGGCCATGGGGCCGGAAAAACACCAGGGCTACGCCGTGCAGTGGTTCGCCATGGCCCTGGCCCTGCTGCTCCTCTATCTCTATTTCGGCTGGCACAACGCACGGGAGAAACGCCATGGGAACGGCCATGAATCCACCCAACATCTCTGACGCCCAGGCGCCCAACCGGCGTCGTGGGCGCTGGCAATTGGTGCTGATCCTGCTGATGGTGATCGGCCCGATGATCCTCGCCACCGGCATGTACAAGCTGCAGTTCTGGGTGCCGGAAAGCCGCAGTTACCACGGCGAGCTGATCGGCAATGGCCAGACCCGAGCGCAGATCGGCGTGCAGGCCGAGGAGGATCGCTGGCAGATCCTGGTCACCGCGCCCAAGGCCTGCGAGGCGGACTGCCAGCAGTTGGTGTACCTGGCGCGGCAGATCCAGGTGGCCCTGGGGCGCGACGCTTCCCGGGCCAGCCATGCCCTGGCCAGTGCCCAGCCGCTGAGCGCCGAATACGAAGCCAGGCTGCAGCGCGAATACCCGCAGTTGCAACGCTATCCCCTGGATCTGCCGACCTTCACCAAAGGCGCCAACGACAAGGAGGCGCCGCAGCTGTGGATTGTCGATCCCCACAGCAATCTGGTGCTGCGCTACGACGCTCGGGTCAACGGCAAGGATTTGCTCAACGACCTGCGCCACCTGCTGAAACTGTCGAACATCGGATAAGGGCATCGTCATGGCCAAACCTGGATTTCGCCTCGCGTTGTTGGCCACCTTGCTGGCCCTGATCGTGGTGTTGCTCGGCGCCTACACCCGGCTGACCCACGCGGGCCTCGGCTGTCCGGACTGGCCCGGCTGCTACGGCTTTATCAGCGTGCCGCAAAGCGAGGCGCAGCTGGCCCATGCCGAGCGGCACTTCCCCGATACCCCGGTGGAAGCCCACAAGGGCTGGAACGAGATGATCCACCGCTATTTCGCCGGGACCCTGGGGCTGTTGATCGTGCTGCTGGCGGCCCGCGCCTGGAGCCATCGCCGGCATCCCGGGCAGCCCTTGAAGCTGCCGCTGTTCCTCCTGGCGGTGGTGTTCGCCCAGGCGGCCTTCGGCATGTGGACGGTGACCCTCAAGCTCTGGCCGCAAGTGGTCACCGCGCACCTGCTGGGCGGTTTCGCCACCTTGAGCCTGCTGTTCCTGCTGACCTTGCGCCTGTCCGGCGTGCTGCCGGCGCTGATCGTGCCGCGCCGTCTGCAATACTGGGCCACGGCCGGGCTGGTGCTGGTGATCGGGCAGATCGCCCTGGGCGGTTGGGTCAGTTCCAACTATGCGGCGGTGGCCTGTATCGACCTGCCCACCTGCCACGGCCAGTGGTGGCCGAACATGGATTTCGCCAATGGCTTTCACCTGACCCAGCACATCGGCCCCAACTACCTGGGCGGGCAATTGGACAGTGACGCCCGCACCGCCATTCACATGACCCATCGGGTGGGCGCGGTGCTGGTGACCCTGGTGTTGCTGGGGCTGGCCTGGCAACTGCGGCAAACCGGCATGACCCGTCTGGCCGGGCTGGTGCTGCTGGCCCTGGGGACGCAGATCAGCCTGGGCGTCAGCAACGTGCTGTTTCACCTGCCCCTGCCGGTGGCGGTGGCGCACAACGCCGGGGGCGCGGCGCTGCTGCTGACCCTGGTGCTGGTCAACTATCACGCTCGTACCAGCCTGGTGCAGGCCCGGGATCGCCAGCCCCTGGGCTGGCGTCTGAGCCCGCGCAAACAGGTGGCCGGTCCCATCACCATCAAAGGAGAGATGCCATGGCGACTCTGATTGGCGAACGTCAGCAGCCCCGGGCGATCTGGCGTGATTACCTGGAGCTGACCAAACCCAAGGTGGTGGTGCTGATGCTGATCACCTCCCTGGTGGGCATGTTCCTCGCCACCCGCGCCGGGGTGCCGTGGACGGTGCTGGTGTTCGGCAACCTGGGCATTGCCCTGTGCGCGGGCGGCGCGGCGGCGGTCAACCATGTGGTGGACCGGCGCATCGATGCGCTGATGGCCCGGACCCATAAGCGGCCCCTGGCCGAAGGCCGGGTTTCACCCCGGGCGGCCCTGGCATTTGCCCTGTGCCTGGCGTTGGCCGGGCAGGCGCTGCTGCTGGCCTTTACCAACCCGCTCACGGCCTGGCTGACCCTGGCTTCCCTGCTGGGCTACGCGGTGGTCTACACCGGCTTTCTGAAGCGCGCGACGCCGCAGAACATCGTGATCGGCGGGCTGGCCGGCGCGGCTCCGCCGCTGCTGGGCTGGGTCGCCGCCACCGGGCACCTGAGCGCCGAGCCGCTGCTGCTGGTGCTGATCATCTTCGCCTGGACCCCGCCGCACTTCTGGGCCCTGGCCATCCACCGCAAGGAGGAGTACGCCAAGGCCGATATCCCGATGCTGCCGGTGACCCACGGCGAGCACTACACCAAGGTGCACATCCTGCTCTATACCTTTGCCCTGCTGGCGGTGAGCCTGTTGCCCTATGCCATCCACATGAGCGGGGTGCTGTACCTGGTGTGCGCCCTGGCCCTGGGCGGGCGCTTCCTGCAATGGGCCTGGGTGCTGTACCGTGGCACTCGGCCGCACGCGGCGATCAACACCTTCAAGTACTCTATTTATTACTTGTTCCTGCTGTTCATCGCCCTGCTCGTAGACCACTACCTATTGTTGAACCTATGACTCGAACTCAGAAAACCGTCTTTATTCTCGTTGCGCTGGTGGCCCTGGTCCTGGGGCTGACCGTCAACAAAGTACTGTCCGGCAAGGGTCAGGGCGATCCCACCGCACTGATCGATGCCGGCATCATTCTCCTGCCCCAGAGCCGCACGCTGCCGGCGGTGAAAATGCTCGACCAGGATGGCCAGCCGGTGGTGATCGACGAGTTGAAGGGCAAATGGTCGCTGCTGTTCTTCGGCTACACCTTCTGCCCGGACATCTGCCCCACCACCCTGGCCCAGCTGCGGCAGATCAAGAGCGAGCTGCCCAAGGAGGCGGTGGACAAGCTGCAGGTGATCCTGGTCAGCGTCGACCCCAACCGCGATACGCCGCAGCAGCTCAAGCAGTACCTGGGCTACTTCGACAAGGACTTCAAGGGCCTGACCGCCGCCTCAGTGGAAGACCTGCAGAAGCTGGCCAATGCCGTGAGCATTCCGTTCATTCCGGCGGACACCAGCAAGCCCAACTACACCGTGGACCACAGCGGCAACCTGGCGGTGATCGGCCCGGACGGCCGCCAGCGCGGTTTTATCCGCGCACCGTTGAACAACCAGAAGCTGGTGGCCCAGCTGCCGCTGATGTTGCAGCGCCAATAACGCGGCATGCTTGAGCCGCTGAACCGCTGAACCGCTGAACCGCTGAACCGCTGAACCCTGTAGCCGCTGCCGCAGGCTGCGATCGGCCTCGAAGAGGACGTGCTCCTGAGGCCCTCGGCAAGCGCTGCGCGCCTTATCGCAGCCTGCGGCAGCGGCCACAAACAAAACGGGGCGCCCGAAGGCGCCCCGTTTGTGTTTCTGCAACCGATCAGAACGCCGGCACGATGGCGCCTTTGTACTTCTCGAGAATGAACTGCTTCACTTCCGGGCTGTGCAGGGCCGCGACCAGCTTCTTCATGGCGTCCGAGTCCTTGTCGTCAGGACGGGCCACCAGGATGTTCACGTAAGGCGAGTCCTTGCCTTCGATCACCAGGGCGTCCTTGGACGGGTCCAGCTTGGCTTCCAGGGCGTAGTTGGTGTTGATCAGGGCCAGGTCGACCTGGGTCAGCACGCGCGGGATGGTGGCGGCTTCCAGTTCACGGAACTTCAGGTCCTTGGGGTTCTCGGTGATGTCCTTGACGGTGGCCAGGATGTTGTTGGAGTCCTTGAGCTTGATCAGGCCAGCCTTGTCCAGCAGCAACAGCGCGCGGCCACCGTTGGTGGCGTCGTTGGGAATCACCACGGTGGCGCCGCCCGGCAGTTCGGAGAGCTGCTTGTACTTGCTGGAGTAGGCGCCCAGGGGCTCCACGTGCACGCCGGCCACGCTCACCAGCTTGGTGCCCTTGGTCTTGTTGAACTCATCCAGGTACGGCTGGTGCTGGAAGAAGTTGGCATCCAGGCGTTTCTCGGCCACTTGCACGTTGGGCTGCACGTAGTCGGTGAAGACCTTGACCTTCAGGTCCACGCCTTCTTTGGCCAGGGCCGGTTTGACGAATTCCAGGATCTCGGCGTGGGGCACTGGTGTGGCGGCCACGGTCAGGGTTTCGGCGGCGTGCGCGGAGAACGCGGCAACGGCTGCGAAAGCGACGAGTAGTTTTTTCATCGAACAAGCTCCTTGTAAGTCGCCCGACCCCGGGCGCCTGCCGGCCAGGGCCGGCGTTTGCAATTATTTGCGGGAAAAATGCACCACCAGCTTATCGCCGACGGTTTGCAGAACCTGGACCAGCACCAGCAGCAACACTACGGTCACCACCATCACATCGGTCTGGAAACGCTGGTAGCCGAAGCGGATCGCCAGGTCGCCGAGGCCGCCAGCACCTACCACGCCCGCCATGGCGGTATACGACACCAGGGTAATGGCGGTCACGGTGATAGCGGCAAAGATGCCCGGGCGGGCTTCCGGGAGCAAGGCGTTGGTAATGATCTGCCGAGTGCTGGCGCCCATGGACTGGGTGGCTTCGATGATGCCGCGGTCGACTTCGCGCAGGGCGGTTTCCACCAACCGGGCAAAGAACGGCGTGGCGCCCACCACCAGCGGCGGAATGGCCCCGGCAACCCCCAGCGACGTGCCGGTGATCAATACGGTGAAGGGAATCATCACGATCAGCAGGATGATGAATGGCAGCGAGCGCAGGATGTTCACCATCAGCGACAGCAGCGCGTAGAGGCTCTTCTGCTCCAGCAGCTGGCGCGGGCTGCAGAGGAACAGCAGCACGCCCAGGGGCAGGCCCAGGAGCACGGTGAACAGCAGCGAACCGCCGAGCATCATCAGGGTGTCGCCGGTGGCCAGCCAGATTTCCAGCCAGTCGATGTTGGCGAAGAAGGTATCCATCAGCGCAGCACCTCCATGTGGACATCCGCCGCGGTGAAGCGGGCGAAGGCCGCTTCCATGTCACCGCCGGTGATGGCCAGGGTCAGTTGCCCGTAAGGGGTGTCTTTGATGCGGTCGATGCGTCCGGCGAGGATGCTGTAGTCGACCCCGGTCTCCCGGGCCACGGTGCCCAGCAGCGGTGCGTAGGTGGCCTCGCCCTGGAAGGTCAGGCGCACGATGCGCCCCGGCACATGGGCGAAGTCGTCGCGCTGCTCGTTCTCGTCGATCTGCTCGTCTTCCTGGACGAAGCGCTTGGTGGTCGGGTGCTTGGGGTGCAGGAACACCTCGGCCACCGGCCCTTGTTCGACGATCTGGCCGGCGTCCATCACCGCCACCTGATCGCAGACGCGACGGATCACGTCCATCTCGTGGGTGATCAGCACGATGGTCAGCTTCAGTTCGCGGTTGATCTCGGCCAGCAGTTGCAGGACCGACGCGGTGGTCTGCGGATCGAGGGCGCTGGTGGCTTCGTCGCACAGCAGGATCTTCGGCTTGGTGGCCAGGGCGCGGGCGATGCCGACGCGCTGCTTCTGGCCGCCGGACAGCTGCGCCGGGTATTTCCTGGCGTGGTCGGCCAGGCCGACCCGGTCCAGCAACTCGGCGACGCGGCGCTCGATGTCGCTGCGTGACAGTTCGCCGGCCAGGGTCAGGGGCAGCGCGACGTTGTCGGCCACGGTCTTGGAGGACAGCAGGTTGAAGTGCTGGAAAATCATCCCGACCTGTTGCCGGAAGCGGCGCAGGCCATTGGCATCCAGCGCGGTGACTTCTTCATCGTCGACGATGATCTGGCCGCCGCTGGGGTTTTCCAGGCGGTTGATCAGGCGCAGCAGGGTACTTTTGCCCGCCCCGGAATGACCGATCAGGCCGAACACCTGGCCATTCTCGACCCGAAGACTGGTCGGGTGCAGGGCGGGAATATCCTTACCGGCGACCCGGTAGGTTTTATGGACGTTTTGAAACTCGATCACGTAGCGAACCTTGTGGGGCGCGTTAGAAAAGGATCAGCGGTTAGCCGGGCGCGCATTTTAGCCTGTCCGTATAGAGGTTCTTAGCATTTATTTCGCGATCATCCTGCCATTTGGCGATAACGCGATCAAAGGTCATAAAAAAGGAACGCTCGCGGTTTCTCGTCAGTCACTACTTAAGCCACTCGAAAAGCCCCAGGTGCCGTGCCTGTGGGCCTGTGTTCACGAAGCCCCGGCGCGCCAGGGGTTTCGCCAACGAGGAGTTCTTGCCTGATGAGTACGAAAAAAACCCATGCCCCGAAAAGCCAGATGGCCGGGACCGATACCCTGGACCGGGGCAACAGCAACACCAAGTTGCAGAGCCTGGAGCCGTTCCGCTCCGACGCCACGGGCCAGGCCCTGCGGACCAATCAGGGGGTGAAGGTCGCTGACAATCAGAACAGCCTCAAGGCCGGCGCTCGTGGTCCTTCGCTGCTGGAAGACTTCATCATGCGGGAGAAGATCACCCACTTCGACCATGAGCGGATTCCCGAGCGCATCGTCCATGCCCGCGGTGTCGGTGCCCATGGCTACTTCCAGAGCTACGACAATCATTCGGCGCTGACCAAGGCCGGTTTCCTGCGCGATCCGCAGAAGAAGACCCCGGTGTTCGTGCGCTTTTCCACGGTCCAGGGGCCAAGAGGCTCCGGCGATACCGTGCGCGATGTCCGGGGATTTGCCGTGAAGTTCTTCACCGACGAGGGCAACTTCGACCTGGTGGGCAACAACATGCCGGTGTTCTTCATCCAGGACGCGATCAAGTTCCCCGACTTCGTGCATGCGGTGAAGCCCGAGCCGCATAACGAAATCCCCACCGGCGGCTCGGCCCACGACACCTTCTGGGACTTCGTCTCCCTGCAGCCGGAATCGGCGCACATGGTGATCTGGGCCATGTCCGACCGGGCCATTCCGAAAAGCCTGCGCAGCATGCAGGGCTTTGGCGTGCACACCTTTCGCCTGATCAACGCCGAGGGGCGCGCAAGCTTCGTCAAGTTTCACTGGCGGCCGACGGTGGGCACCTGTTCCCTGGTCTGGGACGAGGCGCAGAAGCTGGCGGGCAAGGACACCGACTTCCATCGCCGTGACCTGTGGGATGCCATCGAGGCCGGGGATTACCCGGAGTGGGAGTTCGGCGTGCAGGTCATCGCCGAAGAAGACGAACACAATTTCGACTTCGACATTCTCGACCCTACCAAGCTGATCCCCGAGGAACTGGTGCCGATCACGCCCCTGGGCAAGATGGTGCTCAACCGCAACCCCGACAATTATTTTGCCGAAACCGAGCAGGTCGCCTTCTGCCCGGGGCACATCGTGCCGGGGATCGATTTCTCCAATGACCCGCTGCTGCAAGGGCGGCTGTTTTCCTACACCGATACCCAGATCAGTCGCCTGGGTGGGCCGAACTTTCATGAGCTGCCGATCAATCGGCCGCTGACGCCTTTGCACAACGGGCAGCGCGACGCCATGCACCGCAGCACCATCGACAGGGGGCGGGCTGCCTACGAGCCGAACTCCATCGATGGTGGCTGGCCGAAAGAAACCCCGCCGGCGGCCCAGGATGGTGGTTTCGAGAGTTATAACGAGCGCATCGATGCCCACAAGATCCGCCAGCGCAGCGAGTCGTTCGGCGACCACTTCTCCCAGGCGCGGCTGTTCTTCAACAGCATGAGCAAGCACGAGCAGGAACACATCATCGCGGCCTACAGCTTCGAGCTGGGCAAGGTCGAGCGGCAGTGGATCCGTGAGCGGCAAGTGAACGAGATCCTCGCCAACATCGATCTGCACCTGGCCGCGCGCGTGGCCGAGAACCTGGGCTTGGCCGCGCCGAAGAAGGCCACTGTGGCAGAGCGCAAGACGTCGCTCACACGTTCGCCGGCCCTGAGCCAGGCGAACCTGCTGCCGGGGCATATCAAAACGCGGAAAGTGGCGATTCTTGCGGCCAACGGCGTTGATGGTGCAGCGATTGAGGCGTTGCAGAAGGCTCTCAAGGCCGAAGGGGCACACGCCAAGCTGCTGGGGCCGACCTCGGCGCCGGTGACCACTGCGGATGGCCAGCGCCTGGCGGTGGATGCCTCCATGGAGGGCTTGCCCTCAGTGGCCTTCGACGCGGTGTTCGTGCCGGGTGGTGCGCAGTCGATCAAGGCCCTGAGCGGCAATGGCGTGGCTTTGCATTACCTGTTGGAGGCCTACAAGCATCTCAAGGCGATTGCCTTGCACGGCGAAGCCCGGGAGCTGTTGGCGGTGCTCGGGCTGGAAGCGGACGAGGGCTTGATCGTTGGAGGGGATGCCAAGGCATTCAAGGCGTTCTTTGCCGCCATTGGCCAGCATCGGGTCTGGGATCGAGAGGAAAAGGCCAAGGCAATCCCGGCCTGAACACACTTTCGCCGACAAGCTCGCTCCGTGTAGGAGCCGGCTTGCCGGCGAAGGCTTTACTGCGCCTTGCGCGGGCTCAAGACCATCTGCGCCGGTACATGGCGCACGATCTGCCGGCTGATTTTCTGCTCGAAGTCCGGGTCGAGCTTCTTCACCCGCTTGCCGAGCAGGGTCGACAACCAAGGGTAATCCTCGGTGCGCGGCACCTGGATGCTCACGTCGCACTGGTAATTCACCACATCGGCGGCCAGCGCATCGAGTTGCTTACGCAGCTTGCGGATATCGGTGACGTTCAAGGCGATGGTGGTGCTCTGGGCCGCAGGGTCGATCAGCCGGGCCGCTGGACGCGCCTCGGCGGCCTTCAAGGCGGCTTCGGCCTGCTCCAGTTCGGCCTTGCGCGCGTGGGCAATGGCGTTGTTGACCCCACCGGTCAGCGCCGGCGCCTTGGGCATCAGCGCCCGGGCGCGACTCAGGGCGGTGGCGGCGGCATTCACGTCGCCCTTTTGCAGGACGATCTGACTGCGTTGCAGGTAGGCCTCGGCAATCTGCCGCTGGTATTGCACCAGCTGCGGGTCGTCAGGGGTTTGTGCCTGCAGGGCGCTCAGTTGATCTTCCGCTGTCGCCAGCTCGTTGCTGGCAATGTTTTGTTCCAGCTGCGCGATGGCCGTGGCCCGCGCATCGGGGACCTCGGTGGTCGCCGGTGGCGTGCTTTGGCAGGCCCCCAACAGCAGGGAGAATGCGACAAGGAGCAGATAACGGGAGGCGAACGGCTTCATTCCTGCGACTCTCTAATTGCGCAAAAAGCGAGCAAGTCTACACCCCTCGACGGGGCAGAACAAAACTCAGCAGAAACAGTGCGGCGGCCACCACCACGATCGACGGTCCGGCCGGGGTGTCCTTGAACCAGGACAGCGCCAGGCCGCCACAGACCGCGAGCATGCCCAGCAGGCTTGCGCCCAGGGCCATCTGCTCCGGCGAGCGGGCGTGACGCTGTGCCGCAGCGGCCGGGATGATCAGCAGCGAGGTAATCAGCAACACCCCGACAATTTTCATCGCCACCGCAATGACCACGGCGATCAGCAGCATCAGCGCCAGGCGCAGCGACGGCACGGGCAGGCCTTCGACCTTGGCCAATTCCTCGTGCACGGTGATCGCCAGCAAGGGCCGCCACAGAGCCACCAGCAACAACAGCACCGCTGCGCTGCCGCCGAGAATCCACGCCAGGTCACCCGGGCTGATCGCCAGCAGGTCACCGAACAGGTAGGCCATCAGGTCGATCCGCACTTCATGCATGAAGCTTAGTACCACCAGGCCCAGGGACAGGGTGCTGGGAGCAAGAATCCCCAGCAGCGTGTCGGATGCCAGGGGCTGGCGTTGTTGCAGGGTCACCAGTAGAACCGCCAGCAACAGGCAGCCCACGGTGACCGCCACCGCCGGGCTGACATCCAGCAGGAAACCCAGGGCCACCCCCAGGAGCGCGGCATGGGACAGGGTGTCGCCAAAGTAGGCCATGCGCCGCCAGACCACGAACGAACCCAAGGGGCCGGCGACCACCGCCAGGGCCAGACCTGCGAGCAGGGCGTAGAGCAGAAAATCAGCCATGCTTGCAGTTTTCTCCGTGGACATGGACGTGGCCCGCGGCGGGCTGGGTGACCACCGAGCCATGCAGGTCATGGGCGTGATCGTGGTGATGGTGGTAGATCGCCAGGCTTGGCGCGTTCTTGCCGAACAGCTCGACGAAGGCTGGGTCGCCACTGACCTGCTCGGGGTGCCCGGAGCAGCAGACGTGACGGTTGAGGCAGACCACCTGGTCGGTGGTGCTCATCACCAGGTGCAAGTCATGGGAGACCATCAACACGCCGCAGCCGTGACGATCCCGCAGGCGGGTGATCAGGCTGTAGAGCTCGGCCTGGCCGGCCACGTCGACGCCTTGCACCGGTTCGTCGAGCACCAGCAGCTCAGGCTCGCGCAGCAGGGCCCGGGCCAGCAGCACGCGCTGCATCTCGCCGCCGGAAATGCTTTGCACCGGGCTGTCGATCACCTGTTCGGCGCCGACTTCCTTGAGGGCTGCCAGCGCTCGGCTGCGATCGACCCCGGGCACCAGGCGCAGAAAGCGCAGCACCGACAGCGGCAGGGTCGGGTCGACATGGAGCTTTTGCGGCATGTAGCCGACCCGTAGCCTGGGCTTGCGCCAGACGCTGCCGCTGTCGGGCTTGAGCAAACCGAGTACGGCGCGTACCAGGGTGGTCTTGCCGGCGCCGTTGGGGCCGATCAGGGTGACGATCTGCCCGGGCTCGACGCTGAGCTGGATATTGTCCAGCACGCTCTGCCCGGCAAAGGTCACCCCGACCTGCTCGAGGCGGATCAACGCTGTGCTCATCAAGCCCCCTGGCAGCCCGAGCAGAGCCCGACCACTTCGACAGTCTGGCCCTCGACCACGAAACCGACGTCGCGGGCGCTGGTGACGATGGCGTCGCTGATGGACTTCTGCTCCAGCTCGATGGCCGCGTGGCACTCGCGGCAGATCAGGAACTGGCCCTGATGCGCATGCTCCGGGTGGTTGCAGCCAACAAAGGCGTTGAGCGATGCGATGCGGTGCACCAGGCCGTTTTCCAGGAGGAAATCCAGCGCCCGGTACACCGTTGGCGGCGCGGCGCGGCGGCCGTCCTGCTCGCTGAGCACGGCCAGGATGTCGTAGGCGCCCAGGGGCTTGTGGCTTTGCCACACCAACTCCAGCACCCGCCGGCGCAGGGCGGTCAGGCGCAGGCCTTGCCGTGCGCACAGAGCGTCGGCCTCAGACAGTGCGCTGTGCACGCAGTGAGAGTGGTCGTGTGGACGGCTGGCAAGGGGTGTTTTAGGCATGAGCGGCGACGAGGTTTGTGAGAGACGTTATTATGTTACCCGTTCTCGCCTCTTCGAGTGTCCATCGTGTCCCGACTTTTTCGCCTTTTTGTCGCTTTTACCTTCAGCCTGTTCGCGATCGGCTCGGCCCAGGCCGAAGTCCGGGTACTCACCAGCATCAAACCTTTGCAACTGATTGCCGCCGCGGTGCAGGACGGCGTGGCGGTGCCGGAGGTATTGCTTCCGCCGGGGGCGTCGCCGCACAACTATGCGCTGCGTCCTTCGGACGTGCGCAAGGTGCAGAGCGTCGACCTGCTGTACTGGATCGGTCCGGACATGGAAGGTTTCCTGCCGCGGGTGCTCAAGGGCCGCAGCCTGCCGTCGGTGGCGGTGCAGGACCTGCCGGGCATGAAACTACGTCATTTCGCCGAAGATAGTCACTCTAATGGCGAAGATGCCGATGAACATGACCATGATCATCGCCCCGGCACCCTGGATGCGCACCTGTGGCTGTCGCCGGTCAACGCTCGGGTGATCGCCGCCCGCATGACCGCCGACCTGAGCGCCGCCGACCCGGGCAATGCCGCTCGCTACCAGAGCAACCTGAAAGCCTTCAATGAGCGTCTGGACGCCCTGGACGCCCGCTTGAAAACCCGTCTGGCGGGCATCGCCGGCAAGCCTTACTTCGTCTTCCACGAAGCCTTCGACTACTTCGAAGACGCCTATGGCCTCAAGCACACCGGAGTCTTCAGCGTTGCGGCGGAAGTCCAGCCGGGGGCCCAGCATGTCGCCGCCATGCGCGCACGCTTGCAGCAGGTGGGCAAGACTTGCGTGTTCAGCGAGCCGCCCTTGCGTCCGCGGTTGGCGGAAACCCTGGTCGCCGGCCTACCGGTGAAGCTGGCGGAGCTGGATGCGTTGGGTGGGTACACACCGGCTACTGCCCAAGGTTATGAGCAGGTGCTGGAGAAGTTGGGCAATGATCTGGCGGGCTGTCTGGAGCAGCTTTAAGCAGGGATTGTTGCGGGGTGTCTTTCGCGGGCCAGCCCGCTCCTACAGGTGCGCTCTGTAGGAGCGGGCTGGCCCGCGAAGCGTTTTACAGGGCGAACGGCAGCGCGATGCTGATCTGCTGCCGCTGTGCCAGGCGCTGCTGGAATTCCATCGGATCGTGAATCAGCACGTCCTGCCCGGCGAAGCTCTCGGCGGCAATCAGCCGTGACAGCCAGAAGCGCACGCAGGCCACTCGCAGCATGGTCGGCCAGAGCTCGGCCTCGGCGGCAGTGAAGGGCCGCAGGGTGGCGTAGGCGCCGAGCAGGGCCCGGGCCCGCTGGCCGTCGATCACGCCTTCGGCGTCGGAGCACCAGTCGTTCAGGGCAATGGCCACGTCGTAGAGCATCGGTCCCGAACAGGCGTTGTAGAAGTCGATCAGGCCGGTCAGGTGGGTGCCTTCGAACATGGCGTTGTCGCGAAACAGATCGGCGTGGATGTTGGCCCTGGGCAGGGCCAGGATCCGCGCCTTCTGTGCGACGATTTCATCCAGCGCCCGCTGCAGCAGGTCTTGAGCGGCAGCATCCAGGTGCGACAGCAGTTGCGCGCCCTCTTCCTGCATCCAGTCCAGGCCACGATCGGTCTTGCGCTTGATCATGTTGTCCTTGGTGGCCACGTGCAGGTGCCCGAGCAACTCACCGACCTGGGCGCAATGCTGGGCGTTGGCTTGCTTGATGTGCTTGCCCGCCAGGCGCGGTTGCAGCAGCGCCGGCTTGCCCGCCAGCTCGCGCAGGGCGACGCCGTCGCGGGTGCGCAGGGCATACGGCACCGGCAGGTTGGCCTGGTGCAGCACGTCCAGCAGTTCGATGAAGAACGGCATTTCCTGGACCGGGCCGCGTTCCACCAGGGTCAGGACGAACTCGCCCTGTTCCAGGCTGATGAAGAAGTTGGTGTTTTCGCTACCAGCGGCGATCCCCTGGAAGTCAAGCAGGCGGCCGAGCCCATACGGGGCGAGAAAGGTTTCCAGCTCGGGCCGAGCCAGGGGGGTGAACACAGACATGGTTAAAAACTGCCAGTACGGGCGCCGCTATTGAGCCAGCGCCATTGAGTTGAAGTCGGAGTGGCTTACCACTCAAAGATTTTCCACGCAGGGATCAGCATATCGGGCTGATCCGAACGGATGAAGTTACCGTCGGAGCCATCAGCGCGCACCAGGAAGTAGGGCTTGCCGCCCTTGGGCGTGACCTTGATGGCATACAGAAAGCCATTTTGCCGGTATTCCTGGATGGTCTTGTCGCCTTCCGTGCGAATGGTGACTTGCGGGTCCGCTGACGGCGCATCTTCTGCGGCGATCACGGCCATTGGAGCGATTGCAATCAAGCCGGCCAGCAGCAAGCGATTTAGTGTGCGCATGATAACCTTGTCCCTTTGTCGTCAACGGTCCCGCTATTCTAGCGCCGGACCCGCCGAAAAGGTTGATCCCGCTCATGAGCCAAGCCCCCCTCGTCCTGGTGGACGGTTCTTCTTATCTGTACCGCGCGTTTCATGCGTTGCCACCTTTGACCACTTCCAAAGGCCTGCCCACGGGCGCGGTCAAGGGCGTGCTGAACATGCTCAAGAGTCTGCGCAAGCAGTACCCGGACAGCCCGTTCGCGGTGGTCTTCGACGCCAAGGGCGGGACCTTCCGCGATGACATGTATGCCGAGTACAAGGCCAACCGTCCGAGCATGCCCGACGATATGCGGGTGCAGATCGAGCCCTTGCACGCCAGTGTGATCGCCCTGGGTTTCCCGTTGCTGTGTGTGGAAGGGGTCGAGGCCGACGACGTGATCGGCACCCTGGCCCGCAGCAGCGCGGCGGCGGATCGTCCGGTGGTGATCTCTACCGGCGACAAGGACATGGCCCAGTTGGTGGATGGGCACATTACCCTGGTCAACACCATGTCCGGTAGCAGCATGGATGTGGAGGGCGTGAAGGAGAAATTCGGTGTCGCTCCCGAGCAGATCATCGATTACCTGGCGTTGATGGGCGACTCTTCCGACAACATCCCTGGGGTGCCTGGCATTGGTCCGAAGACCGCTTCCGGGCTGCTGGTGGGGGTCAATGGCGGGCTCAAGGAACTGTATGAGCAGCTCGATATCGTGCCGACCCTGCCGATTCGCGGGGCCAAGACCCTGCCGGCCAAGCTCGAAGAACACAAGGAAATGGCCTTCCTCTCCTATCAGCTGGCAACCATCAAGGTGGACGTGCCGCTGGATATCGGGCTCGACGACCTGCACCTGGGCGAGCCGGATCGCGAGAAGCTGATGGAGCTCTACAGCCTGCTGGAATTCAAGAGCTGGCTCGATGAGTTGCAGCGCGACGCCAAACGCGTCGAGCTCAGTGGTGCCGAGACGGCGCCGGCCGCTGCGCCGCAACCGCCAGCCGCCGAACAGGCACCGCTTGAGCTGCAGTACGAAACCATCCTCGATCAGGAGCGTTTTGCCGTCTGGCTGGAGAAGCTGAAGAACGCCAAG
Source organism: Pseudomonas protegens (assembly GCF_013407925.2). NCBI lineage: Bacteria > Pseudomonadati > Pseudomonadota > Gammaproteobacteria > Pseudomonadales > Pseudomonadaceae > Pseudomonas > Pseudomonas protegens. Next base: position 3,154,446 of record NZ_CP060201.1, on the reverse strand, counting down.
CTGATTGCCTTCGATACCGAGACCACCGGCATCGATGCTCAGCAGGCGCAGCTGGTGGGGCTGTCGTTTGCGGTCAAGGCCGGGGAAGCGGCTTACATCCCGTTGACCCATTCCTACCTGGGCGCGCCGGAGCAGTTGGACCGCGATACCGTGCTGCTGGCCCTGAAGCCGTTGCTGGAAGATCCCAAGCTGCTCAAGGTCGGTCAGCACGCCAAGTTCGACATGAACATCCTGGCCAATTGCGCGATTGGCGGTGACCAGGCCAATGGCATCACCGTGCGCGGCATCGCATTCGACACCATGCTCGAATCCTATGTGCTCAACTCCACCGCCACCCGCCATGACATGGACAGCCTGGCGCAGAAGTACCTGGACCACACCACCGTGAGCTTCCAGGACATCGCCGGCAAGGGTGCCAAGCAGCTGACCTTCGACCAGATTCCGCTGGAACAGGCCGGTCCCTACGCCGCGGAAGATGCCGATATCACCCTGCGCCTGCATCAGGCGCTCTTCGAAAAACTGACTGCCATCCCGAGTCTGGCCAGCGTGCTCACCGATATCGAGATGCCGCTGGTGCCGGTCCTGGCACGCATCGAGCGCCAGGGCGCGCTGGTGGATGACAAGCTTCTAGGCGTGCAGAGCATCGAGCTGGGGGACAAGATGGTGGCCCTGGAGCGCGAAGCCTTCGAGATCGCCGGTGAGGAGTTCAACCTGGGGTCGCCCAAGCAACTGGGGTCCATTCTCTACGACAAGCTTGGCCTGCCGGTGCTGAAAAAGACTGCCAAGGGCCAGCCTTCCACGGCTGAAGAGGTGTTGGCCAAGCTCGCCGAAGACGACTATCCGCTGCCGCGGGTGCTGATGCAGTACCGCTCCATGAGCAAGCTGAAAAGCACCTACACCGATCGTCTGCCGGAGCAGATCAATCCGCGTACCGGGCGCATCCACACCTCCTATCATCAGGCGGTGGCCTCTACCGGCCGGTTGTCCTCCAGCGATCCGAACCTGCAGAACATTCCCGTGCGTACCGCCGAGGGCCGGCGCATTCGCCAGGCCTTTATCGCACCGCCCGGCTACAAGCTGCTGGCGGCGGACTATTCGCAGATCGAGCTGCGGATCATGGCGCACCTGTCCCGGGACGAAGGCCTGCTCAATGCCTTCCGCAACAACCTGGATGTGCACACCGCCACCGCGGCCGAAGTGTTCAAGGTGGAGCTCAAGGATGTGACGTCCGATCAGCGTCGCAGCGCCAAGGCCATCAACTTCGGGCTGATCTACGGCATGGGCGCGCAGAAGCTGGGCAAGGACATTGGTGTCGATACCAAACAGGCCAAGGCCTATATCGATACCTATTTCGCCCGCTATCCGGGGGTTCGCGAATACATGGATCGGACCCGCGCCCAGGCGGCGGACCAGGGCTATGTCGAGACTATCTTCGGGCGTCGGCTGTACTTGCCGGAGATCAACTCCAACAAGCCGCAGGAGCGTGCCGGTGCCGAGCGCACGGCGATCAACGCGCCGATGCAGGGCACGGCAGCGGACATCATCAAGAAAGCCATGGTGGCGGTGGACAACTGGCTGGAGTCTTCGCAGCTGGATGCTCGGGTCATTCTTCAGGTGCACGACGAACTGGTGCTGGAAGTGCGGGAAGACCTGGTGGACCAGGTGCGTGACGAGATTCGTGGCTACATGAGCGGTGCCGCGACCCTGGATGTGCCGTTATTGGTGGAAGTCGGGGTAGGAAATAACTGGGATGAGGCCCATTAAGGGCACTTTTCAGTGGTTTTTGCCGCGGCATAGTGTCGCGGTAAAAACTGGCGAATGGCTATTAGCGCGGAAAATTTCATCGATTATTGCCAATAGTTTTTGCAACCCGCTGGAACTAATACAGTGAAAGCCCACTCAGAGTTACTGAATGGCTGGTGAAGCCCTTCGATGCTCCTATGTTGTGTTAAGTGTTGGCAGATATCTGGACCCCGCCCTAGCGGTCTAGAACTTGAACCCCGAACTTCCCCCTCCCCATACGAAGTCCGGGGTTTTTTTTGCCTGAAAATTGCCTGGGAAATGACCATGCTGCGTTAAAAGCGCAGCGCGAAATGCTCATTTACAGCCAGTAAACTCCGCTTCCGCACCGCGCTTTTGCCTTGCCTGATCATCCCCCAGGCAATTTTCCCTACGTCTCTCAGGCCTCGGTTTCGGCGCCTTTGTCGGCCAGTTCCATCCAGCCGGCCAATACGGTGTAGGCCTCTTCCAGGCCCATGCGCTTGGGGGCCGAGAACAGTTGGATGGTGACCGCTTCGCCCCAGCCCTTGCGGATTTGCGACTGGACCTTGAGCAAGGTGTTCTTGGCCGCGCCATAGGTCAGCTTGTCGGCCTTGGTCAGCAGGATGTGCATCGGCATGCCGCTGGCCACGGCCCAGTCCAGCATCAGCAGGTCGAAATCGGTCATGGGATGCCGGATGTCCATCATCAGGATCAGGCCTTTTAGGCTCTCGCGGCTGCCCAGATAGGCTTCCAGGTGGCGCTGCCAGTGCTGCTTCAGGGGGATCGGCACCTTGGCGTAGCCGTAGCCCGGCAGGTCGACCAGACGGCGATCGTCGTCTAGCTTGAAGAAGTTCAACAACTGCGTGCGCCCCGGGGTTTTCGAGGTGCGTGCCAGGCTGGCATGGGTCAGGGTGTTCAGGGCGCTGGATTTACCGGCGTTGGAGCGCCCGGCGAAGGCCACTTCAAAGCCGTCATCGTCTGGGCATTGGTCGACTTTGGCGGCGCTGAGCATGAACGTAGCCTGTTGGCACAGACCGAGGATGGGGTTCTTGAGTTGCATGGGATTTCCGAGATAAGTGCGATGCCGAGAGTGGACGCGGCGAGCGGTGTCGTTTCCGTTTCAGTAGCGCCAGTATATAATGCCGCAGATTTTGTGTGCGCTTTGTCCCAGCGTAGGATGAAGTACACGAGAGCGATAAACCTTGACTGCGCACCAGAACGCAGCACGCTCTCAACCCTGAAAAGGTCGTTTTATGACGAAATGGCTGCTAGCTGCCGGTGTCTTGATGCCGCTTTACAGCGCTCAGGCTACACAGGATCCGGAAGCTGTGTACAACCGTGTTTGTGGGGCTTGTCATTCCGGCCAACTACCCACGGCGCCCCGCAAGGGCGACCAGGAAGCTTGGGCGCCGAGGTTGGCGCAAGGTATGGAGACGCTGGTGCAACACGTGACCCAGGGTTTCAAGGCGATGCCGCCGCGTGGTTTGTGCATGGACTGCAGTGCCGAGGATTACCGAGCCATCATCCACTGGATGAGCGAGTGATCCCGGTCCATAACTCTTAACCCTTAGCCGTAGTTGGATTAGCTGATGAACAAATTACTCGTGAGTCTGCTGTTGACCTTGGGCATCACAGGTGTAGCCCATGCCGCAGGCGACGCTGCTGCCGGTCAGGCGAAAGCCGCAGTCTGTGGTGCATGCCACGGCCCTGATGGGAACAGCATGGCGCCAAACTTTCCCAAGCTGGCCGGTCAGGGGGAAAAGTACCTGGACAAGCAGTTGCACGATATCAAGTCTGGCAAGCGGCAAGTGCTGGAAATGACCGGTCTGCTGACCAACCTGAGCGATCAGGACCTGGCGGACATCGCCGCTTACTTCGCCAGCCAGAAAGGCAGCGTCGGTGCCGCCGATCCCAAGGTCGTGGCCCGCGGCGAAGAACTGTTCCGCGGCGGCAAGCTCGATCAGGGCATGCCAGCGTGCACCGGCTGCCACTCGCCTAATGGCGCAGGTAACGCAGCGGCCGGCTTCCCTCATCTGGGTGGCCAGCACGCGCAGTATGTCGCCAAGCAGTTGACCGACTTCCGCGAAGGCAACCGTACCAACGACGGCGACACCATGGTCATGCGCAGCATCGCCGCCAAGTTGAGCAACAAAGACATCGAAGCGGTGTCCAGCTATATTCAGGGCCTGCACTAAGCCGGCTCGATCAAGTTGCCGAGGCTGTTGAACCGCGGCAACGTTAATGATCGATTAATCTGACGGTGCAAGCATAAAGGGTGGCTCAGGCCGCCCTTTTTTATGGCGTCTGCCGCTACACTAGCGAACTCAAGCCCGCCATGATCTGTCTGAATTCAGGTCGCGCGAGGCGCCAAAATTGTCCAGGAGTAAAGCATGCGTAATCTGATTCTCAGCGCCGCTCTCGTCACCGCCAGCCTGTTTGGCGTGACCGCTCAAGCTGCCGAGCCGCTTGAAGCCGGTAAAACCTACGTCGAGCTGAGCAGCGCCGTTCCGGTTGCCGTGCCTGGCAAGATCGAGGTCGTAGAGCTGTTCTGGTATGGCTGCCCACACTGCTACGCCTTCGAGCCGACCATCAATCCCTGGGTTGAAAAACTCCCTGCCGACGTCAACTTCGTGCGCATCCCCGCCATGTTTGGCGGTATCTGGAACGTTCATGGCCAGCTGTTCATCACCCTGGAAGCCATGGGCGTCGAACACAAGGTTCACAAAGCCGTATTCGAAGCCATCCACAACGGCAAGAAACTCGCCACTCCAGAGGAAATGGCCGAGTTCCTGGCAGCCGAAGGCGTCGACAAGGACAAGTTCCTGAGCACCTACAACTCCTTCGCCGTCAAAGGCAAGGTCGAGGACGCCAAGAAGAAGGCCCAGGCCTATCAGATCACCGGCGTACCGACCATGGTGGTCAACGGCAAGTACCGTTTCGACCTGGGCACCGCTGGTGGTCCTGAAGGCGCGCTGAGCGTGGCCGACCAGCTGATCGCCAAAGAGCGCGCAGCCAAGTAAGCGCCGCCGCCATGCCGCGCTGGGGCTCGGAACGCATCGTTGGCCTGCATGATCCGCAGGTCAACGAACACCATTTGGCGTCGAGCGGCCTGCCAGCGGACAGTCGCCTGCGCTTGCTCAGTTTCAATATCCAGGTCGGTATCAGCACCGAGCGCTATCGCCATTACCTGACGCGTGGCTGGCAGCACCTGCTGCCTCACCACGGGCGTGCCGAAAACCTGCAGAAGATCGGCAACCTGCTGGGGGACTTCGACCTGGTAGCCCTGCAGGAAGCCGATGGCGGCAGCCTGCGTTCGGGCTACGTCAATCAAGTGGAGCACCTGGCTCAGCTGGGCGCCTTCCCCTACTGGTATCAACAGCTCAATCGCAACCTTGGACGCCTGGCACAGCACAGCAATGGCGTGCTCAGCCGCTTGCGTCCCTGGGCCATTGAAGACCACCCGCTGCCCGGCCCCAAGGGGCGCGGTGCGATCCTCCTGCGTTTTGGGGAAGGCCCCGAAGCGCTGGTGGTGGTGATGATGCACCTGGCACTGGGTGCCCGGGTCCGAACCCGGCAACTGGCGTATATCCGCGAGTTGATCGGCGGCTACAAACATCAGGTGCTGATGGGGGACATGAACACCCACGCCAGCGATCTGTTGGAGCACTCCCCTCTACGCGACCTCAGCCTGTTGGCGCCGCAATTGCAGGCGACCTTCCCCAGCTGGCGTCCGCAACGTTGCCTGGACCATATCCTGCTCAGCCCCAGCCTGACCCTGGAGCGAGTCGAAGTCCTGGCCCAACCCATATCCGATCACCTGCCGGTCGCGGTAGAGATTCGTCTGCCGGGTTCGCTCACGGCCGATGCATTGCCCGCGTTGAGTCCTGCCCCTCGCGGAACCGATGAATGAGCGACGACGCCCAGCGCTGGAAAGAGAAGTACCTCAAAAGTATCGAACAGCAGGAAAAGCTCGAGCGCCGTTGGGCCGCTCGCCTGGACTTGCTGCGTCGCGGCCTGGTGCGCAGCACCCTGGCGGCGGAAGGCACCGACCGTGCGGTCGACCAGTGCATGAAGGAAATGCGCGAGGTGGTGCGCACCGACGACATGGACGCCGCGCTGGCAGCGCTGCTGCCGCGCCTGGAAAAGGCCGTGCTGGATTCCGAGCAACGGCGTGAAACCCGGGTCGAGCAGATGAGCAGCGCCTTGACGGCGCTGGTGACCCAATTGCAGTCCCTGCCCCTGCCCCGGGAAGTCCGTCGCCCATTGAAGGTCTTCGCCAAGCAGCTGGATGGGCGGGTCACTCAGGCGCGGGAGATTCCCTTGTTACTAGGGGAACTGAGCAGCCTCCAGGGCAAGGCCCTGAGCCAGCTGGAAACCCCGGCCGAGCCAGATCGTCCGAGCCTGCTGCAGCGTCTGTTCGGGGGACGAGACACCGGTGAAGCTCCCCAGGCCGAAGCGGCCCCGCCCGCGGCGCCTGTTCCCGCTGCCAGCGTGCAATCCCCGCCTTTGGCCGAGGCAGCCGCAGAACCGGTGGCAGCGGCTCGCGAGCATTACCAGACCCCGAGCACGGACGTGCCGGAAGTCGCCGCCCCTCCTTCGGCACCCTTGGCAGCGGCCCCGGCCGAGCCCGAGGCGAGCGTGCTGGCGGAGCCTGCGTCCGCCGCGCCGGCCAAGATCGAGGCCGAGGCGGTTGTCGCCTCGGCCCCTCCTTCAGTGGTGGCGTTCGTGCCCCCTGTCCTGGCGCAGGAACAACCGCAGGAGCCCGCGTCCCAGGTCGAGAAGCAAGCGCCCGTTGCAGTCGAGCTGGCGGTCCAGGTTCAGGCGCCGGCATCCGTTGAAGCCGCTCCGGTCGCCCTCGCCGCGTCGCCGGCAGAGGCGCCTATCGAACCTCAGAGCGAGCCGGCTGCGCCCAACCCCGATGAGCTGCTGCCCCAGCCTGCGGTTTCCCCGGCCGTGCTGCTCGACAGCCTGCCCCTGCCGCCGGTCATGGCCGAGGCCCTGGCCGCCATCGATCCGGAGCAATCCGAGCACGATGTGCTCTACGCCCTGCCGGACTCCCCCGAGCCTTCCTATAGCTCGGTGGCCAAGCATATCGAGCACACCCTGCTGGGGCTGCTCGATGACCTGAGCCTGCCGGAGCGCCATCGGCCCCAGGCCGAAGCCATGCGCGATCGTCTGCAGCATGGGTTGAACTGGTATGAATTGCTGCCGATCCTCGATGATCTGGCGGTATTGATGCTGGCGATCACCGATTCGGGTCAGCATGAGTTCGAGGCCTACCTCAAGCAGCTCAATGAGCGTCTGGAAGCCTTCCAGAGCAATCTGCAGGCGGCCAGCGACGGCCATGCCGACAGCAGCTCGGCGGCGCGGGCCATGGACACGCAGATTCGCCAACAGGTCGATGGCCTGCAAAGCAGCGTGCAGGAAGCGGCGGATCTGGATGACCTCAAGCAGGTGCTGGAAAGTCATCTGGAAGGCCTGCTGGGCACCATGGACCAGCACCAGAAGCAGCGCGACGAGCGCGAGAAGGAAGTGGCCGCCCGCCTGCAAAGCCTGGCAGAACGTGTCTCGAGCATGGAGCAGGAAGCCCAGGGCTACCGTGAACACCTGGAAGAACAGCGGCAGAAGGCGCTGATCGACCCGTTGACCGGCTTGCCCAACCGCGCCGCCTGGAGCGAGCGCCTGGAGCATGAGATCGGCCAATGGCAGCAACATGGCAACAGCCTGCTGCTGGCCATGCTCGATCTCGATCACTTCAAGCGGATCAACGACAACTACGGCCATCTGGCCGGGGACAAGGTGTTGAAGATCATTGCCAACGTGCTGCGCAAGCGCCTGCGGGGCAGCGATTTCATCGCCCGTTTCGGTGGCGAGGAGTTCGTCCTGCTGTTGCCCAACACTCCCTGGCCGGTCGGCACGCGAATAGTGGAAGCGCTGCGGGCCGCCGTTGAGGCTTGCCCGTTTCATTTCAAGGGGGAGCCGGTGACCATCACCGTGTCCGTCGGCCTGAGTGCGTTCAAGCCCGGTGATCGCAGCGAACTGGTGATCAAACGGGCCGATCAGGCGCTGTATCGGGCCAAGGACGCTGGTCGCAACCGGGTGGAGGCAGGCTGAGGCGCAGGCCGATTCCTGTCTCAAACCACGGTTTTTGCCCATGGCGGCGCAGGCAGTACGTTACACTGTTGCATTCTTTGTCTGCAGCGTATTGCCCTCTGCCATGAAACGCCTTGCTCTTGCCTTCTTGCTCCTGGTCCTGGCCGGCTGTGCCAGCGGTCCGCGTATCGACACCAGCCACCCCTCGGTGAATTACGATCAGCGCGCCCAGTTCATCATCGTTCACTACACCTCGGCGTCCCTGGAGCGTTCCCTGGCGCTGCTGACGCGGGGCCAGGTCAGCAGCCACTACCTGATCGGCGACGACAAGTCGGCCACCATCTACAAGCTGGTGGACGAGCAGTACCGTGCCTGGCACGCCGGTGAAAGCCAGTGGCAGGGGCGTACCTGGCTCAACTCCAGCTCGATCGGCATCGAGATCGTCAACCCGGGCTTTCGCGACGGACCCAATGGACGGCTCTGGTATCCCTACAGCGAAGCGCAGATCGAGAATCTGATCGTGCTGCTCAAAGACATCAGCAAGCGCAACAACATCTCCCCGCGCCACATCATCGGCCACAGCGACATCGCGCCATCGCGCAAGCTCGATCCGGGTCCGCTGTTTCCCTGGAAGCGCCTGGCCGACGCCGGCCTGGGGCTATGGCCCAATGCCCAGGCGGTGGCCCGTCAGCAGGCGTACTTCGCGGTGAACCTGCCGAGCATCAGTTGGTTCCAGCAGCAACTGGCGCAATTGGGCTACGCCACCCCGCAGACCGGCGAGCTGGATCAAGCCACCCGGCACGTGCTGGCGGCCTTCCAGATGCACTATCGTCCGGGTCGTTTCGACGGCATCCCGGATGCCGAAAGTGCAGCGATGCTGCAGGTCCTCAATCAGACAAAATAATGACGCCGCCGGACGGTCCGGGCCGAATACCCAATCAGTTGCTATAACTCATTGGTATCCCTCGGATCCTCCACGATGCCTGTTCCTCGTGAGCCCACCCGTACCTGGTTCTATCGCCCCTGGTTGCTGGCGACGCTGACGGCTGTGCTGAGCGCGGCGCTGTTGCTGCTCGGCAGTGCCGGGGTGGCCATGCATGAGGTCCAGCAACGGGAGAGCGAGCAGATGAATGCCCAGGGCAAGCGCTTTCTGGAGCGCCTGGAGCAACTGTTCGGGCAACTGCGTGAAGGTCTGGACGTGCTCGAAGCCCAGCCGCTGCGCGAGTGCAGCGCCGAGCTGATCAGCGCCCTGCAGCAGGTCAGCTTCAGCTACCGCTTCATCTATGAAGCGGCCTACATGGATGCCACCCAGACGTGCTCCAACTCGCCGCGGCAGAACCTCGTGCCCTCGCCCAGGGCCCCGGATATCCGCGGGCCGACCTACAGCTACTGGCTCAACACCTCTGCCCAGCCCAATGAAAACCTGGCCGCGCTGATGCTGGGCCGAGGCAATTTTCGCGTGGCCACCTCCCGCGGGCACCTGACCGATGTGGTGGACCTGCCGGCCGGTGGCAGCCTGATGGTGGTGGTCGAGCATGGCGCCCGGGCCATTCCGGTATTGGGTCCGGCCCGTGCCTGGCCGCCGGTGGAGCCTTGGCGCGCCGCTCGCGACGGGCCGCTGCAGGTCACTCCGGACCTGCTGATCTATCGCATGCCGACCCAGAATCCCGAGTACCAGCTGGTGCTGATCACGCCCCGGGCCAGCATGCAGGCGGAGATGCTCGACGGCTGGTGGTGGCTGTTGCCGATCAGCCTGGTGCTGGCGCTGTGTATCGGTGGCCTGGTGTATCAGCTGGCGCGCCAGCGCCAATCCCTGGGGGCGGAGCTGCAAGGCGCTCTGCGCCGTGGCGAGTTGCAGGTGCTGTACCAGCCGATCTTCGACCTCAGCAGCCGGGAGTGTGTCGGGGCCGAAGCCTTGCTGCGCTGGCGCCGTCCGGATGGCACCCTGACCAGCCCCGACCTGTTCATTCCGCTGGCGGAAAACACCGGGCAGATCCGCCAGATCACCGACTTCGTCCTGCAGCGCCTGCTGGAACAACTGGGGCACGTATTGCGGGCCAACCCGCAGCTGTACATCTCGGTCAACCTGGCGGCCTGCGATGTCATGGTGCCGCGCATCGGCCAGGTCATGGCGCGGCTCCTGGCCTTGCACAAGGTGGCCGCGCGGCAGATCGCCTTCGAGGTCACCGAGCGTGGCCTGATCGATGTGGTGGTGGCGCGGGACAACCTGCAGGCGCTGCGGGACGTGGGGCATCAAGTGCTGATCGATGATTTCGGCACCGGCTACTGCAGCCTGGCCTACCTGCAAAGCCTGCCGGTGGATTGCCTGAAGATCGACAAGGCGTTTATCGACGCCCTGGGTCATGACGCTGCCAGCAGTGGCGTGGCGCCCCACATCATCCGCATGGCCCATGCCCTGAAGCTCAAGGTGATCGCCGAGGGCATCGAGTTCGAAGACCAGGCATCGCTGCTCAACAGCGAAGGCGTGAGCTACGGCCAGGGCTGGCTGTTCGCCCATGCCTTGAGCGCGTTGCAGTTCATCGAGCTGATTACCCGGGGGCGGCGCCTGGTGCCCCGGCGCCTGGATGACGAAGCCTGACGCCCTACAGGGGCAAGGCCAGGTAGAACTGGGTGCCTTGTCCCGGCCTTGAGTAGACCCCCATGCGGCCGCCGTGGAGCTGGACGATTTCCTTGCACAGCGCCAGCCCGAGCCCGGCGCCGCCTTTCTTGCGCCCGACCTGGACGAAGGGCTCGAAGATCCGGCCCTGCTGACCGTAGGCAATGCCCTCGCCGTTGTCCTCGACGCTGATGATCACCCGCTCGCCGTGCCGCCGGGCCTGCAGGCGGATCTGGCCGCCGCTGGCGGTATGGCGCAAGGCATTGTCGATCAGGTTGTCCAGCACCCGTTCCAGCTGTGGCCGGTCGGCGTGCAGGCGCGGCAGCGGCGCCTGCAGGTCCAGCAGCAGGCTGATGGCCTGGCGCTGTGCCTGTTCGCGGAAGCGTTCCAGAGTCTGCTCCAGCAGTTCTTCAAGGGGACAGGGAGCAAGGGTGAGCTTCTGCAGGCCGTTCTGATAGCGCGAGAAGTTCAGCAGGTCATTGATCAATTGCATCAGGCGCTGCATTTCTTCGTTGACCGTATTGAGCAGGTCGGTTTCCCGGGACTCTTCGGCGAAGTGCAGGCGCTCCTGGAGCAGGCCGAACGCCATGTGCATGCCGGTCACCGGAGTGCGCAGCTCATGAGAGGCGCGCAGCACGAATTCACTGCGCACCCGCTCGAAGGCGCGTTGTTCGGTGACGTCGTGGAGCACCATCACCGCCCCGAGAATATGGCCCTGGGTGTGACTCACCGGGGTCAGGCTGTAGGTCAGCAGGCGGGATTCGCCGTCGACCTCCACATCCAGGTCGTCCGGGGCCCGCTCCAGGGTGCCGCCGCGCAGGACCAGCTGCAGTTGCTCATCCAGCTCCGGGCGTTGCAGGGCGCTGCCCAGGCCCTGGCCGAGGCGCTCCTGATCCCAGCCCAACTGGCGCTGGGCCACTGGATTGAGGTGCTCCAGGCGGCCTTGGCGGTCGATCATCAACAAGCCGTCGTCGATGCTGTCGAGCACCGCCTGCAGGCGCTGCTGACCGGCCAGCAGTTCATCGACATTGGTTGCCTGATGCTGGCGCAAGGCCTCGGCCATGATGCCGAAACGCCGGGTCAGCAGGTTCATCTCCGCCGCCGCCGAGATGGGCAGGGTGACGTCGAAGTTGCCTTGGCCGATCTTGTCCGCGGCCTTGGCCAGGGCCTCGATCGGCCCGCCAAAGCGCTGGGCGATGGCGTGAGCGGTGACGAAGCCGATGATCAGCACCGCCAGGGCCACCAGACCCAGCAGGCCGGCCACCAGCAGGGCGCGCTCACGGGCCTGGCGCTCCACCTGGCTGATGTTGTCCAGGGCGCTCTTGTGTTCGTTGATCAGGCCGCTGCGCAACGCATTGAAGCGCTCGGTCAGCGCATGGTTGTCGCTGATCCCGGGGGAACCGCTGATGCGCTCGAAGGCCTGGAAGAAACTCAGGTAGTCATCGCGGGCCTGCTGAAAGTGGCTGGGGCCCGGGTTCTGCTGTTCCTGGGCAATGCCCTGGTCGAGCAATGCCAGGTAGTGTTCCCTGGAGGCTTCCAGGGCCGCGCGATCGGGCTCCTTGCTGAGCATGATGATCAGCTGGTCGCCCAGGGTCTGGCGCAGCTTGAGCCCCAGGTCCAGGGTGATGAAGTTGTTGCGGATCAGCGACTCCTGGGTGCTGGCCATCTGCATCACGCTGACCAGCCCGAGCACCAGCCCCAGCAGGGCGACGGTGATCAGGGCCGAGATGCTCAGAAACAGCCGGGTTCGCAGTTTCATCGCTAACTTCATGGGGGAGCGCTCACAGGTTGTACTGTTTGCGTTTGCGGTACAGGGTCGAGGCGTCGATGCCCAGGGTCTTGGCCGCTTGGTCCAGGGTGTCGCTGGTGGCCAGGACCGCGCCGATATGGGCCTTTTCCAGCTCGTCCAGGCTCAGCGCGGCACCGATCCGCGGGGCATTGTTGGTGGGTTGCTCGGCCATGCCCAGGTGGATGATCTCCACCCGTTCCTGGGGACAGATGATGCTTGCCCGTTCCACCACGTTGCGCAGCTCGCGGATGTTGCCCGGCCAGCGATAGTTGAGCAGGGCTTCCCGGGCTTCGTCGCAAAAGCCTCGGGCCGGTCGCGAATACTCTTTGACGAAGCGTGCGAGGAAGCGATCGGCCAGGGTCAGGATGTCTTCGCTGCGTTCGCGCAGGGGTGGCAGGTGCAAGGTGATCACGTTCAGGCGGTACAGCAGGTCTTCGCGAAAGCGCCCGTCGCGCACCATGTCCTCGAGGTTGAGGTTGGTGGCGGCAAGAATCCGCACATCGGCCCGGCGAGTCACCGGGTCGCCGACGCGTTCGTATTCCTTGTCCTGGATGAAGCGCAGCAGCTTGGGTTGCAGGGTCAGGGGGAAGTCGCCGATCTCATCGAGGAACAGGGTGCCGCCGTCGGCCTGATTGACCCGGCCCAGGGTGCTTTCGCTGGCTCCGGTGAAGGCCCCGCGGCTGTGGCCGAACAGCTCGCTTTCCATCAGCTCGGCGGTCAGGGACGGGCAGTTGATGGTCACGCAGGACTTCTTCGCCCGCTTGCTCCAGCCGTGGATGGCCCGCGCCAGTTCGCCCTTGCCGGTGCCCGACTCACCGAGAATCAGAATGTTGGCGTCGGTGCCGGCCACCTGGCGCGCGGTTTCCAGCACCACTTTCATCGCCGGGCTGTGGGAGTCCAGGCCGTCCTTGGGCTTGCGCACCTCACCTTCCAGGGCTTCCAGGCGCGCCGAGAGCTGGCGCACTTCCAGTTGCTTGGCGGTGGCCAGGCGCAGTTGATCGGGGCTGCAGGGCTTGACCAGGTAATCGGCGGCACCGGCCTGGATGGCGTCCACCGCGGTATCCACGGCGGAGTGGGCGGTGACGATCACCACCCGCATCCAGGGCGCCTGGGTGCGCATCTGGGCCAGCACGTCCAGGCCGTTGTCTTCGCCCAGGCGCAGGTCGAGGAAGCACAGGTCGAACACCTGGCGTTGCAGCAGCGCATCCGCCTGGGCTGCGCTGTTGGCGGTGGCCACGGTGTAGCCTTCGTCTTCCAGGCAGTAACGGAAGGTGCGAAGGATGGCGGATTCGTCATCCACCAGCAGGATGCGGCCTTGATTCTCCGGCGCTGACTCCATTTCCCAGGCTCCTTTAATGAATGGTCTTATTTAGTCCCAGATAAATCGGGCAAGTTGCAAGGTTGATTCTGATCGATTCCACGGCATGCAGGTTAGATATCTCCGGCCGAAATCGCTAACCGACTGAAACTCAATGGGTTTTACAGATGCTTGGCATGCACCGGGTCTGTATCAGGCTGTCCGCCGCTCGGCAAAGTTCCCCCTCAGATCAAAAAGCCCTCCAGGCGGTCCGCGTTGATCGTGCATTTCGCACGGTCGGCCAGGGTGCATCGTGCAGGATGCGTGTGAGGCGGCTCTTTTGATCGTGTTTAAGTTGTTGATTTTATTGATATTTATTCCTTTGGAAAAGCTGGCATGCAGACTGCAATAACCCTCTTATCAGCGAAGCACGAGCCATGGCTTCCATAACAACATCGCCACCAGTGTGGGAGGAGTTTCAGGATGAATCGCCAACGTCTTGCCCAATTGCGTATTGCGCCACTGCACCTTCAGCAAGGTCTGTTCGCCAGTCTGGCGTTGCTGGTCACTCTAATCGCCGGGCAACAGTACCAGCGCTGGCAGGACAGTCAGGCGCCTGCCCCGCGGGTGCCGGTCCATCACTTCACCCAGACCCATTTCAGCTCGGTGAGCAGCAAGCTCAACGACGCCACGCCCGTGCAACTGATGGCCGTCGATCAGGCGCAGCCGGCGCTTGAGGCGCCACGTCAGCAACGCTGGGTGTTCTAGGCACCAAGGGCCGGCCCGCATTAGGCGGCGTCCGGCGGCTCCACCGGCACTATCACTAATAGAAGAGTAAGGAGAATCATCATGCTGAGCTGGGCAATCACATTCCTGATCATTGCCATTGTCGCTGCGGTACTGGGCTTCGGTGGTATCGCGGGCACCGCCACGGGTATCGCCAAGATTCTCTTTGTGGTGTTCCTGGTGATGTTCGTCGTTTCGTTCTTCTTTGGCCGTCGTGGCCGAGGCTGAACATGAGTCCCTCGTTGAAGACCCTGGCCGCCGTGCTGTTGCTGGGCGTCAGCGCCCTGGCGTCGGCGGACAATGATGGCCAGGCCCGCGCCAACCAGCTGCTGGGTTCCGATCCGCAGTTTCGTGAAACCTGGCAGAAGGTCGTGCATCAGGAGGAGCGACTGCCCGAATGGGTGATGAACCTGTCGGGTGATGCTCCACAACAGATGAACGCCGTGACCGAGGGGGGCGATCAGTACCTGGTCGGACCGCTGTGCGAAACCGCGCAGAGCTGTCAGAACCAGCGGCTGATCGTTGCCTTCAGCTTCGACAAGAAGCATGCCTATGCCTTGTGGGTCGAAGTACCGGCCGGCCTGCCCGCGGACAAGTCGCCGACGCGGCATGCCAGTTACCGTTTCCTCGGTAAGCCGGACGAAGGCATGCAGGCTTTGCTGCAAGAGCAATTGCGCAAGGATCCGAACTGGTACTGAGTCCGGTATTGCCGATATTGCATAACAGATAGGCGAAAGGGCCGCCCAGGCGCTTTCGACTTTGCACCGCCCGAGGAAGGCGCGTGCATGACCAAGGGGCCGGGATGTTCTGATGCTTGCATGATCGGAGTGACCTAGGGGTACAGGGAGTACCTCCGCAAGGGCCGGGTCAGGAAAGAGCGGCGGCGCAAGCTCTCAAGTCGTCATCGACTTGAAGGGCTTGCGGCGTGCTTGAATGGGCAAAGACCTGTTCTAGAGCTGTTGCTGCATCTACACCGAAGCGAATCCTGAAAAAAATCTTCCTTTGACCCCGATCAAACGTTTCCGGGTGTTTCTCTGCGACCGTATATCGAGAAACTTTGCGGAATAATCCCAGGGTTTCCTGGCGACCGAATCAGAACATTCCCATGTTTTTTACGATCTTTTCCTGACCTCTCAGACATGCCTGCACGCCGCCTGAAATGGCTGTTTCACGGCATTTATGCCTGCCGAAATGTCGTATTCGAACCGGTTGGGACGCTCGTTTTATTTGGAAAAACTCATGCCGATTCGGCATAGGGTAGGCGTTTACGGCATTAGACGTTCCCCCCTTGCATCGGAATAGTTGCGCCTTTTTTCGCCCGCACAGAGCTGTAAATGCTCGCTCGGGATGACCTTATACGGGGGCCGATGCACAAACTTTTCCGCCATTGAGCGTTCCAGTTCGCGCATCAGCCCGAGTCCAACTGAAGTAAGGGTAATGATATGAAGAAGGCAAAATTAAGCCTCGCCTGGCAGATCCTCATTGGTCTGGTCCTGGGGATTGCGATTGGCGCGCTGCTCAATCATTTCAGTGCTGAAAAAGCCTGGTGGGTCAGCAACGTCCTGCAACCTGCGGGCGATATCTTTATCCGCTTGATCAAGATGATCGTGATCCCGATCGTCATCTCCTCGCTGATCGTCGGCATTGCCGGTGTCGGCGACGCCAAGAAACTTGGCCGCATCGGTCTGAAGACCATCATCTACTTCGAAATCGTCACCACCATCGCCATCGTCGTCGGCCTGCTGCTGGCCAACCTGTTCCATCCGGGCGCGGGCATCGACATGAGCACCCTGGGTACCGTGGACATTTCCAAGTACCAGGCCACCGCCGCCGAAGTGCAGCATGAACACGCGTTCATCGAGACCATTCTCAACCTGATTCCATCGAACATCTTCGCGGCCATGGCCCGTGGCGAGATGCTGCCGATCATTTTCTTCTCGGTGCTGTTCGGCCTGGGCCTGTCGAGCCTGCAGTCCGATCTGCGCGAGCCGCTGGTGAAGATGTTCCAGGGCGTCTCCGAGAGCATGTTCAAAGTCACCCACATGATCATGAACTACGCGCCGATTGGTGTGTTTGCCTTGATCTCGGTGACCGTCGCCAACTTCGGTTTTGCCTCTTTGCTGCCGTTGGCCAAGCTGGTGATCCTGGTCTACGTGGCCATCGCTTTCTTCGCTTTCGTGATCCTCGGCCTGATCGCTCGCCTGTTCGGCTTCTCGGTGCTCAAGCTGATGCGCATCTTCAAGGATGAGCTGGTGCTCGCCTACTCCACCGCCAGCTCGGAAACCGTGCTGCCGCGGGTGATCGAGAAGATGGAAGCCTACGGCGCGCCGAAAGCCATCTGCAGCTTCGTGGTGCCAACCGGCTACTCCTTCAACCTCGACGGTTCGACCCTGTACCAGTCCATCGCGGCGATCTTCATCGCCCAGCTGTACGGCATCGACCTGTCCATCAGCCAGCAACTGCTGCTGGTGCTGACCCTGATGGTCACCTCCAAAGGCATCGCCGGGGTTCCGGGCGTGTCCTTCGTGGTGCTGCTGGCGACCCTGGGCAGCGTGGGCATTCCGCTGGAAGGCCTGGCCTTCATCGCCGGTGTCGACCGGGTGATGGACATGGCGCGTACCGCCCTGAACGTGATCGGCAACGCCCTGGCGGTACTGGTCATCGCGCGTTGGGAAGGCATGTACGACGACGCCAAGGGCCAGCGCTACTGGAACTCCCTGCCGCACTGGCGCAGCAAAGAGCCGCTGCCAGTCGGCGAAACCACCAAGGGCTAAGCGCCTGCTGCGTAGGAGCTGGCTTGCCAGCGAAGAGGCCCCAAGCCCTGCACATGCCTGACGCTCGCCTTCGCCGGCAAGCCGGCTCCTACAGATGACAGGCCCCGGTTGATCCGGGGTTTGTCGTTTCTGCCCGCCCCGCTATCATTCGCCGCATCTTTCGAGGGGTATGACCGATGCTCAATGGCCTGTGGCTTGGCTTCTTTATCGTCGCGACCGTGTCCGCCCTGGCGCAGTGGCTGGTGGGCGGCAACGCCGGAATCTTCGCCGCCATGGTGGAAAGCATCTTCGCCATGGCCAAGCTGTCGGTCGAGGTGATGGTGCTGCTGTTCGGCACCCTGACCCTGTGGCTGGGCTTTCTGCGGATCGCCGAGAAGGCCGGCATCGTCGAATGGTTGGCCAAGGTCCTGGGCCCGCTGTTCAAGCGCCTGATGCCGGAGGTGCCGCCCGGTCACCCGGCCCTGGGCCTGATCACCCTGAATTTTGCCGCCAACGGCCTGGGCCTGGACAACGCCGCCACGCCGATCGGCCTCAAGGCCATGCGCGCGCTGCAGGAACTCAATCCCAGCGCCACCACCGCCAGCAATGCGCAGATCCTGTTCCTGGTGCTCAATGCCTCGTCCCTGACCCTGCTGCCGGTGACCATCTTCATGTACCGCGCCCAGCAAGGCGCGGCCGACCCGACCCTGGTGTTCCTGCCGATTCTCCTGGCCACCAGTGCCTCGACCCTGGTGGGCCTGCTGTCGGTGGCGGTGATGCAGCGCCTGCGCTTGTGGGACCCGGTGGTGCTGGCCTACCTGATCCCCGGGGCCCTGGCCCTGGGCGCCTTCATGGCCTTGCTGGCGACCCTGTCGGCCAGCGCCCTGGCGTCGCTGTCGTCGATCCTCGGCAACCTCACGCTGTTTGGCCTGATCATGCTGTTTTTGGTGATCGGCGCGCTGCGCAAGGTCAAGGTCTACGAGGCCTTTGTCGAAGGCGCCAAGGAAGGCTTCGAGGTTGCCAAGAACCTCTTGCCGTACCTGGTGGCCATGCTTTGCGCCATCGGCGTGCTGCGCGCTTCCGGGGCGCTGGACTTCGGTCTTGACGGTATTCGCCACCTGGTGGCCTGGGCCGGTTGGGACACGCGCTTCGTCGATGCCCTGCCCACCGCCATGGTCAAGCCGTTCTCCGGCAGTGCGGCGCGAGCGATGCTGATCGAAACCATGAAGACCCAGGGCGTGGACAGCTTCCCGGCGCTGGTGGCGGCAACCATCCAGGGCAGCACCGAAACCACCTTCTATGTGCTGGCGGTGTATTTCGGCGCGGTGGGCATCCAGCGGGTGCGGCACGCCGTGGGCTGTGCCTTGCTGGCGGAGTTCGCCGGCGTGGTGGCGGCGATTGCGGTTTGCTACTGGTTCTTTGGCTGAGTTGACCGAGCCTTGGCCGGCAAGCCGGCTCCTACACCATCCGTAGGAGCCGGCTTGCCGGCGAATGGGCGCTCAATGCTTGAGCGCCCGATTGCCCTGCCCCACCGCCCAATCCACCACCTGCCGGGTCAGCGCATCGCTGGCCTGGCCAAATCCCGTCACCACCGCCGGCACTCCGGTTTCAGCCAGCGGCTGGCGCACTTCAAAGCGTCGACTGGCGAGGATCTTCTGGTCATTGCCACGAATCAGCCGCGCATCCAGGCGGATCACCACCTGAGCGTTGTTGCCCTGGTATTCGGTCTGGAAGGCTTGCAGGTCGCCGCCCAGGGCCAGGTCGGTCTGCAGGTTGCTGTCGTCGGTGCTCAACAGCTGCACCCGGCCATCGCGCTGGAAACCATCCAGCAGGCGGTTGCGCAGCAGGATCGGCGCCGGGTCGCTCCAGCGCGAAGCCTTGTAGCTGCTGATCAGGTTGCCCTGGGGCAGCACCGCGATCCGCGCGCTGTTCAGCGCGTCGCTGGCCTGGGGCTTGAGCAGCTGCAAGGACCACGGCAGGGACTGGCTCGGGGCCGTGGCGCCAGCCTGGTTCACCGGCAGCCGATAGACGTCCAGTGGCTCGCCCTTGGGCAGGATCGAGCAGGCGCCGGTCAGGGCCAGGGCGGCACTCAAGGCCAGGGGGGCAAACAGGCGACAGGCACGCTTCATGGCGTGAACTCCTTGTTTTTCTCGTTACCCAGCAGATAACCGCCGGGGTTGGCTTCCAGGCGGCGGGTGATGGCCCGCAGCGAGCTCAGGGTTTCACGCAGTTCGCGCACCGCCGGGGCCAGGCCATTGAGGCCCTGCATGCCGTTGTTCAGCGAGTCTTGGTTGTCGCTCAGCAGCTTGTTCAGGGTGGCGCTGCTGTGCTCCAGGTTGCGCATGGCCTGTGCCGCGCTGCCGACCATCTGCTGCCCCTGGTCGCTGAGCAGGCCGTTGGCGTTGCGCATCAGCGCGGTGGTCTGTTCCAGCATGGCGCTGGTCTGCTTGCTGATGGTGCCCAGTTGCTGCATCAGCTGGCGCAGGTCATCACGTTGCCCGGCGATGCTGGCCGAGGTTTTCTGCAGGTTGTCCAGGGTGTTGCTGACCCGTTCCACGTTGTCCGGGGAGAACATGCGGTTGGCGTTGTGCAGCAGCAGGTTGACCCCGGTCATCAGGTCGTTGCTGTTGTTCAGCAGGCGGGCGATGGGCGACGGCGAGGCGATGATGGTCGGCAGGTGGCCATCCTTGCCCTTGAGCGGCGGGCTTTGCGGCGTGCCGCCGCTGAGCTGGATGATCGAGGTGCCGGTGATGCCGGTCAGAGCCAGCTTGGCCTGGGTGTCTTCCTTGATCGGCGTTTCACTGCCCAGGCGGATCTGCGCCAGCACCCGGCGCGGGTCCTTGGGATCCAGGCGCAGGTTGACCACATCGCCGACCTTGATCCCGCTGTATTGCACGGCACTGCCCTTGGACAGGCCGCTGACCGCCTCGATGAAGACGATCTGGTAGTCCTGGAAGGCGCTGTCGACACTGGACTTGGCCAGCCACAGGCCGAACAACAAGGCGCCGGCCACCACGATCACGGTGAACAGGCCGATCAGTACATGATGGGCTCGGGTTTCCATGTCATCCCTCGTTGGTCTGTGTAGCGGCCTGGTAGGCCGCGCGGCCGCGTGGGCCATGGAAGTACTGGTGAATCCATTCGTCCGGGGTGTCGGCGACCACATCGATGGCGTCCGCCACCAGCACCTTTTTCTGCGCCAGCACCGCCACCCGGTCGGTGATGGTGTAGAGGGTGTCCAGGTCGTGGGTGACCAGGAACACGCTCAGGCCCAGGGCATCGCGCAGGGTCAGGATCAACTGGTCGAAGGCGGCGGCGCCCACCGGGTCGAGGCCGGCGGTGGGTTCGTCGAGAAACAGGATGTCCGGGTCCAGGGCCAGGGCGCGGGCCAGGGCCGCACGCTTGATCATGCCGCCGGACAGCGAGGCCGGGTATTTGTCCGCCGCCGACAGTGGCAACCCGGCCAGGGCCAGTTTCACCGCCGCCAGGTGTTCGGCGTCGGCGCGAGACAGCCCGGCATGTTCGATCAGTGGCAGGGCGACGTTCTCGGTGACCGTCAGCGAGGTGAACAGCGCGCCCTTCTGGAACAGCACGCCGAAGCGCCGCTCGATCAGCGAGCGCTGTTGTTCCGGCAGGCTCGGCAGGTCCTGGCCGAAGACCCGCACCGAGCCTTCGCTGGGCTGGCGCAGGCCGACGATGCTGCGCAGCAGCACCGACTTGCCGCTGCCGGAGCCGCCGACCACGCCGAGGATCTCGCCCTGGTACACGTCCAGATCAAGGTTCTCGTGCACGCTCTGTTTGCCGAAGCGGTTGCACAGGCCGCGCACTTCGATCACCGCCTTGGCAGGCGCGCGTGGCGGGCGGCTCACCAGCCCATCTCCATGAAGAACAGCGCGGCCACGGCGTCGATGACGATCACCACGAAGATCGACTGCACCACGCTGGAGGTGGTGTGGGCGCCCACCGACTCGGCGCTGCCGCTGACCTTGAAGCCTTCCAGGCAGCCGATGGCGGCGATCAGGAAGGCAAAGATCGGCGCTTTGACCAGTCCCAGCAGGAAGTGCTTAACGCCGATGTCCGAATGCAGCAGCGACAGGAACATCGCCGGCGAGATATCCAGGGACAGGGCACAGACCACGGCGCCGCCAATGATCCCCGAGAGCATCGCCAGGAAGGTCAGCATCGGCAGCGCCACCAGCAACGCCAGGACCCGGGGCAACACCAGCAGCTCCATCGGATCCAGGCCCAGGGTACGGATCGCATCGATCTCTTCGTTGGCCTTCATCGAGCCGATCTGCGCGGTGAAGGCACTGGCGGTGCGCCCGGCCATGAGGATTGCGGTCAGCAGCACGCCGAATTCCCGCAGGAAGGAAAACGCCACCAGGTCCACGGTGAAGATGCTGGCGCCGAAGTTGGCCAGCACCGTGGCCCCGAGAAAGGCCACCACCGCCCCCACCAGGAAGGTCAGCAAGGCGACTATGGGGGCGGCGTCGAGGCCGGTCTGTTCGATATGCGCCACCACCGGGGTGATGCGCCAGCGCTTGGGGCGCAGCAGGCCGCGGGCCAGGGTTTCGAGGATCAGGCCGATAAAGCCCAGGACCTTCAGGGTGTCCTGCCAGACGGTGTAGACCGCGCTGCCAATGCGCGAAAGCAGTTGCACGCTGACCGAGATTTCCGGTTCCTTGACTGGCACACAGAAGTCGTTGAGCGAGCTGTAGACCGTGTGCAGCAGTGCGCGATCGGCGCTGGACAGGGTGCAGCCCGGGTGTTCAGCGGACTGGCCCAGGCGTTCGGCGCCCAGCAGTTCCACCAGCAGCGAGGCACCGGCGGTGTCCAGGGCTCCCAGGCCATTGAGGTCGATGTGGGTACTGCTGTCGTAGTGGCCGTCGAGGCTCTGGCAGAGGCGCTTGAGGTCGCTGTAGTGGGCCAGCGTCCAGTCGCCGCCGATGCGCAGTTGCGCCGGAGAGTGGGCGTTGTCCAGTTGAGCGGTGCCGGGCGTCATGCGGGTATTCATAAGCTCCGAGCTTGTGGGGCGATTGCGCAGTGCTACGTAATAGCACGATCCCCGTTACTTTGCCTCGCCGCTCTTGGCCGTATCTTGATCTGGATCGGTGATCTCGAAGCGCAGCACGCCAATCACCTGCCCGTCCTCGGTGATGACCCGGACCTGCCAGTTGCCCGCCGGGTTGGCCGGGAAGTTCTGCTTGTGGGACCAGGCGCGGTAGCCCTCCTTGCGCCCGCCGTGGATGTCCAGGGCGATGCGGTCCACTTCGCTGCCGTTGAACTGCCAGACGTGATAGATGCGTTCGTCCAGGCCCCGGGGCGCGTTGATCGCGGTGTAGGCGTACAAGCCGTCGCTGCGCACCTGGCGGCTGCTGACCTGTTCCAGGCTGTCCCCCGGCGTGCGGTCCTGAAGCTGGGTGCTGATGGCGTCCTCGGTCAGCCACAGGGTGGCCGGCGGCACCCAGGAGCGCAGCAGCCAGCCGGTGCCGCCGATGGCCAGGGTGATGCCCAGCACCGCCAGGGCACTGCGCAGGCTGCGGATCGGCAGGATCGACGCCAGGCTCGGGAAGGACAGGAGCATGGCGATGCCCAGGGCCAGCTTGAAACTCTGGGCCGTGGTCAGGTGCAGGATCAGCGGCAGCGCGGTGAGCAAGGCGGCGAACAGGGTCAGGGTGTGCAGGGCGAGGAACAGCCAGCGCCGCGGGGCCAGCCATTTGTAGTACAGCGGGTCGGTGATGGAAATCAGCGCCGCCGCTCCCAGCAAGCCGGTGAACACCAGCTGGCCGCTGTTCCAGCTGGTGGTGATGAAGAAGAACGGCAGGACGAAGAACAGGCTTTCCTGGTGGATCATCTGCGTGGCGTAACGCAGCAGCGGCTGCGGGATCTCGCGCTTGAAGACCTTGGTGAACAGCTGGGTCAGGCTGTTTTCCAGCATCAGCCAGACCCAGCTCACCAGCAGGATCACGGCGATCCACGAGGCCAGGCTCTGCTGTCGGTCCACCAGGATGAAACTGCCGACTCCGGAGATGAAACCGCCGAGCGCAATGACCCCCGGGTAGCGCTTGATCAGTTCCAGAACGCGCTGAATATAGAGGGTCAGGTTAGGCATCGGGCGGGGTCACAGTCTGGGCAGGAAAAAACCGCGACAGGATACCGTTGGCCGCTGCCCGTGGCGAGGGAGCTGGCTTGGGCTGGAGCGTGCAACACAGCCGGCCGCGCCGTCGGCCGCAAGCTGCGCGGCCAATGCCTGGGTTGCTGCTACGGCGCAGGTGCGGGACGCCGGCGGTGCCACAGGTAGGCGCCGAGGCTGGCGCAGACGATCAGGCCCAGCAGGCCCGCGCCCAGCCACAGCAGTTGTTCGTCGCCCAGCAGCGGCTTTTCGATGCGCAGGTAGCCCGGCTGTTGCAGCAGTTGCCTCAGGGCCTGATTGGCCTGTTCCAGGCTGACGGCGCGCAGGCGCTTGGCCGGGTCGCTGAAACGGCCGTTGTCGAAATCTCCCAGGGCGCTCCAGTAGTAGTCCGCCAGGGCGCTGTTGCCTTGCACCGCCCAGGCCTGGCGGTCGATGGCGGCCTGTTTCAGGCGCTCGAAGGTGGCCGGGTCGAGGCCGTCCTTGAGCAGGCTCGCCTTGAGCTGTTCGACCACCTGCCGGGCCTGGGGCAGCGCATCACGCTCCAGGTCGGCGTTGAGGCTGAGAAACCCAACCCCACCGAAGACCTCCCGATCGCTCCAGGGGCCGTAGGACAGTTCGTGCTCCAGGCGTAGCTGGCGGTACAGCGCCCAGTCCAGGTAGTCCTTGAGCAGGTCGAATGTCTCGTCGTGTTGCTGCTCCAGCAGGGGCTCGGGAAACAGCCAGTGCAACTGTGCGCTCTGCCCTACCCAGCCATGGATCAGGTTGCGCTCGGCGGCGGCCGTGCCCTGGATCTGCGGCAAGTCGGGGTGCTCGCTGGGCTCCACCGGAACCAGGGCGCCGTAGGTGCGCTCCAGATAGGCCGGCAACAGGCGATCCAGTTCGCCAACCACGATCAGGGTCATGTTGTTGGGCGCGTACCAGTCCTTACGTACCTGCTCCAGCTGAGCCAGGGTCAGGTGCCCGACCTCGGCGCGCTCGGCGCATTTGAGCCCCAGTTCCACCGCCAGCTGGTTGCTGGCCTTGTGACCCAGGTCCTGGCGGTCGAGCCAGCGTTGCAGGTGCGAGTAATGGCCGCCGTCTTCACGCTCCACCACCTGCTTGGCGGCGGCCACGGCTTGGTCGTCAAGGCGGGTGCGGGTCAGCAGCGACAGCAGCAGGTCGAGGACCTTGCGCTGGTTTCTCGCCGGGGCCTCGATGACGAAAGTGGTATCGGCGTTGCTGGTGTAGGCATTCCACTCGCCGCCCAGGGCTTGCATGCGCTCTTCCAGGCCGCCTTCGCCGCTGGCGTCGATGCCACTGAACAGCAGGTGTTCCAACAGGTGCGGCAGCTCCTTGTCGGCACAGGGGAAATCGTCCAGGCCGACCCCCACCACCAGGCGGATCGCTACGTGGCCGCGTTCGCTACCGGGCTTGAGCAGCAGCTGCAGGCCGTTGGGCAGGGTATAGCCTTCGACCTGGAAACGATCCAGGGCCCACCCTTGTGCGCTGCCCAGCAACAGGCAGGCGAATAACAGACAACGCATAACAAGCTTCCTTACGGCGTGCGTAAGTTTTAGAGACTTCAGATAACTCTGGACGTTCAGGGTGAATGGGTGATGTCAGTCATGTCCTCGACTTCCAGCGCCCCGGTGTCCGAGGTTTCCAGGACCACGTAGGCGCTGCTGCAGAACAGTGAGTTGAGACGCTTCATGTCGGCGATCAGCTCCAGGTGCAGGGAGCTGGTCTCGATGCTCTGCACGATCTTGCGCTGCAGGCGGCTGACGTGGGCGTGGGCCAGGCGTCGTTCCTGGGCGCGGAAGCGGCGTTTCTCCCGCAGCAGTTGCCGGGCGCTTTCCGGGTCGGCGCTGAGAAACACCGAGAGTCCCAGGCGCAGGTTGGCGATCAGTTGCGCGTGCAGCCCGGTCAGCTCTTCCAGGCCCACTTCGGAGAAGGAGCGGCGTTGCGAGGTCTTTTGCTGCTGGACCTTGCGCAGCATGCGCTCGATCAGGTCGCTGGCCAGCTTGAGGTTGATCGCCAGTTCGATGATTTCCGCCCAGCGCCGGCTGTCCTGCTCGCTGAGGTCTTCCCGGGGCATTTGCGCCAGGTACAGCTTGATGGCGCTGTACAGCGCTTCGACGTCGTCGCTCAGGGCACGCAGCTCCTGGGTGATGGCGGTCTGTTTGCCCCGCAGCACATCGCGCATGGCTTCCAGCATGTTGTCGATCAGATCGCCGATGCGCAGGGTTTCCCGGGCGGCGTTGGCCAGGGCCAGGCTCGGGGTGGCCAGGGCGGCCGGGTCCAGGTGCCGTGGGCGTGCGCGGCCGTTGTCCTGGGGCCGCTCCGGCAGCAGCCAGCTGCAGAGCCGGGCCATGGGGCCGACACTGGGCAGCAGCAACAGGCAGCGCGCGGTGTTGTACAGCAGGTGGAAACCGATCACCACTTCCTGGGGGCTGAAGTCCAGGCTGTCCATCCAGTGGGCCAGGGGGTCGAGCACCGGAATGATCAGCAGCAGGCCGATCAGCTTGTACAGCAGGCTGCCCAGGGCCACCTGGCGACCGGCGGCGTTTTGCATGCTGGTGCCGAGGAAGGCCAGCACCCCGCTGCCGATGTTGGCGCCGATCACCAGGCCGATGGCCACCGGCAGGCTGATGACGCCGGCCCCGGCCAGGGTGGCGGTGAGCAGCACCGCCGCCAGGCTGGAGTAGGACACCATGGCAAATACCGCGCCCATCAGGGCATCCAGAAGGATGTCGCCGGTCAGCGAGGCGAACAGCACCTTCACCCCTTGGGCGTGGGTGATCGGCGCGGCGGCTTCGACGATCAGTTGCAGGGCCAGGATGATCAGCCCCAGGCCGATGCCGACCCGACCCAGCTGGCCGGCGCGGGTCTGCTTGCGCGAGAGGAAGAAGATCACCCCGAGGAAGATCAGCAGCGGCGACAGCCAGGACAGGTCGAAGGTCAGCACCCGGGCCATCAGCGCGGTGCCGACATCGGCGCCGAGCATGGTCGCCAGCGCCGGAGTCAGGGCCATCAGGCCCTGTCCGACAAAGGAGGTCACCAGCATCGCCGTGGCGTTGCTGCTCTGGACCATGGCCGTCACCAGGATGCCGGCAACGAAGGCCAGCGGTCGCCGGGCCATGTTCTGGCCGATCACATGGCGCAGGTTGGAGCCGTAGACCCGCAGGATGCCGGTACGGACGATGTGCGTGCCCCAGATCAGCAAGGCCACGGCGGAAAGCAGATTGAGCAGGGTCAGCATGAGACGGCCCCCCTGGGGTGAAGAGCCCCAAGCGGGGCCAGTGGACGTTGTCGCGCGCGGTTCTAGGTTATGTATCTAAGCTGTAGTTGGCTAACGCACGGGGCGCCAGCATCGCATAGCTCAACCGGCGTTTGAAACAAAACCGTCATGAAAACAACCGGCTGCAGACGTGAAAAAGGGGCTCGAAAGCCCCTTTTTCCTTACGCAGATTCGCGGTTACTGACCGGGAACGTCCTTGCGCAGTTTCACCGGATCCTGCTGTTTTTTCTTCTTCGCGATGGCGGTGCGCATCTTGATGTTGATGGCTTCCACCGCCAGGGAGAAGGCCATGGCGAAGTAGACGTAGCCTTTTGGCACGTGTACGTCGAAGGCTTCGGCGATCAGCACCGTACCCACCACCAGCAGGAACGACAGCGCGAGCATCTTCAGCGACGGGTGCTTGTCGATGAATTCGCTGATGGTCCCGGCCGCCAGCATCATCACCAGCACGGCGACGATGATGGCCGCCACCATCACCGGCACGTGGGAAACCATGCCCACCGCGGTGATCACCGAATCCAGGGAGAAGACGATGTCGATGATCGCGATCTGGATGATGGTGTAGAGGAACTTGCCGCCAGCGCCCTTGGGCTCGTCCAGGGTTTCGTCCTCGCCTTCCAGGGCGTGGTACATCTCCTGGGAGCTTTTCCACAGCAGGAACAGGCCGCCGAAGAACAGGATCAGGTCACGCCCGGAAATGCCCTGGCCAAAGACCACGAACAGGTCGGCCGTGAGGCGCATGACCCAGGTGATCGACAGCAGCAACAGAATCCGCGTGACCATGGCCAGCGCCAGACCGAAGATCCGGGTGCGTGCCTGCATGTGCTTGGGCATGCGGCTGACCAGGATCGAGATCATGATGATGTTGTCGATGCCCAGGACGATCTCCAGGGCAGTCAGGGTAAAGAAGGCAACCCAGATTTCCGGGTTGGTCAGCCATTCCATGTGTAGTCCTTTGCGCGAGTGTTATGGCCCGGGCCGTGGAGCCGGCCCGGGCGGGGAATCATTGCCTTTACAACGTGCTGAACAGCGGAAAGATCCCCATCAGCAAAGCGGCGAACATTATGCACAGGCAGACCAGCACTGCCCACTTGAGGGTGAAGCGCTGATGGTCGCCGAACTCGATGCCGGCCAGGGCCACCAACAGATAGGTCGAGGGTACCAGCGGGCTGAGCAGGTGCACCGGTTGGCCGACGATCGACGCCCGGGCCATTTCCACCGCGGTGATGCCGTAGTGGCTGGCGGCTTCGGCCAGCACCGGCAGCACGCCGTAGTAGAAGGCATCGTTGGACATGAAGAAGGTGAACGGCATGCTCACCAGCGCGGTGATCACCGCAAGGTACGGCCCCAGGGCGTCCGGAATGACCGCCAGCAGGCTCTTGGACATGGCATCGACCATGCCGGTGCCCGACAGGATGCCGGTGAAGATACCCGCGGCGAAGATCAGCCCGACCACCGCCAGCACGCTGCCGGCGTGGGCCGCGACCCGGTCCTTCTGCTGCTGCAGGCAGGGGTAGTTGACGATCATGGCAATACTGAAGGCCACCATGAACAGCACCGGCAGCGGCAGCAGTCCGGCGATCAGCGCGCACATCAGGGCGAAGGTCAGGGCTCCGTTGAACCAGATCAGCTTCGGTCGACGGGCGTCGGGGTATTGCGAGACACTGATTTCGCTGTGATCGATCTCGTCGCCCGCCAGGTGCAGTTCACCCAGGCGTGCACGCTCACGTTTGCCGTACAGGTAGGCGATCGCCAGGATCGCCACCACGCCAGCGAGCATCGCTGGGATCATCGGCACGAAGATGTCCGAGGGGTCCACGTGCAGGGCGCTGGCGGCCCGGGCGGTGGGGCCGCCCCAGGGGGTCATGTTCATCACCCCGCCGGCGAGAATGATCAGTCCGGCCATGATCCGCGGGCTCATGCCGATGCGGCTGTACAGCGGCAGCATGGCGGCCACGCAGATCATGTAGGTGGTGGCGCCGTCACCGTCCAGGGACACCACCAGGGCCAGCACCGCGGTGCCCACCGAAACCTTCAGCGGGTCGCCCTTGACCAGCTTGAGGATCTTGCGCACCGCCGGGTCGAACAGCCCGGAGTCGATCATCAGGGCGAAATACAGAATGGCGAACATCAGCATCACGCCGGTGGGCGCCAGCTTGGTGATGCCTTCGAGCATCATCGGGCCGATCTTCGGCGCGAAACCGCCGAACAGGGCGAACAGGATGGGTACGATGATCAGCGCGATCAGCGCCGACAGGCGCTTGGTCATGATCAGGAACATGAAGGTGATGACCATGGCAAAGCCAAGGAAAGTCAGCATGGGAATACTCCAGGCGTAGCGCGGCTAGGGAATGGCGAACCGGGTGGGATCAGCGCAGAACGGCAAGCACGAGGCGTACGGGAGGAGTCGAAGCGAACAGGCGGGTACGAGCGGACATCAGAATCACCATTGTTGTTGTTAATAGGGCCGGGAGCGCGAGAAACGCCCGCTGTGGCCAACCGGTCTGTTGCCGGTAGTGGAGGCGATCCTAATCGGGGAAGCTTTCAGCCAGCTTTCGCCATTGAAAGGAACCGGCGGATGTTGCCGCAGGCGACCAGCGGCATAAAGTGACGGGCATGGGCCCACAGGAGGCATGCACATGAGTGAGTTGCACTGCGGAGGCTGCCACTGCGGGCGGCTGCGCTACCAGTTCAGCGGGCCGCTGCGAGATATCGCCCACTGCCATTGTTCGATCTGCCGCCGGGTCAGTGGCGGCCTGGTGACCACCTGGATCACCCTGCCCGCCTCGGCCTTCAAGTGGCTGCAAGGGGTTCCCGCCTGCTACGACTCTGCTGCAAGTTGTGCGCGCTATTTCTGCGACAACTGTGGTGCTCACCTGGCGCTGGTCACCCACCTGAGCCCGGACAGCATCGATGTCACCATCGCCACCCTGGACCACCCGGAGCTGGCCCCGGCGGACCGGCACATCTGGACCGACAGCCGCCTGCCCTGGCTGCATCTGGACGAGCACCTGCCGCAAGAACCGCAGGAAACCCTGTAGCCGCTGCCGCAGGCTGCGCACGAGCGCGCAGCGGTCGCGAGGCTCCCAAGGCCGCCCAGCAAGGCCCTTCGGTCCTTTTCTCAGCCTCGCGGGCTCGGCAGCGGCTACGGCAGCTCCAGCCCGCCCGCCGCCTTGTGCAACGTCCTCAAATGCTCGCCCACCAGCTTCAAGTTGGCCTCGTTGGCGGCAATCTCAGCGGCCCGCTCCGGCTCCAGCAGGGCTCGCACTTCCTTGTCCAGTTCACCGGTCAGGGATTGCAGCTGCTTTTGCCGCTCGCTGCTTTCGGACTCCAGGCGCTGCCATTCACCGGGTTGCGGCAAGCCGTAGCCGCTGCTGCCCAGCAGTTCCGCCGGGCGACTGAGGAAGCCGCTGTTGGCGAGAATTTCCTGCAAGGTCTTGTTGGCCTTTTCCATGCCGCCGTTCTTCAGCTCGCGCGCGCCCAGGTAACGCTGCTTGACCTCGTCCTGGGCCAGCAGCAGTTGCCGGCGATAGCTGGCCTGCTCCAGTAGCAGCAAGGCGGCGCTGGTGCGCAGATCGGCTCGGTCGAACCACTGGCGGCGCTCGCCTGCGCTCAGCGAGAGCCAGTCTTCGACGCTGGCCTGCTTGATCGGCAAGTGCTTTTTGATCACCTCGAACATGGCCTGGTAGCGGTCGCGGAAGGAGTCGAAGCGATAGCCCAGGCGCAGTGCCTCGCGTGGGTCGTCGAGCACGCTGGTATCCGCCAGTCCCCTGCCCTTGAGCACTTCCAGCAGGCCGTTGGGCATGATGCTGTCGAGGCCGATCAGTTGCTTGTTGTTGCTGCCGCTGCGCAGCAGCTTGAGGCTTTCCACCGCGCAGTTGTTGGACAGGAAGTAATAGTTGCCGTCGTAGCTCCAGTGCATCTCGGCGGCGTGCTCCACCACTTCCTCGATCTCGCTGCGCGACAGTTTCAAGGGCACCGAGGCCAGGCTGCGCAGTTCGGTCTTGGTGTATTCGTCGATCACTTGGGACAGCGGCAGGACAAACAGCCGCGACGGGTACTTGCCCACCAGGCCGTCCCAGCTGGACAGCTGCACGTCGCCGACAAAGGCGCGGTAGGACAGCACCAGGTGCTGGTCCAGGTCCAGGCGGCAATCCGGCCCGCGGGGACGGCCCGGGGCGCAGATCACCAGGCGCAGCATGCTGTGGCCCCAGCGGCTGACCCAGTTCTGGTTGGCTTCGGCCAGCAGGTAATCCACCGCGTAGACCCGTTCCGGATCCACCTTGCCCAGCGGCGTCTTGGCGAAGTCGTTGCCGGCATTGAGGAAGGCGAAGGACTGGGCGCAGTGGTCCTTGGCGGCCGGGGCCCAGCCGAAATGCGCCTGGTAATAGCGGTACAGCGCCGGGCGGCGACAGGCGTAGCTCGGGTCGAGGAGGAAGTACTCCATGTTCACCGCGACGAATTCCTTCGGGTTGGTGATCTCGTAGAGGTCCGGGCTGCGGGCGATCTGGCGGTTGTGCTGCTCCCGTTCTCCGCGGCGCCCGACATATTGCGGCCAGCCGGCCAGGTCCAGCAGGCGCGGGTCATCGCTGAGGGTGAAGCGTCGGTCGTTCTGGCCGCGGCACTCATCCGGCAGGCCGATCAGCCCGGTGGTGCTGTTACTGCGGGTGCAGCGTTGGATCAGGCTGCGTTCGGCGCTGGGCCACAGGCGCGCGCGGTCATAGATGTGGGTCAGTTCGTGGAGCACCGTGGCGAGCATTTCCCGGCGTACGGTGCCGTGGGGACGGCTGGTCTTCTGGGTGGCGGCGGAACCGTCGGTCAGGCTCGGCAGCAGGGCGCGATTGAGGTCCAGCTCCGACACCAGGGATGCCTCGCCGTAGGCGTTGTCGGGCATCTGGTCGGTCCAGCCGACATCGATGGTGCGATCCAGTTGCTGGATGAAGCGCGGCGGCAGTGCCTGCATCGCTTCATCCAGCAGCGCCTGGCTGGCGTGTTGTTGCGCCGGGCTCAAGCCATCGGTCTTGAGGCGCAATTGCAGGTCGGCCTGGGCGGTGCCGCAGAGCAGCGCCAGGGTCCCGGCCAGCAGCCAGGCGAGGAATGGTTTCACAGAGCGAGGATGGCTTCGGCGAGAACCTGATCGCTGGCGTCACGGGCTTCCGGCAGCTGGGTACGCAGGGCCGTGAACGCGGCTTCCAGTTGCGCGCCACGGATATCACCGTTGCTGGCGACGAAGCTGGCGGCATCGTCGTGGGCTTCGCGCACGACTTTGGAGTCACGGATCGAGGTGGTGGTGTCCGAGGTGAAATCGATCGTGCGGCCGGAGGCACGGACGATGATGTTACTGGTGGCCACCAGGGTGTGTGCCTGGGCCACGTCGGCCAACAACAGCAGGCCAAGGGTGGCGGCAATCAGCGGGCTACGCATGGAACGACTCCGGAATAACAGGGGTGACTATTGGACGAGAATTGCCTGCGCCAGTTCAAGGTCGCTGGCATGAAGTTTTGCCCGGTGCTGCCGCAGATAGTTCAGGGCGGACTCCAGGCGCGCGCCACGCAGTTGGCCGTCGGTTGCCACGAAGGCGGCGGCGTCATCCTGGGCGGCGAGCAGCAGTTTATGGTCGAAGGGCGCCGAGGTCACCTGGCTTGTGGCGTAAACGGTGACGACCGAGCTTTGGGTGGTCAGGTCGAATGCCTGTACCGAGCCGGCCCAACAGACGGCGATGAATACTGGAGCAAAAAGCGAAATTCGGAACAAACCCTTGAGTCTCGACAGCTGAAAATCAGCGCCAAGGCTAGCGCAATGGTCCGGACAGGGCCAGCGCAGAGGGTTTCAGGTGCGTGGGCGCACCTGAAATCTTCGTTCAGATCGCCAGGATTGCCTGGGCCAGCTGCGCGTCAGTGGCCTGCAGTTGCGGAGCCTGTTGACGAATGTGGTCGAAGGCGCTTTCCAGTTTCACCCCACGAATGGCGCCGTCGGTGGCGACGAAGCTGGCGGCGTCATCCCGAGCGGCGCGTACGATCTTGTTGTCGCGCAGCGAGGAGGTGGCGTCGGAGGTAGCGTCGGTGGTGGCCTTGAGCGCGCCGACGATGGCATCGGTGGTCACGATCAGGCTGGTGGCGTTGGCATTGGCGGCCAGGGCCAGCAGTGCGGCAGCGCCGAGCAGGCGAAGACGGGACATAGGGAACTCCTGTGAATGGACAGACAAAGGAAGGGCGCTGAGTGAGACGCCGGGCAGCCACTGCGAGGTGCTGTGTCTGATTGTTCTGACGCAGCCAGGGCGAAAATCGCTACGTCGTTGCAGATATTAGGCTGAGCGGTTGCATTCGCACAGGGTTGTATCAGGCCCTAGCGCCAAAAGGGCCTGTGCAGTTCTGCTGCCCGTTCGCCATGGCTGATGCCGCTGTCCGAGAGCTGTCGTTCATCCATTTGGGCCAGCAACTGACGGGTGCGGGCGCGCTCCATCATGTTGGCGAGGGCCTTGATCCAGCGCTTGAGGGCCGTGCGGCGTGAGGTTGACTGAAGGTCAGTGCCGGGTTTGCCAGAGCATGAGTCCATGGTGCTTTCCTCCTTGAGCCGCCGAGCGATGGGCGTGCTGCAGCCTCATGGTGCGACGGTTGGAGGCAGCCATACAGATACACCAGGGCAAAATTGTACTGGTTGATTGTTGTGTTTTATAAAACTGTACCTGTCGCAATCAACTGAGCTGTATTTGCGTTGCGAAGGTTTTTTCCAGGCCATAACGACAAGACCCGTCGCGGTTTCCCGCGACGGGTCTTGTGTGTGCAATTCGGGGTGCTGGCGGTGGACCCGGTGGGTCAGAGCCAGCGACGCTGAGTTAGCGCCAGAACGGCTTGCTCAGCTCTTCGTAGCGTTGTGCTTCGCTGATCCCGGCATCGGCCAGCAGACGCGAATCCAGGCGAGCCAGTTGGTGGCGGCTGGAGATGCGGCGCTGCCACAGCATCAGGTTGGCGATAACGCGCAGAGGCAGGGAAGCCTGGGTTTTTGCAGCTTTGTCTTCGAAGAACAGTTCGGAACTGAGTGTACGTTCCATGGTTGACATCCTTCCGCTTGTGGCGGGATCAGGTAGTGGTTTAACTGATGCCAATGATCCTCTTCCCGCGCAAGACTCTGTAGATACAGTTCACCTGTATTGTGAGGGACCAGTTAACTGTTTATAGGGGCTGTACTGTTCGGAAATGGCGCAACTGTACCTGTCAGCACCTTTATGGTGCATTGCGGCGCTTTTCAGTGGGAGGTAAGCGGTTTTAGGCGGGGAAAATACCGGTACAGAAGTACAGTTTTTGACGCTTATTGGCGAGCGGTCGGCAAGCTGACGAAACTGTGTTTGCGTCAGCTGCCAACTGTATCAATCACTCGGCGAGCATTTTCCCGGTTTCTTCCAGGTTGATGTGCCAGCTCAGGGCATCACGCAGGATGTGCGGTGTGTGACCACCCAGGGCGCAGGCCTTGGTGAAGTAGTCGTTCAGCGCATCGCGGTAGGACGGGTGCACGCAGTTGTCGATGATCACCCGCGCCCGCTCCCGCGGTGCCAGGCCACGCAGGTCGG
This sequence comes from Pseudomonas protegens, assembly GCF_013407925.2. Lineage (NCBI taxonomy): Bacteria > Pseudomonadati > Pseudomonadota > Gammaproteobacteria > Pseudomonadales > Pseudomonadaceae > Pseudomonas > Pseudomonas protegens. Next base: position 3,120,373 of record NZ_CP060201.1, on the reverse strand, counting down.
CCAGGCCGATCTCGGTGACCAGGATGTCGACGTCATGCTCGGTGTGGTCCACGTGGCTGACCATCGGCACTACGCTGGAAATCGCTCCGCCCTTGGCAATCGACTTGGTGACGAAGATCGCCAGGTGCGCGTTGCGGGCGAAGTCGCCGGAGCCGCCGATGCCGTTCATCATCCGCGTGCCGCAGACGTGGGTGGAGTTGACGTTGCCGTAGATGTCGAACTCCAGCGCGGTATTGATGCCGATGATGCCCAGGCGGCGCACCACTTCCGGGTGGTTGGAGATCTCCTGCGGGCGCAGCACCAGCTTGTCCTTGTAGCGCTCCAGGTTGCCGAACACATCGGCGTTGCGCCGGCTCGACAGAGTGATGGAGCTGCCCGAGGCGAAGCTCAGCTTGCCAGCATCAATCAGGTCGAAGGTCGAGTCCTGCAGCACTTCGGAGTACATGGTCAGGTTCTCGAAGGGCGACTCGATCAGGCCGCACATCACCGCGTTGGCAATGTTGCCGATACCGGCCTGCAGCGGGCCGAGCTTGTTGCTCATGCGTCCGGCATCCACTTCCTGCTTGAGGAAGTCGATCAGGTGGTTGGCAATGCCCTGGGTTTCGCTGTCCGGGGTGGAGACGGTGGATGGCGAATCGGACTGGTTGGTGATGACGATGGCGACGATCTTTTCCGCCGGGATCGGAATCGCCGTGCTGCCGATGCGATCGTCGACTTTCACCAGGGGAATTGGCGTGCGGGTCGGGCGATAGGTCGGGATATAGATGTCGTGCAGGCCTTCCAGGTTCGGGTTGTGCGCCAGGTTGATCTCGACGATCACCTTTTTGGCGAAGATCGCGAAGCTGGCGGAGTTGCCCACCGAGGTGGTCGGCACGATATGGCCCTGTTCGGTGATGGCGACCGCCTCGATCACTGCGATGTCCGGCAGCTTGAGCTGCTGGTTGCGCAGTTGCTCGACGGTTTCCGACAAGTGCTGGTCGATGAACATCACTTCGCCGGCGTTGATCGCCTTGCGCAGGGTGCTGTCCACCTGGAACGGCATGCGCCGGGCCAGCACCCCGGCCTCGGTGAGTTGCTTGTCCAGGTCGTTGCCCAGGCTGGCGCCGGTCATCAGGCTGATTTTCAGCGGGGTTACCTTGGCCCGTTCGGCCAGGGCATGGGGCACGGCCTTGGCTTCACCGGCGCGGGTGAAGCCGCTCATGCCGACGGTCATGCCGTCCTCAATCAGAGCGGCAGCGTCGGCGGCGCTCATCACCTTATCCAACAACGAAGGCAAGCGGATACGATCACGGTACATGGATTGTTATCTCGGGCAACGGAAGCAAGAAGCGCAGTCTAGTGATTTCAAAAAAAAACACCGCGCGACAAAGGTCGAATGAAAGGCCCTGATTTAGAGCCTTCTGTCGGCTTTATGGGGTCAATAAAAAACCCCAGCCTACTAAAGGCTGAGGTTTTGGGTATTGCGCTACAGCAGCTTTACTCGACGGCTTTGACCATGTCTTCGATGACCTTCTTCGCGTCGCCGAACACCATCATGGTCTTGTCCAGGTAAAACAGTTCGTTGTCCAGACCGGCATAGCCGCTGGCCATGGAGCGCTTGTTGACGATGATGGTCTTGGCCTTGAAGGCTTCGAGGATCGGCATGCCAGCGATGGGCGACTTGGGATCGTTCTTCGCCGCCGGGTTGACCACGTCGTTGGCGCCCAGCACCAGCACCACGTCGGCCTGACCGAACTCGGAGTTGATGTCTTCCATCTCGAACACCTGGTCGTAAGGTACTTCGGCCTCGGCCAGCAGCACGTTCATGTGGCCAGGCATGCGCCCTGCCACCGGGTGGATCGCGTACTTCACGGTCACGCCGCGGTGCACCAGCTTCTCGGTCAGCTCTTTCAGCGCGTGCTGGGCCCGGGCCACGGCCAGGCCGTAACCGGGAACGATGATCACGGTGTCGGCGTTGGTCAGCAGGAAGGTTGCATCGTCCGCCGAGCCGGATTTCACCGGGCGGGCTTCTTGAGCCCCGGCTGGGCCGCCAGCGTCGGCACTGTTGCCGAAACCGCCGAGCAGCACGTTGAAGAACGAACGGTTCATCGCCTTGCACATGATGTACGAGAGGATGGCGCCGCTGGAGCCCACCAGGGAGCCGGCAATGATCAGCATCGAGTTGTTCAGGGAGAAACCGATCCCCGCTGCTGCCCAGCCCGAGTAGCTGTTGAGCATCGACACCACCACCGGCATGTCGGCGCCGCCGATGGGGATGATGATCAGCACGCCCATGACGAAGGCCAGGGCCAGCATCAGGGCAAAGGCGCCGAGGTTGCCGGTGGCCATGAAGGTCACGCCCAGGCCAAGGGTGGCCAAGCCCAGCACCAGGTTGAGCTTGTGCTGGCCGGCGAACTGTACCGGTGCGCCTTGGAACAGGCGGAACTTGTACTTGCCCGACAGCTTGCCGAAGGCGATTACCGAACCGGAGAAGGTGATGGCACCGATGGCGGCGCCGAGGAACAGCTCCAGGCGGTTGCCGGCAGGGATCGCGTCGCCCAGGTGCTTGACGATGCCCAGGGACTGCGGCTCGACCACGGCGGCAATGGCAATGAACACCGCGGCCAGGCCGATCATGCTGTGCATGAAGGCCACCAGCTCCGGCATCTTGGTCATCTCGACGCGCTTGGCCATGATCGAACCGGCGGTGCCGCCGATCAGCAGGCCGACGATGACGTAGCCGATACCGGCGGTCGCCAGCTCCGCGCCGAGCTTATAGATGAGGCCGATGGTGGTCAGTACCGCCAGGGCCATGCCCAGCATGCCGAACAGGTTGCCGCGTCGGGACGTGGTCGGGTGCGAAAGCCCCTTGAGCGCCTGGATAAAGCACACCGAGGCGATCAGATAGAGGGTTGTTACCAGGTTCATGCTCATTATTTCTGCACCTCTTCTTTCACGGCTTTGGGCGCTTTCTTCTTGAACATTTCCAGCATGCGACGGGTCACCAGGAAGCCACCGAACACGTTGACCGCGGCCAGGGCCACGGCCAGGGTGCCCATGGTCTTGCCCAGCGGGGTCACGGTCAGGGCGGCTGCCAGCATGGCGCCGACGATGACGATCGCGGAAATGGCGTTGGTCACCGCCATCAACGGCGTGTGCAATGCGGGTGTAACGTTCCAGACCACGTGGTAACCGACATAGATCGCCAGCACGAAGATGATCAGGTTGTAGATACCGGGGGAGATAAGCTCTTCCATCGTCTGAATCCCTGCTTAGGCGTTTTTGCGGATGACTTGGCCGTCGCGGCACATCAGGCACGCAGCGACGATGTCGTCTTCTAGGTTGACTTCGAACTGCCCTTCTTTGGTGAAGACAAGCTTCAGGAAGTCCAGCAGGTTGCGGGCGTACAGCGCCGAGGCGTCGGCGGCGACGGCGCCGGCCAGGTTGGTCGGACCGACGATGGTCACGCCGTTTTCCACCACCACCTGGTCCGCTACGGTCAGCGGGCAGTTGCCGCCCTGGGCGGCTGCCAGGTCGATGACCACCGAACCGGGCTTCATCTGCGCCACCGTCTCGGCGCTGAGCAAGGTTGGCGCCTTGCGGCCCGGAATCAGTGCGGTGGTGATGACGATATCCGCCTGCTTGGCGCGCTCGTGCACCGCCAGTGCCTGGCGCTGCATCCAGCTGGCCGGCATGGGACGGGCGTAACCGCCGACACCGACCGCGCATTCGCGCTCTTCATCGGTTTCGTAAGGCACGTCGACGAACTTGGCGCCCAAGGATTCGATCTGCTCTTTCACCGCCGGACGCACGTCCGAAGCCTCGATCACCGCACCCAGGCGCTTGGCCGTGGCGATGGCCTGCAGCCCTGCCACACCGGCGCCGAGAATCAGTACGCGGGCCGCTTTGACGGTGCCGGCGGCGGTCATCAGCATCGGCATGAAGCGCGGGTAGTAGTGGGCCGCCAGCAGCACGGCCTTGTACCCGGCAATGTTGGCCTGGGACGACAGCACATCCAGGCTCTGGGCCCGGGAGGTGCGTGGCGCCGCTTCCAGGGCGAAGGCGGTAATGCCGCGCTCGGCCAGCTTGGCGATGGTTTCATTGCTGAACGGATTGAGCATGCCCACCAGAACGGTGCCGCTCTTGATCAGCGTCAGCTCGCTATCGCTGGGTGCCACGACCTTGAGAATCAGTTCGGCGCCAAAGGCATCGTTGGCGCTGCCAATGGTGGCTCCTGCCGCTTCATAGGCACTGTCGACCACGCTGGCGTTAATGCCGGCGCCGCTTTGCACAGTGACTTTATGACCCTGGCCGATCAGCTTCTTGATGGTTTCCGGGGTTGCAGCAACCCGTGTTTCACCCGTCTGGGTTTCGAGAGGAACACCAATGTGCACGTCAAATCTCCTGCTTGATCTTATTGCTTTCGATCTTTCTTAGAAGGCCAGCGCACTGCGGAGGGTGCGACTGGGGCGGCCGATCAGCACGATCCCGCTGAAATCGCAGCGGGGCGCGGCATTCTGCAGGCGAACTTTGAGGCCTTCAAGGGATTCTGACTAGTGACGGAAAATTAACTACAAGTCACCCCGTGACCGAATGTCGCAACGGGCAGGGGTAAACCCTTGTAAGCCGTGCCTTCCAAGGCTTTTCGGGTCTAAATAAGATTTTTCTCATGCGCTGTGTGAATAGTCTTACATTACTGTCAAATAAACCCTACAGGCCGCGTGGTTAGGCGCTTGTAGGACGATTGTCCGAGGTGTCGGTACAGTCTGTCGAAATGCGACAAATACTTATATCTGTAGGGCTTTTACTTTCCTGACTACGGGGTCAGCTAATCGCTGAAAGCCTTTACCTTTCTAGGTTGTAGCTGTGTGCCTGATTCACCAGCCAGTCGCGAAAGGCCCGTAAAGAGGCAGATTCCACCTTGCGTTCGGGAATCATCAGGTAATACGCCTTGATGCTGGTCAGGGCCTGGGGGTTGGCAATGACCAGGCGTTTTTCCGCCAGCTCGCGCTGGATCAGGAAGGCTGGAATCAGTGCGATGCCCATGTCGTGCATGGCTGCCTGGGCGAGCATGGAGAATAGCTCGTAGCGCGGGCCTGTCATGTCGCGGGGGACGTTCAACTGCTGTGAGTTGAACCATTGGCGCCAGGCATAGGGTCGAGTGGTCTGCTGCAGCAGGGGCAGTTCGGCAATGGACTCGGCACTCAGTTGCTGTTGGTTGCCCAGCATGGCCGGGCTGCACACCGGTACCGGGTGCTCACCCATCAGGCGGTGGGATTGGGTGCCTGACCAGTCGGCATCACCAAAGTAGATGGCCGCGTCAAAAGGCGTGTCGGCAAACAGAAAGGGGCGCGTGCGGTTGGTCAGGTTGACGGTGACTTCGGGGTGTTGCTGCTGGAAATCCTTGAGGCGCGGCAGCAGCCACTGGGTGCCGAAGGTCGGTACCACCGCCAGCTCGATGACATTGGCGCCCTGCTGGCCCATCACGGAGAGCGTGTCGCGTTCCACCGCATCCAGTTGCGTTGCAACCCGACGGCTGTAGGAAAGTCCGGCTTCGGTGAGTTTGACGCCCCGCCGCGAGCGTCGGAATAGTTCCACGCCGAGAAACTCTTCCAGGCTGGCGATCTGCCGGCAGACGGCGCCCTGGGTCAGGGAAAGCTCCTGCGCCGCCTTGGTGAAGCTTTCGTGACGGGCGGCGGCCTCGAAGCTGATCAGGGCGGCGGTGCTGGGGATCTTCCTGCGCATGTACGGCTATCTCACTAATGGAGGCTGTAAAGGGTGCTTATGGCCATCTCGGAGTGAGAAATTAGCACAACAACATGCGAAATCCTCGTTTGCCCGCGAGCTCCCGTCGGGCCTAGGATCGGCCCACGATAGTTGACCTACTTCACGAGGATTCACTCATGGGCGGCAAAGCAAGCTTCAACTGGATCGATCCCCTTCTGCTGGACCAGCAACTCACCGAAGAAGAGCGCATGGTCCGCGACAGCGCCGAGCAGTTCGCCCAGGACAAGCTGGCGCCACGGGTTTTGGAAGCTTTCCGCCATGAGCAGACCGACCCGGCGATCTTCCGCGAAATGGGTGAAGTCGGCTTGTTGGGGGCGACCATTCCCGAGCAGTACGGCGGCAGTGGCCTGAACTATGTGTGTTACGGCCTGATCGCACGGGAAGTGGAACGTGTCGATTCCGGCTATCGCTCGATGATGAGCGTGCAGTCGTCCCTGGTGATGGTGCCAATCAACGAGTTCGGGACCGAGGCACAAAAACAGAAGTACCTGCCGAAGCTGGCGTCCGGCGAGTGGATTGGCTGCTTTGGCCTGACCGAGCCGAACCATGGTTCTGACCCGGGCGCGATGATTTCCCGTGCGCGCAAAGTGGATGGGGGCTACAGCCTGACCGGTAGCAAGATGTGGATCACCAACAGTCCGATCGCGGATGTGTTTGTGGTCTGGGCCAAGGATGACGCCGGCGATATCCGCGGTTTCGTTCTGGAGAAAGGCTGGAAAGGCCTGAGCGCCCCGGCCATTCATGGCAAGGTGGGTCTGCGTGCGTCGATCACCGGCGAGATCGTCATGGATAACGTGTTCGTGCCGGAAGAGAACATCTTCCCGGATGTGCGTGGGCTGAAAGGTCCATTCACTTGCTTGAACTCGGCCCGTTACGGCATCTCCTGGGGGGCATTGGGTGCTGCGGAGTTCTGCTGGCACACGGCGCGTCAATACACCCTTGATCGTCAGCAGTTTGGTCGCCCTCTGGCCGCCACTCAGTTGATCCAGAAGAAGCTGGCGGACATGCAGACCGAAATCACCCTCGCCCTCCAAGGGTGCCTGCGTCTGGGGCGGATGAAGGATGAAGGGACGGCGGCTGTGGAAATCACTTCGATCATGAAGCGCAACTCTTGCGGCAAGTCCCTGGATATCGCCCGTATGGCTCGTGACATGTTGGGTGGCAATGGCATCTCCGATGAGTTCGGTATTGCCCGGCACCTGGTGAACCTGGAAGTGGTCAACACTTATGAGGGTACTCATGACGTTCATGCGCTGATTCTGGGGCGCGCGCAAACCGGCATCCAGGCGTTCTATTAATAGGAGAGCGGCCATGGGCGCGTTATCGCATCTGCGGGTACTGGATTTATCGCGGGTATTGGCCGGGCCCTGGTCCGGGCAGATCCTGGCGGACCTGGGGGCCGAAGTCGTCAAGGTCGAACGTCCGGGCAATGGTGACGATACGCGTGCCTGGGGACCGCCCTTCCTGAAGGACGCCTATGGCGAGAACACCACGGAGGCTGCTTATTACCTGTCGGCCAACCGTAACAAGCAGTCGGTGACCATAGATTTCACCCGCCCTGAGGGGCAGCAGTTGGTGCGTGAGCTGGCGGCCAAGTCGGATATCGTCATCGAGAACTTCAAGGTGGGTGGGCTGGCGGCTTATGGGTTGGACTATGAGTCGCTCAGGGCGATCAACCCGCGCTTGATCTATTGCTCGATCACCGGGTTTGGGCAGACGGGTCCGTATGCCAAGCGTGCCGGTTATGACTTCATGATCCAGGGGTTGGGCGGGCTGATGAGCCTGACCGGTCGGCCTGAGGGTGATGACGGAGCCGGGCCGGTGAAGGTGGGGGTGGCCTTGACCGACATTCTGACGGGGCTTTATTCGACGGTGGCGATTCTGGCTGCCTTGGCTCATCGGGATCAGGGTGGCGCCGGGCAGCACATTGATATGGCGCTATTGGATGTGCAGGTTGCGTGTCTGGCCAATCAGGCGATGAACTACCTGACGACGGGGGTTGCTCCGAAGCGTTTGGGGAATGCTCATCCGAACATAGTTCCTTATCAGGATTTTCCGACAGCGGATGGTGACTTCATCCTCACCGTGGGTAATGACGGGCAGTTCCGCAAATTTGCCGAGGTGGCAGGTCAGCCGCAGTGGGCGGACGATCCTCGTTTTGCCACTAATAAGCTGCGGGTGGCCAATCGGGCTGTATTGATTCCGTTGATTCGCCAGGCGACGGTGTTCAAGACCACTGCCGAGTGGGTGAGTCAGTTGGAGCAGGCTGGTGTCCCCTGTGGCCCGATCAATGATCTGGCTCAGGTGTTTGCTGATCCGCAAGTGGTGTCTCGAGGCCTGGCTGTGGAATTGCCTCATGCCTTGGCGGGGATGGTGCCTCAGGTGGCGAGCCCGATTCGCCTATCCGAGACGCCTGTTGAGTATCGCAATGCCCCTCCTCTATTGGGTGAGCATACGGCGCAGGTTCTGCAGCAGGTCCTGGGAATGAGCGGCGAGGCCGTAGAGGCGTTGAAGCAGTCGGGGGTGTTGTAGGCCTTCTCTTCTATATAGAGGGGTGCGCGGAGCTATCTATGCGTAGCCAGCCGGAGCGCTACTTTTGGGTTCGTTTGAACTTATTCATAGAAAATTCAAATTAAAGGTTGACGGCAGATTCTACAGGCCTATAATTCGCCCCACTTCCGGCGCAGTCGAAACGGAAAACTCCTTGAGATTCAACGAGTTACCAAGTTTTCGGCAGCGGTTACGCTTCAGTTCATCGAAGCCAGAAGCAGTTGATAAGGCAGTGTGTGGTCGCCTTGTTAACGATTCGATCGTCTCGGTCGAAAGCGGTTGAAAAGAGGTGTTGACAGCAGCGTGTAACGCTGTAGAATTCGCCTCCCGCTAACGAGAGATCGGAAGCGCAAGTGGTTGAAGTTGTTGAGAAAATCTTCGAAAACTTCTTAAAAAATCGCTTGACAGTAAATGAGGCTGCTGTAGAATGCGCGCCTCGGTTGAGACGAAAGATCTTAACCAACCGCTCTTTAACAACTGAATCAAGCAATTCGTGTGGGTGCTTGTGGAGTCAGACTGATAGTCAAAAAGATTATCAGCATCGCAAGTTACTCCGCGAGAAATCAAAGATGTAACCAACGATTGCTGAGCCAAGTTTAGGGTTTTCTCAAAACCCAAAGATGTTTGAACTGAAGAGTTTGATCATGGCTCAGATTGAACGCTGGCGGCAGGCCTAACACATGCAAGTCGAGCGGCAGCACGGGTACTTGTACCTGGTGGCGAGCGGCGGACGGGTGAGTAATGCCTAGGAATCTGCCTGGTAGTGGGGGATAACGTCCGGAAACGGGCGCTAATACCGCATACGTCCTACGGGAGAAAGTGGGGGATCTTCGGACCTCACGCTATCAGATGAGCCTAGGTCGGATTAGCTAGTTGGTGAGGTAATGGCTCACCAAGGCGACGATCCGTAACTGGTCTGAGAGGATGATCAGTCACACTGGAACTGAGACACGGTCCAGACTCCTACGGGAGGCAGCAGTGGGGAATATTGGACAATGGGCGAAAGCCTGATCCAGCCATGCCGCGTGTGTGAAGAAGGTCTTCGGATTGTAAAGCACTTTAAGTTGGGAGGAAGGGCAGTTACCTAATACGTGATTGTTTTGACGTTACCGACAGAATAAGCACCGGCTAACTCTGTGCCAGCAGCCGCGGTAATACAGAGGGTGCAAGCGTTAATCGGAATTACTGGGCGTAAAGCGCGCGTAGGTGGTTTGTTAAGTTGGATGTGAAAGCCCCGGGCTCAACCTGGGAACTGCATCCAAAACTGGCAAGCTAGAGTATGGTAGAGGGTGGTGGAATTTCCTGTGTAGCGGTGAAATGCGTAGATATAGGAAGGAACACCAGTGGCGAAGGCGACCACCTGGACTGATACTGACACTGAGGTGCGAAAGCGTGGGGAGCAAACAGGATTAGATACCCTGGTAGTCCACGCCGTAAACGATGTCAACTAGCCGTTGGGAGCCTTGAGCTCTTAGTGGCGCAGCTAACGCATTAAGTTGACCGCCTGGGGAGTACGGCCGCAAGGTTAAAACTCAAATGAATTGACGGGGGCCCGCACAAGCGGTGGAGCATGTGGTTTAATTCGAAGCAACGCGAAGAACCTTACCAGGCCTTGACATCCAATGAACTTTCCAGAGATGGATTGGTGCCTTCGGGAACATTGAGACAGGTGCTGCATGGCTGTCGTCAGCTCGTGTCGTGAGATGTTGGGTTAAGTCCCGTAACGAGCGCAACCCTTGTCCTTAGTTACCAGCACGTTATGGTGGGCACTCTAAGGAGACTGCCGGTGACAAACCGGAGGAAGGTGGGGATGACGTCAAGTCATCATGGCCCTTACGGCCTGGGCTACACACGTGCTACAATGGTCGGTACAAAGGGTTGCCAAGCCGCGAGGTGGAGCTAATCCCATAAAACCGATCGTAGTCCGGATCGCAGTCTGCAACTCGACTGCGTGAAGTCGGAATCGCTAGTAATCGCGAATCAGAATGTCGCGGTGAATACGTTCCCGGGCCTTGTACACACCGCCCGTCACACCATGGGAGTGGGTTGCACCAGAAGTAGCTAGTCTAACCTTCGGGGGGACGGTTACCACGGTGTGATTCATGACTGGGGTGAAGTCGTAACAAGGTAGCCGTAGGGGAACCTGCGGCTGGATCACCTCCTTAATCGACGACATCAGCTGCTTCATAAGCTCCCACACGAATTGCTTGATTCATTGAAGAAGACGATAGAAGCAGCTTTAAGCTCCAAGCTGATAGCTCCAAGCTAACAGTTACAAGCTCGAAATTGGGTCTGTAGCTCAGTTGGTTAGAGCGCACCCCTGATAAGGGTGAGGTCGGCAGTTCGAATCTGCCCAGACCCACCAATTTTGTTATGGGGCCATAGCTCAGCTGGGAGAGCGCCTGCCTTGCACGCAGGAGGTCAGCGGTTCGATCCCGCTTGGCTCCACCATAAACTGCTTCTGAAAGCTTAGAAATGAGCATTCACATTGAATGTTGATTTCTAGTCTTTTGATTAGATCGTTCTTTAAAAATTTGGGTATGTGATAGAAAGATAGACTGAACGTTACTTTCACTGGTAACGGATCAGGCTAAGGTAAAATTTGTGAGTACTCTTAAGAGTTTTGCGAATTTTCGGCGAATGTCGTCTTCATAGTATAACCAGATTGCTTGGGGTTATATGGTCAAGTGAAGAAGCGCATACGGTGGATGCCTTGGCAGTCAGAGGCGATGAAAGACGTGGTAGCCTGCGATAAGCTTCGGGGAGTCGGCAAACAGACTTTGATCCGGAGATCTCTGAATGGGGGAACCCAGCCATCATAAGATGGTTATCTTGTACTGAATACATAGGTGCAAGAGGCGAACCAGGGGAACTGAAACATCTAAGTACCCTGAGGAAAAGAAATCAACCGAGATTCCCTTAGTAGTGGCGAGCGAACGGGGACTAGCCCTTAAGTGGCTTTGAGATTAGCGGAACGCTCTGGAAAGTGCGGCCATAGTGGGTGATAGCCCTGTACGCGAAAATCTCTTAGTCATGAAATCGAGTAGGACGGGGCACGAGAAACCTTGTCTGAATATGGGGGGACCATCCTCCAAGGCTAAATACTACTGACTGACCGATAGTGAACTAGTACCGTGAGGGAAAGGCGAAAAGAACCCCGGAGAGGGGAGTGAAATAGATCCTGAAACCGTATGCGTACAAGCAGTGGGAGCAGACTTTGTTCTGTGACTGCGTACCTTTTGTATAATGGGTCAGCGACTTATTTTCAGTGGCGAGCTTAACCGAATAGGGGAGGCGTAGCGAAAGCGAGTCTTAATAGGGCGTCTAGTCGCTGGGAATAGACCCGAAACCGGGCGATCTATCCATGGGCAGGTTGAAGGTTAGGTAACACTGACTGGAGGACCGAACCGACTACCGTTGAAAAGTTAGCGGATGACCTGTGGATCGGAGTGAAAGGCTAATCAAGCTCGGAGATAGCTGGTTCTCCTCGAAAGCTATTTAGGTAGCGCCTCATGTATCACTGTAGGGGGTAGAGCACTGTTTCGGCTAGGGGGTCATCCCGACTTACCAAACCGATGCAAACTCCGAATACCTACAAGTGCCGAGCATGGGAGACACACGGCGGGTGCTAACGTCCGTCGTGAAAAGGGAAACAACCCAGACCGTCAGCTAAGGTCCCAAAGTTATGGTTAAGTGGGAAACGATGTGGGAAGGCTTAGACAGCTAGGAGGTTGGCTTAGAAGCAGCCACCCTTTAAAGAAAGCGTAATAGCTCACTAGTCGAGTCGGCCTGCGCGGAAGATGTAACGGGGCTCAAACCATACACCGAAGCTACGGGTATCACGTAAGTGATGCGGTAGAGGAGCGTTCTGTAAGCCTGTGAAGGTGAGTTGAGAAGCTTGCTGGAGGTATCAGAAGTGCGAATGCTGACATGAGTAACGACAATGGGTGTGAAAAACACCCACGCCGAAAGACCAAGGTTTCCTGCGCAACGTTAATCGACGCAGGGTTAGTCGGTCCCTAAGGCGAGGCTGAAAAGCGTAGTCGATGGAAAACAGGTTAATATTCCTGTACTTCTAGTTATTGCGATGGAGGGACGGAGAAGGCTAGGCCAGCTTGGCGTTGGTTGTCCAAGTTTAAGGTGGTAGGCTGGAATCTTAGGTAAATCCGGGGTTCTAAGGCCGAGAGCTGATGACGAGTTACCTTTTAGGTGACGAAGTGGTTGATGCCATGCTTCCAAGAAAAGCTTCTAAGCTTCAGATAACTAGGAACCGTACCCCAAACCGACACAGGTGGTTGGGTAGAGAATACCAAGGCGCTTGAGAGAACTCGGGTGAAGGAACTAGGCAAAATGGCACCGTAACTTCGGGAGAAGGTGCGCCGGTGAGGGTGAAGGACTTGCTCCGTAAGCTCATGCCGGTCGAAGATACCAGGCCGCTGCGACTGTTTATTAAAAACACAGCACTCTGCAAACACGAAAGTGGACGTATAGGGTGTGACGCCTGCCCGGTGCCGGAAGGTTAATTGATGGGGTTAGCTAACGCGAAGCTCTTGATCGAAGCCCCGGTAAACGGCGGCCGTAACTATAACGGTCCTAAGGTAGCGAAATTCCTTGTCGGGTAAGTTCCGACCTGCACGAATGGCGTAACGATGGCGGCGCTGTCTCCACCCGAGACTCAGTGAAATTGAAATCGCTGTGAAGATGCAGTGTATCCGCGGCTAGACGGAAAGACCCCGTGAACCTTTACTATAGCTTTGCACTGGACTTTGAATTTGCTTGTGTAGGATAGGTGGGAGGCTTTGAAGCGTGAACGCCAGTTTGCGTGGAGCCATCCTTGAAATACCACCCTGGCAACTTTGAGGTTCTAACTCAGGTCCGTTATCCGGATCGAGGACAGTGTATGGTGGGTAGTTTGACTGGGGCGGTCTCCTCCTAAAGAGTAACGGAGGAGTACGAAGGTGCGCTCAGACCGGTCGGAAATCGGTCGTAGAGTATAAAGGCAAAAGCGCGCTTGACTGCGAGACAGACACGTCGAGCAGGTACGAAAGTAGGTCTTAGTGATCCGGTGGTTCTGTATGGAAGGGCCATCGCTCAACGGATAAAAGGTACTCCGGGGATAACAGGCTGATACCGCCCAAGAGTTCATATCGACGGCGGTGTTTGGCACCTCGATGTCGGCTCATCACATCCTGGGGCTGAAGCCGGTCCCAAGGGTATGGCTGTTCGCCATTTAAAGTGGTACGCGAGCTGGGTTTAGAACGTCGTGAGACAGTTCGGTCCCTATCTGCCGTGGACGTTTGAGATTTGAGAGGGGCTGCTCCTAGTACGAGAGGACCGGAGTGGACGAACCTCTGGTGTTCCGGTTGTCACGCCAGTGGCATTGCCGGGTAGCTATGTTCGGAAAAGATAACCGCTGAAAGCATCTAAGCGGGAAACTTGCCTCAAGATGAGATCTCACTGGAACCTTGAGTTCCCTAAAGGGCCGTCGAAGACTACGACGTTGATAGGTTGGGTGTGTAAGCGCTGTGAGGCGTTGAGCTAACCAATACTAATTGCCCGTGAGGCTTGACCATATAACACCCAAGCAATTTGCGAACTCGAAAGAGACCAGATTGCGGTGTGTGAAGACGAAACGAACCGAAAGTTTGCATGGCTCACAAAACACCAAAATCTATTACATACCCATTCGCTGGCACGTTGCACATGCAACGGACTGGCTACCGAATTTCTTGACGACCATAGAGCGTTGGAACCACCTGATCCCATCCCGAACTCAGAAGTGAAACGATGCATCGCCGATGGTAGTGTGGGGTTTCCCCATGTGAGAGTAGGTCATCGTCAAGATTAAATTCCGAAACCCCAATTGCGAAAGCAGTTGGGGTTTTGTCTATTTGTAGAAGTGACTGATTTTGCTGATACGTTCGATGTTGAGTCCAACGGATCGGCCACAGAATTTCTTGACGACCATAGAGCGTTGGAACCACCTGATCCCATCCCGAACTCAGAAGTGAAACGATGCATCGCCGATGGTAGTGTGGGGTTTCCCCATGTGAGAGTAGGTCATCGTCAAGATCAAATTCCGAAACCCCAATTGCGAAAGCAATTGGGGTTTTGTTTTTGCGCTCGATAAAGTGCTGATCAACCGTCCGCTATGCCCGAGCACCGTCGCTGCTCTATCTATGGCCCAAGCTATCAATCGTTTTGCTCGCTGACGCACCGCTGAAAAGGGTTGGCGAAGGCTCTGGAACACCGTTCGGCGGGATTCGGCAAATTTAGGCGAGTAATTCAGATAAATCTCTAAGGGTTCGGGTGTTCTTGCCGAAAGCCTGATGAGACATGCGTGCACCAAAGTAGAGCGACTCGTCGCCTGCACTGTTACATGGAATGTTGCTTTACGGACGCATCCCCATTTTCGGCATAAGAAGTCCCATGAAATGAATCTCAAGTTCAGCCATAAAATCCTTTTGGCCGCCTCCGGCGTAGTGGTTCTGGCTTTTGCGTTGTTCACTTTGTACAACGACTACCTGCAACGAAACACTATCCGACAGAACCTCGAATCATCCATTCAGCAGGCCGGTGAGCTCACCTCCAGCAGCGTGCAGAACTGGATGAGCGGGCGGATCCTGGTGCTCGAGAACCTGGCACAGAACGTTGCTCACCAGGGCCATAACGCAGACTTCCCGGGCCTGGTGGACCAGCCGGCCTTTACCTCGAACTTCCAGTTCACCTACGTTGGCCAGGCCAACGGCACCTTCACCCAGCGTCCCGACGCGAAAATGCCCGATGGCTACGATCCGCGCCAACGGCCCTGGTACAAACAGGCCGTCACCGCCGACAAGACCATGCTGACTCCGCCCTACATGGCGGCTGTTGGTGGCCTGGTGGTGACCATCGCCATGCCGGTGAAAAAGCAGGGTGAACTGCTGGGCGTAGTCGGTGGCGACCTGAGCCTGGAAACCCTGGTGAAGATCATCAACTCGGTGGACTTCGGTGGCCTGGGCCACGCCTTTCTGGTCAGCGCCGATGGTCAGGTGATCGTCAGCCCGGACAAGGACCAGGTGATGAAGAACCTCAAGGACATCTACCCCGGTGCCAACGTGCGTATCGCCAGTGGCAACCAGGAAGTGGTCCTGAACAAACAGGAACGCATCCTGTCCTTCACCCCGGTGACCGGTCTGCCGAATGCCGAATGGTACATCGGTCTGTCCATCGACAAGGCCAAGGCCTACGCGCCGCTGAGCCAGTTCCGCACATCCGCTTTGATCGCCATGTTTATCGCCGTGGCGGTGATTGCGGTGCTGCTGACCCTGTTGATCCAGGTACTGATGCGCCCGCTGATCACCATGGGCCGGGCGATGCAGGACATTGCCCAGGGCGAGGGTGACCTGACCCGTCGCCTGGTGGTGGAAAGCAAGGACGAATTCGGTGAGCTGGGCAGCTCTTTCAACCAGTTCGTCGAGCGGATTCACGCCTCGATTTCCGAAGTGTCCTCCGCCACTCGTCAGGTTCATGACCTGTCGCAACGGGTGATGGCTTCGTCCAACGCGTCGATCATCGGTTCCGACGAGCAGAGTGCCCGCACCAACAGCGTGGCAGCGGCGATCAACGAACTGGGGGCCGCCACCCAGGAAATCGCCCGCAACGCCGCTGATGCCTCGCAGCACGCCAGCGGCGCCAGCGAGCAGGCCGACGACGGTCGCCAAGTCGTGGAGCAGACCATCCAGGCCATGACCGAGCTGTCGCAGAAGATCAGCCTGTCCTGCACCCAGATCGAAACCCTCAACGCCAGCACCGACAACATCGGGCACATTCTCGATGTGATCAAGGGCATCTCCCAGCAGACCAACCTGCTGGCCCTTAACGCTGCCATCGAAGCGGCTCGTGCCGGTGAAGCCGGTCGTGGCTTCGCCGTGGTCGCCGATGAGGTGCGCAACCTGGCCCACAGGACCCAGGAGTCGGCGGAAGAGATTCACAAGATGATCACTTCCCTGCAGATCGGTTCGCGCGAAGCGGTATCGACCATGAACGCCAGCCAGCTTTCCAGTGAAGAGAGCGTCGAGGTGGCCAACCAGGCCGGTGCACGGCTGATCAGCGTGACCCAGCGGATCGGCGAGATCGACGGCATGAACCAGTCGGTGGCGGCAGCCACCGAGGAGCAGACGGCGGTGGTGGAGACCCTCAACGTCGACATCAACCAGATCAACCTGCTCAACCAGCAGGGCGTCGCCAACCTCAATGAAACCCTGAAGGACTGCGATGCGCTGTCGCAACAGGCCAGCCGCCTGAAGCAACTGGTGGACAGCTTCAAGATCTGAGTTCTCCCGGGGCCTTCCCTCAAGCCCGCTTCTGCATCACTGCAGGGCGGGCTTTTTCATGGGCGCGGTTCAGATCCGGTGTTCACCCAGCAGGCCCAGGTGAGTATTGATCACCTGCAGCAGGCGCTGGCGTTGGGACTTGATGAAGAAGTGGTTGCCGGCCACTTCGATCAGTTCGAATTCACGCCCGGTGAACTCACGCCAGTTGAGCATATGCTTGGCCGTCGCCAGCGGGTCTTCGCTGCCGTAGAAGGCCGTCAGCGGGATATCGAGGCTGCCGCTGGAGGTGTCGTACCAGGTTTCGAAGAGCTTCAGGCCATTGCGCAGCAAGCGCTCGTAGGACTGCAGGTCGCTCTGCCCCCGGGGCATCTCCAGCGGGCTGGCACCCAGGGTCAGGATGGCCTCGCGAAACGCCTCGATGGGCAGTGAGTGCAACAAGGGGCGGCGCGGCAGGCTGTCGGGGCTGCGGCAGCCGGAGACGAACAGGTGGCGCGTCTGCCGGGGGAAGCGCTCTTGAGCGTACTTGCAGGTTTCGTATGCCAGCAACGCGCCCAGGCCGTGGCCGAACAGCGCATGGGGTTCGCCGAGCCAGGGATCGAGGGCCGCGAAGGTGTTTTGCAGCAGGCTCGGCCAGTTGTCGTAGGGCGCCTCGTCACGACGCGGCCCGTGCCCGGGCAGGTTGATCACCACCAGCTCGATATGATCGGCCAGGCTGTTGGACCAAACCCGCAACTGCTCCGCAGCCGCCCCGGCCTGTGGAAAGCAGATCAGGCGGATTCGCGTAGCTTGCCCTGAGTTGATCACCAGCGTCCATTGTCGGGTGTCGGTGTACACAGCTTTTCCTTAAGCAAGGTGGCCCGCGGGCGGCTTCTTGGTGCAGACAAGAGGCTGTTCGACGGGGGACGTCCCAGTCCGTGAATGGCGTCTAACATAGTGGCTGACGCTGCTGAATGCACGTGGCGACAGGGGAAATTCGTCGGCTGCCGCTCAAGGTAAAAACGCGGCTTGACGCTATTGTGTGAATGACCCGTGCAGGGCCTTCCCCGGTGGCCAGTGATTGTAAGGTGCCATTGTCTTTTGCCGGAACAGCCTTCACCATCAGCCGATTTACGACAGCTCCCATGGACTCATCGCATTGGCGGCACGTTTAGCTCTCTCTCGGACCCTGCGCTGGTTCTGCTCGGCACTGCTGCTGGCCGGGGCGCTTTTGGGCAGTTTGCACGCCGACTGGGATTTTTCCCTGATCAGTCGCCGTGCCACGGCGCTCTACGGTCCCCTGGGCGAGGGCCAGCAACGTATCGATGCCTGGCAGCACCTGCTGGCGACGCAGAAGCAGATTCCCGAGCGCGAGCAGCTGAAAGTGGTCAACCTGTTCTTCAACAAGAACATGCGCTACGTGGAAGATATCGATCTGTGGGGCCAGGTGGACTACTGGGAAACCCCGATCCAAGCCCTGTGGAAGGGCGCCGGCGATTGTGAGGACTACGCGATTGCCAAGTACTTCAGCCTCCGCCACCTCGGGGTGTCCAGTGACAAACTGCGCATCACCTACGTCAAGGCATTGCGCCAGAATCGCGCGCACATGGTCCTGACCTACTATTCCACTGCGGATGCCATGCCGCTGGTGCTCGACAGCCTGGAGGACACGATCCGCCCGGCCAGCGAGCGGACCGACCTGTTGCCGGTGTACTCCTTCAATGCCGAAGGCTTGTGGCTGCCGGGTGCCAAGGGCAACAAGCGGGTCGGCGACACCAAGCGCCTGTCCCGTTGGCAGGACGTGTTGAAAAAAATGCAGGCCGAAGGTTTTCCGGTCGAGACGACTAACTAGGAGCACGAGCTCAGATGTCTTTGTTCAAACAGCTGTTGATCGCAATCTGTGTGTTCCTGGTGGTCGCCTTCAGCGGCAGCTTCATGGTCAGCCTGGAAAGTTCGCGCACCCAGTATGTCAATCAACTGCGCTCCCATGCCCAGGATGCGGCCACGGCCCTGGCCTTGTCGCTGACGCCGAACATCGATGACCCGGCGATGGTCGAGCTGATGGTCAGCTCGATCTTCGACAGCGGCTACTACGCCAGCATCCGGGTAGTGGACCTGGCCACCGACAAGACCATCGTCGAGCGCAGTGGCATTCCCGAGGTCGGCAATGTGCCCCAGTGGTTCGTCAAGCTGATCGGCCTGGAGCCGGCCGGCGGCGACGCCATCGTCAGCCGTGGCTGGGAGCAGGCGGCGCGGGTCGAAGTGCTCAGCCACCCGATGTTCGCTGTGGCCAAGCTCTGGCAGAGCGCCCTGGGCAGCCTGGGCTGGCTGCTGATCTGCGGCGCGGTGAGCGCGGTGCTCGGCGCCCTGTTGCTGCGGCGTCAGCTCAGACCCCTGGACTACATGGTCCAGCAGTCCCACGCCATTGCCCGGCGCGAATTTCTCAGCCTGCCGCAGTTGCCGCGTACCCCGGAACTGCGACGGGTGGTGCAGGCCATGAACCAGATGGTGGAGAAGCTCAAGGCCCTGTTCCAGGAGCAGGCCGAACGCAGTGAAAAACTGCGCATCGAGTCGTATCAGGACAGCCTGACCGGGTTGGCCAACCGACGTTATTTCGAGATGCAGCTGCATGCCCGCGTCAGCAACCCGGAGCAGGCGAGTTCCGGTTACCTGCTGCTGTTGCGGGTCAAGGACCTGGCTGGCCTGAACCAGCGCCTGGGGGGCCAGCGCACCGACCAATTGCTTAAGGCGGTGGGGGAGCAACTGCTGCGCGAATGCAACAAGTACCCCGAGACCCACAACCTGGTGACCCGGGTTCGCGGTGGCGAGTTCGCCGTCCTGGCGCCGGGGCTGGTGCGTGATGAAGCCATCCAGCTGGCCCAGAACCTGGAAAGCGCGCTGGGCAACCTGTATGCCACGGGTGCTACCGATGTTGCCGGCGTGGCTTCCATCGGCCTGGCGGCCTTTGCCCACGGTGACTCGCC
Organism: Pseudomonas protegens; assembly: GCF_013407925.2. Lineage (NCBI taxonomy): Bacteria > Pseudomonadati > Pseudomonadota > Gammaproteobacteria > Pseudomonadales > Pseudomonadaceae > Pseudomonas > Pseudomonas protegens. The sequence goes on along the minus strand of NZ_CP060201.1, from coordinate 3,100,782 downwards.
CCAGGCGGTGCTCAGCCTCGGCGATCAGGCCCTGGCCCAGGCCGAAGGCCAGGGCGACACCCACTGGGCCTGCCTGGATCAGGGCGTCGGTGCCCAGGTCGGTGACGATCACCATGCCTGGCATACATGGTTGGACCGGGCGCTGTCGGAGCAACGCTTCCAGCTGTACTTCCAGCCGGTGGTAGCGGTCGAAGACACCACGCGGGTGCTGCATTACAAGGTGCTTTCACGGCTGCTGGACGAGCAGGGCCAGGCCATTCCCGCCGGCCGCTTCCTGCCGTGGCTGGAGCGCTTTGGCTGGACCTCGCGCCTGGACGTGCTGATGCTCGAGCAGGTCCTCAAGCAGATGAGCGGACATGAAGACAGCCTGGCCCTGAACCTCTCGGCGGCGACCCTGGAGAATCCCCAGGCCCTGAACCGGGTCATGGATATCCTGCGCCAGTACTCCGACCTCGGGCCGCGCCTGACCCTGGAGATCGGCGAGGAACAGCTGCCCGAGCAGGTCCAGCTGGAACAGTTGACCCGGCGCCTGCGGGAACTGGGCTTCTCCCTCAGCCTGCAACGCTTTGGCGGGCGCTTCAGCATGATCGGCAACCTGGCCCGCCTGGGCCTGGCCTATCTGAAGATCGACGGCAGCTACATCCGCAACATCGACCAGGAAAGCGACAAGCGCCTGTTTATCGAGGCTATCCAGCGCGCGGCCCACAGCATCGACCTGCCGTTGATTGCCGAGCGAGTCGAGACTGAGGGCGAGCTGCGAGTGATTCGCGAGATGGGCTTGTACGGCGTGCAAGGGCAACTGTTCGGCGAACCGGCGCCCTGGAGTTGAAAGCGCTGTCGCCGGCAAGCCGTCTCCTGGCGTAGGAGCCGGCTTGCCGGCGAAGAGTCTCAGATCAATCCGGTTTCATCATCGTTGATCAACCGGCTCAAGCCCCCCAGTGCCACCCGGGCCTGGGTACGATCCATCAGCTTGGCCTGGGCCGCCGCCGGCAGGTCGGTGACGCGAATCACGCCCTTGCTGGTCAGCACCTGAATCAGGTCGTCCAGAACCCGGATCATCTCCAGGTCGCTCTGCTTGAGTTGCTTGAGGCTGACCTCCACCGCTTCATTGGCGAACCAGGTCTGGATCTCGAGATGATCGGCAGGCAGCGTCTCGGTCGCCTCGGCGTAAGCGGCGGCTTCCACGCGAATCAGCTGACCTTGCGCATCGCGTTGCACGTAGAACATGGCAAATCCCTCAGGCTTTTTATTCGGCGTCCGGCGCTCAGTGACCTGGGCCAACGCCACATCCAGCGCGTGAGTATGCGGTGCTCCGCGACAATCGTCACGGCGCAGGTTGTCGGCCAATAGCCGGCAACCACCCGCAAGGGGTGGCTGCCGGTCACTCATCAGCTGTTGTTGTGATCGATCTTGATGGTCGGGTCGCTACCGGCGATCAACGAGTGGATGTTGGCATTGGACCAGTTGTTGCCTTCCAGCTTGATCGTCACGTCGGCGTTGGCCAGGCCGCCGGCGGCGTTGAGCTTGCCTTCGGAGCTGACCTGCAGGGTCGAGACCCCGTCCACGGTGGTGATCTTGAGGAAGTTGTCGATGGTGCTGGCGCTCTCGCCCTGCAGCAGATCCCGCAGGTCGATACGGTCACCTTCGCTGGCCTTGAAGTCCTTGATCACATCGTTGCCGGTATCGCCCGCCTTCCAGACGAAGGTATCGGCACCCGAACCGCCAATCAGGATGTCGTTGCCCTGGCCACCGATCAGGGTGTCGTTGCCGGTGCCACCCAGCAGGATGTCATTGCCCCGGCCACCGTCCAGCAAATCGTTGCCGCCCTGGCCGAAGAGAATGTCATTGCCGTCGCCGCCCAGCAGGGTGTCGTTGCCGTCATGGCTGCCGGACACATCGAACTCGGTGTAGTGCTCGGTGATGTACTGGTGCACGTTGCTGGTGCTGACCTGACTGACATCGACCCCGCTCTGCTTGGCCACGTAGGCCTGCATGGCCTGGTAGCCCTCGCCGGCGATGCCGTTGAAGCTCACCAGGTCGCCGAACAGGATGTCGTTGCCATTGCCGCCGCTGACGGTGTCCGCGCCGGGCATGGTGGCTTCGGTGTGGCCGATGATCGAGTTGGCCAGGTCGTTGGGGTCGATGTTGGTCTGCGGCTTGCCGTCGCTGTCGTAAGGCTTCAGGTCGTTGAGGCTGACATCGCTGTTCAGGCCGATGGCTTCCACCTGGGACAGTTTGCTCAGCAGTACGAAGCCGTCATTGGAGTTGCTGGTGGTGGCCGAGTTGGTGCTGTTGCCGCTACCCGCCAGGCTCGACAGCTCATAGGTGCCATCACCCTGGGCGTGCAGCGTGCCCAGGGTCTTGCTGCTCCAAGAGTTCCAGCCACTGTTGTAGGTCTGCAGGATCGTCGTGCCGTCGCTGTTGACGCTGAGGTAGTGGGTGTTGTCGATGTACTTGCCAAAAGTGTCCCCCAGCTTGTAGTTGCTGGTGGTCACCACATCGTCGAGGCGCACGTTGCTGTACAGCGTCGGGTTGGTCTGCTCGCCGCTCTGGTAGTAGGTCGGCTTACCATCGGTGATGAAGTACGTCAGGTTGGTGGCGTTGCTATTGCCGGTGGCCTGGCTGCTCTGGAAGAAGTTGGCCGTGGCCTTGAACACGTCTTCATAGTTGGTGCCGCCGCCGGAGACCATCGAATCCAGCACCGCCTTGAGCTGAGCCAGGGCGTTCGGATCGTTGAGGTTCACCGATACCGACTTGTTGACCTGGGTATCGAAGTCGGCCAGGAAGATGTTCACGGTGCCCGAGCCGGCGCTGCCGATGCTGTTCTTCAGGGTATTGAACACCGAGGTCAGGGAGTTCTTGGCCGCGGTGATCGAGGCGCTGCTCATACTGCCCGAGCTGTCCACCATGAAGGCGATGTTGTAGTTGGTGCCCGGGACCACGGTCAGGCCGCCGATGTCCGCGACCACGATGTCGTTGCCGTCGGTGCCGGTGACGGTATCGTCGCCGGAGGTGGCAACCACCGCATTGTAGGTGGCCGGGTAGACCTTGACCGGGATCTGCGCCGAGGTGCTGGCCGAACCGCCCAGGGACTCGGTGGAGGTCGAGGTCACGTTGAGGTTGAACGAACCGTTGTAGTAAGGCGGCGGGGTGACCGTCAGGTTGCCCAGGTTCCAGCCGGTGACGTTGGCTTCGCCGGAGGTCGCAGTGGCGGTGAAGGTATGCCCGGCACCGTCGCTGAGCACGGAGCCTGCGGGAATGCCGCTGATCTTCACGCTCAGGGTTTCCGAACCGTCGGTATCGGTCAGCCCGGTGCTGATCTTCGACAGATGCACGCTGCCGCCTTCGCCGCCTTCGTTGAGCTTGTAGCCGTCGTAGTAACCCTCGCCGTTGGTGCCGTGCAGGTCGGACACCGAAACCCCGGCGTTGGTCAGGTCGGTGACCCCGGTGTACAGCGGCACGCCGGCGTTGCTCAGGTCTACCGGGGCCCCGCCGTTGACCGACAGGTTGACGTCGTAGTTGCCCGGGCCGCTCTGGTTGTGGTGGTAGATATCGATGGTGTAGTAGCCACTGGTGGTCGGGGTGAAGGTCCCGTTGAGGTTACCGCCCGCGCCCCAGGTGGTGCTGGCCACGTTCTTGCCGCCGATGGTCACCAGCAGGCTGTCGTCGCCGGTGCCGGAGAAGGTGTAGGCCTTGCCGGCTTCCAGGTAGATCAGGCCGGAGGTCTTCGACGCGGTGCCCGGGGTGATGTTGCCGTCGGACTGGACGTTGGTGGCCAGGCTGCTGCTGTTTGGCGTGCCGGCGGCGTCGATCACCGATTTCAGGGTGCTGGCGGACGCGCCGCTGCCGTCGGTGCCCAGGCCGCTGAGGCCGGTCCAGACTTCCTTGAGCAGGCCCACCGAGTTCACGTTGTTGCCGGCCACGCTCAGGGTCGGGGCATCGGCCACTGGGGTGATGTCGACGGTGACCGTACCGGTGCTGCCCAGGGCCTGGCCATCGGTTGGCTGGAACTTGATCTGGGCGTAATCGGCCTGCTGGTTGCCCACGCCGCTGCCGCCGTAGCCGTTGGTGCCGGATTCGTTGGCGTCCGGGGTGAAGCGCAGCTTGCCGGCATCGATATCGGCCTTGCTGATGGTCTGGTTGTTGGCCACGTCCTTCCAGGTCGAACCGTCCAGGTATTGCAGTTTGCCGTCACTGGGCAGCTGGGTGATCTTCACCCCGAGGCTGGACGCCGGGCTGTCGACGTCGCTGACGCCGAAGTTCGACCAGGTCAGGGCCAGCGGGGTGTCTTCGCTGCCGGTCACGGCGCCGCCGGTGGCGGTTGGGGCGTCGTTGACCGCCACCACATTGACCGTGGTGGTGGCGACGTTGGAGTAGTTGCCGCCGTCGGTCACGGTCACGGTGATGGTTCGTGGCGTGGTGCTCGGGTCTTCACTGTTGTTGGTGAAGGTGATGTTCTTGATCTGCTGCATGTAGTCGGCCAGCGTCGCGTTGCCCGACAGAGTCAGCGTGATCGAACCGTCCTTGCTGTTGGCATTGATGTTGATGCCGTTGACGCTGTTGCCCAGGTTCAGCGAGTCCCCCGGCTGACGGTTGGTCAGCACGATGGTGGCGCCGGTGAGCATGGTGCTGTCCGGATCGGTGATGCTCAGGTCGGTGTCGGCGATCGACACGCCAGGGCCCGCGGTGCCTTCGGTGAAGGTGACCTTGTAGTCGGCCCCGGTGGCGCCGCTGGAGTTGTTGGCGTCCAGGTCGATGACCGGCGGAGCATCGTTGTCGATGATCGAGGTGGTGACGCTGTTGTTGCTGCCCACCACCAGGTTCTCGAAGTTGCCACCGGTGGCCGAGTCGATCTTGACCACGAAGTTTTCCGTGCCTTCGGTGATCTTGTCGTCAATGGTGGCGACGTTGAAGGTGGCGCTGCTGGCACCGGCCGGGATCTTCACGGTGTACACGCCGCTGAAGTCCGAGCCGTCGGTGGCGGTGCCGCTGTAGCTGATCTTCAGGGTGACTTCGGTCTGTGCCGGGTGGGTCAGGCTCACGGTGTAGCTGGCGGTCTGGCCTTCAGTGACCGAGGTGCTGCCGGTGATGCCCACCGAAGTGGTATCCACGGTGTCGGTCACGTTGGTCACCGCTGGCGTGGTGTCCGGCACCAGCTTCTCGAAGTTGCCTCCGGTGGCGCTGGTAATCGAGGCATTGACCTTGCCGGCGTCGATATAGACGTCGTCAGCCGGCGCCGCAACGGTGACGGTACCGGTGGTCTTGCCGGCGGCGATGTTGATCACCGCGCCGTTGCTCAGAGTGACGGTCACCGGAGTACCGGCGGCGTTGGTCAGGGTCGCGGTGTAGATGATGGAACCGCCTTCAGCCACGGTGCCGGTGGCGCTGAGGCTGACGCTGGTGGTGTCGATGGTGTCGGTCACGGTGGTGCTGACCGGGGTCTTGTCGGCAACCAGGTTCTCGTAGTTGCCGCCGCTGACGTTGGTGATGGAGTTGGTCAGTGGGGTGTGGCCAACCAGCACGTCGTTAGGCGCGCTGATGCTCACCGAACCAGTGGTTTCACCGACCGGGATGGTGATTTTTTCGCCATTGGCCAGGGTCACGACTAACGGCGAGCCGGTCACCGGAGCGGTAACTGTCGCGGTGTAAGTGACGTTGCCACCTTCGGCCGCGGAAGGCGTGGCCTTCAGCGATACGGTGGAGTTGTCGATGGTGTCGGTGACGTCAGTCACGGCCGGCGTGGTGCTTGGCACCAGTTTTTCGAAGTTGCCGCCTTCGGCCTTGGTGATGGTGGCTTCGACTTTACCGGCGTCTTTGTACACATCATCGCTTGGCGCGGCCACGGTGGCGGTGCCACTGGTTGCCCCGGCGGCAATGGTGATTACGGCACCGTTGGACAGGGTCACAGTGACCGGAGTACCGGCGGCGTTGCTCAGGGTCGCGGTGTAGACGATGGAACCGCCTTCCGCTACCGAAGGTGTAGCCGACAGGGACAGATTGGTGGTGTCGACGGTATCGGTCACGGTGGTGCTGACCGGGGTTTTATCCGCCACCAGGTTCTCGTAGTTGCCGCCGCTGACATTGGAGATGGAGTTGGTCAGTGGGGTGTGGCCGACCAGCACGTCGTTAGGCGCGCTGATGCTGACCGAACCAGTGGTTTCACCGACCGGGATGGTGATTTTTTCGCCATTGGCAAGGGTAACCACCACTGGCGAACCGGTGACTGGAGCAGTGACGGTGGCGGTGTAAGTGACGTTGCCACCTTCAGCTGCGGAAGGCGTGGCCTTCAGCGACACGGTGGAGTTGTCGATGGTATCGGTCACATCGGTGACGGCCGGCGTGGTGCTTGGTACCAGTTTCTCGAAGTTGCCGCCTTCAGCCTTGGTGATGGTCGCTTCGACTTTGCCGGCGTCTTTATAGACGTCATCAGCCGGCGCCGCGACGGTAGCGGTACCGGAAGTGGCGCCTGCGGCAATGGTGATTACCGCACCGTTGCTCAGAGTGACGGTCACCGGAGTACCGGCGGCGTTGCTCAGGGTCGCGGTGTAGACGATGGAACCGCCCTCGGCCACCGACGGTGTAGCGCTGAGGCTGAGGTTGGTGGTGTCCACGGTATCGGTCACGGTAGTGCTGACCGGGGTCTTGTCGGCGACCAGGTTCTCGTAGTTACCGCCGCTGACATTGGTGATGGAGTTGGTCAATGGGGTGTGGCCAACCAGCACGTCGTTAGGTGCGCTGATGCTGACCGAACCAGTGGTTTCGCCGACCGGGATGGTGATCTTCTCGCCATTGGCGAGGGTCACGACTACCGGCGAGCCGGTAACCGGAGCAGTGACGGTGGCGGTGTAAGTGACGTTGCCACCTTCGGCAGCCGAAGGCGTGGCCTTCAGCGACACGGTGGAGTTGTCGATGGTATCGGTCACATCGGTGACGGCCGGCGTGGTGCTTGGTACCAGCTTCTCGAAGTTGCCGCCTTCAGCCTTGGTGATGGTCGCTTCGACCTTGCCGGCGTCCTTGTAGACGTCATCGGCTGGTGCCGCGACGGTAGCGGTGCCGGAAGTGGCGCCAGCGGCAATGGTGATCACGGCGCCATTGCTCAGGGTCACGGTGACCGGAGTACCTGCGGCGTTGCTCAGGGTCGCGGTGTAAACAATCGAACCGCCTTCCGCTACCGAAGGTGTAGCCGACAGGGACAGATTGGTGGTGTCGACGGTATCGGTCACGGTGGTGCTGACCGGAGTCTTGTCGGCGACCAGGTTCTCGTAGTTACCGCCGCTGACGTTGGTGATGGAGTTGGTCAGTGGGGTGTGGCCAACCAGCACGTCATTAGGCGCGCTGATGCTGACCGAACCAGTGGTTTCGCCGACCGGGATGGTGATCTTCTCGCCATTGGCGAGGGTCACGACTACCGGCGAGCCGGTAACCGGAGCAGTGACGGTGGCGGTGTAAGTGACGTTGCCACCTTCGGCCGCGGAAGGCGTGGCCTTCAGCGATACGGTGGAGTTGTCGATGGTATCGGTCACATCGGTGACGGCTGGCGTGGTGCTTGGTACCAGCTTCTCGAAGTTGCCGCCTTCGGCCTTGGTGATGGTGGCTTCGACTTTACCGGCGTCTTTGTACACGTCATCGCCTGGCGCGGCGACAGTCACTGTGCCGGTGGTTTTGCCAGCGGCGATGTTGATCACGGCACCGTTGGACAGGGTCACAGTGACCGGAGTACCGGCGGCGTTGCTCAGGGTCGCTGTGTAGACGATGGAACCGCCCTCGGCCACCGATGGTGTAGCGCTGAGGCTGAGGTTGGTGGTGTCGACGGTATCGGTCACGGTGGTGCTGACCGGGGTTTTATCCGCCACCAGGTTCTCGTAGTTACCGCCGCTGACGTTGGTGATGGAGTTGGTCAGCGGAGTATGGCCAACCAGTACATCGTTAGGCGCAGTGATGCTCACCGAGCCGGTAGTTTCACCCACTGGGATGGTGATCTTCTCGCCATTGGCGAGGGTCACCACAACAGGCGAACCGGTGACCGGAGCGGTGACAGTCGCGGTGTAGGTGACGTTGCCGCCTTCGGCCGTCGAAGGCGTGGCCTTCAGCGATACGGTGGAGTTGTCGATGGTATCGGTCACATCGGTGACGGCCGGCGTGGTGCTTGGTACCAGCTTCTCGAAGTTGCCGCCTTCAGCCTTGGTGATGGTCGCTTCGACTTTGCCGGCGTCTTTATAGACGTCATCAGCCGGAGCCGCGACGGTAGCGGTACCGGAAGTGGCGCCTGCGGCAATGGTAATTACCGCACCGTTGCTCAGGGTCACGGTGACCGGAGTACCGGCGGCATTGCTCAGGGTCGCTGTGTAGACGATGGAACCGCCCTCGGCCACCGACGGTGTAGCGCTGAGGCTGAGGTTGGTGGTGTCCACGGTATCGGTCACGGTAGTGCTGACCGGCGATTTGTCGGCAATCAGGTTCTCGTAGTTCCCGCCGCTGACCGTGCTGATGGCATTGGTCAGCGGAGTGTGGCCAACCAGCACATCGTTCGGCGCGCTGATGCTCACCGAACCGCTGCTCTCGCCGACCGGGATGGTGATTTTTTCACCATTGGCCAGAGTCACCACCACCGGCGAGCCGGTAACTGGCGCGCTGACAGTGGCGGTATAAGTGACGGTGCCGCCTTCGGCTGCCGTCGGCGTGGCCTTGAGCGTAATGGTGGAGTTGTCGATGGTGTCGGTGACGTCGGTGACCACGGGCTTGGTATCAGGCACCAGCTTCTCGAAGTTGCCACCGTCGGCCTTGGTGATGGAAACCTCGACCTTGCCAGCGTCCTTGTACACGTCATCGGCAGGTGCAGCCACAGTCACGGTGCCACTGGTTGCCCCGGCGGCGATGGTGATCACTGCGCCGTTGCTCAGGGTCACGTTGACCGGCGTGCCGGCCGCATTGGTCAGGGTCGCGGTGTAGACGATCGAACCACCCTCGGCCACCGACGGCGTGGCACTGAGGCTGAGATTGGTGGTGTCCACGGTGTCGGTCACGGTGGTGCTGACCGGGGTCTTGTCGGCCACCAGATTCTCGTAGTTCCCGCCACTGACATCGCTAATGGCATTGGTCAGCGGAGTGTGGCCGACCAGCGCATCGTTCGGCGCGCTGATGCTCACCGAGCCGGTGGTTTCACCCACTGGGATGGTGATCTTCTCGCCATTGGCGAGGGTCACCACAACAGGCGAACCGGTGACCGGAGCGGTGACAGTCGCGGTGTAGGTGACGTTGCCGCCTTCGGCCGTCGAAGGCGTGGCCTTCAGCGACACGGTGGAGTTGTCGATGGTATCGGTCACATCGGTGACGGCCGGCGTGGTGCTTGGCACCAGTTTTTCGAAGTTGCCGCCTTCGGCCTTGGTGATGGTGGCTTCGACTTTACCGGCGTCCTTGTAGACGTCATCGGCTGGCGCGGCGACCGTTACGGTGCCGGTGGTTTTGCCTGCTTCGATGGTGATTACGGCACCATTGGACAGCGTTACAGTCACCGGCGTACCGGCGGCGTTGGTCAGGGTCGCGGTATAGGTGATCTGGCCACCTTCGGCGACAGTGCCAGTAGCGCTGAGGGACAGATTGGTGGTGTCGACGGTATCGGTCACGGTGGTGCTGACCGGGGTTTTATCCGCCACCAGGTTTTCGTAGTTGCCGCCGCTGACGTTGGTGATGGAGTTGGTCAGCGGAGTGTGGCCGACCAGCACATCGTTCGGCGCAGTGATGCTCACCGAGCCAGTAGTCTCACCGACCGGGATGGTGATTTTTTCGCCATTGGCCAGTGTCACGACTACTGGAGAACCGGTGACTGGCGCAGTGACAGTCGCGGTGTAGGTGACGTTGCCACCTTCAGCCGCGGAAGGCGTGGCCTTCAGCGACACGGTGGAGTTGTCGATGGTGTCGGTCACATCGGTGACGGCCGGCGTGGTGCTTGGCACCAGCTTTTCAAAGTTGCCGCCTTCAGCCTTGGTGATGGTTGCTTCAACCTTGCCCGCGTCTTTGTACACATCGTCGGCCGGTGCTGCCACGGTGGTGGTGCCACTAGTTGCCCCGGCGGCGATGGTGATTACCGCGCCATTGCTCAGGGTCACGGTGACCGGAGTACCGGCGGCATTGCTCAGGGTTGCGGTGTAAACAATCGAACCGCCTTCCGCTACCGAAGGTGTAGCCGACAGGGACAGATTGGTGGTGTCGACGGTATCGGTCACGGTAGTGCTGACCGGAGTCTTGTCGGCGACCAGGTTTTCGTAGTTGCCACCGCTGACGTTGGTGATGGAGTTGGTCAGCGGAGTATGGCCAACCAGCACATCGTTCGGCGCAGTGATGCTCACCGAGCCGGTAGTCTCACCGACCGGGATGGTGATTTTTTCGCCATTGGCCAGGGTCACGACTACTGGAGAACCGGTGACCGGAGCGGTGACAGTCGCGGTGTAGGTGACATTGCCGCCTTCGGCCGTCGAAGGCGTGGCCTTCAGCGACACGGTGGAATTGTCGATGGTATCGGTCACGTCGGTGACGGCCGGTGTGGTGCTTGGCACCAGTTTTTCGAAGTTGCCGCCTTCAGCCTTGGTGATGGTGGCTTCGACTTTGCCGGCGTCCTTGTAGACGTCATCGGCTGGTGCCGCGACCGTCACGGTGCCAGTGGTTTTGCCTGCTTCGATGGTGATTACGGCACCATTGGACAGCGTTACAGTCACCGGCGTACCGGCGGCGTTGGTCAGGGTCGCGGTATAGGTGATCTGGCCACCTTCGGCGACAGTGCCGGTGGCGCTGAGGGACAGATTGGTGGTGTCGACGGTATCGGTCACGGTGGTGCTGACCGGAGTTTTATCCGCCACCAGGTTTTCGTAGTTGCCGCCGCTGACGTTGGTGATGGAGTTGGTCAGCGGAGTGTGGCCAACCAGCACATCGTTCGGCGCAGTGATGCTCACCGAGCCGGTAGTTTCACCGACCGGAATGGTGATCTTCTCGCCATTGGCGAGGGTCACCACAACAGGCGAACCGGTGACTGGCGCGGTGACGGTTGCGGTGTAAGTGACGTTGCCACCTTCGGCAGCCGAAGGCGTGGCCTTCAGCGACACGGTGGAGTTGTCGATGGTGTCGGTGACGTCAGTCACGGCCGGAGTCGGATTGGTCTCCAGGTGTTCGAAGTTGCCACCCTCGGCCTTGGTGATGGTGGCTTCGACTTTGCCGGCGTCTTTATAGACGTCATCAGCCGGAGCCGCGACGGTAGCAGTGCCCGAAGTGGCACCAGCAGCGATGGTGATCACTGCGCCATTGCTCAATGTCACGGTGACCGGAGTACCAGCAGCATTGCTCAGGGTCGCGGTGTAAGTGATCTGGCCGCCTTCGGCCACCGAGTCAGTAGCGCTCAGGCTCAGCGTGGTGGTGTCCGGAGTGTCGGTAACCGAGGTTTCAGCCGGCTTGTCGTTGATCTCCAGCTTCTCGTAGTTGCCACCGTCCGCTTTGGTGATGGTGGTGCTCAAGGAGCTGCCGCCAGCCAGAGCATCATTGGGTGCAGTGAAGTTCACCGAACCATGGCTTTCGCCAACCGGGATAGTGATGGTCTGTCCATTGGACAAGGTCACTACCACTGGCGAACCGGTTACTGGCGCGGACACCGAAGCGGTGTACACCACGATTCCGCCTTCCGCCACGCTCGGCGTGGCTGTCAACGAAACGGTGCTGGTATCGATAGTGTCGGTGACGTCAGTCACAGCTGGAGCTGGATTGGTGACCAGGTTTTCGAAGTTGCCGCCGTCCGCTTTGGTGATGGTGGCTTCGACTTTACCTGCGTCCTTGTAAACGTCGTCGGCTGGTGCCGCGACGGTGGCGGTGCCCGAGGTTGCGCCTGCGGCGATAGTGATTACGGCACCGTTGCTCAGAGTCACAGTAACCGGGGTACCGGCAGCGTTGGTCAGCGTTGCGGTGTAAACGATGGACCCGCCTTCTGCCACGGAATCTGTCGCCGAAAGGCTCAGAGTGGTGGTGTCTGGGGTGTCGGTAACCGAGGTTTCTGCTGGCTTGTCATTGATCTCCAGCTTCTCGTAGTTACCGCCATCAGCCTTGGTGATGGTGGTGCTCAGAGAGCTGCCGCCGGCCAGGGCGTCGTTTGGCGCGGTGAAGTTCACCGAACCATGGCTTTCGCCAACCGGGATGGTGATGGTTTGACCGTTGGAGAGAGTCACTACAACCGGCGAACCGGTCACTGGTGCCGAAACCGAAGCGGTGTACACCACGATGCCGCCTTCGGCGACGCTCGGAGTCGCCGTCAGGGAGACAGTGCTGGTGTCGATGGTGTCAGTGACGTCCGTCACTGCTGGAGCAGGGTTGGTGACCAGGTTCTCGAAGTTGCCACCGTCCGCTTTGGTGATGGTGACTTCAACCTTGCCAGCGTCCTTGTAAACGTCGTCGGCTGGTGCCGCGACGGTGGCGGTGCCGGAGGTGGCGCCCGCTGCGATGGTGATTACGGCACCGTTACTCAAGGTCACGGTGACCGGAGTACCGGCCGCGTTGGTCAGGGTCGCGGTGTAAACGATGGACCCACCCTCTGCTACCGAGTCAGTAGCACTCAGGCTCAGCGTGGTGGTGTCTGGTGTATCAGTCACCGAGGTTTCGGCCGGCTTGTCGTTAATCTCCAGCTTCTCGTAGTTACCGCCATCAGCCTTGGTGATGGTGGTGCTCAGAGAGCTGCCGCCGGCCAGGGCGTCGTTTGGCGCGGTGAAGTTCACCGAACCGTGGCTTTCGCCAACCGGGATAGTGATGGTCTGGCCATTGGACAAGGTCACCACAACCGGCGAACCGGTCACTGGCGCGGACACCGAAGCGGTGTACACCACGATTCCGCCTTCGGCGACGCTTGGCGTAGCGGTCAGGCTGATAGTCGAAGTATCGATAGTGTCAGTGACATCAGTCACGGCTGGAGCTGGGTTGGTAACCAGGTTCTCGAAGTTGCCGCCTTCAGCTTTGGTGATGGTGGCTTCGACTTTACCTGCGTCCTTGTAAACGTCGTCGGCTGGTGCCGCGACGGTGGCGGTGCCCGAGGTTGCGCCTGCGGCGATAGTGATTACGGCACCGTTGCTCAGAGTCACAGTAACCGGGGTACCGGCAGCGTTGGTCAGCGTTGCGGTGTAAACAATCGAGCCGCCTTCTGCCACGGAGTCTGTCGCCGAAAGGCTCAGAGTGGTGGTGTCTGGTGTATCAGTCACCGAGGTTTCGGCCGGCTTGTCATTGATCTCCAGCTTCTCGTAGTTACCGCCATCAGCCTTGGTGATGGTGGTGCTCAAGGAGCTGCCGCCAGCCAGGGCATCGTTGGGTGCGGTGAAGTTCACGCTGCCGGAGGACTCGCCAACCGGAATAGTAATGGTCTGGCCGTTAGACAGAGTCACTACGACCGGGGAACCGGTCACTGGTGCCGAAACCGAAGCGGTGTACACCACGATGCCGCCTTCGGCGACGCTCGGAGTCGCCGTCAGGCTGACAGTCGAAGTATCGATAGTGTCAGTGACATCCGTCACGGCTGGAGTTGGGTTGGTCTCCAGGTGTTCGAAGTTGCCGCCTTCAGCCTTGGTGATGGTCGCTTCAACTTTGCCAGCGTCCTTGTATACGTCGTCGGCAGGCGCAGCAACAGTGACGGAGCCTGTGGTCTTACCGGCCTCAATGGTGATGACTGCACCGTTGGACAGGGTCACGGTCACTGGAGTACCGGCAGCATTGGTCAGTGTCGCGGTATAGACAATGGAGCCGCCTTCAGCCACGGAGTCGGTGGCCGAGAGGCTCAGAGTGGTTGTATCCGGAGTATCGGTAACGCTGGTTTCAGCGGGCTTATCGCTGATCTCCAGCTTCTCGTAGTTGCCGCCGTCCGCTTTGGTGATGGTGGTGCTCAATGAGCTGCCGCCAGCCAGAGCATCGTTGGGCGCGGTGAAGTTCACAGTGCCGGAGGATTCACCGACTGGGATGGTGATGGTCTGGCCGTTGGACAGAGTTACTACGACCGGGGAGCCGGTGACTGGTGCAGACACCGAAGCGGTGTACACCACGATGCCGCCTTCGGCGACGCTCGGAGTCGCCGTCAGGGAGACAGTGCTGGTGTCGATGGTGTCAGTGACATCAGTCACAGCAGGAGCTGGATTGGTAACCAGGTTCTCGAAGTTACCGCCGTCCGCTTTGGTGATAGTGACTTCAACCTTGCCGGCGTCCTTATAAACGTCATCGGCAGGCGCGGCCACGGTGGCGGTACCGGTGGTGGCACCAGCAGCGATAGTGATTACGGCACCGTTGCTCAGAGTCACAGTAACCGGGGTACCGGCAGCATTGGTCAGCGTCGCGGTATAGACAATGGAGCCGCCTTCAGCCACGGAGTCTGTCGCCGAAAGGCTCAGAGTGGTGGTGTCTGGGGTGTCGGTCACCGAGGTTTCGGCTGGCTTGTCATTGATCTCCAGCTTCTCGTAGTTACCACCGTCAGCCTTGGTGATGGTGGTGCTCAAGGAGCTGCCGCCGGCCAGAGCATCGTTTGGCGCGGTGAAGTTCACCGAACCATGGCTTTCGTCAACCGGGATGGTGATGGTTTGACCATTGGAAAGGGTCACCACCACTGGCGAACCGGTTACTGGTGCAGACACCGAAGCGGTGTAGACCACGATGCCGCCTTCGGCGACGCTTGGCGTAGCGGTCAGGCTGACAGTCGACGTATCGATAGTGTCAGTGACATCGGTGACGGCTGGTGCTGGGTTGGTAACCAGGTTTTCGAAGTTGCCACCGTCTGCCTTGGTGATAGTGACTTCGACCTTACCGGCATCCTTGTAAACATCATCCGCAGGAGCGGCAATGGTTGCAGTCCCCGAAGTAGCGCCAGCGGCGATGGTGATGACGGCACCGTTGGAGAGTGTGACCGTGACCGGAGTGCCAGCGGCGTTGGTCAGTGTTGCGGTGTAAACGATCGAGCCACCTTCGGCCACCGAGTCAGTAGCGCTCAGGCTCAGAGTGGTGGTATCCGGAGTATCGGTAACCGAGGTTTCAGCAGGTTTGTCGCTGATCTCCAGCTTCTCGTAGTTACCGCCGTCAGCCTTGGTGATGGTGGTGCTCAGAGAGCTGCCGCCAGCCAGAGCATCATTTGGGGCGGTGAAGTTCACGGTGCCGGAGGACTCGCCAACCGGAATTGTGATGGTCTGGCCGTTGGACAGGGTCACTACCACTGGAGAGCCGGTGACTGGTGCAGACACCGAAGCGGTGTAAACGACAATGCCGCCTTCGGCCACGCTCGGCGTGGCGGTCAACGAAACGGTGCTGGTATCGATAGTGTCGGTGACGTCGGTGACCGCTGGAGCTGGATTGGTAACCAGGTTTTCGAAGTTGCCGCCATCGGCTTTGGTGATAGTGACTTCAACCTTGCCGGCGTCCTTGTACACATCGTCGGCCGGGGCCGCGACGGTGGCGGTGCCGGAAGTGGCGCCCGCTGCGATGGTGATTACCGCACCGTTGGAGAGGGTCACGGTCACTGGTGTGCCGGCAGCATTGGTCAGCGTCGCGGTGTAAACAATCGAGCCGCCCTCAGCGACGGTATCGGTGGCCGTTACGCTAAGGGTGGTGGTGTCCGGCGTATCGGTAACCGAGGTTTCGGCTGGCTTGTCGTTGATCTCCAGCTTCTCGAAGTTACCGCCGTCAGCCTTGGTGATGGTGGTGCTCAAGGAACTGCCGCCAGCCAGTGCGTCGTTGGGCGCGGTGAAGTTCACAGTGCCGGAGGATTCACCGACTGGAATGGTGATGGTTTGACCGTTGGACAAGGTCACCACAACTGGCGAACCGGTCACTGGCGCGGACACCGAAGCGGTGTAGACCACGATGCCGCCTTCGGCCACGCTCGGCGTGGCGGTCAACGAAACGGTGCTGGTATCGATAGTGTCGGTGACGTCGGTGACCGCTGGAGCTGGGTTGGTAACCAGGTTCTCGAAGTTGCCACCCTCTGTCTTGGTGATGGTGACTTCAACCTTGCCCGCATCCTTGTAGACGTCATCCGCCGGGGCCGCGACGGTGGCGGTGCCGGAGGTGGCGCCTGCGGCGATGGTGATCACCGCGCCATTGGACAGCGTCACAGTCAGCGGTGTACCGGCCGGATTGGTCAGGGTCGCGGTATAGACGATGGAGCCGCCCTCGGCCACGGTGCTGGTGGCCGACAGGCTGAGGCCGGTGTCGTCGATCGTGTCGGTGACGGTGGTGACCGCTTTGTCGGTGCTCGGCTGCAGGTTCTCGAAGTTGCCGCCTTCGGCTTTGGTTATGCCGACTTCGATGGTGCTGCCGTTCTTGTAGACGTCGTTGGCCGGGGCCGCTACGTCGACCGAGCCGCTGGATTTGCCTGCTTCAATGGTGATCACCGCGCCGTTGGACAGGGTGATGGTCACAGGCGTCTGCGCCGGATTGGTCAGGTTGGCGGTGTAGGTGATCTGCCCGCCTTCGGAGACGCTGGCATCGGCGGTCAAGGTGACGGTGGTGGTGTCGATGGTATCGGTGATCTGAGTCACCGCCGGAGTGGGGTCTACCGTGACCAGCAGGCCGCTGCCGCCGGTGGTGCCGGTGACGCTGACACTGATCTGGCCGGGGTCGATGTAGACGTTGTCCTGGGGCGCCAGAGGGACTTGCACGCTGCCAGTGGTCTGGCCTGCGCTGATCACGATGACCGCGCCATTGGACAGGGTGACGGTCAGGTCGGTCAGTGGTGCCTGGGTCAGGGTGGCGGTGTACACCAGCACACCGCCGGCTTCGGTGATGGTCGGCGTGGCGCCCAGGGTCAGGGTGGCCGGACGCAGCGAATCACTGCCGCTGCCGTTGGTGGTGGCCAGACCGTTGTTGGTCAGTCCACCAAGGTTGTTGTCCACGGCCGAAGTGGCTTGACCCAGGCCGGCCGTCGGGAAGCCGATGGTCGGGTCTACCCGGCCAGCGGTTTCTTGCAACTGGACGAAGCTGTGGCCACCCCCCGCGGCGCCCCCGGTGCCCGCAGCAGTCGGACCCGCGGCCGTGGCTTCCAGATCGGTGGTCGGGTCGGCACCGGCGGCGATCGCCTGCTGCAGCTCTGCCACCGAGGGGGCGGCTTGCGCGCTGGCCTGGGCCAGGTCGGTGGTGGAATCCGGCGCGGCACCGCTCCACTGGGTGTCACGGCCAAGATCGAGTGTGCGCCCGTCGGTCAATTCCAGGGTGACGGCGCCAGCGGGACCGGTATCGACCTGGTCACCCACGAACAGGCGGTCGCCTTCGATGAGTACGCGCCGGATTCCTTCCGGGGAAACTACGAAAACCTGACCGACAATGCTTTTGACGATGGCAACAACACTGCTCATTGGGGACTCTCCGATGTACCGCTTAGTCGACTTCCATGTACCGGCTTGGGCGCGGGCCGCAACTCAGTCAGGAGGTACATTGCTGTGTAATTGAATACGGGTATTTGACAGTATAGACGTCAATATTTTGGCTAGTTTTTTTCGAGATTAACTTTATGCCAAACTATTGACCTTATGGGTGCCATCCTAAACAATCGCTGAATTAATGTCACATTGATATTCATGCAGTAACCTGACTTGAAGTATGTGAACCAGTTCTTAGTTTGAACTTTCCGACGGACGGTCTTTAATGGTTGAAATCATTCGATGTGGCGCCACGTTTTGACGTGTTTCTGGACATGCTGTCCGAGGGAAATTTCTATCATGCGTTTTCACCTGTTAAAGGCCCTGCCGTTCGCCTTGGCCGCGAGTTTCGTGCAGGCACAAACACTCCCCGAAGCCATGCAGAAAGCACTGGATGTGCACCCGGAAATTCAAGCCGGGGTCAACAGCCGTCTAGCCGCTGACTATCAGCTCAAAGCCGCCAAAGGTGGCTATCTGCCACGTGTCGACATGCTCGCCGGCTATGGCCGTGAGGGCACCGATAACCCTAGTACCCGTGCGGGTACTGGCAGCAATCACTGGGAGACACTGAATCGCGGAGAGTCAAGTTTACGTCTCCAGCAGATGGTTTTTGACGGTTTTGCCACGTCCAGTGAAGTTGGGCGTCAACAAGCCACCGTCAATTCCCGGGCCTATTCCCTGCTCGGCACCTCCGAGCGCACGGCGTTGACCGTCGCCCAGGTGTACCTGGACGTGCTGACCCGCCGTCAATTCGTACAGTTGGCAGAAGACAATCTGCGCAATCACGAACGCATCTACGACCAGATCAAGCTGCGCACCCAGCGTGGCGTGGGCAGCGGCGCCGACCTCGATCAGGCCGAAGCGCGCATGGCCCAGGCCCGCAACAACCTGATCACCGAGCAGACCAACCTGGCCGACGCCCAGACCAACTACCTGAGTGCGGTAGGGCAGATGCCGGATCAGCTGGAGCGTCCTGCCAGCTTTATGGCGCTGATGCCGGCCAACCTCGATGAGGCCCGCCGCCAGATGCTGGAAAACAGCCCGATCCTGCGCTCCGCCGAATCCGACATCGTGGCTGCCGAGAAGCAGTACGACGCCGCCAAGTCGGCGTTCTACCCACGTTTCGACGCGGAGCTGGGCCGTACCGCAGACAACGACCTGGACGGCCAGAACGGCCACAACAATGAATGGCAGGCCATGCTGCGCATGCGCTTCAACCTGTTCGCCGGTGGCAGCAACAAGGCCGACCTGGAGTCCAAGGCCTACCAGTCGAACCAGGCCCTGGATATCCGCAACAACGCCTTGCGGGTCTTGAACGAGGAGCTGGGCCTGGCCTGGAACGCCTTGAACAACGCCAATGCCCAGGTGCCGATTGCCCAGGAATATGTTGACCGCAGCACGGCAGTGCGCACCGCCTACCAGAAACAGTTCAGCCTGGGCGAACGTACCCTGCTGGACTTGCTCGACAGCGAAAACGAGTTGTTCACCGCATCCCGGCGTCTGGCCGAGATCAAGAACATTCAGTTATTTACTCAGTACCGAATCAAGGCGACCATGGGCGAGTTGCTCAAGAGCCAGGGAGTGGTCGCACCTATGGCTTCCGTCGTGCAGAACGATGCGAAGCCCAAGGTCCAGCTGCCTGGGATGAATTGAGCTACTTTCATCCAACAGCCAGCCAAGAGTGTCCAGCGTGGAATCAGAAGCCAGTCGAGCGCAATTTAGTCATGATCCACGCGGTATGCATGACGACCCCTTGCTGGATGGATTGCTGACCCTCTGCTTCCTGCATCAGAAGCCCGCCAGTGCGGCCATGCTGACCACCGGTCTGCCATTGCCGTCACAGCGCCTGAGCGCCGAGTTGCTGCCCCGCGCAGCGGCTCGGGCCGGGCTGCAGGGGCGCGTGTTGCGCCGCAAGCTCGAGCAGATTCCGACCATCGCCATGCCCGCCCTGCTGTTGCTCAAGAACGGTCGCAGCGCCGTGCTCCTGGGCTGGCAAGGTGAAGATCAGGCGCGCCTGCTGCTCAGCGAAAGCGATGGCGGCGAGGTGTGCGTCGATCGCCAACTGGTGGCCGACGACTACAGCGGGCAGGTGTTCTTCGCCCAGCCCCAGCACAAGTTCGACGTCAATCACGGTTCGCTGATTCCCCGGGCCCGCTCCTGGTTTCGCGACACCCTCAAGCGCTCGCGCTGGCTGTATGCCGACGCCATCGCCGCCAGCCTGTTGATCAACATCATCGCCATGGCCGCGCCGCTGTTCGTGATGAACGTCTACGACCGGGTGGTGCCCAACCAGGCCACCTCGACCCTGTGGGTGCTGTCCATCGGCATCATGGGCGCCTACATCTTCGACCTGATCCTCAAGAGCCTGCGCAGCCTCTGTTTGGACCTGGCGGGTAAAAAGACCGACCTGATCATTTCCGCCACGCTGTTCGAACGCATCGTCGGCATGGCCATGAAGTACCGCCCGGCCCGGGTCGGCAGCTTCGCTCAGAACATCCATGAGTTTCAGAGCCTGCGCGACTTCCTCGCGTCCCTGACCCTCACCAGCCTCATCGACCTGCCCTTCACCCTGCTGATCTTCCTGGTGATCGCCATCCTTGGCGGCCACCTGGTGTGGATCCCGGTGCTGGCCTTCCCCCTCGCCCTAGGCATCGGCTACGCCTTGCAGAAGCCCCTGGTGGCGACCATGGAGAAAACCATGGCCCTGGGCGCCGAGCGCCAGTCGAGCCTGATCGAAACCCTGGCCGGGCTGGACGCCGTGAAGGTCAACAACGCCGAGAGCGAGCGTCAGTACCAGTGGGAACAGACCATCGGCACCCTCAGCCGTCTGGAGCTGCGGGTGAAGATGCTCTCCAGCCTGGCGATGAACATCACCTTGCTGATCCAGCAACTGGCCGGGGTGACCATGATCGTCTTCGGCGTCTACCAGATCATCGACGGCAACCTCAGCATGGGCGGTCTGATCGCCTGCTACATGCTCAGCGGCCGGGCCCTGAGCCCGCTGGCCTCGCTGTCCGGTTTGCTGACCCGTTACCAGCAGGCGCGCGTCACCATGACCTCGGTGGACCAGATGATGGAGCTGCCCCAGGAGCGCAATTTCGACGAGCGTCCCCTGAGCCGCAACGTGCTGCAGGGCGCCATCGAATGCCGGCTGCTGAATTTCACTTACCCGGGGCAGCAGAACCCGGCACTGAAGAACATCAACCTGACGATCAAGCCGGGCGAGAAGGTCGGCATCATCGGCCGCAGCGGCTCCGGCAAAAGCTCCCTGGCCAAGCTGCTGGTGGGGCTCTACCAGCCGGACTCCGGGGCCTTGCTGGTGGACGGTGTGGACATCCGCCAGATCGACGTCAGCGAATTGCGCCACAACATCGGCTACGTGCCCCAGGACATCCAGCTGCTGGCCGGCACCCTGCGCGACAACCTGACCTCCGGTGCCCGCTACGTCGACGACGAACTGGTGCTGCAGGCCTCCGAACTGGCAGGGGTGCATGAATTCGCCCGGCTGCATCCGCAAGGCTATGAGTTGCAGGTAGGCGAACGTGGGCAAAACCTCTCCGGCGGTCAGCGACAGAACGTCGCCCTGGCCCGTGCCCTGTTGCTCAATCCACAGATCCTGCTGCTCGACGAGCCCACCAGCGCCATGGACAACACCGGTGAAGAGCGCCTGAAGCAGCGCCTGGAATCGGTGGTGCAGAACAAGACCGTGGTCCTGGTGACGCACCGGGCGTCGCTGCTGTCCCTGGTGGACCGGCTGTTGGTGGTGGACCGAGGGCAGATCCTGGCCGACGGCCCGAAAGCGGTAGTGATGGAAGCGTTGAAGAAGGGGCAGATCAGTGTTGCTTAAGTCGGGATTCAAGGACTCGATCCGCCGCTATTTCAAAGGCAGCGATTCCCTCAAGGGGCAGCCACTGCCCGAAGTCAACAAGGCCCTGATCGAGGATGCGCCGCGGGTCATTCGCCTGACCATCTGGGGCATCATCGCCTTCTTCCTGTTCCTGGTGCTGTGGGCCAACTTCGCGGTGATCGACGAAGTGACCAAGGGCGAGGGCAAGGCCATTCCGTCGTCCAAGGTGCAGAAGATCCAGAACCTGGAAGGCGGGATCGTCTCCGAGTTGTACGTCAAGGAAGGCCAGGTGGTGGAAGCCGGTGCGCCGCTGATTCGCCTGGACGACACGCGCTTTCAGTCCAACGTCGGCGAGACCGAGACCGTGCGCCTGTCCATGCTGCTGCGGGTCGAGCGCCTGAGCGCCGAAGTGGATGAGCGCGAACTGAACTTCCCCGCCGACGCGGTCAAGGACGCGCCCGGCCAGGCGGCCAGCGAAAAATCCCTGTACCAGAGCCGTCGCCAGCAACTGCATGACGAGATCGGCGGCCTTCAGGAACAGCTGATCCAGAAGCAGCAGGAACTGCGCGAATTCACCTCCAAGCAGGCCCAATACCGCCAGCAACTGGGCCTGCAGCGCCAGGAAATCGCCATGTCCGAGCCCCTGGTGGCCCAGGGCGCGGTGTCGCCGGTGGAAGTGCTGCGGCTCAAGCGCGCCGAAGTGGAAACCCGCGGCCAGCTGGACGCCACCACCCTGGCCATTCCCCGTGCCGAATCGGCGATCAAGGAAGTGCAGCGCAAGATCGATGAAACCCGCGGCAAGTTCCGCAGCGAAGCCCTGACCCAGCTCAACGAGGCGCGCACCGAACTGAACAAGGCCAGCGCCACCGGCAAGGCCCTGGAAGACCGGGTCAGCCGGACCCTGGTCACCTCGCCGGTGCGCGGTATCGTCAAGCAGCTGATGGTCAACACCATTGGCGGGGTGATCCAGCCGGGCAGCGACATGGTGGAAATCGTGCCGCTGAACGACACCCTGCTGGTGGAAGCCAAGATCCGTCCCCAGGACATCGCCTTCCTGCACCCGGGGCAGGAAGCGGTGGTCAAGTTCAGCGCCTATGACTACACCATCTATGGCGGCCTCAAGGCCCGCCTGGAGCAGATCGGCGCCGACACCATCACCGACGAAGACAAGAAAACCACCTACTACATGATCAAGCTGCGCACCGACCGCAGCCACCTGGGCACCGATGAAAAACCGCTGCTGATCATCCCCGGGATGGTGGCCTCGGTGGACATCATCACCGGCAAGAAGAGCATCCTCAGCTACCTGCTCAAGCCGATCATCCGCGCCCGCGCCGAAGCCCTGCACGAACGCTGATCCGCGTAAAAGGCGACCTTGCCAGCCTTGTAGGCGCTGGCTTGCCAGCGAAGGGGCCCGTGAGAGCGCCTTCGCCGGCAAGCCGGCTCCTGCAGTTCGTCTCATCGAGCCGTCGACAGCGCGGCGTCCCCAGGTATCGCGCCGCTCGAATCAACATATCGTTATTCGCTAACGGTATTTAAATTCGCTTTCTTATATCTATAAAGTCGACTCCCTGCGTACCTGCCGACCAATCGGCGCGCCGCACGAAATGAACCCACACGGGATCTCCGTGAGTTTCTGATCGACGCGCGCGCCCTGGGCGCGCCTGCGCGGGAGTTTCAGTCATGTCTGCATCAGCCAGTGCCGCCGCCGTTGCCGCACAAGCCTTCGAAATCCGTCCTTTCAACGGCGCCGTCGGCGCCGAGATCATCGGCCTGGACCTGTCCCGGCCGCTCAACGACCAGGACTTCGCCCGCATCCACCGCGCCCACCTGGATCATCACGTGGTGGTGTTCCGCGACCAGCGCATCAGCCCCGAACAACAGATCGCCTTCAGCCGCCGTTTCGGCGAGCTGCAGATCCATGTGCTCAAGCAGTTCCTGCTGGCCGGGCACCCGGAAATCCTCATCGTTTCCAACATCATCGAGAACGGCCAGTCCATCGGCCTGGGGGATGCCGGCAAGTTCTGGCACTCGGATCTGTCCTACAAGGAACTGCCGAGCCTGGGCTCGATGCTGCACGCCCAGGAACTGCCGGCCGAAGGCGGCGACACCCTGTTCGCCGACATGCACAAAGCCTGGGACAAGCTGCCCGAGGCGCTGCGCAAGGCGGTCGAGGGCCGCAGTGCCGCGCATTCCTACACGGCGCGCTACAGCGAAACCAAGTTCGAGGGCAACTGGCGCCCGACCCTGACCCCGGAGCAACTGGCCCAGGTCGCCGAAGTGGTGCACCCGATTGTCCGCACCCACCCGGAAAACGGCCGCAAGGCACTGTTCGTCAGTGAAGGCTTCACCACCCGCATCATCGGCCTGCCGGAGGACGAAAGCGCCCAGGTGCTGGCCGAGCTGTACGCCCACAGCGTGCTGCCGGACAACGTCTACCGCCACCAATGGCAGCCCCATGACCTGGTGTTCTGGGACAACCGCTCGCTGATCCACCTGGCCGCCGGTTGCCCGAGCCATCTGCGCCGCAAGCTGTATCGCACCACCATCCAGGGCGACGCCCCTTACTGATCGGCCGGCTCGGCAGGAGAATCACCATGTCCTTATCCATTCCCTTCATTCCCCGCCTCGGCAAGCTGGCCACGGCCATCGGCCTGGGTTTCAGTCTGCTGGCCGGTAGCCTGGTGGCGCCTGCGGCGGCCCATGCCGAAGGCGAAATTCGCATCGCTGAACAGTTCGGCATCGTCTACCTGTTGCTCAACGTGGTGCGCGATCAGCACCTGATCGAAAAACACGGCAAACAAGAGGGCATCGATATCAAGGTCGACTGGACCCAGCTGTCCGGCGGCGCGGCGGTCAACGACGCCTTGCTGTCAGGCTCCATCGACATTGCCGGGGCCGGCGTCGGCCCGCTGCTGACCATCTGGGATCGCACCCACGGCCGGCAGAACGTCAAGGCCGTGGCCTCCCTCGGTAACTTTCCCTACTACCTGGTGAGCAACAATCCCCAGGTCAAGACCATCGCCGACTTCACCGAGAAGGACCGCATCGCGGTGCCGGCGGTGGGCGTCTCGGTGCAGTCGCGCTTCCTGCAGTACGCTGCGGCCAAGCAATGGGGCGACCAGGAATTCAATCGCCTGGACAAATACACCATCGCCGTGCCGCACCCGGATGCCACCGCCGCGCTGATTGCCGGCGGCACCGAGCTGACCGGGCACTTCTCCAACCCGCCGTTCCAGGACCAGGCCCTGGAGAACCCCAACGTGCATGTGGTGCTCAATACCTACGACCTGCTGGGCCCGAACTCGCCGACGGTGCTGTTTGCCACCGAAAAATTCCGCAACGACAACCCCAAGACCTACACGGCCTTCGTCGAAGCCCTGGCTGAAGCTGCCGAGTTCGCCCAGAACGACAAGGGCGCGGCCGCCGATACCTACATCCGCGTGACCAAGGCCAAGATCGACCGCGCCGCGCTGCTGAAGATCATCGACAACCCGCAGTTCGAATTCAGCGTGACGCCGAAAAACACCTACCCGCTGGCGGAGTTCCTGTACCGGGTTGGCGCCATCAAGAACAAGCCGGAATCGTGGAAGGACTACTTCTTCCAGGACGCCAAACCGCTGCAAGGGAGCTGATGGCCATGAACGCCCCCTTGCCAGGCCACACGGCCAGCAACCCCACCGCCACCGCCGAAGCGCTGTTGGCGGTGGATCAAGTCAGCCTGGAATACCGCACCCCGCAGCGCGTGGTGCGGGCCACCCACCAGGTCAGTTTCGCAATCGATCCGGCCGATCGTTTTGTCCTGCTGGGGCCTTCGGGCTGCGGCAAGTCGACCCTGCTCAAGGCGGTGGCCGGGTTTATCCAGCCTTGCGAGGGCGAAATTCGCCTGCAAGGCCAGCGCGTCAGCCAGCCCGGGCCGGACCGCATCGTGGTGTTTCAGGAGTTCGATCAACTGCCGCCCTGGAAAACCGTGAAGCAGAACGTGATGTTTCCGCTGCTGGCGTCGAAAACCCTCGGCCGTCGCGAAGCCGAGGAGCGCGCCCTGCATTACCTGGAAAAAGTTGGACTGGCAGCCTTTGCCGATGCCTACCCGCACACGCTGTCCGGCGGCATGAAGGCCCGGGTGGCAATCGCCCGGGCCCTGGCCATGCAGCCGAAGATCCTGCTGATGGACGAACCCTTCGCCGCCCTCGACGCCCTGACCCGGCGCAAGATGCAGGAGGAGTTGCTGCTGCTCTGGGAGGAGGTGCGCTTCACCTTGCTGTTCGTCACCCACTCCATCGAGGAGGCGCTGGTGGTGGGTAACCGCATCCTTTTGCTGTCGCCGCATCCGGGGCGGGTGCGGGCGGAGGTCCACAGCCACCAGTACGACTTGCACAGCCTGGGTGGCGTGGCCTTCCAGCAGACCGCGCGCCGCATTCACCGCTTGCTGTTCGATGAAGGCCAGGGGCCAGAAACCGACAGCGCAGTGGATTTCGCCGATATCCGCATCGCCTATTGAGCCGTCAGGCCACCGTTGAACGAGGAACGCCCGATGAGCCAGTCATCCCCCGTGCGCGAAGAATACGAAGTTGTCCTGCAACCCCTGCTGCAAGTCCCGCTGGAACGAGAGCTGCCCCTGGGCCAGCGCCTCTGGCAACAGGGCTGGCTGCGCAAGGGCCTGATCCTGATCCTTTTGGCGCTGCTGTGGGAAGCCGTGGCCCGCTACCAGAACAACGACCTGCTGCTGCCCAGTTTTCTGCAGACCGCCAGCGCTCTTTACCAGGGCCTGATCAGCGGCGAATTGCTGGGCAAGGTGGGCATTTCCCTGGTGGTGCTGCTCAAGGGCTACCTGATCGGCATTGTCCTGGCCTTTGCCCTGACCACCCTGGCGGTGTCGACCCAGTTCGGCCGCGACCTGCTGAGCACCCTGACCTCGATGTTCAACCCGCTGCCGGCCATTGCCCTGCTGCCCCTGGCGCTGCTGTGGTTCGGCCTGGGGCAGAACAGCCTGATCTTCGTGCTGGTGCATTCGGTGCTCTGGGCCCTGGCCCTGAACACTTACGCCGGGTTTCTCGGGGTTTCCGAAACCCTGCGCATGGCCGGGCGCAACTACGGCCTCAAGGGCCTGCGCCTGGTGCTGTTCATCCTGATCCCGGCGGCGCTGCCGTCGATCCTGGCCGGACTGAAGATCGGCTGGGCCTTCGCCTGGCGCACCCTGATCGCCGCCGAACTGTTGTTCGGCGCCACCAGCGGCAAGGGCGGCCTGGGCTGGTACATCTTCCAGAACCGCAACGAGCTGTACACCGACAAGGTGTTTGCCGGGCTGGCGGTGGTGATCCTCATCGGCCTGCTGGTGGAGAACCTGATCTTCGACACCCTGGAGCGGATCACGGTGAAACGCTGGGGCATGCAACGCTGAGCTGCCTCGTCCGCCAGCCCCCCCCCACCCCCGACCGTAGGAGCTGGCTTGCCAGCGAAAGCGTCCTCAAGCGCAATGCAAGGTTCGAGGGCCCCTTCGCCGGCAAGCCGGCTCCTGCGCGGCTAGTGGGTTCACGGGTCAGGATTGATCTCCCTCATTTTCCTCGGCGCCAAGCCTGCTAGCATTGCGTCCGGATCATCCCTGATCAGTCATGAGTGCTCAGCATGCAACTCCCTGATATGAACCTTCTGGTGGCCCTCGATGCCCTGCTGGATGAGGGCAGCGTGGTCGGCGCCGCGCGGCGCATGAACCTCAGCCCGGCGGCCATGAGCCGGACCCTGACGCGAATCCGCGACGCCCTCGGCGACCCGGTGCTGGTGCGCGCCGGGCGTGGCCTGGTGCCCACCCCCAAGGCGCTGGAACTGCGCAGCCAGGTGCGTGATCTGGTGGAGCAGGCGGCGCTGCTGTTCCGTTCGGCGGATCAGGTCGACCTGTTGTCGTTGCGCCGGCGCTTCAATGTGCGCGCCAACGATTTTTTTGTCGGGGTCTACGGCGGACGGCTGATCGACACCCTGGAGCGCCAGGCGCCGTTGTGCGAACTGCGTTTCGTGCCCGAAGGCGACGGCGACGACGAGGCCCTGCGGGAAGGGCGGATCGACCTGCGGATCAGCAACACCCGGCCCCTGACCCCGGAAGTGAAGGTGCAGAACCTGTTCACTACCGCTTTTGTCGGCCTGGTACGGGAAGACCATCCGTTGTTCGACGAAGAGATCACCGCCGAGCGCTTTGCCGCGTTCCCCCATATCAGCATGTCGCGCCGCGGCATTGCCCGCGGACCGATCGACGCGGCCCTGGCGGAGCAGGGCCTGGAGCGGCGGGTGTCGCTGATTGCTCCGAGCTTTCATGCGGCAATGTTCATGCTGCCGGATTCGGACCTGATCCTGCCGGTGCCCCAGGAAACCCTGCTCAGCGTCTCGCGCCTGGGCTTGCGGCTGCGCTCGTTCGTGCTGCCGATTGCCCTGCCGACCCTGGTCCTGACCCAGGCCTGGCACCCGCGCTACGACAAGGACCCGGCGCACAAATGGTTCCGCGAAACCCTGCGCAGTTCCTGCCAGGCCACCTGGCAAGAAGCCCAGCCGACCTCTTCGTAGGAGCCGGCTTGCCGGCGAAAGCGGTCTTGAGGGCCCCTTCGCTGGCAAGCCAGCTCCTACGTCAACAGGGTGAATTGTTGCGTCTGGTGCACTTATAAGCTGTCGATAAGTCAGTTTTCGTCAGCACTGGCTGTTCATAAACTGCTCTGGTTTTCTTGTCTGGAGCAGTATTTCCATGAGTTCCCTCGCTGTCGCTGCGCCTGCTTCGGTTGAAGCCGCCAGCAGGCCGGCAGCCATTGCACCGCCGATCTTCGGGCCGCGAATCATCATCGGTCTGGTCGGTGTGTTGTTGGCGGTGCTGGTTTCCGGTCTCAACGAGATGGTGACCAAGATCGCCCTGGCGGATATCCGCGGTGCGTTGTCCATCGGTTTCGACGAAGGCACCTGGCTGGTGGCGTGCTACACCGCTACCTCGGTGGCGGCCATGGCCTTTGCGCCCTGGTGCTCGGTGACCTTTTCCCTGCGGCGTTTCACCCTCTGTGCGATTGCGCTGTTCACCCTGCTGGGGGTGTTGTGCCCCTTCGCCCCCAACTACCAGAGCCTGTTGCTGCTGCGCACTTTGCAGGGCCTGGCCGGCGGGGCGCTGCCGCCGATGCTGATGACCGTGGCCCTGCGTTTCCTGCCGGCCAACGTCAAGCTCTACGGCCTGGCCGGCTACGCCCTGACCGCCACCTTCGGCCCCAGCCTGGGCACACCCCTGGCAGCCCTGTGGACCGAATACGTGGGCTGGCAGTGGGCCTTCTGGCAGGTGGTGGCGCCCTGTGTGCTGGCCATGGCTGCGGTGGCTTACGGCCTGCCTCAGGACCCGCTGCGCCTGGAGCGTTGCCAGCAGTTCAACTGGCGCGGTTTGCTGCTGGGCTTTCCGGCGATCTGCATGCTGGTGATCGGCATTCTTCAGGGCAACCGGCTGAACTGGTTCGAGTCGCCGCTCATTGGCCTGCTGCTGGTCGGCGGGTTGGTGTTGCTGGTGCTGTTTCTGATCAACGAATGGTCGCAGCCGATTCCCTTCTTCAAGTTGCAGATGCTCGGCATCCGCAACCTGTCCTTCGCCCTGCTGACCCTGGCCGGGGTGCTGGTGGTGTTGACCGCAGTGATCATCATCCCGTCGGCGTACCTGGCTCAGGTCCAGGGCTATCGCCCCTTGCAAACCGCTCCGGTGATGCTGGTGATGGCCTTGCCGCAACTGATTGCCCTGCCCCTGGTGGCGGCCCTGTGCAACCTGCGCTGGGTCGATTGCCGCTGGGTGCTGGGGATCGGCCTGGGCCTGCTGGTGCTGTCCTGCCTGGGCGGCACACACCTGACCTCGGCCTGGATCCGTGACGATTTCTATGGGCTGCAATTGCTGCAGATCTTCGGCCAGCCGATGGCGGTGCTGCCGTTGCTGATGCTTTCCACCGGCAGCATCACCCCGCTGGAAGGGCCTTTTGCCTCGGCCTGGTTCAACACCGTGAAGGGCCTGGCGGCGGTGATCGCCACCGGGGTGCTGGATGTGCTGACCACCCACCGCCTGCATTTCCACTCGACGATGCTGGTGGACAACCTGGGCAACTCGCCCCTGGTGGATGACCGGGTGGCCGGGCTGGCCCAGCGCCTGCACCAGCAGGCCATGGTGCTGACCAGCGCCGATCTGTATTTCTGCATGGCAGGGGTGGCTGCCGCGCTGATCCTGCTGGTTTTCTGGCTGCCGACGCGGATCTATCCACCGCGGGCGCCGACCTGAACGAGAAGGTTTTTATGACGATCCAGAGCAAAGATAAAATCGCCGTCGCCGTGGCGACGGTGGCCGCCCTTGGTGTGCTGGTGTACCTGCTGGTGCCCGGGCTGTTTGGCCGCGCTGGCGCGCAGAGCACCAACGATGCCTTCATCGCCGCCGACTACACCCTGGTGGCGCCACGGGTGGCCGGGTTCATCAAGGAAGTGCTGGTGGAGGACAACCAGCAAGTCAAGGCCGGGCAACTGCTGGCGCTGATCGACGACCGCGACCTGCGGGCCGCGGCCCAGGCGGCGGATGCCGAAACCCTGGTGGCCAAGGCCCAGCTGCAGAACGCCCGGGCGACCCTGGACCGGCAGAGCTCGGTGATTGCCCAGGCCCAGGCGGCCTTGAGCGCGGCCCAGGCCGAGCGGGCTTTTGCCGAGCATGAGCTGAACCGCTACAACCACCTGGCCGGGGTCGGCGCCGGTACGGTGCAGAACGCCCAGCAAGCCAGGACCCGCATCGACCAGGCCAGTGCCCGCGTGGCCACCGCCACCGCGGCCCTGGCGGCGGAACGCAAGCAGGTGGAAATCCTCACCGCCCAGCGCGACGCCGCCGAAGGCAGCCTGAAGCGGGCCCAGGCGGCCCTGGAAATGGCCAGCTACGAGCTGTCCTACACCCGCATCGTGGCGCCGGTGGACGGCATGGTCGGCGAGCGCGCGGTACGGGTCGGCGCCTATGTCACCCCGGGCAGCAAGCTCCTCGCCGTGGTGCCCTTGCAGCAGGCCTATGTACTGGCCAACTTCCAGGAAACCCAGCTCACCGCCATGCATGCCGGGCAAACCGTCGAGGTGCGGGTCGACAGCCTGGGTGGCGAAACCCTGCAGGGCCGCGTCGAGAGTCTGGCCCCGGCCACCGGCGTGACCTTCGCCGCGGTGAAACCGGACAACGCCACCGGCAACTTCACCAAGGTGGTGCAACGCATTCCGGTGAAGATTGTCCTGGAGCCCGACCAGCCGATGGCCGAGCGCCTGCGGGTCGGCATGTCGGTGGAAGCCAGCGTCGACACCCACAGCTCGGCCACCAGCGCCCGCGAGGTGACCCAGCGATGAGCAGCGTACCCCGCAAGCACACAGGCGCCTGGTGGCGAGGGCGCTTGCTCCCGCTGGGTAGCGCAGCGACCCCGGAACCGCGCGCCGCGGTGGCCCAGGCCGCCGATCAGGGCTGCCTGGCGAGTGCTACGCACTCGAACGCAAGCAAGCTCCCTGGCCACGGGCTCCGCACTCTGCTGGCGCTGAGCCTGCTGTCCCTGGCCGCGTGCAACGTCGGTCCGGATTTTCAGCGGCCGCGGGCGACCCAGGTCCAGGCCTGGTCGCTGCCTGCGCCAGGCGCCGCCAGCCGGGCAGTGGACAGCCCCATGCAGGAGCGCTGGTGGGAGGTGTTCAACGACCCGCAACTGTCGGCCCTGAGTCGTCGGGCGCTGAGCGACAACCTCGACCTGCAACTGGCCACCAGCCGCTTGCAGCAGAGCCGGGCGGCGCGCCAGGTGATCAGCGCCGAGCGCTACCCGAGCACCTCGGCCAATGGCGGCTACGCACGCAAACGCAACAGCGCCGAAGGCCTGAACGACCCTTCGGGGAACAGCGGCAAGTCGGCCTTCAGTCTCTGGGAAGCGGGCTTCTCCGCGGCCTGGGAGCTGGATCTGTGGGGCCGGGTCCGGCGCGAAACCGAGGCCGCCGACGCGACCCTGGAAGTGGCGGAAAACGATCGACGCGGGGTGCTGCTGTCGGTGCTGGCGCAAACCGCCCAGGACTACATCCAGCTGCGCGGCGTACAGAACATCCTGGCAGTCACCGAGCAGAACCTGGAGGTGGCCCGACACAGCCTGAAGCTCTCGCAATTGCGCCTGGCCGACGGCGTGGCCACCGACCTCGACGTGGCCGAAGCCGCTGCCCAGGTCGCCACCATCGAGGCGCAACGGCCTGCGCTGCAACAGCGTCAGGCGCAGTTGATCAATGCCCTGAGCCTGCTGCTGGGGGAGCCGCCCCAGGCCCTGCACCAGCAACTGGCCAGTGCCGCCCCCGTGCCGCAAGCGCCGTCCCGGGTGGCTATCGGCCTGCCTTCGCAGCTGGCCGAGCGGCGCCCGGACATCCGTCAGGCCGAGGCCCGGCTGCACGCGGCCACGGCCAGCATCGGCGTGGCCAAGGGCGATTTCTATCCGCGCATTACCCTGTCCGGCAACGTTGGCTCCCAGGCCCTGCAACTGGCGGATTTCGGCAGCTGGGGCTCGCGCCAGTTCGGCATCGGCCCGCAGTTCAGCCTGCCGCTGTTCGACGGCGGACGCCTGCGGGGCATGCTCCAGCTGCGCGAGGCCCAGCAGCAGGAAGCGGCCCTGGCTTACCAGCAGACCGTGCTGCGGGCCTGGCATGAAATCGACGATCAACTGACCCGCTACAACGCCAGTCAGTTGCGGCGCGACAGCCTGGCCGAGGCGGTGCGGCAGAACCAGATCGCCCTGCGTACCGCGCAGCAGCAGTACGTCGAGGGCGTGGTGGATTTCGTCAACGTCCTGACCGTGCAGGGCGCCTTGCTGGCCACCCAGGAGCAGTGGGTGGAAAGCTCCGCCGGGGTGTCGTTGGCCATGGTCGGGCTGTACAAGGCCCTGGGCGGCGGCTGGGAGTCGGTGTACCCGTTGCAGGCCGCCAGCCCGTCGCCCTGAAAAGCGTTTTGCCTGGATTGAGAAAAAATCGTAATGACAATTGCTCTCAATCATGTGCGCAGTTTCATTCATGCCAGCCACCACTGACGGCAACGCCCAGCTCCATCGTCTGTATCGGGATCACCACGGCTGGTTGCGCAAGCGCCTGGACAGCATCGCCCACCTGCCGGAGCCGCAGACCCCTTCCCTGGAAAGCCGCGCGCTGATCCTGGAAACCCTGATGCAGATCGACACCATGCTCGATCGCATGCCGGACAAGGTGCGCCAGGCCTTTGTCATGTCGCAGTTCGAAGGCTTGGGTAATGCGCAGATCGCCGAGCGCCTGGAGGTGTCGGTCAGTTCGGTGCAGAAGTACATGACCCGCGCGATCCAGGCCTGCTACCAGATGCTCTACGCAGAATGAAAGCCCCTGGGGCAGTTCCTCTATCGCCTGACCGAGTTGGCCAGCGACAGCCAGGACGCCGTCGATTACGTCCAGCGTCAGCGCCAGTTCATCGCCCCGAGCCTGACCTGGCGGCCCGATGACGACACCCAGTTGACGCTGTTCGCCCAGTTCTAGAAGGACAACGACGTGCCCGAGGCCCAGGGCCTGCCCAGCGTCGGCACGGTGTTCGCCAACCCCAATGGCAAGATCGACCGCGACCTGTTTTTCGGCGAGCCTGGGGTCAATGCCTACGATCGTGACCAGTTTGTCCTCGGCTACGAGTTCTCCCATCGCCTGAACGATGTCTGGACCCTGAAGCAGAACGCCCGTTATGCCGACGTCGATGACCGCTACCGCGCGCCGCTGCACGGCTACAAGTTCGTCAGCAACCCCAAGACCGGACTCAACGACCAGCGCTACATGACCCGCTACGGCGTCGACTGGAAGCAGCACAACAAGGTCTATGGCGTGGATAACATCGCCCAGGCCCAGTTCGACACCGGGCCGTTCAGCCATACCCTGCTGGTGGGTCTGGACTACTACCACTTCAATTCCAAGTTCGACGGCAAGTACGACTTCAACCCGCCGATCCTCGACATGTTCACTCCCACTTACGGTCAGTCGCTGAATTTCGCCAACCCTTACCAGTGGGACAACACCATCACTCAGACCGGCCTGTATGTGCAGGACCAGATCAAGTACGAAAAATGGGTGCTGGTGCTGGGCGGTCGCAACGATTGGGCGGAAACCGATAACAAGACGCCGCTCAACGGGGGGCATACCAACGCCAAGAGCCAGTCCTTCACCGGGCGCGGCGGGTTGGTGTACCTGTTCGACAACGGGCTGGCGCCCTTTGTCAGCTACTCGGAGTCGTTCCTGCCGTTGAGTGGCACCAGCATCGGGGGCAGCGCTTTCGAGCCGTCCACGGGCAAACAGTACGAAGTGGGGGGGAAGTTCCAGCCACCGGGCCAGGAGAGCTTCGTCCAGGTGTCGGCCTAACAGCTGGACCAGGAGAATATCCTGACCTCCGACCTGGAAAAATCGCCGCTGCAATGGAAGGGCGTGAAGCTGGCGTTGAAGGTGAAGAACCTCACCGACAAGACCTACGTCGCCAAGTGCACCAGCATCTGGGACTGCTACTACGGTGAGGGGCGGACCATGGTGTCGAGTTTGACCTATGACTGGTAAGCCCGCTGCCGTCGGGGCTCACCAATAGTCCGGTTTGATCGCGGGCGCCTTGCGGGTCGCGACTCGCTCGGGGAACTGGTGTTTTTGCAGTTCCTCGGCGGTGACGACCCGGCGCATCCAGTGGGCCTGCGCTTTCAGGGAGCCGGGTTGCGGACGCGGGTACTGTGGCCGGTGAGGCAGGATCACGCCAAGGGTCACGTCCGGGAAGTCCTCGCGAATGGCCCGCAGCGCCGGTGTCATGTCGGTATCCCCCGAGACCAGCACCAGTTGTTCGATGCGCTCGCCTGGAGGATGCAGCAGCTGTCTGGCCGCGAGGCGATACATGCTGATCGCCAGGTGCACATCGGTTTCCTTTTCCTCGAGTTTCCAGATGTCCACCGTGTCTTGGCGCGAAGCTCCCACGGTTTTATCGATGAAGCGCGGGGCTTTGGCCGGTTCAAGCTGGTGGCGACCCAGGTGCACATTGACCTGGCGCGCTTTCAAGGCCCGCAAGTAGGTGTCTTGTGCTTCCTTGGAGGCCCGGCCGCGGGTGGCCAGCCGGGGTTTGACCGAAGAGGTGAAGTAGTCGACCGAGACCAGTCGGCTGGCGGGGTTCTCGATCTGCACGATATGGGTCAGCAACCCGGGCAGGTCGAGCCACTTGAATGGGGTGTCCGCCAGCAACCCGTAGAACAGGTTGTAGCCGTCGACAAAAAAGGCCGTGCGCACTATTCCATTCCCTGGAAACGAAAAAACCGGCCTGGGCCGGTTTTTTCACCCCAACGGCCAGCGAACTTAATCTCTGCGTACGGGGTTGAGTTGTGAGGTCGAGCCTAGTGCCTGTACTCGTGGGGGTCAATCCTTGTCCGACGAGTGAGGAATGGCAAATGGCTGTCTGGTACATCAACTCCGCAGGGACCGTTTTGCCCCAGCAGGCTTCGAGGATCAAGGGCATCCATGGGTATTACTGTGAGCACTTATTGCGCCGGATTCAGGACTCAGGCTGAGGATTCTGCAAAAACACCACATAGCCCCTGAACCAGGGGCTGTCGCGCAGGGCCTGGGGTTCCTGCCAGTCACCGCCCTGGATCAGGCCGACCTTGTAGGGCAGGCCCATGCGGTCCAGGCGCGGCAGGTAGGCTGCGTAGTTGGGAATGCTATGGCGGCCCTGGTAGGTCTGCACCACCACTTCGTCCACCACGCCCTTAAGCTGGCCGATGGCTTGCGGGTCGGCGTTGCTGCCCCAGTCCATCAGGCCGGTGATGCTCAGGCGGTACTGCGCGGGCAGGCGCTGGCGCAGGTCGCGGAGGAAATGGCCATAGCGCTCCAGGTCGTGGGTGCTGCTGTCGAAATCGATCTGGATGCCCACTACCTGGGTGCCCGTGGCCTGCCAACGCTGGACCTGGCCCAGCAACTGGTCATACAGCGGTGCGGGCCAGGCCAGGGTGTGGGCGCGGTACACCACCCACAC
This sequence comes from Pseudomonas protegens, assembly GCF_013407925.2. Taxonomy (NCBI): domain Bacteria; kingdom Pseudomonadati; phylum Pseudomonadota; class Gammaproteobacteria; order Pseudomonadales; family Pseudomonadaceae; genus Pseudomonas; species Pseudomonas protegens. Next base: position 3,065,501 of record NZ_CP060201.1, on the reverse strand, counting down.
CTGTTCCTGGGGTAGGCGCGACACCGGCAGGCCCTGGGCGATGAGCTGGACGCCGCTGGCTGGGTGGCGTCGCGAACGGCTGATCTGGCCCTGGAGGAGGTACAGGGTCCTGGCCTGGCCCAGCACCGGCTGGGTCTTGACCCCGCTCCACAGCCAGAAGGCGTCGTAGTCGGCGGCGTCCACTGCCGCGCTGGCCGGCGTTGCCCAGCACAGCCACAGCAGCAGGCCATAGCCCAGGCGCTTGCCTACCAGTAGTAACGCAGCGACTGAGCCCACTGGGTATCCCCCAACTTGGTCTTCAACTGGCGGAACCAGGCCTTGCGCACGGCGGGCTCGACACCGGCACCGCCACAGTTGTTATGGCCCGAGGAGGCGTAGCAGTTGATGGCTCGGTACAGCGCGTAGGCGCGATCGTCACGGCTGGCCTTGGGGTTGTTGATCACCACCTGATAGCCGTCGAGCCGCGAGAACGGCTTGCCCGGGAACGTGTCCTGGGTGCCGCCCAGGTTCTGGGCCGGTGGCGGGGTGTCCAGGGGCATGCGGTCGAAGCCGCTGAAACGCATGAACTCGCCGAGGCAGAGCAGCCCGGTCGGCGCTTTCGGGTCACGCTCAAGGAGCGCGGCAGTCTCCACCAGGCTCGGGCAACGGTAGTCCGGCTGTTCCCCTTCAGGTTGGGCGCCATTCCAGCGGAAGTCGCGCAGTGGCGGCGTAAATAGGTAGATATAGCCCAGGCTGGCGCCAAGGCTATCGTCGGGGAGGCTGGGCGGCAGTTGCTCGTAGTCTTGGCCGAAGGCCGCGTACTGGCCGCGAGTCAGGTCCTTGTACAGCAGGATAAAGCGTGCGGCGTTGCGCTCCGCTGGCGAGTCGGCCTGTTGGGCCTGCTGGCGCAGCAGTTTGGGCGAGGCCACCTGGCGCAGGAGAATGTTGCGCACCTGGGCGGTCTTGATCGGCGAGTCGGCGGCGAACACCTTGGCCAGTTGCCCGCTGCGCTCGTAGGTGAAGGCCAGGGCCAGTTCCAGCTGTTCGCGTTGCAGCGGTTGCTGGGCCAGGGGCAGCAGTTGCAGCCACAGCGCCTCGGCGCCTTTCCAGTCCTGTTGGGCCAGCAGGGCCAGGCCGCGCAGGGTCTGCTGACTGAAGCTCAGGTAGTCCAGTTGCGTCGGCAGTTGGCTGGGCAGTTGCTTGAGTGCCGCCGCCGGTTGCTGTTCGACATACAGGCTGAAAGCGGCCTGGAGGTAGTCGAACAGCGCCGGCTGGCTGGCGAACAGGGCCTTCTGCTGTTGCAGGGCGTCCCGGGTCAGAGGTGCCGAAGGAGCGCCGCGCATGCGCATCAGGTCCTTGACCGCCAGCAGCAGCGGAGCCTTGAAGTGGTCTTCGGGCAGGCTCAGCAGTTTGTAGTCGACTTCTTCCACCAGGTCGTCCAGAGGCATGTTGCGCGGGGTGCCGGGCGCCTGGGTCAGTTGCTGGGCGTAGTCATCGGCCAGGGCCTGGGTGTCGCCCGCCAGCCAGTGCACACGGCGGATCAGGCCTCTGGCGGATACGGCGTAACGGCCCTGTGGATAAGTCTTCAGGTAGGCCTCGAAACCGGCGCCGGCCTGTTGCAGGACGGCTTTGTCCACATGCTCCAGATTGACCATGCTCCATTCATCGAAGGCGTTCTGCTGGGCCAGGTTGAGCAGGGTGCGCGGGCTCATGTAGGCCGCGGTTTCGGCCAGCCAGGGCTGGGGATTGTCCTTGAGCGCGGCAAAACCGTTGCCGGCTTCGTTGAAGCGGCCGCTGTAGAAGTCGGCGGCGGCCTGCAGGTAGCCGGCGAACGCCTTGGCCGCTGGCGAGTTCAGGTTGCCCGGCAGCAGCTTGCTCATTTCGCTGGCGTTCCAGTCGCAGCTGGCCAGCAGTTGCACCCGGGCCTCGGCCAGGGCCTGGCGTTCTTCCGGGCTCAGTGGCGCCTGGTCGAGCTGCTCGACAAACGCCAGGGCACTGGCGTCCGAGTTGCTGCGGCAGCGGCTGCCTTCTCCGGAGAGAAAGCCGTCGCCGGCGGTTTCCTGATTGGCGCGACGCAGGCCCACGGCCTGCAGCAGGCTGTCGAGCTGCGCGGTGGCGGGCGAGGGGCCGGGCTTGGGTGGGTTGCCAGTGTCGGGGTCGAGCTCGGGCGGCGCCGGGTGCAGGCGATAGTGCATGAAGGGCACGGGACCGTAGCCCAGGCCTACTTCACCCTGAATCAGGGGCCGGGGCGTCAGGGGCAGGCTGCCCTGGTCGGCCAGCAGCAGCCGCAGGTTGACCCGGCTGTCGTTGCCCGGGCTGAGAAAGGGCAGGTTGCTGCAATTGTCCAACTGGTTGGCGTAGAGCTTCCAGGTCGGTGAGCAGATGTCGTCCGAGCTGGCCTGGGCCTGGCCGGAGCATAGGGCGGTGAGGGTCAAGGCCGAGAGCAGAAGCTTGCGCATGAATTGTCCTTAATTCAGAAAAGCCATGAGGGCCGGTTCCGAGTGTGGCGAAAATCATACAGAAGGCGCCGACCGGCACCTACGACCGGATAGAAAATCTGCCGTGTTGTGACGCGACTTTGCTGTGTTCCGGTCTATGTTCATCCATTGCCGGTGATGGCCGGGCCTGATCCTGGGTCATGCGGGTCAGTGGGCAATTGGCAGGGGCCGCACATGACATTCGATGAGCGGCTTTTTACCCCTGTGTCTGTGCTTTGCGGTTTTTTCGGCAAAGGACGATGCTGTCGGGGTTTGAGCGACCAGATCATGCGAATTTATGGGGAGCAAGGAATGGATTTTCGCAGAGCGCCAGAGTTGATCGGGCGTTTGCAAGAGCAGGCCGTCGTGCCTCCGCAGCAGGGCGTGCAGCGCCTGATGCGCCGGGTGCTTGAGTACTGGTTGCTGCCGGTGTTGCTGCTGGCGGCGGCCGTGCGCTTTTACGACCTGACCGCGGCGGCCATCTGGGGCGACGAAGGCTCCAGCCTGGTGCTCAGTCAGTATTCGCTGGGCGATATCTGGTTTCATGCGGCCCGCGATGTGCACCCCCCGCTGTATTTCATGCTGTTGCGCGGCTGGATCGAACTGTTTGGCGACGGGATCTTTTCCATTCGCACCTTCAGCGCGCTGCCGGGGATCGTCACCGTAGGGCTGGGGGTCTGGCTGGTGGCGCTCCTGGCGACCCGCCGCGCGGCGATTCTCGCCGGTGTGCTGTTGGCCCTGCTGCCCACGGCCGTGCGCTACAGCCAGGAAGTGCGCATGTATGCGTTGCTCGGCCTGTTGCTGCTGGGGGCGACCCTGGCCCTGGTGTACTGGCTGCGCCAGCCCTCGCGCCTGGGCTATCTGGTGAGCTACGCGCTGCTGATGACCCTGGCCTTCTACACCCATTACTTCACGGCCTTCTGCGTGCTGGCGCACTGGCTGTACCTGGCCGTGTCGGGCGTGCGCGCCGAGGGTGGCGGGCGCCTGATAGGCCGGCCGGCCTGGTGGCTGACGAATGCGGCGATCGTGCTGCTGTACCTGCCCTGGGTCCCGGAGTTGCTCGACCTGCTCCGGCACATGGACGAGTTGAAGGCCAATGGCGATGTCGGCTGGGAGCCTCCGGTGACCTGGTCGTCGCTGCCGGCGATGGTCTGGCAGTTGTTGATCCAGGACGAGGGCGACAACCTGCCCGGGGTGCTGTTCGTGGGCATGCCGCTGCTGTTGCTGGCGGTCTGCGGGGGGCTGGCCTGGCGCGACGGTGCGCCTGCCCGGTTTGGCGGGCTGCTGGCGAGTTTCACCCTGGTGCCGTTGTTGCTGGTGTTTGCGGTGTCGTTCGCCTCGCCGGTGTTTATCGAGCGTTACCTGACCGCCTATGCCCTGGGATTGCCGATGATCATCGCGGTGCTCGTCGATCGCTGGCTCAAATCGGCCCGGCTGGTGGCGCTGGGGTTGCTGCTGGGGTTTGTCGGGCTGGAGGCGGTGGGGCTGAAAAACAACGTCGATGTCGACGCCAACGATCAGATCAGCGTGATGGTCGACTACGTCAACCGGCACTACGTCGCCGGCGACCGCATTGTGATCAGCGACATGCTCTGGTACCTGAGCTACCTCTACTACAACCGCACCGATGCCCAGCCGATGCTCTATACGCCGCCGCTGCCGGGCGGTGCCTCCAGCAGGCCGAACGCCTACGGCTTCGGCACCCTGATCGACCACCCGGAGCAGGTCTACCTGGATCAGTTGAGCGCCTTGCCAGTGGGCAACGGGCGCTACTGGCTGGTGGGTTCGGACGATCAGTCCGAGGAGTTCGCGCCGTTGCCACAGGGCTGGCACAAGGTCGGTCAGTTCGCCGCGGGCGGTACTCGGGCCCGTCTGTTTGTCCTCTGTGGTTCGGCGACAGGCGTGTCCTGCGCCGGGCAATGAGCGTGCAGAGTGCCGTTCGGAAGTTCGGGGCCTTGAGTCTTGCAGCTCGACCTAGACTTGCTTCAGGAGTCACAGTCCTGTCCCCTTCGCGGGGCGCTGAGGTGCATCATGCGTATGGCAAGAACCGTACAACGCAGCCTGGAACAAGCCGCCTGCGAGTTTGATCTGGTGAGCCATCCCCATTCCGCCAGCAGCCTGGAAACGGCGCGGGTGGCGGGGGTGCCGGCGGAGCGGGTGGCCAAGTCGGTGGTCCTTGACGATCACCACGGCCACTACCTGATGGCGGTGTTGCCGGCCAGCCGTCACCTGGACCTCAGCAAGGTGCGCGGCAGCGGTGAATGGCAGATCACCCGGGAAAGCACCCTGGCCCACCTGTTCAATGATTGCGAGCGCGGCGCGGTGCCGGCCCTGGGCGAGTCCTATGGGCTGGACGTGGTGATCGACCCGCTGCTGACCCGGCAGAAAGACATCTACCTGGAAGCCGGCAACCACCACAATCTGGTGCACATGAGCGTGGCCCAGTACCTGAAGCTGGTGCCCCACGCCGAGGTTTGCGAAGTCTCGCACTGATCAGGAGCCTGACCATGGAAGCACCGACCCACAATCTGCCGGCGCTGTTCAAGCAGTTGGGGCTGGCCGATGACCCGGAGAGTATTGATCGTTTCATCGCCACCCATTCGCCGCTGAAACCGGAGTTGCACCTGGCGGATGCGTTCTTCTGGAGCCAGAGCCAGGCGGATTTCCTGCGCACGGAAGTGCTCGATGATGCGGACTGGGCCGAGGTGGTGGATCAGTTGGATGTGTTGTTGAGGAAGGGGCGCGGGGGCTGATGAGCTGTGGTTGTTGATGTGGACGATTTAGACCAGAATCACGACCTGAATTGAGGTCATGATTATGCAGAGTATTCTGGCTGACAAAGCCGTCAGCGTATCTGAGTTGAAGAAAAACCCTTCTGCCGTCTTGAGCGCTGCCCAGGGCGGGCCAGTGGCGGTGCTGAATCACAACCGTGTCATGGGCTACATGGTTCCGGCCGAGGTTTTCGAAGCGTTGATGGAACGCCTGGATGATCTGGAGTTGGCCGAAATCGTTCGCGCGCGCAGCCATGAAACGCCCGTTCCGGTCAGTCTGGATGACTTATAGCCTTGAGTTCCTGCCTTCGGCACACAAGGAATGGAGCAAGTTGGGGCATACGCTTCGAGAGCAATTCAAGAAAAAGCTCGCCGAACGGCTTGAGGTGCCGCGAATCCCCGCTGATGCCCTGCACGGGCTTCCCGATTGCTACAAAATCAAACTCAAGGCTTCGGGCTACCGATTGGTTTATCAAGTGATCGAAGAGCGCGTCGTGGTTTGCGTGGTTGCGGTAGGCAAGCGCGAGCGTGGAACCGTGTACGAGCAGGCCAGGAAACGCTGAGGTTCGCCGGCAAGCCGTGCATCTCCATCATCAGGCAATTGTTACAAAACTTGACTGGATTTATTCGTCGATGCCATATTGATAGTTAGCAAACTAACAGTGTGCGAACAGTCTTGTGCCCAACTCCCTTGAATCACTCCACATGAACATCAGCAGCGGCATGGTGGTCGCGTCGCGGCATTGGCGGCGGATCTGCCAGACCACCCTGGTCAATTTCGGCATTTCCGAAGCCTGCGCGGTGCCTCTGCTGATGATCGGGCGCCTGGGCGAGGGCGTGCGCCAGGTCACGGTGGCCCAGGCCGCGGGGATGGAAAGCCCGTCGCTGGTACGCCTGCTGGATCAACTGTGCAGCGCCGGCTACGTGTGCCGCAGTGAAGACCCCCACGATCGTCGGGCCAAGTGCCTGAGCCTGACCGACAGCGGCCGTGAGCTGGTGCAGGCGGTGGAAAGCGAGTTGGTGCGCCTGCGCCATGAAGTCCTGGAAGGCATCAGCAGCAGCGACCTGGAAGCGGCGCTGCGGGTGATCCGCGCCTTCGAGTCCGCCAGCCATGTGCCGGTGCTGCCATCTTGAAAGGCTTCTTTACCGGCATGCCCCCGGCGCGGGACTGGTTCTACGGCGTGCGCACCTTCGCCGCGTCGATGATCGCCCTGTACATCGCCATGCTGATGCAGATGCCCCGGCCCTATTGGGCCATGGCCACGGTGTACATCGTCTCCAGCCCCTTTGTCGGCCCCACCAGTTCCAAGGCGCTGTACCGGGCGATCGGCACCTTCCTCGGCGCGGCGGCGGCGGTGCTGCTGGTGCCGATGTTCGTGCAGAGCCCCTATGTGCTGGTGCTGATCATCGCCCTGTGGACCGGGATCCTGCTGTTTTTGTCCATGCACCTGCGCACCGCCAACAACTACGCGCTGATGCTGGCCGGCTACACCCTGCCGCTGATTGCCCTGCCAGTGGTGGACAACCCCCTGGCGGTGTGGGACGTGGCCGAGGCGCGCACCGAGGAAATCTTCCTCGGCATCATTTGCGCGGCGGTCATCGGCAGCCTGTTCTGGCCCCGGCGGCTGGCCCCGGTGTTCGTCGATTCCGCCGGCAAGTGGTTCGCCGATGCCGCGCTCTACAGCCAGCGCTTCCTGGCCCGCAACGTCCAGCCCGAAGAAGTCAGCGCCTTGCGCACATCGATGGTGGCCACCTTCAACAGCCTGGAGTTGATGATCGGCCAGTTGCCCCACGAAGGCGCCCGGCCACAGACGGTGCGCAACACCAAGGAGTTGCGCGGGCGGATGATCCACCTGCTGCCAGTGGTGGATGCCCTGGATGACGCCCTGTATGCCCTGGAGCGGCGCACCCCCGAATTGGTGGCGCAATTTGCCCCCTTGCTGACCAAGGCCGAGGCCTGGTTGCAAGGCACCGCCCGGGACGCCTCGGTGGAGCACTGGCAAGCCCTGCGCAGCGAGCTTGAAGCCCTGCAGCCCAGCGCCGAAGCCCTGGATGACCGGCGCCAGTTGCTGTTCTCCAATGCCCTGTATCGCCTCGGCGAGTGGATCGATCTCTGGCAGGACTGCCGCAGCCTGCAGCACGCCATCCAGTGCGAAAGCCAGGACACCTGGCGCGCGGTCTACCGGCATTGGCGCCTGGGCCGGCTGACGCCGTTTCTCGACCGCGGGCTGATGCTGTATTCGGCGGGCTCGACGGTGCTGGCGATCATCGTCGCCTCGGTGCTGTGGATCCTGTTGGGCTGGACCGACGGCGGCAGCGCGGTGATCCTCGCGGCGGTGGCCTGCAGCTTCTTCGCCTCGATGGACGACCCGGCGCCGCAGATCTATCGGTTCTTCTTCTGGACCGCGATGTCGGTACTGTTCGCCAGCCTCTACCTGTTTTTGATCCTGCCCAACCTGCACGACTTTCCGATGCTGGTGCTGGCCTTCGCCGTACCTTTTATCTGCGTCGGCACCCTGACGGTGCAGCCGCGGTTCTACCTGGGCATGCTCCTGACCATCGTCAACACCTCGTCTTTCATCAGCATCCAGGGTGCCTACGACGCGGACTTCCTGAGCTTTGCCAACTCCAACCTGGCCGGGCCCATGGGCCTGCTGTTCGCCTTTGTCTGGACCCTGATCGCCCGGCCGTTCGGCTCGGAGCTGGCGGCCAAGCGCCTGACCCGCTTCAGCTGGCGCGACATTGTCAGCCTTTCCGAGCCGGCGACCCTGGCCGAGCACCGGCACATGGCCGCGCAGATGCTCGACCGGCTGATGCAGCACCTGCCGCGCCTGGCCATCACCGGCCAGGACACCGGCGCCGCCCTGCGCGAGTTGCGCGTGGCGCTCAACGTGCTGGACCTGCTGGCCTACGCGCCGCGGGTGCAGGGCGTGGCCCAGAGCCTGCTGCGCCAGGTGGTGGCCGAGGTTGGCGACTACTTCAAGGCTTGTCTCAAGGCCGGTGAACGCCTGCCGGCGCCCGGCGCCCTGTTGATGACCCTCGATCGCACCCGCCGCGCCTTGGGCAGCCAGGGCCTGCAAGGCGACGACGAAACCCGCCTGCACCTGTTGCACGCCCTCAGCGGCCTGCGCCTGGCGCTGTTGCCGGGGGTGGAATTCGTCGCCACCGGCGAGCTTGAACAACCCCTTCCCCATGGCATCGATGGAGCGCCTTTATGATCGGTGATCTGGATATCAGCGGGGTGTTCCTGCCCACGCTGCTGGTGCTGATGGGCATCACTTATGGCTTGTACCTGCTGGTGCACGGGGTGCTGACGCGCTTGCACTTTTATCGTCTGGTCTGGCACCGGGCGCTGTTCAACGTCGGTCTTTACGCGCTGCTGCTGGGCGCGGTGGACTCTCTCAGTCGATACCTGATGACATGAAAAAACCCTTATTGACCATTGGCCGTGTGGTCCTGACGTTACTGGTGGTGACCTTCGCGGTCGTGGTGGTCTGGCGCATGGTGATGTACTACATGTTCGCGCCCTGGACCCGGGACGGGCATATCCGTGCCGACATCGTGCAGATCGCCCCGGATGTGTCCGGGCTGATCCAGCAGGTGCCGGTGCGCGACAACCAGCTGGTCAAGCGCGGCCAGGTGCTGTTCAGCATCGACCAGGACCGCTTCAAGCTGGCCCTGCGCCAGGCCAAGGCGGCCCTGGCCGACCGTCAGGAAACCCTGGCCCAGGCCCAGCGCGAGGCCAAGCGCAACCGTGGCCTGGGCAATCTGGTGCCGCGCGAGCAACTGGAAGAAAGCCAGTCCCGCGAAGCCCGCGCCCAGTCGGCGCTGGCCGAGGCCCAGGTGGCGGTGGACAGCGCCCAGCTCAACCTCGACCGCTCGGTGGTGCGCAGTCCGGTGGATGGCTACGTCAACGACCGTGCGCCACGTACCCAGGAATTCGTCACCGCCGGCCGGCCGGTGCTGTCGGTGGTGGACAGCAATTCCTTCCATATCGATGGTTACTTCGAGGAAACCAAGCTCGATGGCATCCATGTCGGCCAGGCCGTGGATATCCGCGTGATCGGCGACCGCGCGCGGCTGCGCGGGCATGTGGAAAGCATCGTCGCCGGGATCGAGGACCGTGATCGCAGCAGCGGCTCCAACCTGCTGCCCAACGTCAACCCGGCCTTCAGCTGGGTGCGCCTGGCCCAGCGGATTCCGGTGCGCATTGCCTTCGATGACGTGCCGGCGGACTTTCGCATGATCGCCGGGCGCACCGCCACGGTGTCGATCCTCGACGATCAGGCCAAGCGGGAGCCCGGGCAATGAAGCACGGCGCACGTTTGGCCCTGGCCGGGCTCGGCCTGCTGCTCTCGGCCTGCCAGATGGTCGGGCCGGACTACCGGCTGCCCAAGGACGCGGCGCTGCAACGCCAGGACTTGCAGGGCGAGTTGAGCGCCAAGGGCGCCAATGTGGTGTCGGCGCCGGTGCCCGCCGACTGGTGGCGGCTGTACCAGGACCCGCGCCTGGACCAGCTGGTGCAACAGGCCCTGGCCTCCAACACCGACCTGCGAGTGGCGGCAGCCAACCTGGCCCGTGCCCGGGCCCAGGTGGATGAAGCCCAGGCCGCTGGCGGCTGGAGCGGTGGGGTCAAGGCCGGGGTCGAGCGTTTGCAGGAATCCGGCGAGGCCTTCCTGCTGCCGGAAAAAGTGCCGGTGGCCAACGTCGGCAACCTGTCCATCAGCACCTCCTACCAGTTCGACCTGTTCGGCACCCTGCAACGCGGCATCGAAGCGGCCCAGGCCAATGCCGACGCGACCCAGGCCGCGGCCGATATCGCGCGCATCACCCTGGTGGCGGATGTGGTGCGGGCCTACACCCAGGTCTGCGGGGCCAACGAAGAGCGGGAAATCGCCGAGCACTCCCTGCGCCTGCAAGCCCAGAGCACCGAACTGACCCAGCGCCTGCGCGATGCCGGGCGCGGCGACGAAACCCAGGTCACCCGCTCCCAGACCCAGTTCAAATCCCTGCGCGCCGAGCTGCCGCGCTATGAAGCCGCGCGCCAGTCGGGGCTGTTTCGCCTGTCGATGCTGCTGGCCAAACCGCTGGATCAACTGCCCGCTGGCACCGGCACCTGCGCCGAGTTACCGCACATCGCCCAACTGTTGCCGGTGGGCGATGGCGCGGCGCTGCTCAAGCGTCGTCCCGATGTACGGCAGGCCGAGCGCCAACTGGCCGCCGCCACCGCGCGCATCGGCGTGGCCACCGGGGCCCTGTACCCGGACATCAGCATTGGCGCGACGGTCGGCACCGTGGGCATCCTCGACAACCTCGGCAAGCCCTCCACCAACCGCTGGGGCTTTGGTCCGCTGATCAGCTGGAGCGTGCCGGCCAACGGCGCCCGCGAGCGCATTCATGAGGCCGAGGCCGCGAGCCAGGGCGCCCTGGCGCATTTCGATGGGGTGGTGCTCAACGCCATCCGCGAAACCCAGACCGGTCTGGCCCAGTACAGCGCGCAGCTGCAACGCCGCGAGGCACTGGCGGATGCCGAGCAGTCGGCGCAACAGGCGGCGGATCAGACCCACCGCTTCTTCCAGGCCGGCCGCGCGTCCTTCCTCGCCGATCTGCAAGCCACCCGTACCTACACCGACATGCGCGCGCAACTGGCGGCGGCCAACACCCAGGTGGCGATGAGCCAGATCGATCTGTTCCTGGCCCTGGGCGGTGGCTGGGAAAGCGGACGAACGCAAGGCCCGGAACACGCGCAACCCTGAGGCCGTTGCTATGCTTTGATCAGTTGGAAAAGTGCCATGTGCCATGTGCTTTCCAACCGGTCAAAGCATGTGATGGTCATGGGGATTCCAATAATGAAAAACCCTTATGCTCCGGGCTTCTGGTGTGCGCTCTGCGCCCTGGTGCTGCTCTCTGCCACCTACTTCTACGGCATCATGCTGGCCCACCAGATCGACAAGGCCCTGGTGTTCCTCGACAGCGCCAGCGCGCTGATCGCCGTGATGGCCATCGGCGTGGTGGCCTGGGCCTCCTTCCAGGGCCAGAAAATCAAGAAAAGACAGCTCGAACAGAGCAAGACCCTGGTGGTGATCTGGGACACCAAGGTGGCCCTGCGCCGGGTCGAAACCGTATTCGACCGCTACTTCTGGGGCAGTTACTGGCAACCGGGGCGGACCTTCGCCGAAGTCATGGGCGAGCTGACCGGCACCCCGCTGGAAAAGAGCCTGGAGGCCCTGAAGAAACAGTGCATGTTGCTCGACAAGCAAGCCGACGACGGCCACCACTGGTTGAGCAATGCCCGGGAGCTGTCGGACGTCGCCACCGCCATGGCCCGCGAGCGCTACCAACTGGACTTCTGCGACCCCCGGGGCGAGTCCCGGGGCAACAGTGCGGTGATCGATCGCGACTTCGAAGTGCTGGTCTACACCTGGAGCGCCCGCCTCAAGAGCTTCGATCATCAACTCGATGCCTTGGAACTCGAATACTCCTGAGCCTCAAGCCTCAAGCCGCACGCTGCCTCCAGTGTGCGGCTTGGCGCTTGAGGCTTGCCGCTGTTTCTCTTTTGTTGGGCTCGCGCGGGCCGCCAGTGGTAATCTGCGCCGGTTTTACGCGGAGTCGAGCCGCGACCCTTCATGGGTTCAGGGAAGACCAGCACACCTTCAAACAACGGATATTGATCGGGTCAGACATGAATAAATCAGCAGGCGTACTGTTAGGAATCGTCGTCGCAGTAGGTGCCATCAGTGCCGGCGGCGCCTGGTACACCGGCACCAAGCTGGAAGGGGTCCTGCAGCAGCAGGTGATCGAAAGCAACAAGGAACTGCAAGCGGCGCTGATCGGCTATGACGCCACCGCCACTCTGGAGCTGGTGTCCCTGGAGCGTGGCGTGTTCAGCAGCAATGCCCGCTACCGCCTCAAGGGCCAGGGTGAAGTGTTCCGCGGCGATCTGGAGCTGCTGATTGCCGATCACATCGAGCACGGTCCGCTGCCTTTCTCGCGCCTGATCCGCCTCAAGTGGCTGCCAGTCATGGCTGCCAGCCATTACGAACTGGAAAAGAGCCCGCAGACCGACAAATGGTTTGCCGCCACCAAGGGCGCGGCCCCCTTCAAGGGCGTGGTCAACGTTGGCTACGACCTGTCCGCCGAAGGCACCCTGGATTTCGCACCGGTGGAGCTGGCCCTGGATGAGCAGAGCAGTCTCAAGTTCTCCGGCCTGAACTCCACTTTCAGCGTCAGCGACAACCGCCAGAAGGCCAAGGTTGATGGCTACATGGACAGCCTGAGCCTTTCGCTCAACTCGCCGGACAAAGCCCCGGGCAAGCTGGAAATCAACGGCCTGACCCTGGCCAGCAACCTGCAAAAGAGCAGCTTTGGCTACTACCTGGGGCAGAACACCCTGGAACTGACCGGCACCAAGGCCACCTTTGGTGACAAGCAGTCGGTGCTGACCCTGAAGAACTTCGAACAGAAGACCTTCAGCGAAGAAACCGGCAGCACCGTGGCCGGGCGTGCGGACTACCGGGTCGGCGAGATCACCTTCGACGGCAAGGCCGTGGGTTCGGCGGAAATGCTCTGGAGCATGAAGAACCTCGACAGCCAGGGCATGCTCGATCTGCTCCAGATCTACCAGACCGTACTGCAGCCGTATCAGCAGGCGGCCACCGCGGCCACTGCCGAGGGCGAGCCGGCGCCGGAGCTGCAAATGAGCGAAGCTCAAGAGGTCAAGGTGCGTGCCGCGGTGAACAAGGTCCTGGAGGCCAAGCCGCAGATCGCCCTGGAAAGCCTGGCATTCAAGACCGCCGGTGGCGAAAGCCGCTTCAGCCTGAGCCTGGACCTGGCCAAGCCGCAGAGCCTGGAACTGCCGCCGGCCGAGCTGGGCAAGCAACTGATCAGCCAGCTGGACGCCAAGCTGTCGCTGTCCAAGCCGATGCTGGCGGATGTCGCCGCCTTGCAGGCCCAGGCCGAAGGCCAGACCGATGCCAAGCAGATTGCCGAGCAGAGCGCCGCCACCGCGGAAATGCTCAGCGCCATGGCCCTGGCCACTCAACTGGCCAAGCTGGAAGGTAATAACGTGGTGTCGGCGTTGCACTACGCCAACAACGAAGTGAATTTCAACGGCCAGAAGATGAGCGTTGAACAGTTCGTGGGCTTTGTCATGAGCAAAATGGGCGGCGCTGGCGCCCTGCAATAAGTCCATCAAGGGGCGCTTTGCCCGCCCCTGACCCCTTCAACGCCCGGTGCTGTGTGACACAGCCCGGGCGTTGTGCTGTCTGCCGCCCATGGCTGCGCCGGACCAACGCCGACTGCGTCTGACGCGGTGTCTGCGCAGCTCTTGAAAACCGATTCTGAATAAAGATGGCGTTTCAAATTCTCGACTACCCTTCGTGGAAGAATGTCCCGGAAAGCTTTGCCGGGTCATGTGTTGCCGCTACCTGACGTCCGCAAGGGCGAGGGGTCGGGCAGAGCTCCGGCTTGCTATGTAAGGATGCTGACGAAATGCCACGTACTGCTCATCCCGCCCGCCATTGTGGTCTGCGCCCGCTTTTGGGGCTGGCGCTGTGCAGCCAACTGCTCTGGTCCGGGGGGGCCTGGGCCGATGCCGCCTATGATCAGTTGATCATCCAGGCCCGGGCCGGCAGTTATGCCCCGGCACTCAACCACCTGCGGCAGGTGCCGGACAGTGCCTTGAACAATGGGCTGGTCAGTGATCATTTGCAGATCGCCAGCTGGGCCGGGCTCGACGCCGAGGTGGTGCAGGTCTATGAAACCCAGGGGCGCAACCGCGCGCTGGCGCTGCAGGCGCTGACGGCCACGGCCCGGGCCTATCGCAACCTCAAGCAGTTTGATAACGCCACCCGGCTCTATCGCCAGGCCCTGGAGCGCGAGCCGCAGAATGCCGACTTGCAACTGGGCCTGGCCCTGACCCAGGCCGATGCCGGCCAACCGGCGGAGGCGGTGGCCCGGGCCCGGGCTCTGGTGGCGGCCAAGCCCGATGATTCCTCGCGGCGTCTGGCGCTGGGCTACGCACTGACCCGGGCCAATCAGCCCTACGATGCCCTGGCCGAGTACGACCAGGCCTTTGTGCGCGCCGGCGACAAGCCCGAGGTCCAGCGTGAATACATCTACGCCCTGCAACGGGCGCGCCTGCCGGAGCCGGCCCTGCGCCTGGCCCAACAGCATCCGGGGCTGATCGATCCGCTCATTCAGCGGCGGATCCAGGCCGACCTGGCGGCCGAACGGGTGCGCCTGTCGGAGTTGGCCAGCCGTGGTGAAAAGGAGCGGTTCGTGGTGGCCGACCGCGCCCTGGCCGACTACGACGCGCTGTTTGCCGCCTGGGGCAAGGACCCCCAGGCCCAAGACGAGCTGAACCGTTGGCGCATCGACCGGCTGGGGGCGCTCAAGTCCCGGGCGCGCACCGCGGAGGTGATCAGCGAATATGAGCAGCTCAGCGCGGCCGGTGTGGCCATTCCCCCGTATGCCCTGCGCTGGGTGGCGGCTTCCTACCTCGACCAGCGCCAGCCGGAAATGGCCGCTGACCTGTACCGACGCGTCCTGTCGGCCCCGGATGGCGATGCCGCGTACCGTCTGGAAGACACCACCGCCCTGTATTACGCGCTGCTGGAAAGCGAACAGCCGGAGCAAGCGCTGAAACTCGCCAATGACCTGGCCGACAGCACGCCACGGCGGATTCAACTCACCGGCCAAACCGTGGGCGACCCCAACGACGACTGGGTCGATGCGCAACTGCTGGCGGCCCAAGCCGGTGTGGCCGGCGCTTCAGGGGCGGACCTGCCGGGCACCGAGCAACGGCTGGAGGCCCTGGCCGAGCAGGCTCCGGGCAATATCAGCGTGCGCCTGGCCCAGGCCGACCTGTATCGGGTGCGCGACTGGCCGCGGCGGTCGGAAAACCTGCTCAAGGAAACCGAAAGCGTGGCCCCCCGGGATGTCAGCCTGGAAGTGTCCCAGGCACACACCGCCCTGGATCTGCAGGAATGGCGGCAACTGGATGCCCTGACCGACGATGTGCTCGAGCGCTTTCCGGAAAGCCGCCAGGTGCAGCGCCTGGCCCGTGAGCGCGAAGTGCATGACATGGCCGAGTTGCGCGTCTCGACCTACGGCGGCAAGAGCTACGGCGGCGGTAGCAGCGGTGCCGGCGCAGTGGCCGGGAGCCGGGATTTCGGCATCGAAAGCCGGCTTTATACGCCGCCGATTGCTGAGGACTGGCGCCTGTTCGGCGGGGTCGGCTACGCCATGGGCGACTTCCCCGAAGGCATCGGCCACCACCGCTGGCAGGTCCTGGGGGTGGAGCGGCGCACCCGCGACATGACCCTGGAAGCCGAAGTTTCCAACCATTCCTACGGCTACGGCGACAAGACCGGTGCCCGGGTGTCCCTGGCCCGCGACATCGACGATCACTGGCAATACGGCGGCAGCCTCGATTACCTCTCGGCCAACACCCCGCTGCGGGCGCTGAACAGTGACATCAGCGCCAATGGCGGCAGCGCCTTCCTGCGCTGGCGGGCCAATGAAAGCCGGGAATGGAAACTGTCCCTCAGCCCGTCGCATTTCAGCGACGGCAACAACCGTTTCGAGGCGCTGCTCACCGGTCGTGAAGGGGTCTACCGCTCACCCAAGGTGCAGGTCGACCTCGGCCTGGAAGTGGGCGCCAGCCACAACACCCTGCAAGACACGCCCTACTTCAACCCCGAGGCGGATCTCAGCGTGCTGCCCACGGTTACCGTCAACCACGTGCTCTATCACCGTTATCAAACCTCCTGGAGCCAGCAGTTCCAGGCCGGTGCCGGGACTTACAGCGAGCGCGGCTATTCCACCGGCGCGGTGGGGTTGCTCAGCTACGGCCAGCGCTACAGCTGGAATGACGTGTTCGATATCGCCGGGGTCTTGAGCGTGATCAACCGACCCTACGACGGCAATCGGGAAACCGATCTGCGTCTGGCGGTCGACCTTACCTATCGTTTCTAGAGACGAGCGTGATGATGCGCCTGATCAACCGTTGCATCCTCCTGCTGGGCGTCCTGGTGCTCAGCGCCTGCTCCCAGCCCGCGGCGGAATTTGTCGCCCCGGGGCAGCGACCGCTGCCTCATAGCGAGGCGCCGTGGCCGAAAAACCACGTGCTGGGCATTGCCTACCACGACATCGAGGATCGCGACCCGGACCAGCGGGTGGTGGCGGTACGCACCGAGCGGATGATCGAGCAACTGGCCTGGCTGCGGGAGAACGGCTACCGGCCGGTGACCGTGGACCAGATCCTGGCGGCGCGCAAAGGCGGGCCGGAGCTGCCGGCCAAGGCCATCCTGCTGACCTTCGACGACGGTTATTCGAGCTTCTACACCCGCGTGCTCCCGGTGCTGCGCAGCTATCGCTGGCCCGCGGTACTGGCGCCGGTGGGCGTGTGGATCGATACCCCGGCCAATCAGCCGGTGGATTTCGCCGGCGAGCTGCGGCCCCGTTCGCAGTTCCTGACCTGGGCCCAGGTGCGCGAGATCTCGCGCTCCGGGCTGGTGGAAATTGCCGCCCATACCGACCACAGCCACCTGGGCATTCTCGCCAACCCCCAGGGCAACCTGCAGCCGGCGGCGGCCACCCGACGCTATGACGCCGCCGCCGGTCGCTATGAAAGCGAGGCGGATTTCCAGGCGCGGATGCGCCAGGACGTGACCAACATCTCGGACAAGATCCTGGCCGTGGCCGGTTATCGCCCGCGGATCTGGGTCTGGCCCTATGGCACCGCCGACGGCTCGACCCTGCAAGTGGTCGACAGCCAGGGCTTCAAGATGGCCCTGACCCTGGACGACGGCCTGGACACCCTCGACAACCTGATGAGCAGCCCGCGCTTCCTGGTGGTTTCCGACCCGGACGGCATGCACTTCTCCAACAGCATCGTCGGCACCGAGGCCAGCGCCCCGATGCGCGTGGCGCACGTGGACCTGGACAATGTCTACGACCCGGACCCCAAGCAGCAGGAGATCAACCTCGGCAAGCTGGTGCAGCGCATGGCCGACCTGGGGGTCAATACCGTGTTCCTCCAGGCGTTCGCCGACCCCAAGGGCGACGGCCTGGTGCAGTCGCTGTACTTCCCCAACCGGCATCTGCCGATGCGCGCCGACCTGTTCGATCGGGTCGCCTGGCAATTGCGGACCCGGGCCCACGTCAAGGTCTACGCCTGGATGCCGGTGCTCAGCTTTGCCCTGGATGCCCGCCTGCCCCGCGTCACGCGCTGGGACCCGGCCACCGGCCAGAGCGCAATCGATCCGAAACAGTATCAGCGCCTTTCGCCCTTCGACCCGCAGGTACGGCGCCTGATCGGTGATCTGTACGAGGACGTGGCGCGCATGACCTCGGTGGACGGCATTCTGTTCCACGACGACGCCGTGCTTTCGGACTTCGAAGACGCCAGCCCCGAGGCCTTGCGCGCCTATGCCGCCCAGGGGCTGCCGGATTCCATTGCCGGCCTGCGCAACGATCCGGCGACCCTGCAGCGCTGGACTCGTTTCAAGAGCCGCTACCTGATCGACTTCACCCATGAGCTGAGCGCCAAGGTCCGGGCGATCCGCGGGCCCCAGGTGCAGACCGCGCGCAATCTGTTTGCCGAACCGATCATCAACCCGCAGAGCGAAGCCTGGTTCGCCCAGAACCTCGACGACTTCCTGGTCAACTACGACTGGACCGCGCCCATGGCCATGCCGTTGATGGAAGGGCAGAGCCTGAAGCATTCCGGGCCCTGGCTGGAGGCCCTGGTGGATCAGGTGCGGGCCCGTCCCGGCGCCCTGCAGCGCACGGTATTCGAGCTCCAGGCCCGGGACTGGAAGCACAAGCCCGCCCAAGACCTGTCCGCACAGCAACTGGCCGACTGGATGGGCCGGCTCAAGCGCCAAGGGGCGACCCACTTCGGTTATTACCCGGACAATTTCCTTGAGAACTCACCGGACCTGAAAACCCTGCGGCCCGCGCTCTCCAACAAATGGAGCCCCTGAATCATGATGGATCGTATGCTCGCCCTGGTGGTGCTGGCGCTGGTGCTCGGGGTGCCCCTGGGGCTGATCTTCCTGGTGACCGGCGAATTCCTCATGGACTTCGTCTTCTATTACCCGCTGTTCATGTCGGCGCTGTGGATCGCCGGCGGCCTGTATTTCTGGCTGCACTGGGAGCGCCACTGGCCCTGGTCCGATGACACGTTGCCGCCGCCCTTGGCCGGTGAGCCGCTGATCAGCATCCTCATCCCCTGCTACAACGAAGGGGACAACGTCGCCGACACCCTGCACGCGGCGCTGGCTCAGCAGTATCCGAACATCGAAGTGATCGCCATCAACGATGGTTCCAAGGACAACACTGCCCAGGTGCTCGACGCGATCGCGGCCCAGGACCCGCGCCTGCGGGTGCTGCACCTGGCGCAGAACCAGGGCAAGGCCGTGGCCCTGCGCATGGGCGCGGTGGCGGCGCGCAGCGAGTACCTGGTGTGCATCGATGGCGACGCGTTGCTGGCGCCCAACACCGCGGCCTACCTGGTGGCGCCGATGCTGGACAACCCGCGCCTGGGCGCGGTCACCGGCAACCCGCGGATCCGCACCCGCTCGACCCTGGTGGGCCGGGTCCAGGTCGGCGAATTCTCCTCGATCATCGGCCTGATCAAGCGCACCCAGCGGGTGTTCGGCAAAGTCTTCACCGTCTCCGGAGTGATCGTCGCCTTTCGCCGCACGGCCTTGCACCGGGTGGGCTACTGGAGCCCGGACATGATCACCGAAGACATCGACATCAGCTGGAAGCTGCAACTGGACCACTGGTACGTGTTCTACGAGCCCCGGGCATTGTGCTGGATCCTCATGCCGGAAACCGTGCGCGGTTTGTGGAAGCAACGGCTGCGCTGGGCCCAGGGCGGCGCCGAGGTGCTGTTCAAGAACATCCGTGGCATCTGGGAATGGCGCCACCGCTACCTGTGGACCCTGCTGTTCGACTACTGCCTGTCCACCGGCTGGGCCTTCACGTTCCTGCTGTCGGTGATCTTCTGGGGGCTGGGCAAGTTCATCGTCATGCCCGAGGCCATCGCGGTGCACTCCATTGTGCCGCCGGCCTTTACCGGCCTGGTGCTGGCGATGGTGTGCCTGGCCCAGTTCGCGGTCAGCATCCTGATCGACCGGCGTTACGAGAAAGACCTGTGGAAGACCATGTTCTGGGTGGTCTGGTACCCGTTGGTGTTCTGGTTCATCAGCCTGCTCACCACCCTGGTGAGTTTCCCCAAGGTGCTGTTTGGCGAGCATCAGAAACGGGCGCGTTGGGTGAGTCCGGACCGTGGAATCAAGCCCATCGATGACGAAAAGGAGGCGCGCTGATGAAGATCATTCGAACCCGCCAGCGACCGTTCATGGTGGTCGTCGACATTGTCCTCACCGTACTGGCCTGGGTCGGCCTGCTGTACCTGCTGATCCGCGGGCTCATACCCCTGCTGGACAGCCATGAGGGGCCGCGTTTTGAATCCGGCCTGCTCGGCGCCCTGACCACCTTGCAGTTCTACGCCTGGGTGGCAGTGCTCAATGCCCTGCTGCTGATTTCCTGGGCCCGTTATCGCCAGCGTCGCAACCGCAACTACCCGCCACGGCTGCCGGCGCCGGTGGTGGACGACAAGCGCTTGAGTGACAGCTTCAAGCTCAGCGACGAAACCTTCGCCCAGATGCGCCAGCCCGGGATCATGACCGTGCACAACGATGAAGAGGGCGGCATCACTCATGTCACCACGCAGTTCTACCGTATCCGCCCCGAGGATCAGCAGCACCCACCGTTGGTGGTGGAACCGCCGCCGCGGGTGATTCATCTGCATTCGGAGGAGAGGGAGAAGTAGCCAGAACCTTGTTCTGAATTCGATCTGGCAAACGTTGTGAAGGTGCGGCACGGGAGCCCGGCGCATAACCCAATGGTTGCTGGAGGGTTAGAGTCGCTCGACTGTGATGGGGTACTCCCGCTCCTGAGGAAGCCGGCTGTAAGCCTTCTCCAGGTCCCCATCCTCAATCAGTCGATGAATCTCGTGGGCCAGGGGCGTGACATCGGTGATGCGCTTGATCCACTGGTTCACGTACAACTGCACGGCCTCCTTGCTCAGGCCGATCTGGATCGCGCGGTGTTCCTGGGGCCGCAGGTACAGGTCGCGCTCCGGGTCCCACTGGACCCGCACCGGTGACTGGTCTTTCAACTTCAACCACTCTTCCTTGCTCATGGACTCGTCGGCATGGCTCAGGCAGCCGTTGGCCAGGGCCCATTCGAAGCCTTCGCGGCTGATGTCGATGGCCAGGATGCGGGTCTGTCCGGCGTCTTTGTAGCCCCAGCCGGCGCGGTACATCATCCACAGGAAAGACGGCTTTATCCAGGTCATGCGCTCCATCTTGAAGGGTGGGGAGACGAAGGTGCCGTGGGCCAGGGCGGCGTCGGCGATGCTGTCGGAGTAGGCCTGGTAGACGCGGATGGTGTCGGCGTCGTAGAGCGCGCGGATCTGGCGCTGGGGGAGTTCTGTTGCGGGTTTATGCATGGCATTTCCTTATGAAAAGCGGGCGGCCGGGAAGCCGCCCTGGGGTGTTTAGAGTTCGGCCTGCGGTTGCAAACATCGTGATGTCACATCCAGCAGATCACAGCCATCGCGCAGCAGGATGCTGCACACCAGGGTCAGTTCCTGCACAACCACCGGCTCGCTGCGCAGGGTCTCGGCGGCGAAGTGCTCCAGCAGTTGGGTCGCGGCGCGGATGCGAAAGGCTGCGGCGTCGTGCAGCACATCGATGGGCGCCTGGGTGTCGATCAGCAGGGAAGGAATCAGGCAGTCGTGGCCGGTTATCGGCATGTAGCGGTTCATTGGCACACCTCGTTTGATTGGTAGAAAGCTACCGTTCAATCATCGCCAAACGAATGGGTGGCAGCTGTACGCAGGTTGGCGAGCCGGAAACGAGAAACCGGCAGACCCGAAGGTCTCCCGCGCACAGCTGCCATGAAGCAGCGTTGCGGGTGCAAAAGAGCCTGCAAACAAGCAAACAGCTTTCGCATTCGTTATTCCGGTCGCCAAACCAGGTCGCCATCTGGGCGACGGCCGGACTATAAGCCGCGGGCTTGCGGCGGTGCAAGGCAAGTGTGGTGGCGTCTTTTCCGAGAACGTTGTAGGGCTTTTTCCGTACACATCCATCCCGCTTGCGACTGTATTTCCAGGTATTTACCCAGGGCGCTTTTGGCGAACGCTCGGCTAGTCTGTATGTACATTTGTAAATACGGAAATGCTCATGTACTTTGAATGGGACGAGGCCAAGAACCACGCCAACCTGCTCAAGCACGGCATCGATTTCAACGATGCCGTGCTGATGTTCCAGCGTCCGGTGCTGTCCTTGCGCGATGAGCGTCTGGACTACGGCGAAGAACGCTGGGTCAGCCTCGGTTGGATCAGGACCCTGGTGGGCGTGGTGGTCCATACCGAGCGGCGGGGTCAAGCGGTGCGCATTATCTCGGCGCGAAAAGCCACTAAACGGGAGGCTAAATACTATGTCCAACGGATTGAAAACTGACGGATCGAAAACGGATTGGGAGCGCCTGGCGAAAACCGATGACCAGGGCATCGATACTTCTGATATCCCCGAGCTGGATGACGATTTCTTTCGCCGCGCCGAGGTGCACCTGCCGGGCAAGAAGGCCGTGACCATTCGCCTGGACGCCGATGTGCTGGAGTGGTTCAAGGGCCAGGGCGCGGGTTACCAGACGCGGATCAACCAATTGCTGCGCCAGTACATGCAGGCCCACCGGGACTGAGGCCTGCGCATCATTTCAGGAGGCGGACGGGTGGCCCGCCGCTCTTTCCGGCCGGCCGTGGGGGGAGTCGCCATTGCGATGATTGTCTGAAATATTCATTTACAACTGCCCCTGTCCTCAAGCTCAATCTGCCCCGCGCCGTGCACGAAGCGGCGCGTCCTGTCGTGCAGGCTATAGTCTTCTGGCTCACCCCGATCTCATCCGCAAAAAGGTGCTTTCGTATGTCTCGCTTTGCCTCCCGCAATACTTGGCTGGCCGCTGGTGCCGTGCTGCTGTGCCTGCAGTTTCCCGTGCAGGCCCAGGAGCGTTTTACCCTGAACATTCCCGGGGTCTCGGATGACCGGCTGTTCACCACCGGCAATGCCAGCGATGCCAAGGGCTGTGGCGGGCACAACAATTCTCCGGCCTTGAGCTGGACCGCCGGGCCCGAGGGCACCTTGAGCTACGCCATCGTCATGCACGATCCGGACGGCGCCAAGGGCCAGGGCGTGGATCACTGGGTGCATTACGGGATCAAGCCGACCACCCGCCAGTTGCCGGCCGGCGCCGGCACCAAGCCGACCCTGGAAGGGCTGGCCGGGCTCAACAGCCGCAACGGCACGTTGTACATGGGGCCGTGCCCGCCGGTGGGCGATAGCGCCCATCACTACATCATCCAGATCTTTGCCCTGGACCTGGCGCCCGACGTGCTGCCCGCCGGGCTGACCCGCGCCCAGTTGCTGGAGAAGATCAACGGCCACGTGTTGCGCAACAGCAGCGTGGTGCGCCGCTATTCCCGCTAAGTAAAAATTTTCGCGGGCTTAACCCGAATCGCCCAGGGGCTTCGTCTGAAGGGGGGAATGGATCATTTCTTCCCGAGGTCAGCCCCCATGTCCCTTCCTCTGCATTTTCTTCGTCCGGCCGCCCAGGGTTTCGCCGCCGGCCTGCTGCTGGCGGTGGCCGGCTGCGGTGTGTCGTCCAAGCCTGAATCCGCCGCCGGGGCTTCGACTCAAGGCGCGTTGCAAGCCGCGCCCGAAGTACGGTACGAGGTGCAGCGTGCCAATGTCGCCATGGCCAAGCGCGTTGCCTATCCCGTGGGGTTGTCGGCGCCGAGGCCGGCACCCATCGCCGCCCGTGATTCGATCAGCGCCGACGTCGACACCGGCGCCTATGCCAATGTCCGCCGTCTGCTCAACCAGGGCAGCCTGCCGCCGCAAGGCGCGGTGCGCCTGGAAGAGCTGGTCAACTACTTCCCCTACGATTACGCCCTGCCCACGGACGGCTCGCCCTTCGGCGTGACCACCGAGCTGGCGCCCTCGCCGTGGAATCCCCATACCCGCTTGTTGCGCATCGGCATCAAGGCTTCGGACCGCGCGGTAGCAGAGTTGGCCCCGGCCAACCTGGTGTTCCTGGTGGACGTCTCCGGCTCCATGGACCGCCGCGAAGGCCTGCCCCTGGTGAAAAGCACCCTCAAGCTGCTGGTGGATCAACTGCGGGATCAGGATCGGGTGTCGCTGGTGGTCTACGCCGGTGAATCGCGAGTGGTGCTGGAGCCCACATCCGGACGCGAAAAGGCGAAGATTCGCACGGCCATCGACCAGCTCACCGCCGGCGGTTCCACGGCCGGCGCCTCGGGTATCCAGCTGGCCTATCAGATGGCCCAGCAGGGTTTTATCCACAAGGGCATCAACCGCATCCTGCTGGCCACCGACGGCGACTTCAACGTCGGCATCAGCGACTTCGACAGCCTCAAGGCCATGGCCGCCGAGAAGCGCAAGAGCGGTGTCTCCCTGACCACCCTGGGTTTTGGTGTGGATAACTACAACGAGCACCTGATGGAGCAACTGGCCGATGCCGGTGACGGCAACTACGCCTACATCGACAACCTGCGCGAAGCGCGCAAGGTGCTGGTGGACCAGCTCAGCTCGACCCTGGCGGTGGTGGCCAAGGACGTGAAGCTGCAAGTGGAGTTCAACCCGGCCCAGGTCAGCGAATACCGCCTGCTGGGTTATGAGAACCGCGCACTCAAGCGTGAAGACTTCAGCAACGACAAGGTCGACGCGGGGGAAATCGGTGCCGGGCATACGGTGACGGCCTTGTATGAAATCGTCCCGGCGGGCGAGAAGGGCTGGTTGGAGCCGCTGCGTTATACCCAGGCCAAGGCGCCGCAACAGACTGGCAAGCAGGGCGAGCTGGCGATGCTGCGGGTGCGCTACAAGGCGCCGGAGGGTGGCAGCAGTCGCCTGATCGAACGGCCGATCAGCGCGCAGCAGCCGGCTAAACTGGCCGAGGCCAGCCCGGACCTGCGCTTCGCCGCCGCGGTGGCGGCGTTTTCCCAGCAACTCAAGGACGGCCGCTACACCGGCAACTTCAGCCTGAGCGACACCGCCAAGCTGGCCCGCGGCGCCAAGGGCGAGGATCCTTACGGGCTGCGGGGCGAGTTCGTACAACTGGTGGAACTGGCGCAAAGCCTGCAAACTCAGGCGCCGAAAGCCCAGGTCGGGAATGCGCCCCAGACCGAGGCTCAGCCCGTGGACATGAGCCAGTTGCAGAGCCGCCTTGAATAGCCCCCTCACGAGCAGTGAACAGGAGTTCATCCGCCCCATGTCTGCTCCCCAAGTGTCCACCGATGCCAGCAGCGATGAAGCGCTGCTGGCGCGTTATCGCGCTGGAGATCCAGCGGCTTTCGAGGTGCTGTACCAGCGCCATCGCCAGGGTTTGTATGGTTTTGTGCTGGGCTTGTGCGGCAAGGCCGAGCTGGCGGAAGAGGTCTATCAGGACACCTGGCTCAGCCTGATCCGCAGCGCCAGCCAGCCCCAGGGCCGGGCCAGCTTTCGCACCTGGCTGTATCAGATTGCTCGCAACCGGCTGATCGACCACTGGCGCAAGCACGGCCAGCGCAACCCGTTGCACGATAGCTACGACGAACAACTGCACGGCGAAACCGACCAGGCTCCCGGTCCCGAACAGCAACTGTGCCTGTGCCGCGACCAGCAGCGTATCGAAGCCGCCTTGCAAGATTTGCCCGAAGACCAGCGCGAAGTGTTCCTGCTGCGGGCCCACGGCGACCTGGAACTGCCAGAAATCGCCAGCCTGACCCAGGCGCCGCTGGAAACGGTGAAAAGCCGTTTCCGTTATGCGCTGAAAAAATTGCGTCGGCTCCTGGCCGAGGAGGTACTCACATGACTGACGCCCGACAGACCCCGTCCCCTGAAGAGCAGATGCTGGCGCACATCCGCCAACACAGCGCCCAGCAACCACCGGCCCATCTGGATGCCCTGATCCTGGCCACTGCGCGCCGCGAAGCCCCTGCGCCGAAGCCGAACCTCTGGCAGCGCTGGATGCGCGCCTGCCAGCGGCCGCGCTATCAACTGGCCTTTGCCAGCCTGTTTGGCGTGGCTCTGGTCATCGGCTTGCTGCGGCCTTCCCCGGAGCACTATCCACAAGAGCAGGCCTTTGTCCCCGCGCCCGCTCCAGCCCCAGCTGCGCCCATGGCACGCCAGGCGGCGCCACATTCTGCGGAACTGGCCGGGGCCTTGAGTGCTGCCGAGCCCGCGGCCCCTTCGCCCATTGCTCCGGCGGCCCCTGTCGGCAGTTTTGCCGCGGTGCCGGAGATGCAAGCGTCCGCCGATGCCGCGCCACCGGCGATAGCCAAGCCCAGGGCCGAGTCGAGCAAGCTGGCCAAGCGCATGTCGGCCCCGGTCGAGCTGCGGACGATCAAACGGCTGGATGAGCAACTTCAGGCGGTCTTGCGCCTGTGGGAAGGCGGCCAGAGCCGCGAGGCGGCCGAGCTGCTGCTACAGCTGCATGAACAGTATCCAAAGGAGGATCTGGACGCGCGCCTGCAAGCCTTGCGTCGTCAATAAAGCGCGGGGGTTGGCTGTCGTCGGGGAAAGCGCGCACTATCTGCGCAGTTTCCAGAAAGTGAGAGGCCGGTCATGGCACCCCGCATCGACCGTATAGCGGCAATGTTGAACTGCCCGATCAAGGGCGAGGATATCCGTCAGGCCATCAAGGAAAGTCGCAAGGACTTTGGCCAGGAAGAGGCTGAAGAGTGCGCCGACCCCGAGGCGCAGGACGAAGCCGAGCCAGCGCAGCCGGACGCCGAAGCCGCCGAGGATGAATAACTCAGGCGGCCGCCGGGTTCAGCTGTAGGGCAAGGCCGGCAGGTCGATGAACTCGGTGCAGGCTCCGTCCGCGGTCATGCGCCGGGCCCGTTCCGGCAGCAGCCGGGCGTGATTTTCCACCTGCCAGCGATACCAGCTCAAACGCTGGACGATGCGCCGCCGGCAAGGCTCCGGCAATTGCGCAAGCAGATCGATGCTCTCGGGCGCCCAGTGGGTCCGGGTCGAGTAGTAACAGAACAGGTTTTCCCGCAGGCCGAAGCAATCCTCGATGGTTTCCACAACGCTGTAGACATAGAGCTCGAAGGCGCTGCTCAGTTGCTCTGCGCCATCGGCGTGGTCCCGCAGGTAAGCGAAGATCCCCGGCCAGTTGATGCAGTACAGGTGCTCGTCCCAATCGCCGTCCCGGGTCAGGTACTGGCCCTGGCCACGAAAGAACTGGGGCATTTCCTGACGCTCCAGGGCCACTTCAAAGTTGCTTTTCATCGTTTATTCCTTCGACGTCGGCGATGCTCACGGACAGCGCCACGCATTCGATCACGCAGTCGAAGCCGATTTCCAGACGCAGGTGATAACCGGGGTTGAGGCGGGTGAGTTGGGTACGCATGCGCCCGTCGAAGCGCGTACCGCTGACCGCCAGTTCGCTGATGCCCTGCACCTTGAGCAGCAGGCGGCAGTGGGTCGGGGCCTGGCTCGCCGGCCAGGTGCAAGGCACCGACAGCCGTCCCAGATTGCCGGCCAGCTGCAGGCTCAGTTGCTCGCCTTGAAACACCGGGCCCGGGGTATTGAAGTCGTAGGGCGTGGCCGCTTCATTGAAGACCGCTCTCCAGGCTTGGCTGTTGTCGATGTTGAACAGCCAGTCGCGGGTGCCCCGATCCCGCTCCGGGATCGCCCGGCACTCTGCCAGTGAGGGTAACTGCGCGCGGGTCAGATCTTCGTGCCATAGCTCCCGGGCCGCGATCAGCAGGCGCTGGAAGAAGTCCCGGCTGTCGTCGATCACCGCTGGCCAGCCGCTGGGCCATTGATCGTATTCGTCGTCCTCCTCGACCGGCTCCCAGACACTGTCGAAAGCGTAGTCCGGGTCGTCCAGGGCCGCTTGCAGGACCTGCACCAGCCGTTGCCGATGACGGAAATTCTGCTGGGGGTAATCGCGCCTCAGAGCGTAGTGGCGGATCAGGTATTCGCGGTCTTCGGGGTGGTTGGGGTTGAAGCGGCTCAGTTCCGCATCCCGCTCAGGGGGCATGTCATAGCCGGTGAAACAGCTGATCCAATCACGGAGTTCTGGCTCGAAGGGCTGGTTGCACAACGGATGGCACAGCATGGGGACCTCCTGTCCGGGGGCATGGAATGTAGCAAGTTGCGCCTTGTCGGGACAGCCACCCGGCGTCGTTCGGGTTCCGGTTGTCGATGATGGCTGCCGCCGGAAACCTTGAAGCCCGCAAACAAAAAAGCCCCAGGCCATCAGACCTGGGGCTTTTTCGCTAAAGATGGCGCACTCGGCGGGATTCGAACCCACGACCCCTGCCTTCGGAGGGCAGTACTCTATCCAGCTGAGCTACGAGTGCAGTGCGGGCGACATCATACCTATGTCGACTCGGGGCGTCCACGCCGGTTTTCATTGGCGTGCGGTTGCACGTCTCCACCCGAGGCAACCCGGGCCGTAGCGGCAGTTTTTCCCGCTGCATCGGCCGTTCGGCCCAGCGCAACCTGCAGCCATATCCGTGCGGTCACGGGGCACAGGGAGGTGCGGGAGATGAACTGTTCGATGCAAGAGGGCCTGCCGACAGCGCTGGCGGATCATCTGTTCGAGGCCAGCTGGAAGGCGGTGCTGCCCGGGTTGCAGCGTCGCGCCCGGCAGTTGGCGAGGGGTAACGCCGATGGCGCTCAGGAGTGGCTGGCGGCCACGGCGATCAAGGCGCTGCTGTTCTTTCGTCGTTCGCCGCAGCGCATTCGCGATCCCCAGGGCTTTCTGTTTCTGGTGCTGGATCATGTGTTTGTCGACAGCTGTCGGCGGCGGGCGCGGGAGCAGCGTCTGTTCGTGGATTTCGCCGATTTCGAGGACGATCCGCTGCAGCAGCTGGAGGCGCCGCAGATGTCGGTGCTGGAGCAGGTGGAGCTGCTGGAAACCCTGGCCCTGCTCAGTCGGCGGGTGGCGCAATTGCCGCTTAAAAAACGCCGCTTGTTTGAACTAAAGTTTGTCGACGACCTGCCCTACCCGAACATTGCCGCCGAGCTGGGGATGAACCAGCCCCTGGCGCGCAAGCACGTGCAGTTGTTGCGCGAGGCCCTGCGTTGAGGGCGTGGCAGGATTCACAGCGGGTGCGCCGCAACGTTCTTGTTCAGTGAGCCTGTTTTCGACGCTGTAGCCGGTGCCACCGCCTCCTGCGGTGGGCCATTCCATCTAAGGAGAGATGTATGCCCGATCCAATGGTCAATTCGCAGATCACCGATGCCGTGACCCAGACCAACGTCAAGGTGGTGGCCGAGGCTCCAGCCCAGGCCATCGCCTCGTTGTATCAGGTGGCCAGCCACTCGGCCGGCTTGTCGTTGCAGAATGCGGTCAACAGCCAGCAGGCGCTGAATCAGATCTCCAACGCGGTGGTGTCCAAGGCCGTGGCGTTGATCATGGCGATCGGCGAGTAGGGCTGACAGCCCGGGAGAATCGTCATGGCATGGTTCAAGAAGAAAACCCCACCCGCGGCTGCGGCCGATGACACCGCGAGCGCGGCGGCCGGCCCCGGTCCGGAGACGGAAGCGGCCAAGCCTCGCGAGGCCGGGTCGACCGGCACCAATGGAGCGGCCGACCCTGCGCCTTCAGCGCCGCCCGCCGCCGTGCAACCTTCGGTGATGGAGACGATGAACGCGCAGTTGCTCAAGCAGGCCGGCACCCCCAGCACCGACAGCACCGATGCGCTCAACAGCCAGATCGTCCAGGCGGTGCAGTTCACCAATGCCCAGACCTTCAGCTATGCCCCGGCGCAGATCGCCGCGGCGCCGGACATGATGATCAGCCAGGCCGCCGGCCTGGTGGCGCAGTCGGCGGCGGGGTATTTCGACGGGGTCAGCAAGCTGGCCCTGGCGGCGCAGTCGGTGCTGCTCAAGCAGATGACCGAGAACATCGTCAAAGAGAACGTGAAAGGCGCCGCCGAGGATGCCCTGGGCGCCCTGGTCACGGATCTGCTGGTGGGTGCCGCCGCGGCCGTTGCGGCGGCGGCCGGTGCCATGGAAGCCGATGCGGCGGGCATGGCCATCGACAAGATCGACGCCAGCATCGCCAAGTACAGCGACGTTCTGGCCAATCGATCCTCGTCTTCCTGAACCTGACCCTCGGGCGCGCGAGGCGCCCGGGGCCGTCGTGCAAGAGGCGCCGGCGTTCGTCGGCCGCTCTGTCCACCCCAGGCGTTGAAGTTCGACGGACCCGGCGCCCAGCCCTTCGACGCCATTGATCAATAAAGGAGCAAGCAATGGCGAATGAAGAGCAAACCCCGATGGCGACGATACTTCTCTTTGCCGAGAAGTATCTGAATCGCCCATTGACCCAGCATGAGCGCCAGTTACTGCAGGCGTTTGCCCAGGACAAGCCGCTGGACATGTCCAAGTCCGCGCAACAGAGCGTTGATCTGGCGCGGCGGCGGGCCACCGAGTTGATAGAGGCCGATCAACAGCACGCTCGCAAGATCATCGAGCAGTTGTCGGGGGCCAGTGCTGGCAAGGCTGATTCCCAGGCGCACGAGCTGGTGCTGCGTCAGCTGCTGGCGGCGGCCGAGGGCCAGGCCGCTGCCGCTACTGCCGCGCCGACGGGCGCAGCGGAACCGGCCGCGACGCCGAGTGCGGACAACGCCGCGGCCGCGACAGCCACTTCCGCCCCAGCCCCTGCCGACGATCCCGCCCTCAAGGCGATGATCAGCGCCCTGGTGCAGCAGGAGGTAAAAGCCGCCGTCGAGGCGCGCATGGCCGAGCTGTCGCAGAAAGTCGAGGACACCCTCAAGCAGGTGCTCGCCGCTGCCGGGCAATGAACCCCTCCTGAAATAAGCCTGCGGTTCCAGGCCTCGCGGTTCACAGCAAAACGGCTGCCACGTTCACTCAAAGACACGGAATGCTCCGTGTGCCTAACAAAGGAAGTTGAGCCATGCCACTTGTAAACGAACAAATCACCGATGCCGTCACCCAGACCAACGTCAAAGTCGTCGCCGAAGCGCCGGCCATGGCGATGGGCACCATCTACCAATCCATGGCCCAGGCCACCGCGATCCTGTTCCAGAACTCGGTGTCGGCGCAGCAGCAGCAAAACACCCTGGCCCAGGCCGCGACCAACCAGGGCGTGATGCAGATCTACAGCGTCGACACCACCGCCGGCGCCGCGGCCACCGAGAAGGTTGCCCAGGGCGGCGTATCCGACAACCTCACCAGCCTGCTGACGGTGCTCAAGTCCTTCCAGGGCTGAGTGGTTGAGCGTCTGGTTTCCCGTTGAACTTTCCTGCTGAAAAAATGGAGTTTTTATGAGCACAGTCAGTCCGCAAATCACCGATGCCGTGACCCAGACCAACGTCAAGGTGGTGGCCGAAGCACCGGCCATGGCGATGGGCACCGTCTACCAGTCCATGGGCCAGTCCGTGGCCATCCTGTTCCAGAACTCGGTGTCGGCGCAGCAACAGCAAAACACCCTGGCCCAGGCCGCGACCAACCAGGGCGTGATGCAGATCTACAGCGTCGACACCACCGCCGGTGCGTCGGCCACCGAGAAAGTCGCCCAGGGTGGTGTGGCCGACAACCTCACCAGCCTGCTGACGGTGCTCAAGTCGTTCAGCGGCTGACCCTTCTCCAGGCATCATGCCAACACCCCCGCGGTCTGCAGGCCCCGGGGGCGTTGTCTTTTGCCCGGCGGCATGGGAGGTTGGGGCGGATTTTTTACCGCTAGGCGCCTTTACGTTCTTTTTTTCGAACAGCCTATTGTCCTTTACCCCTGTTGACCCTAGGATTCGTTTGAGATTTCAAACGCTCTTGCCTGGGTGCCCAAGCGCACGTCTATCCTTGTGTGCGACATTTTCGTGCTTTTACCCAGTGAACGATTTTCCTGACGGCAGCTTTGTCCCGGCTTTCGGACGCGCCAGCGCGGTCCGTGTCTGACAGGGCGCCTTTTTTACAATCACAATTCGCCCCGCGTATGCGCGGTGCTGTTAAGGAAGCCGACATGCAGCTCAAAGACGCCCAGTTGTTCCGCCAGCAAGCCTTCATCGATGGAGCTTGGGTCGACGCGGACAACGGCCAGACGATCAAGGTCAACAACCCCGCGACCGGTGAAATCCTCGGCACCGTACCCAAGATGGGCGCCGCCGAAACCCGCCGCGCCATCGAAGCCGCCGACAAGGCCCTGCCGGCCTGGCGTGCCCTGACCGCCAAGGAGCGCGCCACCAAGCTGCGCCGCTGGTATGAACTGCTGATCGAAAACCAGGACGACCTGGGCCGCCTGATGACCCTGGAGCAGGGCAAGCCGCTGGCCGAAGCCAAGGGCGAAATCGCCTACGCCGCCTCCTTCATCGAATGGTTCGCCGAAGAAGCCAAGCGCATCTACGGTGACGTGATCCCCGGCCACCAGCCGGACAAGCGCCTGATCGTGATCAAGCAGCCGATCGGCGTGACCGCGGCCATCACCCCGTGGAACTTCCCGGCGGCGATGATCACCCGTAAAGCCGGCCCGGCCCTGGCCGCCGGTTGCACCATGGTCATCAAGCCGGCGTCGCAAACCCCGTTCTCGGCCCTGGCCCTGGTGGAACTGGCGCACCGTGCCGGCATCCCGAAAGGCGTGCTGAGCGTGGTCACCGGCAGCGCCGGCGACATCGGCGGCGAGCTGACCAGCAACCCGATCGTGCGCAAGCTGTCGTTCACCGGCTCCACCGAAATCGGTCGCCAGCTGATGGCCGAATGCGCCAAGGACATCAAGAAAGTCTCCCTGGAACTGGGCGGCAACGCGCCGTTCATCGTGTTCGACGACGCCGACCTGGATAAGGCCGTCGAAGGCGCGATCATTTCCAAGTACCGCAACAACGGCCAGACCTGCGTCTGCGCCAACCGCCTGTACATTCAGGATTCGGTGTACGACGCCTTCGCCGAGAAATTGAAGGCGGCGGTAGCCAAGCTGAAGATCGGCAACGGTCTGGAAGAAGGCACCACCACTGGCCCGCTGATCGACGAAAAGGCCGTGGCCAAGGTCCAGGAGCACATCGCCGACGCCCTGAAAAAAGGCGCGACCCTGCTGGCCGGCGGCAAGTCCATGGAAGGCAACTTCTTCGAGCCGACCATCCTGGTCAACGTGCCCAAAGACGCGGCCGTGGCCAAGGAAGAAACCTTTGGCCCGCTGGCGCCGTTGTTCCGCTTCAAAGACGAAGCCGAAGTCATCGCCATGTCCAACGACACCGAGTTCGGCCTGGCCTCGTACTTCTATGCCCGTGACCTGGGCCGTGTGTTCCGTGTGGCCGAGGCCCTGGAATACGGCATGGTCGGGGTCAACACCGGCCTGATCTCCAACGAAGTGGCGCCGTTCGGCGGCATCAAGGCCTCGGGCCTGGGCCGTGAAGGTTCCAAGTACGGGATCGAGGATTACCTGGAAATCAAATACCTCTGCCTGGGTATCTGATCCGGTTTCAAGCGCCGGGGGCACGAGAGCGCTGTCCCCCTGCGCCGCTTTAAAAAACGCACTTTTCAAGGTGGCCCGGGAAGGCTCCGACAGTCGATCAACGCATGCTGTCGCAGCCGCTTCCCCGCCCCGCAACCCTTGAATCACACCGCTGTCGCAGCGGTGAATGAGGACACTATGAGCAAGACCAACGCATCCTTGATGAAACGCCGTGAAGCCGCTGTACCGCGCGGTGTGGGCCAGATTCACCCGATCTTCGCCGACAGCGCGAAGAACGCCACCGTCACCGACGTTGAAGGCCGCGAGTTCATCGACTTCGCCGGCGGTATCGCGGTACTGAACACCGGTCACGTGCACCCGAAAATCATCGCCGCAGTGACCGAGCAGCTGAACAAGCTGACCCACACTTGCTTCCAGGTTCTGGCCTACGAGCCTTACGTGGAACTGTGCGAGAAGATCAACGCCAAGGTTCCGGGCGACTTCGCCAAGAAAACCCTGCTGGTGACCACCGGTTCCGAAGCCGTGGAAAACGCCGTGAAGATCGCCCGTGCCGCCACTGGCCGCGCCGGCGTGATCGCCTTCACCGGCGCCTACCACGGGCGCACCATGATGACCCTGGGCCTGACCGGCAAAGTCGTGCCTTACTCGGCCGGCATGGGCCTGATGCCAGGCGGCATCTTCCGCGCGCTGTACCCCAACGAACTGCATGGCGTGAGCATCGACGACTCCATCGCCAGCATCGAGCGCATCTTCAAGAACGACGCCGAGCCTCGTGATATCGCTGCCATCATCATCGAGCCAGTGCAGGGCGAAGGCGGCTTCTACGTCGCGCCCAAAGAGTTCATGAAGCGCCTGCGCGCCCTGTGCGACCAGCACGGCATCCTGCTGATCGCCGACGAAGTGCAGACCGGCGCTGGCCGTACCGGCACCTTCTTCGCCATGGAACAGATGGGCGTTGCCGCCGACCTGACCACCTTCGCCAAATCCATCGCTGGCGGCTTCCCGCTGGCCGGTGTCTGCGGCAAGGCCGAATACATGGACGCCATCGCTCCAGGCGGCCTGGGCGGCACCTATGCCGGTAGCCCGATCGCCTGTGCCGCCGCTCTGGCGGTGATGGAAGTGTTCGAGGAAGAGCACCTGCTGGATCGCTGCAAGGCAGTGGGCGAGCGTCTGGTGACCGGCCTCAAGGCCATCCAGGCCAAGTACCCGGTGATCGGCGAAGTGCGTGCCCTGGGCGCGATGATCGCGGTGGAACTGTTCGAAAACGGCGACAGCCACAAGCCGAACGCCGCTGCCGTGGCCCAGGTCGTGGCCAAGGCTCGCGACAAGGGGCTGATCCTGCTGTCCTGCGGCACTTACGGCAACGTCCTGCGGGTGCTGGTGCCGCTGACCTCGCCAGACGAGCAGCTGGATAAAGGCCTGGCCATCATGGAAGAGTGCTTCGCTGAGCTCTGAGTGATTGCTGCTGTGACCTGATCGACAAAAAAACCCGCTTCGGCGGGTTTTTTTCATCCCCGGGCGGTCCATGGGGGATTTGCGCTGTATGGAAGCCTGCGCATTGACTAAGGTGCAAGGGATTGCCTAGGGAGCGTGCTGCATGACCGCTGTTGATCTACCCGCTGTACCTCGTGTGCTGATTGCCGAGGCCGACCCCTGGTCCCGCGATTTGCTCAAGCAAGTGCTGCTCAGTGTGCGCTGTGATGCCCGTGTGGACCTGTGTGCCGACGGTCAGGAAGCCCTGCAGCTGTTGAGCGAAAAACCTTATGACCTGATCATTGCCGACTGGGAACTGCCCGGGGTGGATGGTCTTGCCCTGCTGCGTTCCGTGCGTCAGCGCAAGCGCAACCCGCTGCAGCCGTTCATTCTGCTCAGTGCTCGCAACGACAGCGCCAGCGTGCGCGAGGCCCTGCCCCTGGCGCCCACCGCCTACCTGACCAAACCCTTGAACATGGAAGGCCTGACCCAGCGCCTGCAGG
This sequence comes from Pseudomonas protegens, assembly GCF_013407925.2. Classification (NCBI taxonomy): domain Bacteria; kingdom Pseudomonadati; phylum Pseudomonadota; class Gammaproteobacteria; order Pseudomonadales; family Pseudomonadaceae; genus Pseudomonas; species Pseudomonas protegens. Next base: position 3,030,776 of record NZ_CP060201.1, on the reverse strand, counting down.
GCTTGCTGTTGGACGCCGGCCAGGAAGTCTCTTGCGAGGCACCGGTCCTCGCCCCGGGCATGAGCCTGTGGACCTTTCTCGAACGCCGTCGCGAGGTCGCCGATGGCGCGCCATTGCTGACCGATGTGCAACTGGCGGTCAAGCGCAGCCTCAACCCCGACGGTCTGGACCTCAAGCAACTGGAGGACGAGATCCGCACCGATCCCCAGGTCACCGCGGTGCTGATTTCGGCCGCCAACAGCGCCGCGCAGCACCACGGCGACGGCGTGCAGACCCTGTCCCAGGCCCTGCACCGGCTGGGTACCGGGCAGAGCATGAACCTGATTCTCGGGCTGACCCTCAAGCGCAGCGCGCGCCTGAGCGATCCGGCCCTGGCCGACTATGCCGAGCGTTACTGGGAGCTGTCCCTGCATACCGCGGAATACGGCCGCACCCTGGCGCGCCTGCTGGATTTGGACCAGGAGCGTTGCTACTGCGCCGGGTTATTGCATCGCCTGGGGGATCTGGCGCTGCTGCGCTGTCTGCAGGAGTGGAAACAGGCCGGGGGCGAACTCGACGATCAGGAAGAGATCGGCGATGCCCTGGAGCGTTTTGGCGCGGCCTACGGTTCGGCCCTGCGCACCCGCTGGCGCATGCCCCTGGAACTGCGGGAGCTGATTGCCTCGAGCTACCAGTTGGGCGGCGGGGTGTACTCCCGCGAGGCGCTGGTGATGCACCTGGCGGCGCAGCTGGCGCGGTTGACCGAGCATGAGGGGATCGAAGAACTGGCGCGCAGCAAGACCGCGCGCCTGCTGAAAATCGGCCTGCCGGAGCTGACCCGTCTGCGCAAAGGCTGAGCTTCGGCAGGCGCCGGCGCTTGAGTCTTGTGCAGCCTTGGCAGCGCCTTCGCTGGCAAGCCAGCTCCCACGGACGGGCGCGCGCCTGGTTATCCGCTGACGATGCGGTTCTTGCCCTGACGCTTGGCTTGGTACATCGCCGCGTCGGCACGGGCGAACAGGCTGTCGAGGCTTTCATCTTCGCGGCGCCGGCTGCTCAGGCCCTGGCTGATGGTGACGTTGAAGGTCTGGCCCTGGCAGCAGAAGGTCTGCCGCTGAATCTCTCGCTGCAGGCGTTCGGCGACCTGATGGGCCATGTCCGCGGCGCAGCCGGGAAACACCGCGGCGAATTCTTCGCCACCGATACGTCCGAACAGATCGCCGCGGCGCAAGGCGGCACGCCCGCTTTCGGCAATGCGTTGCAGCACGATGTCGCCTTGGGGGTGACCGTAGGTGTCGTTGATCACCTTGAAGTCATCGATATCCAGCAACAGAAACACCAGGGGCAAGCCGTGCCGGCGCGCCTGTTCGAACTCGCGATGGGCGCATTCGAAGAAGTGCCGGCGGTTGCTGCTCTGGGTCAGCGCGTCGGTGGTGGCCAGGCGTTGCAACTCCGCTTCCAGCTGCTTCTTTTCGGTGATGTCTTCGGCGATGCCCACCACGATCAGCCGTTGCCCGGGCTCGGGGTTGCGGTTGATGAAGCATTTGTCGCTGAGCCAGCGCACCTGGCCATTGGCGTCGATGATGCGGTACTCGCGGTCTTCCACCGCGCCCTTTTCCAGCACCTGGGCCAGGCTGCGCTCGGCGTATTCCAGATCGTCGGGGTAGATGCTGTCGCGCCATTGCTTGCTGTCCGCCAGTAGCAGTCCGGCAGGGCGCCCGAATATACGTTCATAGGCCGGGCTGACGTACAGCACCTGGCGGCTGTCCCAGTCATAGGCCCAGAGCACCGCGTTGACGCTGACCAGCAGGGAGCTGAACAGCTGCTCGCGCTCGGTCAGGCGCGCGACCTCGCCCTGGGCGTGCATCAGGGCCAGCAGGGTTTGCGCGGCTTCGGGCCACTGCACAAGCGAAGATGGAGTGTGTGAATTCTTATTGACCATCGGCACAGATCTCAAAAGGTCTGCCGCGCGCTATGAAGCAGCGGCTACGACCAAGCCCGCCTGGGTGGCGAAGTGTTGCTTGAGATAGGGGATCGGACGCTAAGTTCCCAGCCGTTTCGGCGATAGCTGGCGCGCCCGCCGGACGGTCGCAGGCGCCCCTCGCCCGCCGCGGGCGAGGGGCTCTGGCTCAGGCTGCGGAGGGCCGCAGAGAGTAGGTTTTCAACTGGTGGGCAAAGTCCCGCAGGGACTGGATGCCGCTGGCTTCGGCCTCGTGCACCCAGTCCTTGATCGCCGCCAGCATGTCGTGGCCGTTGGCGCTGGTCTTGACCCAGATCTGCTGCAGGGCCAGGCGCTTTTCGTAGATCACCTTCAAGGCCTGGCTGTGTTCCAGCATGGTCTGGATACGCAGGTGGTGGCGGTCTTCCAGCAGGCTGGTTTCCCGGGACAGCAGGCGCTTGGCGCGGTGGAACTGGTGGCGTACCGAGTGATCGACCTTGGCCAGTTCCTGTTTCACCAGCGGGCCGATCACCAGCTTGCGGTACTGGGCCATGATCTGGAACCGGTTGTTGAGGATGGCCATGGCGGTGTCCATGTCCAGGTGGCCCTTGCCTTCGACCCGGTGGGCGATCGGCGCCACGCGCTGGACCTTGGCCAGGCGCAGGAAGCTGAAGACCTTGATCCAGGCCCAGCCCATGTCGAACTCCCACTTCTTCACCGAGAGCTTGGCCGAGTTGGGGTAGGTGTGATGGTTGTTGTGCAGTTCCTCACCGCCGACGATGATGCCCCACGGCACCAGGTTGGTGGCGGCGTCGCGGCATTCGAAGTTGCGGTAGCCCACGGCATGGCCCAGGCCGTTGATCACGCCGGCGGCCCAGAATGGAATCCACATCATCTGCACCGCCCAGATGGTGATGCCGATGGTGCCGAACAGCAGCAGGTCGATGACCGCCATCAGCGCGATGCCGCCCAGCTTGTAGCGGCTGTAGAGGTTGCGCTCGATCCAGTCTTCCGGGCAGTTCTTGCCGTAGATGCGCAGGGTTTCCGGGTTTTTCGCTTCTTCGCGATACAGCTCGGCGCCCTTGCGCAGCACGGTGGACAGGCCCTTGATCACCGGGCTGTGGGGGTCGTCGACGGTTTCGCATTTGGCGTGGTGCTTGCGGTGGATGGCGGTCCACTCGCGGGTGTTCTGCGCCGTGGTCAGCCACAGCCAGAAGCGGAAGAAGTGTTTCAGGCCGGCGTTGAGTTCCAGGGAACGGTGGGCGGAATAGCGATGCAGATAAACGGTGACCGCGACGATGGTCACGTGGGTCATCAACAGAGTGACTGCCACCAGTTGCCAGGCGGACAAGCCAAGTAAACCTTCGTACCACATAGGCGATAAGGCCCTCGATAAAGAAAAAAACAGCTCAGGCATTATCACTAAGCCCGCTGAGAAAACCAGTCGCCCTTTCAGATAAGAGTGGCGGCATGTTTCTTCCTCTATAATCCCGAACTTTTCGTGTGGAAATAGACGGACTTATGTCGGTTTCTTATCGCAATGGCTTGCGTGCCGCGCTGCTCTATCTGCTGCTGTCCCTGATCTGGTTGCAGTTCAGTGGTTATTTACTGAGCAGTTTCTTCGATGAATTTGCCGATCAGGCCTACTGGCACAAGGTCAGTGGCTACGCCTGGGCACTGGTCAGCGCGGTGCTGATCTTCTTTGCCCGGGCCCGTCTGTTGCGAGTCATGGGCGCCGACCGCTGGTTGCGTCATCAGCAGAAGGATCGCGAGCGCCTGCGCCAGGCGGCGGCCGTGTTCGACTGCACCCGCGAAGGGGTGCTGGTCAGCGACACCCAGGGCCAGATCGTCCACGTCAATCGTGCCTTCATCGAGATCACCGGCTACCAGAGCGAAGAAGTCCTCGGGCGTCAGCCGAGCCTGTTCAAGTCCGGCCATCACTCGGCGGATTTCTACAAGGCGATGTTCGACTCGCTGCAGAAAACCGGAGAGTGGAGCGGCGAAATCTGGAATCGGCGCAAGAGCGGCGAGATCTACCCGCAGTGGCAGAGCATTCGCGCGATCCGTGATGAACAGGGTGAACTCACCCACTATGTCGCGGTGTTCTCCGACATCAGCGCGATCAAGGATTCCGAGCACGAACTGGCCCACCTGGCCCACCACGATCCGCTGACCGACCTGCCCAACCGCCTGCTGTTCACCGATCGTGCCGAACAGGCCCTGGCCTCGGCGCAGATCCACAAGCGCGGCTGCGCCATGCTGATGATCGACCTCGATCACTTCAAGATGATCAACGACAGCCTCGGTCACAACGTCGGCGACCAGTTGCTCAAGGCCGTGGGCGAGCGCCTGGGGGGCATGTTCGGCCCGGGCATGACCCTGGCACGGCTGGGAGGCGACGAGTTCGCAGTGCTGGCCGAGAGCTGCCCGCAACTGGTGCAGGCCGCCGCCCTGGCGCAGCGCATCATCGACGGCCTCAAGGAGCCCTTCCAGCTGGGTGAACAGCAGGTGGTGATCAACGCCAGCATCGGCATCAGCCTGTTCCCCAGCGATGCCCTGAGCGCCAGCCAGTTGCTGCGCAACGCCGATGCCGCGCTGTTCAAGGCCAAGAGTGCCGGGCGCAACGGTTATGCCTTGTACACCGAAGAACTCACCGCCCATGCCCAGCAACGGGTCGAAATCGCCTTTGAGCTGCGCCGGGCCCTGGAGCAGCAGGAGCTGCGGGTCTACTACCAGCCGGTGCACGATCTGAAGAACAGTCGCCTGATCGGCGTCGAGGCCCTGGTGCGCTGGGAGCATCCCCAGCGTGGCCTGGTGTCCCCGGCGGAGTTCATCCCCATTGCCGAACGCACCGGGATGATTGCCGAGATCGACGCCTGGGTCATGCAGCAGGCCTGCCGGCAGATGTGCCAGTGGCAGGCCGATGGTGTGGCGCTGTCGTTTATCGCGGTGAACGTCTCGACCCGGCTGTTCGCCCGCAGCGAGCTGTACCAGCAGGTGGCCCAGGTGCTGCACGACACCGGCCTGGACCCGGCCTACCTGGAACTGGAAGTCACCGAAAGCGCGGTGATGGACGACCCGGAAGTGGCCCTGGAACAGATGCACCGCCTGCGCGAGCTGGGCATCCGCCTGGCCATCGACGACTTCGGCACCGGCTATTCGTCCCTGCTGCGGCTCAAGCGTCTGCCGGTGCAGAAACTCAAGATCGACCAGGGCTTTGTCGCCGGCCTGCCGTTCGATGAAGACGATGCGGCGATCTCCCGGGTGATCATCGCCCTGGCCCAGAGCATGGGCATGCAGGTGCACGCCGAAGGCATCGAACAGGTGGAGCAGGCGCGCTTCCTGCTCGAACACGGCTGCGACCTGGGCCAGGGCTACTGGTTCGGCAGGCCGATGCCGGCTGAGCAGCTCGACTGGAGCAATGCCCCCGCCATCCGCTGATACCCCTGTAGCCGCTGCTGAGCCTGCGAAGCTGCGAACGACCGCAACGCGGGCGCAGTTGTTGTAGACCGCTGAAGGCCTGAAGGCCTTGTCGCAGCCTCGCAGGCTCGGCAGCGGCTACAGAGGGCTAAGCTGCTGCCAGGTCGAATATTTTTTCTGGTTATATAAACATTCTTAAACAGTATTTTTAAGAATATCCGCGCCTATCTACTATTGCTCCCACGCCGCAAGCAGTGCCGCCACTGCCAGGCACATCTCACTCAGGAGCAGCACCATGAGCGCATCTCTACGTAGCGTTGACGGCCAGGACGAAGCAACCATCTTGCGGGAAATTCAAAGCGCCCTGCGCGACCTGCGCTTTGGCGCGGTGGAAATCACCGTGCACAACGCCCAGGTCGTGCAGATCGAACGCAAGGAAAAATTCCGCCTGCAACAGCCCGGCCACAAGCCCGGCTAACGCCGCCCCGCCCAATACCGCAGCACCCTCTCGCCCGCGAGAGGCCCGACTGGACAACCGGAGGGCGTCATCCATGACCCCCAGTCTGAACCCCAGCATTCACCCACGAATGCGGGCCTGATTCGCCATAAGAAAAATGCCAGCACATTAAAAAATTTCGGGAGCTCCATCATGTCGTCGATTCGCCGTTATGCCCTGGCCGCCCTCGCCAGCGCCGTTTTTGCCGGTTCCGCCGTTGCCAAGGATTACGAGCTGCTCAACGTGTCCTACGACCCGACCCGCGAGCTGTACCAGGACTACAACGCCGAGTTCACAAGCTTCTGGAAGCAGTCGCACCCCGGCGACAACGTGAAAATCCAGCAATCCCATGGCGGCTCCGGCAAACAGGGCCGGGCGGTGATCGACGGCCTGCGCGCCGACGTGGTGACCCTGGCCTTGGCCGGCGACATCGACGAAATCGCCAAGCTCGGCAAGACCCTGCCGGCGGACTGGCAGAAGCGCCTGCCCGACGCCAGCACCCCCTACACCTCGACCATCGTGTTCCTGGTGCGCAAGGGCAATCCCAAAGGCATCAAGGACTGGGGCGACCTGATCAAGAAAGACGTCTCGGTGATCACCCCCAACCCGAAAACCTCCGGCGGCGCGCGCTGGAACTTCCTTGCCGCCTGGGCCTATGGCCTGAAAACCGGCGGCAGCGAAGCCAAGGCTCAGGAGTATGTGAAGGAGCTGTTCAAGCACGTGCCAGTGCTGGACACCGGCGCTCGCGGCTCGACCATCACCTTCGTCAACAACGGTCAGGGCGATGTGCTGCTGGCCTGGGAAAACGAAGCCTTCCTGGCCCTCAAGGAAGACGGCGGCGCCGACAAGTTCGACATCGTCGTGCCTTCGCTGTCGATCCTTGCCGAGCCGCCGGTGGCGGTGGTGGACAAGAACGCCGAGAAGAAAGGCAACAGCGAGATCGCCGAGGCCTACCTCAAGCACCTGTACAGCCCGGCCGGCCAGGAAATCGCCGCGAAGAACTTCTACCGTCCGCGGGACAAGGACGTCGCCGCCAAATACGCCCAGCAGTTCCCCAAACTGGAGCTGGTGACTATCGACAAGGACTTCGGCGGCTGGAAGACTGCCCAACCGAAATTCTTCAATGACGGTGGTGTGTTCGACCAGATCTACACGGCCCAGTAAACCCGACCCTCCGTAGGCGCTGGCTTGCCAGCGCAGGCGCCCTGAAGGGCAACGCGCGACTTGCGGGCCTTTCGCCGGCAAGTCGGCTCCTACGAGGCACAGCCCGCATGCAGTTGCGGGCTTTGCGTATCCGTACCGTTAACCAAGGACTTTTATGTCGCGTCGTATCTCCCCCGTCATACCCGGCTTCGGGCTGACGCTGGGCTACACCTTGGTGTACCTCAGCCTGATTGTGCTCATTCCCCTGGCGGCGATGTTCGTGCATGCCGCGCAACTCACCTGGGAACAGTTCTGGGCGATCATTTCGGCGCCACGGGTGCTCGCTGCACTCCAGCTGAGTTTCGGCACCGCGTTGTACGCGGCCATCATCAACGGCATCATCGGCACCCTGCTGGCCTGGGTCCTGGTGCGCTACAGCTTCCCCGGGCGCAAGATCATCGACGCCATGATCGACCTGCCCTTCGCCCTGCCCACCGCGGTGGCGGGTATCGCCCTGACCGCGCTCTATGCGCCCACCGGCCTGGTGGGGCAGTTCGCCACTGACCTGGGCTTCAAGATCGCCTACACGCCCCTGGGCATCACCCTGGCGCTGACCTTCGTCACCCTGCCATTCGTGGTGCGCACGGTGCAGCCGGTGCTGGCGGACATTCCCCGCGAAGTGGAAGAGGCCGCCGCCTGCCTCGGCGCCAAGCCCTGGCAGGTGTTCCGCCATATCCTGGTGCCGGCCCTGTTGCCGGCCTGGCTCACCGGTTTTGCCCTGGCCTTTGCCCGGGGCGTCGGCGAGTACGGTTCGGTGATCTTCATCGCCGGCAACATGCCGATGAAGACCGAGATCCTGCCCCTGCTGATCATGGTCAAGCTCGACCAGTACGATTACACCGGCGCCACCTCCATTGGCGTGCTGATGCTGGTGGTTTCCTTTGTCCTGCTGCTGCTGATCAACCTGCTGCAGCGGCGCATCGAACGTCCATAAGGAGGCGCGATCCATGTCTCAATCGTCTATCGCCGCCTCGTCGGCCAACGCCGCCCGCCGTGGCAGTGCCACCTCGCGGCGGGTGCTGATTGGCCTGGGCTGGCTGATCTTTGCCCTGTTCCTTTTGTTGCCGTTGTTCATCGTGGTGTCCCAGGGCCTGAAGCTGGGCATCGGTGCGTTCTTTGAAGCGATCTTCGAGCCCGATGCCCTGTCGGCGCTGAAGCTTACGGTGATCGCGGTGCTGATCTCGGTGCCGCTGAACCTGGTGTTCGGGGTCAGCGCCGCCTGGTGCGTGAGCAAGTACTCGTTCCGCGGCAAGAGCATCCTGGTGACCCTGATCGACCTGCCGTTCTCGGTGTCGCCGGTGATCGCCGGCCTGGTCTACGTGCTGATGTTCGGCGCCCAGGGCCTGTTCGGCCCGTGGCTTTCGGAGCACGACATCCAGATCGTCTTCGCCCTGCCGGGCATCGTCCTGGCCACCATCTTCGTCACCGTGCCCTTCGTCGCCCGGGAACTGATCCCGCTGATGCAGGAGCAGGGCACCCAGGAAGAGGAGGCCGCCAGGTTGCTGGGGGCCAACGGCTGGCAGATGTTCTGGCACGTCACCGTGCCCAACATCAAATGGGGCCTGATCTATGGCGTGGTGCTGTGTACCGCCCGGGCCATGGGCGAATTCGGCGCGGTGTCGGTGGTCTCCGGGCATATTCGCGGGGTCACCAACACCCTGCCGCTGCACGTGGAAATCCTCTACAACGAGTACAACCACGTGGCCGCGTTTGCCGTCGCCAGCCTGTTGCTGATCCTTGCGCTGTTCATCCTGCTGCTCAAGCAGTGGAGCGAATCCCGAATCAACCGCCTGCGCGCCAGCGCCGCGGAGGAATAACTCATGTCGATCGAAGTCCGTAACGTCAGCAAGAACTTCAACGCCTTCAAGGCCCTGAACAGCATCAACCTGGATATCCACAGCGGCGAGCTGGTGGCGTTGCTCGGCCCGTCCGGCTGCGGCAAGACCACCCTGCTGCGGATCATCGCCGGCCTGGAAACCCCGGACGACGGCAGCATCGTGTTCCACGGCGAGGACGTGTCCGGCCACGACGTGCGTGATCGCAACGTCGGTTTCGTGTTCCAGCACTACGCCTTGTTCCGCCACATGAGCGTGTTCGACAACGTCGCCTTCGGCCTGCGCATGAAGCCCAAGCACCAGCGCCCCAGCGAGAGCAAGATCGCCGAGAAGGTCCATGAGCTGCTGAACATGGTGCAGCTGGACTGGCTCGCCGACCGCTACCCGGAGCAACTGTCCGGCGGCCAGCGCCAGCGTATCGCCCTGGCCCGTGCCCTGGCGGTGGAGCCCAAGGTGCTGCTGCTGGACGAACCCTTCGGCGCCCTCGACGCCAAGGTGCGCAAGGAACTGCGGCGCTGGCTGGCGCGGCTGCACGAAGACATCAACCTGACTTCGGTATTCGTCACCCACGACCAGGAAGAAGCCATGGAAGTGGCCGACCGCATCGTGGTGATGAACAAGGGCGTGATCGAACAGATCGGCTCCCCGGGGGACGTCTACGAGAACCCGGCCAGCGACTTCGTCTACCACTTCCTCGGCGACTCCAACCGCCTGCACCTGGGCGAGGATCACCACGTGCTGTTCCGCCCGCACGAGGTGTCGCTGTCGCGTTCGGAACTGGAAGACCACCACGCCGCCGAAGTGCGCGACATCCGCCCGCTGGGCGCCACCACCCGGGTCACCCTCAAGGTGGAAGGGCAGAGCGAGCTGATCGAAGCCGAAGTAGTGAAGGACCACGACAGCCTGATCGGCCTGGCCCGTGGCGAGACGCTGTTCTTCAAGCCCAAGGTCTGGCAGAAACATACCAGCCTCTGACCCCGCCGACATCACGCCCGCTGTAGGAGCTGGCTTGCCAGCGAAAGCGTCCTTCAGGCTTGCACCTGGCTCGAAGGCCCCTTTGCCGGCAAGCCGGCTCCTGCGGGGGCCGGCCCAATATTCCCGAAGCGTTCCCGGGCTTCAGACCATGGCCTTCTTGTGCCGCAGGGCCACCGGGCCCGAGCGCTGCTCGATGGCCTGTTTCAAGTCATGGCGCAGCCCCAGCAGGAACGCCAGTTCGGCCACCACGAACAGCGGCCCGACGATCAAACCCGACAGATCATCGACAAAGGCCGGTTTGCGGCCCTCGTAGTAATGGCCGATGAACTGGATCACCCAACCGATCACGAACAGGCCCAGGCCGCTGCTCAACCACAGCCCGGTGCTCTGCGCTGCCAGCGCCTGCCCGGCCCAGACCGACAGGCCCATCAGCACACTCATCAACACGCCCAGGCGCAACTCCAGGCGCAGGTAGAACACGCACGAGGCCAGGGCCAGCAGCACGGCCGGCGACACCAGGATCCCCGCCAGTGGCCAGGCGGGACGGGACAAGAGCACGGCCACCGCCACCACAATCATTGGAATGCCGATAAAGTGGCTGGCGATATTGCGCGGGTCGCGGTGGTAGGCGGCGTATTGACTGAGATGATCAACGAGGCTTTTCATTGTTGTTCCTCCGTAAGGGTGGCCCGATCATGCCCGGCCACCGATCACGGCACTGTCAGCTAGGCGACAATCCTTGCGATGCCCTGAGGGAAAGACCTGTTCATGGACCAGCACCCGTGGCGTGAATGCCTGATGACCGGCCAGTGGTTCAGCCACCTGCCGGATTCCTTACAGAATAGTCTGCTCGACAACGCCCGCCTGCGTCGGCTGACGGCGGGGCAGTGCCTGTTCCGCCGCGGCGATCCGCCCTGCGGTTTGTACGCGGTGCTGGAGGGCACGGTGCGGGTGGGCGCGGTCAGCGAACAGGGCAAGGAGGCGTTGCTCAGCCTGATGCAGGCGCCGCACTGGTTCGGCGAGATCTGCCTGTTCGACGGCCAGCCGCGCACCCACGATGCCTACGCCGAAGGCGCCTGCACCCTGCTCCAGGTGCCGCAGGCGAACCTGCTGCACCTGCTGGAGCAACAGCCGCAATACTGGCGCCAGTTCGCGCTGCTGATGAGCCACAAACTGCGCCTGGCCTTTATCAATCTGGAGCAACTGAGCCTGATGCCGGCCCCGGCGCGGGTGGCCAACCGCCTGCTGGCGATGGCCACCGGCTACGGCGAAGTCAGCCAAAGTCGCAGCCTGCTGCAACTGCCCCAGGAGCAACTGGCGCTGATGCTCTCGCTGTCGCGCCAGACCACCAACCAGATCCTCAAGGACCTGCAGCACCAGGGCATCCTGCGCCTGAGCTACGGCGAGATCGAAATCCTCGACACCGAGCGCCTGCGCGCCCTCGCCGGCCTGTAGGCGCTGGCTTGCCAGCGAAGGAGCCCGCCAGACCGCCCTCGCCAGCAGCCAGCTCCTACGAACCGCGATAGGTCGAGAAGCCATACGGGCTGAGCAACAACGGAATGTGGTAGTGCTGCTCGGTCTGCTTGACCTCGAAGATCACCGGAATCTCCGGAAAGAAGGTGTCGCGTTTGGCCTGCTTGAAGTATTCGCCGGTCTTGAACACCACCCGGTATTCACCCGCCGTCAGTGCCTGGCCCGCGGGAAACAGCTCGCTGATCCGCCCCTGCTCGTTGGTCACGCCGCTGGACAGGGCTTTCCAGTCCTGGCCCACATGCTGCTCCAGGGTCACCTTGACCCCTGGCGACGGCAGGCCGTTCTCCAGGTTCAGCACATGCACGCTCAAGGGATTGCCCGCCGCCAGGGCCAGGCTCGACAGACCGCAGAGGCCGATAGCGGCCAGGCCATTACGCAAAAAGTTCATGCAAGACTCCTCATCACATTGATCAAACAATCCACACGCCGACCGCGTTACAGCGCGGCCCGCAAACCGATTTTCTGCGCCGCCTTGAGCGCACATTCCTCGTCCTGCGCCGCCCCACCGGCCCCGGCGATGCCCATGGCGCCCACCAGTTCGTTACCGGCGAACAGCGGAATCCCGCCCCCCAGCAACAACAGCTCCGGCAAGGTATTGAGATTGGCCGCCTCGGGGTTGTTGCGCGCCCGCTCGGCGAACAGCCGGCTCGGGGTCTTGCTGGACAGCGCGGTATAGGCCTTGCGCTGGCTGGCGACGGTGTTGTGCGGGCCAACGCCATCAGCGCGCAGGGTCACCAAGAGGTTGCCGCCACGGTCCAGTACCGACACCACGGCCGTGCACTGGGCCAGGCTGGCGTCCGCCAATTGACGGGCGGTGGCCAGGTCCAGCTCGGCGTGGCGAGGCAGTTCCGGGGCCGCCAGGGCGCTGCCGGCAAGGCCCAGGCCGAGGCCCAGACCAAGGCTTACAACAAGGGTTTTGCACATCATGGGAAGGCTCCGCAAAGACAGGCCGCCACCTTACCCAGCGGTGCTCGTCAGAACCTCGTCAGTTGGATTACAAGTTTGTAATGGGCAAGCGCGCGCCGTGCGCCTAGCCTGTGCCGATCATTTCCGAGGTGCACCATGCGTTTGCTGGTAGTTGAAGACGAAGCCAAGACCGCGAATTTTCTGGCCAAGGGCCTGGGAGAATCCGGATTCGCCGTGGACGTGGCCCTGAACGGCCTGGACGGGCGCTATTTCATCGAGCAGCAGGAATACGACCTGATCATCCTCGACGTGATGCTCCCCGGCCTCAACGGCTGGCAGTTGCTGCAGTTGATCCGCCAGCGCGGCGCCACCCCGGTGCTGTTCCTCACCGCCAAGGACGCCATCGAAGACCGGGTCCGTGGCCTGGAACTGGGCGCCGACGACTACCTGCTCAAGCCCTTTGCCTTCGCCGAACTGCTGGCCCGGGTCCGCACCCTGCTGCGCCGCGGGCCGCTGCGCGAGGCCGAATCCTTCAGCATCGCCGACCTGGAGATCGACGTGCTGCGTCGCCGCGTCAGCCGTGGCGGCCAGCGTATCGCCCTGACCAACAAGGAGTTCGCCCTGCTGCACCTGTTGGCCAGCCGCCAGGGCGAGGTGCTGTCGCGGACCCTGATTGCTTCCCAGGTGTGGAACCTGAATTTCGACAGTGACACCAACATGGTGGAAGTGGCGGTGCGCCGGCTGCGGGCCAAGGTCGACGATCCCTACATGCCCAAGCTGATCCACACCGTGCGTGGCGTCGGCTACCAGCTGGAAGCCCCGGATGAAGCGCTCTAGTTCCATCGCCTGGCGGCTGGCCCTGGCCTTTGCCGCGGTCTGCGCCCTGGTGCTCAGCGTGATCGGGGTGTTCCTCTACCGCTCCCTGGCCGAGGAAATCGCCTACCGCGACGACCTCGCCCTGCTCGGGCGCCTGGAACAGGTGCGCGCCCTGCTGCAGGACAGCGACAGCCTGGACGCCCTGCAAGCCCGGCCCCGGCTGTACCAGAACATGCTGGGCAACCAGGAAAGCCTGCTGCTGGTGCTGCGGGCCGATGGCTCGACGGTGATCGGCATCAACCCCCGGCAACAGCGCTTGCCCGAGTTGCTGCCGATTGCCCGGGAGCAGCGCCCGCAACGCCGCGACATCCTCCTCTGGCCGGGCAGCGACCAGGTTCCGCTGGCGCTGCTGGCGGGGCAGGCCAGCGGCCCCAAGGGCGAGGCGCTGACGGTGATTGCCGGGAAGGTGCTCAGCGAGCGCGAGCAGATGCTCGCCAGCTACCGCCTGCGCCTGTACCTGGCGGTAGGCCTGGGGGCCTTGCTGGCCTTCGCCCTGGGCCTGCTGCTGTTGCGCCGGGGCTTGCAGCCGCTGCGCCAGCTCAGCGAGTCGGTGCGCGAGATCGATCTGCGCAGCCTCGACCGACGTCTGCACACCAGCGGCATCCCGGCCGAATTCCACGAGCCGGTGCAAGCCTTGAACGCCATGCTGGCGCGTCTGGAGGAGAGCTTTCAGCGCTTGTCGCAGTTCTCCGCCGACCTGGCCCATGAAATCCGCACGCCGTTGCACAACCTGTTGGGCAGCAACGGCCTGGCCCTGAACCAGCCCCGCAGCGCCGCGGAGTACCAGGAAGTGCTGGCCTCCAATATGGAGGAGTTCGAGCGCCTGGGGCGCATGGCCGAGAACCTGCTGTTCCTGGCCCGGGCCGAGCAGGCCGATGCGGCGCTGGACCGCCAGCTGCTGTCACTCTCGGGCGTCGGCGCGCAGTTGTGCGACTACTTCGAGGCCCTGGCCGATGACCGGCAGATCCGCCTGGAGAACGGTTTTTACGGCGAGCTGCTGGCCGACCAGCAACTGCTGCAACGGGCCCTGGGCAACCTCCTGGCCAACGCCGTGCGCCACGCCGACGCGGGTTCGCTGATCCGCCTGCGACGCCGCGACGAAGCCGGCTGGTGCTGGCTGCAGGTGCACAACCAGGGCCCGGCGATTGCCCCCGAGCATCTGCCCCGGCTGTTCGACCGCTTCTACCGGGTCGACCCGTCCCGCGCCGAACCGGGGGATTCCGGCGGCCTGGGCCTGGCCATCGTGCGCTCGATCATGCTGCTGCATGGCGGTCAGGTGCGGGTCGTGAGCGAGGGGCAGGCCACGGTGTTCGAGCTGGGTTTTGCGGTTCTTTAACGGTGCCCGGATCAACGGGTCAGGCTGCGCGCCACACCGGTTTTCCAGGCCTCGCTCATGGCCTCGGCCATGCCCTTGAAGGCGGGATGGGCAGCGCTATAGACCTGCATCTCGCCCATTGCCTGTGCCATGCCGTGCTCGACCTGTTGCAACAGTTCATGGCTGCGGCCTTCGCTGAGGTTGCAGGCCGTGCGGGCGAAGCGCAGCAGCGCCTGGCGTTTGGGCCAGGCCTTGGAGCCTCCCAGTAATAGCGCCAGGCTGTCCGCCTTGATGTAGACCGACGTGGTGACCAGATCAAAGGCCGGAGCCAGGCTTACCGGGGCGGCCACATCCGTGTCGGGGTAGAGCACGCCGAAGTTCTTCAGATGGGCATCGCCATTTCTCAGTCCGGCCGACAACGCCACGATCTTGAAGAACGACTCCAGGGCCCGGTTCAGCAGGTGTGGGGAGACAAAGGCCTTGATCTGTTTCGCCGCGCCTTCGTAGGAGCCGTCGTACTTGGCTTTGGCCGGCCAGGCGTTGAGCACGCAGAAATCCTCGAAACCCAGGTAGCCCTGGTCGCTCAGGTCGAAACGCTTGACTACCAGGAACTGGCCATTCTGGCTGAGTTCGATCTCCGGCACTGGCAGGCCGGCATGCAGCGCCGCGCGCATGCAGAAGAATTCGTTGGCGGCCAGGTGGGGGTATTGATCGGCGCGAAAAGCCTTCACCAAATGCGTGGCGCCGCGATGGGTCAGGCGTTCGACGCTGTCAGCGCTGTCGCGGATCAGGACCTTGGGCTGCACCCCGGAAACCCCTGAATACTGGCCATAGGTCGCCAACAGATCCTCGAACAGTCCCTCGGCACCGTCATGCACCAACAGGTCTTTCAGGCTGGTTTCCGGCAAGGGCGCCTGGGGGCGTTGGGTTGTGCTGATGGCCACCCGACCCAGTTGGTGCGGCCCCACGATCGACAGCAGGGCGAAGTCATCGAAACCGCGCACCGTCTTGCTGAAACGGCGCAGCAGTTCATCGCGCAGCGAACCCTCCGGCAGGTGCATATCGAACACCGGTGGCAGGCCTTGGTCCCAGCCATAACTCGCCAGGCGTGGCGGCATGGTCAGCGAGACCGCGTCGTGGGGCGAGGTGTTGTCGCTGTAGGTGAACACCGAGTCCGCCGGCGCCTGGCCACGGCCGAGAGTGCCCACCGCCGTGCCGGCCACACGGATGTGCAGCCGCTGTTCCTCAGTCATGGAAATGTGCCTGTTTCAGGCTGTCCAGGGTCGGGCGTTGCCGGTGGCGGGGCACGGCGCTGAGCTCGTAGCCAAAACCATTGAGAATGGCTTCGACCTTGCGCAGGCCGATTTCGGTAATGGTGTTGTTTTCAATCCCCGAGATGGTGGCGCGGCTCATGCCGTATTGCTCTGCCAACGCTTGCTGCGAGAGCTTGCGCTCTTTGCGCAGGGTCCGGATCAGTTGTCCAAGGCTTTCCATGGGTGTTGTTCCGCATTGTATACAGTGCATTTTTACTGAAATTTATTAAATGCATCCTATTTGATGCAATTTGCAGTGTAGATCGGCTGAGTCTCTCTCGCGGGATTTTTGATTGGTGGAGGGTGCGGCTGGCCGGTGCGGGGCTTAGCGCAAACCGTCGCGAAACTGCCCCGGGGTCATTCCGGTCCAGCGCTTGAACGCCCGGCTGAAGCTGCTGGCGTCAGCAAAGCCCAGCAGGTAGCTGATTTCGCTCAGGGAGCACTCCTGGTCCCGCAGGTGCAGCAGGGCGAGGTTTTCCCGGCATTCGTTGAGCAGGGTGTCGAAACGCGTGCCTTCATCCGCCAGGTGCCGTTGCAGGCTGCGCAGGCTCAGGTGCAGGGCCTGGGCCACCCGTTCGGCGGAGGGTTCGCCCTCCGGCAATTGGGCTTCGATCACGCCGCGCACCTTGCGCTCCCAGGTCAGCGGCCGCAGTTGCAGCAGGGTGCGCTTGAGCACCGCTTCGTTGTGCTCGGCCAGTTCCGGGTTGGCGTCGTCCAGGTGGCTGTCGAAATCGTGCAGGCCGAATTCCAGGCAGTCGTCGGCGGCGGCAAAGTGCACCGGGCAACGGAACACCTTGTGCCACTGGCTCGGGTCCGCCGGCGCCGGGCGGCGCAAATGCACGGCCAGCGGCGCGTAGTCGCGGCCCAGGCGGTTGCGGCAGGTGCGCACGTAGATCGCGGCAAAGGCGTCGATGGCCTCGATGGCCGGCTGCGGCGCGCCGTCGGGCACCTTGAGGAAGAACCGGTAGCGGTCCGGCTCGCGGGTCAGGGCCAGTTCCAGGGCATCGCTGACCACCTGGTGATAACGCACGATGCGCTCGAACACTTCCCGCAGGCTGCCGCTGGCCACCAGGGCGTAGCCCAGGGCATGGAAGGTGGTGGGGCTGACAAAGCGCGACACCCGCAGGCCAATGGCCGGGTCGCCGCTGGCCTGCACGGCGAGATGCCACAGGCGGGTGGTGGCCGACAGCGGATAGCGGGCGTTGGGGTCATCCATCAATTGCGGGTCGAGCCCGGCTGCGCGGCACAGTGCGTCGCTGTCGAGGTCGAGGGCGTCCAGTTGCTTGCGCAAGGCGCGGGTCCAGCTGGCAAGGGAAGTGGCTTCGGTCATGCGATTGGCGCGTCCGGTCAACAGGTTGGCGTTTACGGCTAGGGCCCGGAGCCGGGGCTCGGGGCAGGATGCACACATCACTGACCAGAGGATGGAATCATGCAGGGTATTTCTGCAAGCCCCGAGCGGATGAACGCACAACAGCGAGCGGCGCACATTCGCCAGGTGGTCCTGGCCCGGGGCGATGAACTGCGCCGGCGCTTTCCCTTGCTGCGGCACCAGGACGCCCTGGGCGCGGGGATTCTGCTATTTGCCTTGTCCGGGATGCTGGGGTCAGCGGTGCTCTATGTCGCTGGCTACCTGACCTGGTGGGCGTGCCTGCTGCTCAACGCGTTTTTCGCTTCCCTGACCCACGAGCTGGAACACGACCTGATCCACAGCATGTACTTTCGCAAGCAGCGCCTGCCCCACAACCTGATGCTGGCGCTGGTCTGGCTGGCGCGGCCGAGCACCATCAACCCCTGGGTGCGGCGTCATCTGCACCTGAATCACCACAAGGTGTCCGGCAGCGAGAGCGATATCGAAGAACGCGCCATCACCAACGGCGAACCCTGGGGCGTCGCCCGCCTGCTGATGGTCGGCGACAACATGATGGCGGCCTTCATCCGCCTGCTGCGGGCGCCGGGGGCCAAGCACAAGCTGCGCATCCTCGGCCGCACCCTGGCGGTGTATGCGCCGCTGGCGTTGCTGCACTGGGGCGCCTGGTACCTGTTCCTCGGCTTTCATGCCGCCAATAGCGTCGCCGCGTTGCTCGGCAGCCCGATCCAGTGGTCGCAGGACACCCTGGCGCTGATGCACGGCATCGATATCGCCGTGGTGGTGATCATCGGCCCCAACGTGCTGCGCACCTTCTGCCTGCACTTTGTCAGTTCCAACATGCACTACTACGGCGATATCGAACCGGGCAACGTGATCCAGCAGACCCAGGTGCTCAACCCCTGGTGGATGTGGCCGCTGCAGGCCTTCTGCTGCAATTTCGGCAGCACCCACGGCATCCATCATTTCGTGGTCAAGGAGCCCTTTTACATCCGCCAGCTGACGGCGCCGGTGGCGCATAAAGTGATGGCCGAGATGGGCGTGCGCTTCAACGATTTCGGCACCTTTGCCCGGGCCAACCGCTTTTATCCCGTGGAGCAGGTGACCACGCAACCGGCGCATAACGCCCGGGCTTGAGGGGGCGGACTGTCTTTCTGGTTAAATATCCAGGGACCGATAACGTTAAGCCAAGGTCACGCGGCGCCGGGAAACGCCCGGAATCCGCGAAGGGGCAACGACAGGGAGACAGTATGAACAGTGCGCTAAGGCGATTGATCGCCGTTGCCTTGATGAGTGTGGGCAGCGTGTCGCTGGCCGACTCGGTGGCGCAGGGCCGCAACGAGGCGCTGGCGCTGAGTATCTTGAAGCATCTGGAAGTGAACAGTTTTCGCAATTCCTTAAGGCCGAAGCACTACCCGGACGGCACCACGCTGGGCCAGACGCCCTATCGGATCTACGAGAAGGATGCAGGCGCCGAGGGCGGCTACAGCGCGATGGACGAAGAACAAAGCTGGGTCTACAGCGTCAGCGTGATGGCGCGGGGGAAGCAGGGCATCACCATCTGTTTTGTCGACCAGAACCTGCACGGCAGCTACCTGGCCGCTTCGCTGTTGCTGGTCGAGAAAAACCGGGCGGGGCACTACGTTGTGATCAAGGAACTGCCGACCACCCCGGCCTGCAGCATCACCCGAGGCTGAGGCCAGCGCCTGGCGCAGCCCGGTGTATTCACCGACAACCCAAACGCACCGCGTAGGAGCCGGCTTGCCGGCGAAAGGGCCTTGGAGACTTGTGTTGTTCTGGAGGACGCTTTCGCTGGCGAGCCAGCTCCTACACAGGCCCGCTCTTGCACGGTCCGGTTCATAGCCAGCTCCTACTAGCTCAATCCGGCTGGAACGGCGATTCGCTGAGAATCACCCCGGTTTCATCCACATAACGCTGCCATTCCTCCAGCAGGGTGCGCAGTTTTTCCGGCTGGCTCTGGGCCAGGTCGTGAATCTCGCCCGGGTCCTGGCCCAGGTCGTACAGCTGCCAGGTCGCCGGGCCCACCGGCCCGGGAATGTACACCGCCTTCCACTGGCCCTGGCGAATCGCCCGGCGGCCGAACAGCTCCCAGCCGGTCACCGTGTGTTCGTCATGCACCTGGGCGGTTTCGCCGGAGAGAAAGCCCAGCCAGGACTTGCCCCGCAGCGGCGCCACATCGCGCCCGCGCCAGCGCTTGCCGGGGTGGCGCACGCCAGCCAGGTCGAGCAGGGTCGGGGTGATGTCCATCACCGTGCCGAAGCCGTGGCTGATCTGCCCCTTGAGCGGCAGTTGCGGGTAGTGCAGCAGCGCCGGCACGCGAATCCCGCCCTGGGTGGTGAAGGCCTTGAACAGCCGCGATGGCGCGGTGGCCGCCTGGGCCCAGGCCGGGCCGTACCAGACGTAGGAGTTGGCCCGGCCGATGTTCTCCAGGCGGTTGTCGTAGTGCTGGTTGAGGTAGGTCAAAAGCTCCGGCCCGAACTTGGGAAAGGCTTCCAGCAGCGCGCCTTCGGCGCCGTTGTCGGACATGAACAGGATCAGGGTGTTGTCCAGCTGGCCCTGCTGGCGCAGGTAATCCACCACCCGGCCGATGTTCCAGTCCATGCGCTCGACCATCGCCGCATACACCTCCATGGCCCGCGCCGAAACCTGGCGCTGCTCGTCGCTGAGGGCTTCCCACTCGGCGTTGAGGTTGATCAGCGGATGGGGCTCGACCTCGGCCTCGATCAGGCCCAGGGCCTTGAGTTTTTCCAGGCGTTCCAGGCGCAGCACCTCGGGGCCGGCGTCATAGCGGCCACGGTACTTGGCGACGATCTCTTCGGGGGCCTGCAGCGGCCAGTGGGGCGCCGAGAACGGCAGGTAGGCGAAGAACGGCCGGCTCTGGTCGCGTTCCTTGAGGTACTGCAAGAGTTTGTCGCCGAAGGCATCGGAGGAATAGAAGTCCGCCGGCAGTTCATCGATGAATTGGTCGTCCTCGATGTACAGCGCCGGAGTGGATTTCAGCAGCCCGGGGGTGTGCTCATCGTAGGTCGGCTCGAAGCCATAGTGATTGGCCGCCCCCGGCAGCAGCGAAAACGAACGCTCAAAGCCCCGGGCGTGGGGCGCGCGCTCGGCGGTCAGCCCCAGGTGCCATTTGCCGCTCATCAGGGTCTGGTAGCCGGCTTCGCGCAGCAGTTCCGGCAGGGCCACCACACGGTCATTGAGATAACCCTCGTAGCCCGGCTTGCCGATCAGTTCGGGGGTCAGGGCCTCGGCCATGGTGCCGATCCCGGCGATGTGATGGTCGGTGCCGGTGAGCAGCATGGAACGGGTCGGCGAGCAGGTCGGGGCGGTGTGGAAGTCGGTCAGGCGCAGGCCATTGAAAGCCAGGGCATCGAGGTTCGGCGTGGCGATCTCGCCGCCGAAGGCACCGAGGTCGGAGAAACCCAGGTCGTCGGCCAGGATCACCAGAAAGTTGGGACGTTGCGGCATCGCGGCACTCCTGTTCAGCAAGCAATGAAGGTCAAGGGCAGGTCGCGGATCTGCACCGGCTGCGGCGCCTGGTAGTGATCATCGCTGGTCAGTTCGTGGAGCAGTTCTTCACGCAGTTGGTGGAAGTCGAAACCGCTGCGCTGGCGCGGGTGGGGCAGGGCCACCTGGACCACGCGCTTGATCCGGCCCGGGCGCGGCTCCATCACCACCACCCGGTCGGCGAGGAAGATCGCTTCCTCGACATCGTGGGTCACCAGCACCGTGGTGATCTTGGCCCGCTCGCGGATCGCCAGCAGCTCGTCCTGCATCTGCTGGCGGGTCAGGGCGTCGAGGGCGCCGAAGGGTTCGTCCAGCAGCAGGATGCGCGGGCTGGCCACCAGCCCACGGGCAATGGCCACCCGTTGCGCCATGCCGCCGGAGAGCTGGTGGGGATAGGCCCGGGTAAAGTCCTTGAGCCCTACCAGTTCGATGAAATCCTCGATCCGCCGCTGGCGCTCAGCGGCGCTCAGGGGCTCGTTGACCAGGCCCAGGCCAATGTTCTCGGCCACCGTCAGCCAGGGGAACAGACGGTGTTCCTGGAACACGATGCCGCGTTCGCTGCCGATGCCGCTGACGGCCTGGCCGTCGACCCGGATCTCGCCACGAAACTCGGTGTCCAGGCCGATCAGCAGGCGCAGCAGGGTGGACTTGCCGCAGCCGCTGGAACCGACGATGGCGACAAATTCGCCGTCGGCGATGTCCAGGTTGAATTCGCGGATTGCCTCCACCTCGCCACCGGCGACGGCGAAGCTCTTGCCCACGTGATTGAAGCTGACCAGGGGTGCGTTCATGCGTGTCTCCAGCGGGTGGCGCGGGTTTCGAGTTGTTGGCCCAGCAGGTTGAGCAGGGCTCCGGTCAGGCCCACCAGGAGCATGCCGGCCATGATCTGGTCCATGCGCAGCAGTTGCTGGGCGCTGATCATCTGGCTGCCGATGCCGCCGTTGGACGGCATGAAGTATTCCGCGCCGATGGTGCCCATCCAGGCGTAGATCAGGCTGATGCGCAGGCCGGCGAAGATGCCCGGCGCCGCCCCGGGCAGCACCAGTCGGCGCAGGCGTTGCCAGAGGTTCAGGCGCAGCACCTGGGCGGCCTCCGCCAGTTGCGGCGACAGCTGGGCGACGCTGCGCTGGGTGGCGATGAACAATGGAAAGAACGCGGCCAGAGCGACGAACACCCACTTGGCCAGTTCCCCCAGGCCGAACCAGGCGGTGAGCAGCGGCACCCAGGCGAACAGGGCGATCTGGCGGATCGCGGCCAGGGTCGGGCCCAGCAGCCGTTCACTGAGCCGCGACAGCCCCAGCAGCAGGCCCAGGGCCAGGCCCAGTCCGCCACCCAGGGCCAGGCCGCCGAGGGCGCGGCCCAGGCTCAGGCCCATGCCCTCCAGCAAGCTGCCGTCCAGAAGACCGTCGACGGTGGTTGCAAGTACTGCCAGCGGGCTTACCAGGATGTTGGCGTCCACCCATTGCTCTGCGCTCGCCACTTGCCACAGGGCCAGCAAGGCCAGGGGCAGCAGCCAGGGTTGCAGGCGCTGCCAGCCCTGATAACGCGGGCCACGACGCAGGGCGGCGGTGGCCGGGTGCGGCCAGTGCACCAGGGTGCGGTCCAGCCAGCCGATGCCACGGTCCATGCACACCCCAAGCACGCCGATCACCAGGATGCAGACGAAGACGATATCCAGCATGAACAGTTGCCGCGCCCAGACCATCAGGTAGCCGATGCCCTCGCTGGAGGCCAGCAGCTCCACTGCCAGCAACGAAGTCCAGCCGGTGGCCAGGGCCAGGCGCACCCCGGCCATGAACGCCGGCAGCGCGGCGGGCAGCACCAGGCGCCGGATCAGCAAGGCCGGGGGCAGGCGCAGCACCGCGGCGGCTTCCCGCAGCCTGGGCTGGGCGTCGCGCACGCCCACCAGGGTGTGCAGGGTCACCGGCACCACCACGGCCTTGACCAGCACCACCAGCTTGAGCACTTCGCCGATGCCGAAAAACACCATGAACAAGGGAATCCAGGCCAGGGTCGGAACCTGCGCCAGGGCGCCGAAGGTGGGGTACACCAGACGCTCCAGACGCGGGCTGAAACCCAGGGCGCCGCCCAGCAGGGCACCGGCGGCGATGCCGGCCAGCAAGCCCCAACACAGCCGTTGCAGGCTGATCGCCAGATGGCTCCACAGCTCGCCATGGGCCAGCTCCAGGGCGCTGCTCCAGACCAGGGCCGGGGCCGGCAGGATCTGCTCGCTCATCCACAGGTTGCGGCTGGCCAGCCACCACAGGACGAACAGGCTCAGGGGCAGCAGCCAGGGCAGCAGGCGCTGATGGATTGCGGGCCAGCCCGGGCGGCCGTTGGACGGTGCCGCCAGGGGCAGGCTGAGCAGGGAAACACGGGCCATGGATGACCTCCGTCGTCGGGTACTGCATGGCGTGGGTCGATGCCGCAGGCGCTGGCTGGTCAGCGAATCAGGGCTGGCGGGCCTCTTCACCGGCAAGCCGGCGCCTACGTGATATGCATTTACGGTCTATTAAGATTCTTATCGATTCTATTAAGAGATAAGAGAAGCCATTTAAGGCTTCTGGCCGACACGCATCCAATGCATTTGAAGAATATTTTTCATGCATTTGATGCATATCCTCCGGGGCGCCCGTGGCAGCTGGTTTATTCAATACGGTTATTAAAATGTGAATTTATAGTATTTAAAGGTTGATCGATTCCGTGCCTACCTTCTGCTCCTCACAGCCTTAGTCAGCAGGAGCCGCACCCATGAACCTTCCCTTCAAACGCGTGATCAGTCTGTTCGCCGCGCCGGCCCTGGCGGGACTGCTGGGGTGCTTGCCGCTGCTGGCCCAGGCCGCCGAGCTCAAGCAAATCCGCATCGCCGTGCCCGACCTCAGCGCCGGCACCCAGCACAGCGGCGGCGGGGTGGTGGACGTGCTGCGCCAGCAACAGATCTTCGAAAAGGCCTTTGCCGACCAGGGCATCCAGATTCAGTGGAATTTCTTCAAGGGCGCAGGCCCGGTGATCAACGAAGCCTTCGCCAACGGCCAGGTGGACCTGGCCTATCTTGGCGATCTGGCGGCCATCATCGGCAAGTCCAATGGCCTGGACACCCGCCTGCTCAGCGCCTCGGCCCGTGGGGTCAAGCACTACCTGGGCGTGGTGCCGGGTTCGGGGATCAAGACCCTGGAAGACCTCAAGGGCAAGCGCGTGGCGGTGTTCCGTGGCACCGCCACCCAGCTCTCGTTCGACGCGGCCCTGGCCAGTCGGGGCCTGAGCGAGAAGGATCTGAAGGTAGTCAACCTCGACTTCAACGCGGCGGTGGCGGCCCTGGCGGCCAAGCAGATCGATGCGTCCTGGGGCAGCACCGGGCTTTCCGCCCTGCGCAGCAAGGGGCTGGCCGAGCTGCCCCTGAGCACCAAGGACCTGGGCGGTGCCGGCAGCGTGCAGAGCGTGCTGGTGGGCGCCGGCAAATTTGTCGACGAGCATCCCGAGGCCGTGGAGAAACTGCTCAAGGCCCAGCAGCAGGCCGTAGAGTGGCTGACCCAGGACAGCAACAAGGACGCCTATATCCAGCTGGTGTCGGGCTTGGCCAGCTACCCGCCGGTGATCCTGCAGGAAGACCTCAAGGACCAGCGCCTGAGCGAGATCTTCCCCTCGACCCTGGACCCGGTGTTCCTCGGCAAATTGCAGGATTCGGTGGACCTGGCGGCCAAGGAGCGGTTGATCCGCAAGCCGTTCAAGGTGGATGCCTGGGTGGCGCCGCAACTCGCCGCCGCAGGCCTGTAACCCCCTTCCTGAACCCCTGTAGCCGCTGCCGCAGGCTGCGTTCGGCAACGTAGGGGCCGCCGGGGCCGGCAACGCGGTCTATCTGGAGGAACCGGGTGCCGTCTTGCGCCGACTGCGTCGTCGTTCGCAGCCTGCGGCAGCGGCTACAGGGTTAGACGGCGATGCTGTGGCTTTGCTGGTCGACCGCCACCAGCACTTCGATCAACTTGCGCGCCGCCGGCGACAGGCGGAAACCGCTGCGGCTGACGATGCCGCAGCGGGCATTCAGGCTGTCGATGTTCTGCGGCAGGTTGCGCCAGTGCAGCAGCACCAGCGAACCCTGTTCGATGTCTTCGGCAAAGGCCTCGGCGGTGCCCACGCCAATCGCATTGGACTGGCGGACGATCTTCACCAGCGCCGGAAAGTGCTCGGTTTCGATGGTGGGTGAAAAGTCGATGCGTCCGCTGAGGTTGGCCAAAAGCTTGCGAATCCCCGGGGGGATCAGGGTGGTGGCCAGGGGGTAGTCGAACATGTCGTTGGTGGACAGGCTTTCCTTGGCCAGCAGCGGGTGCCCGGGGCGGCAGAAGAACACCCCGCGCTTGGGCGTCAGGGGCTGGGTCTGGTAGTTCGGGTCGGCCTCGAAGTGGCGGATGTCGGCGATAAAGAATTCGATCTCTTCGCGGTTCAGGCTGCGGCTGAGTTTTTCCCAGTTATCCACGGCAAAGCAGGTGCGCACCTTGGGGTGGGCACTGGTGAATTGCGCCACTGCATCGGGCACCAGTTTCACCGCCGGGGCCGGGCCGCAACCGAAGCGCACCTCGCCGGCGTCGAGCTTGGTCATCTGGGTCACTTCACTGCTGAGCAAGGCCGCGCCCTGCACCAGGCTCAAGGCGTGTTGCAGCACCACCTGGCCTTCCGGGGTGGGGCGCAGGTCCTTGTTGCCGCGGTCCACCAGCACGCAGCCGAACTCCTGTTCCAGGCCCTGGATACTGCGGCTGAACGCCGGCTGGGTGATGCCCATGGCGTCGGCGGCGCGGACAAAACTGCGGTGTTCATTGAGGGCGATGAAGTAACGCAATTGGCGAAGATCCATATGCTTTCCCGGCATCCGAAAAATAGCTCGAAGGCATTTGCGACGAGTGAGGCATGAGGTTTTAAATGCAAGCTCTTATTCCGTCAACGAAGCATGTAGTTATCTATTAGACCTAAATTGAATATAGATAGAGCGTTGTTTCGCGGCGGTTCCAACCGTAAGCAGTCGATGAGGGTGTACCTGATGAGCAATGCCGCCTTAGCCGTTAAACCCGCTGTTGATGCCCTTGATATCCACCCGGTGGCCGGTCGCATCGGCGCCGAGATCCGTGGCGTGCAACTGTCCGGCGACCTCGACGCCGCCACCGTAGACGCCATCCAGCAAGCGCTGGTGCAGTACAAGGTGATCTTCTTCCGTGGCCAGACCCACCTCGACGACCAGAGCCAGGAAGCCTTCTCCCACCTGCTGGGCGAGCCGGTGGCCCACCCCACCGTGCCGGTGCGCGACGGCACCCGCTACCTGCTGGAACTGGACGGTGCCGAAGGCCAGCGCGCCAACTCCTGGCACACCGACGTGACCTTCGTCGACGCCTACCCGAAAGCCTCGATCCTGCGCTCGGTGGTGGCCCCGGCTTCCGGTGGCGACACGGTGTGGGCCAACACCGCCACGGCCTACAACGAACTGTCGGCGGAACTGCGCGAGCTGGCGGACAAACTCTGGGCGGTGCACAGCAACGAATACGACTACGCCGGGGCCAAGCCCGATGTCTCGGCGGAGAAGCTGGAGCGTTACCGCAAAGTCTTCACCTCCACGGTGTTCGAGACCGAGCACCCGATTGTTCGCGTGCACCCCGAAAGCGGCGAAAAGAGCTTGGTGCTGGGGCATTTCGTCAAGCGCATCAAGGGCTATTCCCAGGCCGATTCGGCGCACCTGTTCAACCTGCTGCAAAGCCACGTCACCCGCCTGGAAAACACCGTGCGCTGGCGCTGGAGCGCGGGTGACGTGGCGATCTGGGACAACCGCTCGACCCAGCACTACGCCGTGGACGACTACGGCACCCAGGACCGCATCGTGCGCCGCGTGACCCTCAAGGGCGATGTCCCGGTGGGCGTCCACGGCCAGCGCAGCCAGACCATCAAAGGCCTCTGACCCGCCCCACGGGCATCTACCCGATGAACCTGCCCACTGTAGGAGCTGGCTTGCCAGCGAAAGCGCCCCAGAGAGCGCTGCAAGGCTTGAGGGCCTCTTCGCCGGCAAGCCGGCTCCTACAAGAATTTATGCGATGAACCTGCCCGCTGCAGGAGCTGGCTTGCCAGCGAAGGCGTCCCTGAGAGCGATGCAAGACTCAAGGGCCTCTTCACCGGCAAGGGGAGGTGCAGGCGCGGGTTACCACACGCCGATCTGTACCAGCTTTTCGCTCTCCGGTTCGCCGTAGCGAAAACGCTGGCCGCGCAGGTCGATCTCTTCATGGCTGATGGTGGTGCGGCGTTTCAGGCCGCGTAGCCATTGCAGCAGATACCCCAGGTGTTCTTCACGCACCGCGGCATAGGCCGGGTCCGCCCCCAGGTCATGCAACTCCTGCGGGTCGTGGTGCAGGTCGAACAGCTGCGGGCGCAAGCCGTCATAGGCCAGGTATTTCCAGCGTTCGCTGCGCACCATGGTCATGCGGCAGCGGTCGATGGGCTGGCCCAGGCGCTCCCGGGCCGGAGCCTGGAAGGCGTAGTCGTATTCGC
The DNA here is from genome assembly GCF_013407925.2 of Pseudomonas protegens. Taxonomy (NCBI): domain Bacteria; kingdom Pseudomonadati; phylum Pseudomonadota; class Gammaproteobacteria; order Pseudomonadales; family Pseudomonadaceae; genus Pseudomonas; species Pseudomonas protegens. The sequence goes on along the minus strand of NZ_CP060201.1, from coordinate 3,003,576 downwards.
TGATGGCGTAGCGGCGCCAGTCCACTGTCGCGCCGTGCAGCAGCGGGATCAGCGAGCGGCCTTCCAGGCGATGTTCGGCTCCCGGCAGGCCCAGGGCCTCAAGAAAGGTCGGCAGGGCGTCGATGGTTTCCACCAGGCGTTCATCCACCGTGCCACGGCGGCTGTCCGCCGCCGCGCGCGGGTCGCGGACAATCAGCGGCACGCCCACCGCCGGCTCCAGCAGGAACTCCTTTTCCCCCAGGTAGTGGTCGCCAAGGAAGTCGCCGTGATCGCTGGTGAAGACGATCAAGGTATCGTCCCAGCGGCCGTTGCTCTGGAGGAAATCGAACAGCCGGCCCAGTTGATCGTCCACCTGCTTGATCATCCCCATGTAGGTTGGCACCACGTTCAGGCGCACCTCATCCCGGGAAAAATTCAGGCTCTCTTCATGCTGGCGAAAGGCGGCGTAGACCGGGTGATCGCTGAGCTGCCCGGGTGCCGCGCGCACCGCCGGGATCACCTGCTCCGGGCCATACAGGGCGTGGTACGGAGCCGGCGCGATATAGGGCCAGTGCGGCTTGATGTAGGACAGGTGCAGGCACCAGGGCTGTTCGCCCTGTTCGCTGATGAAGTCGATGGCGCGGTCGGTGGTGTAGACGGTTTCCGAATGTTCCTCGGCGACCCGGGCCGGCAGGTGCGCGTGGCGCATCTTCCAGCCGCTGAGGATCTGCCCCTGCGCGCCGGCCCCGGCGTTGGCCCAGTCGTGCCAGGGGTTGAGGCCGTCGTAGCCGAGGTTGCGCAGGTAGTGGGTGTAGGGCGCGGCCTCGCGCTTGTCGTCGAAGATCGGGTCGTCGGGGTAGATGCCGTCGTGGCGCAAGTAGGGCTCGAAGCCGACTTCGTTGAGCACCTCGGCCTGGGCACTCTCGGGGTCGATGGCCAGACGCTGCAGGGCGTCGAGGTTGGGCGTGGCGTGGGTCTTGCCCACCAGCGCGGTGCGGATGCCGTGGGGCCGCAGGTAGTCGCCCAGGGTCCATTCTTCCAGGGGCAGGGGCACGGCGTTCCAGGCCACTTGGTGGCTGCTGACATAGCGCCCGGTGTAGGCCGACATGCGCGACGGGCCGCAGATGGTGCCCTGGGTGTAGGCGCGGCTGAAGCGCACCCCGGCGGCGGCCAGGCGGTCGATGTTCGGGGTGTGCAGGTGCGGGTGGCCGTAGCACGAGAGGTAATCCCGGCGCAGTTGGTCGCATATGATGTAGAGCACGTTGCGCACGGGTTGGAGGGTGTTGGACATGGGGTTCACCGAAGGGAAGACAGGCGAGGTTTTTCGCCTTCGGCGGGGGCTTCCGGCAAGCGCATTTGCCGAATAGTTTCGATGCAGGGCGTGCATAACCGCAGGCGTTGGCGTCTCAGGGTTACGAAAGTACTTCAGTGTGAGGTGCGGGCTTGTTATCCGTTGAGCGTCTGTTGGCAGAGCAAGCTATTATCCGACGTCATGTTTTTGTGTGATTTCAGCGTCATTCAAACCTTGATAACAAGATTTACCAAGTAAGACTCCTGACAGTGTTAACGTCTGCCGGCGGCTAATTTTCACATCGCCATCGCTCTTATCTCGAGGAAAGCATGCTCAAACGACTCCACATCAAAAACTTCACAGTCTTTGAAGAGGCCGATCTGCAGTTCAGTAAACAGCTGAATGTGATCGTGGGGGAGAATGGCGCGGGAAAGACGCATCTGTTGAAGCTGGCATACGCCGGGCTCGCGACCAGTTCCGAGGAGAGCAACCGGCCGAATGCGGCATCCATGGAACCGACAAAATCTGTTTTGCAGTTGCGAATGGCCGACAAGCTGGTGGGGGTTTTCCGTCCTGAGTCACTCGGAAGACTGGCCCGGCGCAAGCGGGGCCGCGAGCGATGTGATGTGAAGTTTTTCTTCGATAAGAGTGAATACGACCTGGCTTTCAGTTTCGCCACTAACAGCAAGACCGAAGTCAGTGTCGAACATCTGCCCAAATGTTGGCTCAAGGCAACACCTACGTATTTACCGACGCGTGAGTTGTTGAGCATCTACCCAAACTTTCTTGCGGTTTATGAGAACCACTACCTGGAGTTTGAGGAAACCTGGCGTGACACCTGCAGGTTACTTGGCGGGTTATTGCGTAAGGGACCGACCGAAGATCGTATTCGCGAGTTGCTCAGCCCTCTGGAAACCGCGATGCAGGGCAGTATTGAGCTGGATAAGAATGGGCGTTTTTATCTACGTAATGTCAGCGGCAGAATGGAAATTCCACTGGTGGCGGAGGGTTTGCGAAAGTTGGGCATGCTGGCGCGTCTGATCAGTACGGGGGCCTTGCTGCATCAGGGGTATCTGTTCTGGGATGAACCGGAAGCGAACCTGAACCCTCGCTTGATCAAGCAAGTGGCCAAAACCATCGTTGATTTGAGCGCGAGTGGCATCCAGATATTCATCGCCACCCACAGCCTGTTTTTACTTCGTGAGCTGGACATTCTGTTAACTGAAAAGCCTCAGGATGCAGCGTTTTTTGGTCTTCACAGCAGTGAAGGCGGGATTACCGTGCAACAAGGTGGGAGTTTGGAAGATATCGGCGATATCACCGCTCTTGAAGAAAGCCTGCAACAGTCCGACCGTTATCTGGCATTGGAGTGAAGGGCATGTCGGTTTTGCAGATTGAGAGGCTGACCTTTACGTTTCCGGCCCATTGGCAAGCCAGCAAGTTCGATGACTGGGGTTTCTATCGCAATCATTTCGTTAGGCAGCGCAATGATATTCAAGCTGTAGATATCCTGGCGCTGTCCCCGGATCAAATAGCCTTTTTCATCGAGGTCAAAGATTATCGTCACCCTCGGGCGCTCAAGCCATCGGCCTTACCCGAAGCGATTGCCAACAAGGTGTTTTGCACTTTGGCAGCTTTGCTGCCGGCCCGTCTGAATGGCAATACCTTGGAGCATGAGCGGGCGCTGAGCCAAGCCGTTCTCAATTGTCACAGGTTGCATGTGGTCGTTCACATCGAACAGCCTGCCGCACACCAGCCCAAGGTCGAACTTGCGGACATCAAGCAAAAGCTTAAACAACTACTGCGAGCTATAGACGCTCACCCAAAGATAGTCAGCATGCAAAGGCCTCAAGCAATGGCGTGGCTTGTTACGGCCCGTTAATCAAAGCTTTCGCGAGTATTTCATCACGCCGTCATTTCTTCTCACGCTGCCTTCAGCTGGTGTTTATCAGCATACGCCTGCAATTTCCCTGCTCTTCACATTCGAAGACAGTCCTGAAACCCATCAGACGGCGAGCTTGTCCAGGCTGCACACGTCCTCGTCCTGTTCGTCTATGGCCTTGATCTCTTCGATCATCGCCGCCGCCAGGGGCGACAGGCGGTAGCCGGCGCGGCTGACGATGCCGTAGCGGGTGTAGAGCTCTTCCAGGTCGTCGGCCAGGCCGTCGATCTTCAGGCACACCAGTTTGCCCTTGGCGTTGTGCAAGGCGTCGCTGTAGGAACCGATGATGCCGATGGCGTCCGAGCGCAGCACCACCCCCAGCAGGCTGTAGCTGTTTTCGCATTCCACATTGGGGGTGAAGTCCGGTTTGCCGCTCAGGTCGACGATGACCTTGCGCAGGTTCGGCGGGCGGATGGTCACCGCCAGCGGGTAGCTCATCAGTTCGCTGGCGCTGACGCTGTCGCGCTGGGCCAGGGGGTGCCCGGCGCGGCAGCAGAAATGCCATTTGCGCGGACGCAGGCGCTGGGTCAGGTAATCCGGGTCGGCCTCGAAGTGCCGGGTGTCGGCGACGAAGAATTCGAACTCTTCGCTGAGCAGGCGCTTGCTCAGGCTTTGCCAGTCATCCACCTGGAACTGCACCCGGGCCTTGGGATAACGCCCGATGAAGCTGCCGATGGCCCGCGGGATCAACCCCGAGGCCGGCGCCGGGCCGCAGCCGAAACGCAACTCCCCCGCCTCCAGGCCATTGAACTGGCTGATCTCGTTGGCCATCTGCTGGGCGCCGCTGACCAGCCGCCGCGCGTGCTCCAGCAGCAACTGGCCCTGCTTGGTTGGCGCCAGGTCCTTGCGCCCGCGATCCACCAGCTGGCAGCCGACGCTGTGTTCCAGGGCCTGGATGCTGCGGCTGAAGGCCGATTGCGAAAGGTTCACCGCCGCCGCGGCCGCGACAAAGCTGCGCTGCTCGGCGAGGGCGATGAAGTGGCGGAGCTGGCGCAGGTCGATATGCATTTTTCACATAAAAAATATCGGGGAAATGCATTGGCTATGCATTAGGTCGACTCCTTATAAAGGCAATCTCTTATGCAGTAAATCTTTTTAAAAACATAAATAAATAACTTTAAGGAATATACGAGGCTGTATATTTTCTGACCAGGAGCCGCCCATGAGCCCGTTGTCCCTCGCTTCACCCCTCTCGCCCCGGCGGCTCAAGCGCCTGCCCCTGGCGCTGTTGCTGGCCGGCAGCGCGAGCTGGACGCCGACCTGGGCCGAAGACGCTCCGGCGCCAGACACCACGCCGGCCAAGAGCAGCGCCAGCAAGGCCAAGGCCGATGGTGGCCAGTTGCAGACGGTGACCGTCACCGCCCGCCGCCGCGAGGAAAGCTCGCAGAACGTGCCCACGCCCATGAGCGTGGTGGGCGGGCAAGCCCTGGAGAGCCAGCGGGTCTATCGCATTCAGGATCTGCAGCAACTGGTGCCCAGCGTCAACGTCGCCTACATGCATGCGCGCCAGTCCAGCGTGTCGATCCGTGGCCTGGGCAACAACCCGGCCAGCGACGGCCTGGAAGGCAGCGTCGGGCTGTACCTCGACAACGTCTACCTGGGACGGCCGGGGATGGCGGTGTTCGACCTGATGGACATCGAACAGCTGGAAGTGCTGCGCGGTCCCCAGGGCACCCTGTTCGGCAAGAACACCACCGCCGGGGTGATCAACATCAGCACCCGGGCGCCGAGCTTCACCCCGGAGCGCAGCATCGAAACCTCCCTCGGCGAGGACGGCTACTTCCAGACCAAGGGCACCATTTCCGGGCCGCTGACAGATGAGCTGGCCGGGCGTTTTTCCGCCTACCGCACCCGCAGCGACGGCGATATCAAGAATGAATTCGACGGCCATGACCTCAATGGCGGTTCCCGCCAGGGCTTTCGCGGGCAGTTGCTGTACAAGCCCAACGAGCGCTTCAACCTGCGCTGGATCGGCGACTACAACGAAGAGGACTCCAGCGCCGGCACCCGGGTGCTGTACAGCACCGGGCCGACCATCAACGGCAACAACGTCTACGAGTCCCGCGCGGCGGCGGCCGGTGCGACCCTGGTCAACGGCTCGCAGCGCAAGGTCAACCTGGACAACGACCAGCACGTGACGGTGTTCCAGGGCGGCACTTCGCTTGAGGCCAACTGGACCCTGCCCAGCGACTTCACCCTGACCTCGGTCAGCGCCTACCGCTGGTGGAATTTCACCCCGCGCAACGACGACGGCCTCAACGTGCCGGCCAGCTACAACGCCGGGGTGTCGGTGGAGGACAAGCAGTGGTCCCAGGAATTCCGTCTGGCCTCGCCCACCGGCGGCTTCTTCGACTACGTGCTGGGCGCCTACTACTTCGGCTCCGACCTGGACAACAAATCCTTCGCCTATTACGGGCCCCAGGCGGACATCTGGAACGGCACCCCGGCCGGCGCCCTGAGCAACGTCACCAGCCTCGGCAACGGGCATATCCAGACCAACAGCTTCGCCCTGTTCGCCCAGGGCACCTGGCACCTGACCGAGCGCCTGGATTTCACCGCCGGGCTGCGCGGCACCTACGAGGAAAAAAGCGCCTGGGTCAGCCGCAACGCGCCGCTGGGTGGCGCGGCGGTGGCCGGTGCCGCCGCCAATGCCCGTCGCGGTCGTGCCGGGGCCTATGATTCCGGCGACCTCAACCAGTACAGCACCAGCCCTTCGGGCCTGCTCAACCTCAGCTATCGCTTCACCGATGACCTGCTGGGCTACGCCACCCTGTCCCACGGCGAGAAGTCCGGCGGGGTCAACCTGGCGGTGGGCTCGGCGCCGACCGCCGGGGCCGACTCGCTGCTGATCGGCACCGAGCGCGCCAACAACGCCGAGCTGGGGTTCAAGAGCACCCTGTGGGACCGTCGCCTGCAACTCAACGCCAACCTGTTCTGGACCCAGGTCAACGGCTACCAGACCAACGCCTACGACAATGCCAACCGCGTGCAGTACCTGACCAACGCCGGTTCGGTGCGCTCACGCGGGGTGGAAGTGGAAAGCACCCTGGTGCCGATTCGCGGCCTGACCCTGAACCTCAACGGTTCCTATAACGACGTGCGCTACCTGTCCTACAAGGACGCGCCGTGCCCGCCGGAAGTCAGCCTGCGCCCCGGTGCTCCAGCCTCCTGCGATCTCAGTGGCCACCAGGTGGTGGGCGCCTCGAAATGGATCGGCAACGCCAACGGCGAATACAAGTGGAACCTGGACAATGGCCTGGAAGAGTACGTCACCGCCAGCTACGCCTTCCGTTCCAAGGCGGTGGGCACCGTGGAGGATTCCGACTACGGGCAGATCCCCAGCTACGCCGTGGTCAACCTGTCCACTGGCCTGCGCGGCAACTACGAACAGGGCCAGTGGGACGTTTCGCTGTGGCTGAAGAACGCCTTCGACAAGACCTACTACACCACCCTCTGGACCGCCGGCAACGGCGGTTACGAAGGCTTGCTGGGCACCCCGCGAACCCTCGGCGTGACCGGTCGCTACGACTTCTGATGCTCGGCTTTTCGCACCTTGCGCCGGGTTCGCCGGCGCCTTTCGACTTGAACAGGAGTGCTTGTCATGTTGCGCCTCACCACCGCGTTGCCCCTGCTGCTGTCCACCGCCCTGCTGGCCTCGGCGGTGCAGGCCGCGCCCAGCGTCTACCCCACCGGCGTGACCCGCTACGACCCGGCCAGGGCCTATAACCAGTACGTGATCTTCAGCGGCGCCGATAAGCAGACGCACCTGATCGACATGAACGGCAACGAGGTGAAGCACTGGCCCCAGGCCGGTTTTCCCTCGGCCATCATCGACCCGCAACTGGTGAACGGCGAGCGTGGCCGGGTGCTGTTGCAGCTCAAGGACAAGGAGCCCGGGCCCTTGGGTTCGGCGGGCAACGGCCTGGGCAACCAGAGCGTCGGCGAGCTGGACTGGAACGGCAACCTCGTCTGGCAGTGGGGCGACCAGGCCCCGGGCGGCGCCGCCCAGCAGCATCATGACCAGCGCCGCCTGAGCAACGGCAACACCCTGGTGCTGGCCAACAAGGTGCACCAGGTGGCGGGGTTCAAGGTGCCCCAGGTGATCGACGATGCGATCTATGAAGTCAGCCCCGAGGGCCAGGTCAAATGGCAGTGGCTGGCCTCCGAACACCTCAAGGAGTTCGGCTTCACCCCGGCGCAACTGAAGCTGGTGTACGGCACCGACAACCCGGATTACCTGCACATCAACAACCTCAGCGTGGTCGGCCCCAACCCGTGGTTCGACGCCGGGGATAAACGCTTCGCCCCGGACAACCTGCTGATCGACTCGCGCAACGCCAACTTCATCGCCATCCTCGACAAGCACAGCGGCAAGGTGGTCTGGCGCCTGGGGCCGAACCTGTTGCCGATCAACCCCAAGACCGCCGCCAAGGTGCCACGCCCGGTGGACCAGTTCGTCGGCCAGCATGACGCCCACATCATTCCCGCCGGCTTGCCGGGGGCCGGGCACCTGCTGGTGTTCGACAACCAGGGCACGGCCGGTTACCCCTCGGTGCCGCTGGGGCTGATCGCCGGCTCCCGGGTGCTGGAGATCGACCCGATCAAGAACCAGATCGTCTGGCAGTACAGCGCCGCCAGTTCCCGGCAGCCGGGCTGGGCCTTCTACAGCTCGTTCATCAGCAGTGCGCGGCGTTTGCCCAACGGCAATACGCTGATCGACGAGGGCATGAACGGGCGCTTCTTCCAGGTCACCGCCGGCGGTGAAATCGTCTGGGAATACGTCAGCCCCTATCTGGGCAAGGCGCCGGGCAGCGAGGCCATCAGCAACTGGGTGTACCGCGCCTTGCCGGTGAGCTACGACTGGGTGCCCCAGGGCACGCCGCGCTCGGAAACCGCGGTGAGCGTGCCGGAGTCCGGGCTGAAACAGGCCAGTGCCAGCGCGGGGATCTGAGCGTAAGGCCGTGCCATGGCGCCTGCCAGGTCGGGCTGGCGCCCTGACGGGAGCAAGCGCCCTCGCCACACAATGAGGTGCGGGAGCAGACCTGGGCAGTGCCTCAGAAGTAGAAAAACAGGCCGGTGTCGCGTTCCAGGGCCAGTCGATTCAGGGCGATCAGCCTGTGGATAAGTTCATCCCCGGGCGTCGCGGCCTGCATCAGGATCGACAGGGCCGTGGCCAGGGCGGCCTGGCCCTGGATCGAGGCGTCTTCGTAGTCGTCGATCAGACTGCCCAGGGCGCGGTTCAAGCTGGGCAGCAGGTCGCTGCGCGACAGCAGCGCCCACTGCTCCGGGGACAGGGCCAGTTCCTCCAGGTCGCCCGGCAGGCACTGGTCCAGATCCAGGCGCTGCATGGCGGCCTTGCTGGTGGGCACGACTATCCATTTGCGCGCTGTGTTCATGGCTGCCACAGCTCGACAAAGGCCTTGAAGTCGGCCGCCACCGGGTAGCGCCTGGCGCTCTCGGGGTCAAAGATTTCCACCGCCACGCCCGGGCTGTTGAAGTCCAGGCAGATCAGCAGGCCGCCGGCATCCCGGGCAATCGGCAGGCAGCCTGCGGCGAGCCCCGGCACGCGGCCAGGGCTGGCGTACCAGAGCAGGGTCCAGGGCTGGTTGCTCAGGCCGAACTCGAAGAACTCGCTGATGCAGGTGTAGCCGTTGCCATAGGGGAAGGTGCCGATCCCCGGGGTGGCGGCCGCGGCGTATTGCACCAGCTCCAGGTACAGCGCCGGAAACTCGACGCCGAGGCGTTGCTGCACCTGGGCGATCAGCTGTTCGTCCACCGCCGATCCGGGTTCGATTTCCCAGGCAGTCCAATCCAGGGGCATGTTCGACCTGCGCCTTGTCGTTGAGGGGGCTGCGCCCGCGCGAGGGGGATCGGGCGGGCGGCGAGGGGCGATTGTAAGCGTGTCGCCTGGTGCGCGGTAGGCGCTTAGTTGCAGCTGTGGCCTTCGGGCAGGGTGACCGTGTATTTGCGCTGCACGCGGTTGCGGAAGTCCAGGTTGTCCAGGCTTTCCTGCACCAGGAAATCCTCGACCTTGGCGTCCTGGCAATCCTCGTTGTAGGACGAGGCCCGCAGCAGGAATACCGTGCGCCGGCTCTGTTCGTCCTGGGCCTTGATATTGAAGGTCGACAGGGTGGTGTAGCCGGTGCGCTCCGAGGAACCGATGGCACGGTAGGACATCGTTGGGGTGCTGGTGCACACGGTCTGTTGGTTCTTGCCGGGCATGCACGTGGTTTTAGTGCTGCTGGGCACCTGGCCGTAGTCGGTGGCGGTGTAGCGGTAGCTGGTCTTTTTACTGCCCACGTCCAGGGCAATGTTCATGCGAAACGGCGGGTGGTTTCTCGGCAGCGACGACTCGGTATACACCTGGGTAAAACCCATGCCGTGCAGGGCGGCGACCATGTCGCGCAGGTAGTAGCTGGCCTTGAGGCCCTGGGCGTCCTTGGCGCTGTTGACGGTCACCAGCACTGGCGCCTTGGGGTCGAAGTAATAGTCTTGGGCCGGGGTGGCGTCGATGGCCACTTCGAGTTTGTTGGCGCAGCCGGTCAAAAGACAGGCGAGCAAAAGCAGCGGGCAGAGCAGGTAGCGAGTCATGAATAAGCCAATGTGCAACGTGAGGAATGGATAAGGCTTTAACGATCGAGACTCGGTTCGAACAAACGCGGGGGGTTACGCAGGCTCGCTGGCCTGATACTCCAGCAGGTCGCCGGGTTGGCAGTCGAGTGCAGCGCAGAGTTTGTCCAGGGTCTCGATTTTCATCCCCTTGACCTTGCCATTTTTCAGCAACGACAGATTCGCCTCGGTAATGCCCAGGATGGCGGCCAACTCTTTGGAGCGAATCTTGTTTTTAGCCATGACAACGTCAAGCCGAACGATAATGGTCATCTCATTGTTCTATATGTAGTGACTGTGCTCATCACTGAGGACTTTGGCGTCGCGCATGATAATGGAAAACGAGCAGAGCAAGATTCCTTTGACCACCTCATAGGCCGCGTAGGACGAGAAGCCCGCGGAGATCTGCAGAATGCGCTGGCCGGGCGGCAGGTCGAGGGACAGGGCCAGGCCTTGCAGGGTTTCCATCATCGGGAAGGTGGCCGGGGCGACGATCCACAGCATGCCCACGCGCCAGAGGATGCGGATGTTGCGATCGCTCCAGGTTTCGCCGCGCGACAGGCGCAGGAAGAACACCCCGGTCAGGTACAGGGCGAAGCTCGACAGCAGCAGCGGCAGGAAGTCGAGGATCACCAGCAGGGCGAAGCTTGCGGAGGAGAGTTTGAAATCGGCTTCCAGCAGGCGGGGCGAGTGGTCGGCGAAGACGCTGAGCAGGGCGCCCAGGACCTGGTCCTTGTTGTAGATCCACATTCCGGCATTGCCACCGACCTCGACTACACCCATGACCCAGGCCAGGATCGCGGCCAGCAGGCCGACCCGTCGTAAGCGGTATTGGGCCGAGCCGTTGATTTGGGAGTGCATGCGTTATTCCTTGCAAAACTTGGGGGGTGGCGAATTATTGATAAATAATTATCGAATTACAATAATTTATTTCTCTAGGATTGTTCTCGTCTAGTCGCCTGGAATGATGTTGTGGCGAGGGAGCTTGCTCCCGCTCGGGCGCGTAGCGGCCGCAAGACCTGTGCCTGCGACAGTCAGGGAGTACATACCCACTATCGAAGCCTTTCACCCGCCGCCACGGAGTGTGAGCCCCCACAGCGTCCCTTTGATTTTTCGCCATGTTAGGTATACGTTACATTCAATCAATTTTGTTGCGTATATAGAACATGGACTACCTTCTTATCACCGCGCGCCTTGGCGAGCAGGTTCGCCAGCGTCGTCTGCATCGTGGCCTGACCCAAGCCAGCCTGGCCGCCTTGGCCGGCGTGACCCGGCAGAAGGTCATCGCCATCGAGCGGGGCGACTTGTCGGTGGGCATGGCGGCCTATGCGCGGGTGCTGGGAGCCCTGGACTGTGAATTCACCCTGGTGCCTGCCGCGATGCCCACATTGGACGAGATCCAGGGAGTGTTCGACTGATGGCCACGGTGCTGCAGGTAGCCACCCCGGCCGGTGAGAGCGGGAAAATCCACCGTGGCGCTGGCGATTATCTGTTTCGCTATCACGATGATGCCCGGGCACCGGCGGCAATCAGTCTGCTGATGCCCGTGCGGTTGGATGACTACCGTTATCGGGAGTTGCACCCGATCTTCCAGATGAACCTGCCCGAAGGTTATGTGCTGGAGCAACTGCGCAACCGCCTGGCCAAGGTGGTGAAGGTCGACCCGATGTTGCTGCTGGCGCTGTCCGGCAGCAGCGCGCCGATCGGGCGGGTCGCGGTGAGCTCGCCCGAAGTCGATGGGCTGTTGCAGCGACAGCAGTTTCCCGGGGAAAAACTTGAAGAAATCCTCGCTTGGGATGGCGCCGAGGACATTTTTGCCGACCTGGTGGACCGCTACATCCTGCGTGCCGGGATATCCGGCGTGCAGCCCAAGGTCATGGTGCCGGAGCGGCATGACGCCGCGTCGCAGCGTTTTACCTCGAACACCTCAGAGTTGATCATCAAGAGCGGCCGGGACGAGTTTCCGGGATTGGCGATCAACGAGTTCCTGTGCATGTCGGTGGCCAGGGAGGCGGGGATGGCGGTGCCCGAGTTTTACCTCTCCGATAACGCCAAACTGTTCGTCATGCGCCGCTTCGACCGGGACGAGCAACTCGGTTGCCTGGGGTTTGAAGACATGGCGGCGTTGATGGGGCTGGGTGCGGAGCAGAAATACAGCAAGAGCTATTCGGCCATTGCCAAGGCCGTTCGCCTGTTCTGCCCGCCTGAGCAGGTGCCGGGTTCACTGGCGCAGTTGTTTGCCATGGTCAGCCTGAGCTGCATCGTGGGGAATGGCGATGCCCACCTGAAGAACTTCGGGCTGTTGTATTCCGATCCTGGCCAGCGCGATGCACGGCTAGCGCCGGCCTACGACATCGTCAACACCACGGCCTACATCCCGCAGGACGTGCTGGCCCTGGATCTGCTGGGCAACAAGTCCCTGTTTGCTTCGCGGCAGGGGTTGCTGGAGTTTGCCAAGGTCTGTGATGTGGCTCGTCCGCAAGAGGTTATTCGCGGGCAGTTGGACGCACTGGAGCGGGTGTTGAGCCGATCGGCCGAATGGGGCGAACGGGCACCGCATGTCGTCGCGGCGATCCGGCAATGTGCCGAGCCCTTTATGAAAACCTTTGGCTAATGGCTTTGTAGCCGGGCCGTGCGTTGCGGCGGCCTACCGGTAGCCACGTTCCCTGTAGCCGCTGCCGAGCCTGCGAGGCTGCGAAAAGGACCGCAGGGCCTTGCTTGGCGATCTCGCGCCGGTCCTCTGATGCCTGGCGGATCGCCGCGAATCCTAAAGAGCCACTCTGTGCAGTCGAATCAGTCGCGCTGCGGCTCCAGCAAGTCAAACGACAGGACCTTGATCTGCATGTCGGCGTTATAGACGAATCCAACCCGCGCACTGGGATGCAGGTGCTCCGGCAGGCGGTAGCTCTCCCAGGCGTTGAGCATGCATTGCCCATCGGCTGATGGCCTGCGTTCCCCCGAGCGCAGGGGCGTGCCCAGCAGCTCGCGAATATCGGCGTGGGTCATGCTGCGTGAGAACGGGGCGGGCAGTTCGCCGCTGTAGAACGAGCGCCCCTGTTCCAGGGGCATGAGTTCGATCAGTAACTTTTCCAGGGCCAGGCTGTCTTCCCAGAAGTCCAGCATCAGGCCGGGCTCGACGACCACGGTCAGCCAATCGAATTCATCGTAGATCTTGCCCGTCGGGCGCTCGATGCGCTCTCCCTGGGCGATCAGTTCTGCATAGCTGAGCCCGAGGCTCTTTACCCAGCGGCTGAGGGTGTCGGCGTCCATTGCGGTTCCTGTGTTCTGGGTATCGAGAGGGGATTCTACTTGGGGTCGATGGAAGGGAATGGCAATACTTCGGCGATTGTTCCGCCAGGACCTCCTGCCTATAGTCCGGCCTGTCACCGACGCATCGGTGACCGATCTTAGCCGGTCGAAAACAAATAATGGACGCATCAACTGCCCATCAGACGTTGGGGCAGTTCCTGATTTTCATGATGGTCTCGTTCGGCTAAGGAGTGTTATCCATGTCTGAGTTCACCCCGCTACAAAGCAATCTCACCCCCACCCCGGTGCTCTACCTCAACCCTGCCGCCCCTCCGGCCGATCTCTATGGCTGCGCTGTGCAGCGGATCAAGGCCACTCGCGATCTGATGCACAGTCTCAACTGCCTGAGCATCAAGGGTGTTGCCGATCAGGACCTGAGCCATGTGGCCAATGCCGCCCATCTGCTGCTGCAGGACGGCTGCGATGTGCTGGATGCATTGCAGTGGCGGATCGAGGGCTGATCCGTACCTTGACGCTTGTCCGCCTGCGAGCCCTCGCAGGCGGCATCGATTGACGGTCGCGCTCAGGTCGCTGGCGCGACAGTGCCGACAGTGGCCCGGGCCCGATAGCTGGCCGGGCTGAAGATTCGCGTCAACAGCAGCATCGCCAGGACACCCACGATCAACACCCACCAGGCGCTGACAAAGCTGCCGGTGACTTGCCGCAGCCAGCCGCTGAGCCACGGCGAGACGGCGTTGATCAGAAAACCCACGCCCTGGACAAAAGCCGCCAGTTGCCCGGCTTCCCGGGGATCACGACGGTGATCCAGGGTCAGGATCAGGCTCAGGGCAAAGCACGCGCCGAGGCCGAAGCCGATCAGCGCCACCCACAGGTGCGGGCTCTGCAAAGGCCACAGCACCAGTCCGAGAAAACCTGCGGCCTGGGCCGCGAGGCTGATGCCCAGCAGTGGGCGGCGGTCGCTGCTGCGCTGGGCCAGGGTGGGCATCAGCAGGGCGGCGCTGACTTGGAAAATCGTCATGAAGGCCAGCAGCGAGCCGCTCTGGGTAGCACTCCAGCCCAGCTGCAGGTAGTAGGCCGGCAGCCACGCCACCATGCTCATGTAGCCGCAGTTCACCAGGCCGAAATACAGCGCCAGCAGCCAGGCGCGGCGGTTGTTCCAGAGCCCGGCCCGGGGCGCCGGGGGGCCGTTGCGGCGTCCGGCGCCCAGGGGCAGGCACAGCCACAGCAGCAGGGCGGCCATGGCCGGCAGCACCCAGATGCCCAGCCCCACTTGCCAGTTGGCGAAGTGGCTGGCCAGCTGCGGGCTGAGCAGGGCGGCGATGCCTCCACCGCCCATCAGCGACGCCGAGTAGACGCCCATGGCCAGGGCCACGCGCTGTTGAAACTGGCGCTTGATCAGCGCCGGCACCAGGGCCTGGATCAGGGCCACTCCGGCGCCGCCGAGCAGGGCGGTGGCGAGCAAGGCCGCGGCCTGGCCGAAGAACAGCCGCACCAGGCAGGCCAGCAGCACCAGCAGCAAACCCAGGGACACACCCCGGCGCTCGCCCAGGCGGGCTTCGATCCGTACCCCCAGCAGAGCCACCAGGCCCATGCAGATCACCGGCAGGCTGGTGAGCCAGGCGCTGCTCTGGAAGCTCATGCCGGTGGCGCCGCGGATCTCGTTGAGCAGCGGGCTGACCGAGCTGAGGATCGGCCGCAGGTTCAGGCCCAGGCACACCAGCAGCGCCCAGCCGGCGAAGGTGTTGAAGGCCGATTCAGTTCGCGGCATGACGCGCCTGCCAGTCCTGGTACAGGGCGGTCATGGCCGCCTGGGGCAGGTGCAGCAGCGGCAGGCGCTGGGCTTCCAGGGGCTTGCTCAGCTGTTGGTAGATGGCTGCTGTAGACAGGCCGAACGGCTCTGCTTGTTCATTGCTGGCGGCGAACACCGCGCGGGACACGCCGCACAGGTACATGGCGGCCAGGCACATGGGGCACGGCTGGCCGCTGGCGTAGATCACGCAGTCGTCCAGGCGCGGGCCCAGTTGCCGGCTGGCGCTGCGGATCGCCAGCATCTCGGCGTGGGCGGTGGGGTCCTGGCTGAGGTGGATTTCATTCACCGCCTCGGCCAGCACCCGGCCGTTGCGCACCAGCAGCGCGCCGAACGGGCGGCCGCCCTGTTCGACATTGCGCCGGGCCAGTTCAACGGCCCGGTGCAGGTAGTGTTGATCGTCGTTCATCAAGGTTTCCGAGCAAGAGGGGGGATCGGCACGTTCTGAAGTTGCCTCGCAACGGCGGGTCCCGATTGCAGAGGGGAAAGTATGCTGAGCGGCCCTGGTATTCTGAAATTAAATATAACCATGCCAATCAGTGGCGTTGAGGATGGTAGGTCAAGATGCTCGATCCCGTGTTGCTCCGCAGTTTTGTCGCCGTAGCCGACAGCCAGAACTTCACCCGCGCCGCCGAGCGCCTGCACTTGACCCAGTCCACGGTGAGTCAGCAGGTTCGACGTCTGGAAGAGAGCCTGGGCTGCCAGTTGCTTGACCGCGACCAGCGCCGGGTGGTGGCCACGGTGGAGGGCGAGCGCCTGCTGGCTTATGCCCGGCGCATTCTGGCGCTGCATGAAGAGGCCTGCGATGTGCTGGTCAACCAGCGCGGCGAGGAGGTGCTGCGCCTGGGCGTGCCGGAAGATTTTGCCGCCGAGCGCCTGATGCCGATGCTCTCGCGCTTTGGCCGCGACTATCCGGCGGTGCGCCTGGAAGTCACCAGTGGTCTGGGGCCGGAGTTGCTGCGTCAGTTCCGTCGTGGCGAGTTCGACTTGCTGCTGGTCAAGCAGATGGGCCACAGCGACGACTGCGTGGAATCCTGGCCCGAGCCTTTGTGCTGGGTCGACAGTCTGCGCCAGCCGGCCTTGGGTCGTGATCCACTGCCGCTGGTGGCGTTCCCGGTGGGCGGTTTGTATCGCCAGGAAATGCTCCACCACCTGGAAGTCGGCGGCTGGCCGTGGCGCATCGCCTATTCCAGCGCCAGCCTGGCCAGTGTCTGTTCGGCAGTGGCGGCGGGATTGGGCATCAGCCTGTTGCCGGTGCGGGTGCTGGGCAAGGGGCATCGGATGCTCGATGCCGCCAGCGGTTTGCCGGATATCCAGGGCGTGCGCCTGGCGTTGTACGCCGGCAGTGGCCTGAGTCGGGCCGGCAAGGCGTTACAGGAGCAGTTGCGCGCAGTGGCCAGCGTCAAGCCGCAAGTTGAAAACACCGGGAAGTTATAAGTGCTGTTGTTTCGGTCATAACTTATAGAGGGTCGATTGCAGGCTATAGCTATTTAATTAGTTGTTGCGCAAGTTTGTTTTGGACAGAGTTATAAACGCCGACCATGCTGGATTTGTGAGTTCCAGGAGGAACTTGCTTCATTGGACGAAACATTCAACCGCATAAGGAAACCCGCATATGTCGAGCATCAATGGCACCTATGTAAACTCCAACGCTGACGCCCGTCTGGTCGTGACCGACGGCAACGACTCCAACGGTTCGTTCAGCGGTGAGTTGACCCAGGCCGGGGTCAAGTACAGCGTCGCCGGGCATTACCACTTCCAGAACAGCACCGGGCAGCCGACCATCATCAATGTATCCGGCGACAACGATGGCTACGGCTACCAGGCCTGGGCGCTGTTTTCACCCGATCACAACTATTCCCGGTTGCGTGCCTCCGGTGCCCGCAGCAACTTCAGCGGCGATGTGGTCGGCCTGAGCGGTGAGTTCGTCAAGCAATAACCCGCTCGATAATAAACAGCCGCTGAATACGCGCTGCCTTATATAAGGTGGCGTGCCGGTTCAGCGGCTTTGTCGTGTCCGCTTGTAAAGTTAATTAAGTATATGGGCGCTGAAGTTGGTTTCGAGTGCAATGGGGTTCTATTGTTTTTCTGCACTAACAGGCCTGTTTCGATGCTTTGCGGGAATATTTTCAATGCCTGCAAGGCATGGCGTTTTTATCTCTTGGCTACAGCCCTTGAATCACGGGGCCTGAGCTGTTCCGGGTGAATTCAATATTCCGTTTCGGTCTATCTATAACTTGAAAGATTACTTTAAGAGATAAGCGCGGGGCGCTGATCATTGGCCCCGCGGCACCGTTGCGTGGGGGGTGTTCAAACGCCGGTGCCGGGTTTTTCAAAAGATCGTAGGGAGTGAATCCATGGGCAATGTCCAGACCGCCGCCAGTGCACACGAGGTGCTGTGGCGCCAGGCACCGAGCGGCGAGTTGGTCGACCTCGGCCGGCCTCACCGCTCGCCGCTGGGCCAATTGCGTCTGCAACGCACGCCCAAGGGAATTTTGCGCCGCCGGGAGGCATTCATCCTTGGCGCGGCGGCGCTGCTGCTGCATGCGGCGGTGATCTACTGGCTGAGCCAGAAACCGACTCCGGTGCTGCCGATCGTGCCGCCGGAGATTCCGCCCATGACCATCGAATTCTCGCACCCGGCGCCGCCTGCAGTGGAGCCGCCTCCGCCTGTGCCGGTACAGCCGGTGGTGGAGCCACCACCGCCGGTGGAGGACGAGCTGGCGGTCAAGCCGCCACCGCCCAAGCCGGTGCCTAAACCCAAGCCCAAACCGGTACCCAAACCTGAGCCGAAGCCTGCGCCCAAGCCGGTACAGCAGACGCCGGCACCGCCGCAGCCGGCCGCTCCGGTAGCCGCTCCGGCACCGCCCGCGCCACCGGCTCCGGCCCCCGTGACCCCGGCTTCGGCCAGCGCCGCGTACCTGAAGAACCCGGCGCCGGAATACCCGTCACTGGCCCAGCGTCGCGGTTGGGAAGGCACGGTGCTGCTGCGGGTGCACGTACTGGCCAGCGGCAAGCCGGGGGAGATCCAGATCCAGAAGAGCAGCGGTCGCCAGCAGCTCGACGATGCGGCCCTGGCCGCGGTCAAGCGCTGGAGTTTCGTCCCGGCCAAGCAGGGCGACGTGGCCCAGGACGGCTGGGTCAGCGTACCCATCGACTTCAAGATTCATTGAGCCGCAAGGCCGATCAACCAACACGCGCTAAACGCTTACACAGAGGGAACACATCATGACGTTACTGGCATCTCCACTGGAATCCATCGAAAGCGCGGTGATCTGGCTGTTGGTGGTTTTCTCCGTCGCCACCTGGGGCCTGGCCCTGGTCAAGGGCGTGCAGTTCGCCCGCCTCAAGTCCCAGGATCGCAAGTTCCACAATCAGTTCTGGGCGGCGTCCAGCCTCGACTCCGCCGCCCCGTTGAGTGAAACCCAGCCCGGCTATGCGGCGATCCAGGTTGGCGAGGCGCCCCATGCGGCGGACCTGAGCCAGGCAATCAACCACCAGGACCGTCTCGAACGTGCCCTGCGCCAGCAGATCGTGCGCGAGCGCCGCTCCCTGGAAACCGGCCTGGCAGTGGTTGCCAGTATCGGCAGCACCTCGCCCTTCATCGGCCTGTTCGGCACCGTGTGGGGGATCATGGAAGCATTGAAAGGCATCAGCGCGGCGGGCTCGGCGAGCCTGGAAACCGTGGCCGGGCCCATCGGCGCGGCCTTGGTCGCCACCGGCGTGGGGATCGCCGTCGCGGTGCCGGCGGTGCTGGTTTACAACTACTTCCTGCGGCGCCTGAAGCTCACCGCAGCGGATCTGGACGACTTCGCCCACGACTTCTACAGCCTGGCGCAGAAGAACTCGTTCCGCGTGCTGATCCACCCGAGCCTGCACAAGGCTGCGGCCCAGGGCAGCCAACAGAAAGTCAAGGAGGCGTCCTGATATGGCCTTCTCCACCCAAGACAGCGATGAAGTGCTGAGCGAGATCAACGTCACGCCATTGGTGGACGTGATGCTGGTGCTGCTGGTGGTGTTCATCGTCACCGCGCCGCTGCTGACCAACGCCATCCCGATCAACCTGCCCAAGACCGAGGCCGTGGCCCCGGTGGAGCAGAAGGACCCGCTGGTGGTGAGCATCGACGGCGCCGGCAAACTCTTTATCAACAAGGACCAGATCCAGCCGGACCTGCTGGAAACCAACTTGCAAGCGGCCAAGGCCAAGGACCCGCAAGTGCGGGTCCAGCTGCAGGCCGACGATGGCGTCAACTACGGCGAAGTGGCCCGGGCCATGGCGTCCATCGAGCGTGCGGGCATCACCAAGCTGTCGGTGATTACCGCGCGCTGACACCGAGCAACAAAGCCACGACTTTTCAGGCCGTCTCCTTGGCAGGGTGCGGCCTTTTTTTTGCCTGGCGAAAAAGCCCCCGCAAAGCCCCCCACCGCAATCGCCCTCCCGTTATCCCCTTCGCCGGCAAGAACACCCCCGCAATCGTGCCAACTGTAGGAGCTGGCTTGCCAGCGAAGGCGTCCTCAAGGTTGCGCAAGAGCTGATGGCCTCTTCGCCGGCAAGCCGGCTCCTACGGAGGGCAGGGGATGTTTTTATATTCATTTAAGGTATTAATAAATAGCTTCTTATTCCTTAACGAATATAAATCCCCTCCCTATACTCGTCCGGGAACAGACACGCAGCAGGAGAGTTCCCCATGCGCAACGCATCCATTCGCTACTTGATTGTGCCGGGCTGGCAAGGATCGCCAGAAGATCATTGGCAAACCCATTGGCAGAACAGCCTGCCCAACAGTGCGCGGGTGGAGCAGGCCGATTGGCTGACGCCGCGTCGCGAAGACTGGGTGGCGGCCCTGGCCGAAGCCATCGCCGCCGACGACACGCCGGTGATCCTGATTGCCCACAGCCTGGGTTGCATCACCGTGGCCCACTGGGCGGCTCGCGCGCCCGTAGCCGCGCTGCGCCAGGTGCGCGGGGCGCTGTTGGTGGCGCCGGCGGATGTCGAGCGTCCGGCCTGTGCCCCGGCGTTGCGCAATTTCGCGCCCATTCCTCGGGACCTGCTGCCGTTCCCCAGCCAGGTGGTCAGCTCGGACAACGACAGCGCGGTCAGCGCGCCGCGTGCCCTGGAGCTGGCCCGCGACTGGGGCGCCGAAGCCGGGATCCTGGCCGGTGCCGGGCATATCAACGTCAAGTCCGGCCACCAGCGCTGGGAGCAGGGCTTTGCCTATCTCTACCGTCTGCAGAACCGCGTGGAGCAACACGCGCGGCGTCGTGCCTGATCATCCTTTTCCTGTTTAAGCGCCCCCGTCCCCAGGCGGCCTGGGGCGGGAGTCTGCCATGAGTCCTCATACCCCTTTCGGCCAGCCGTTGCTGACCTTTCCCGATGCAGAAAAAAGCCCCCTGAGCATCCGCGCCAAGGCGTTGGTATTCGTCGACCCGCGTTCGCGGCAACTGCGCGAAGAGCTGGAGCAACTGGCACCGCGTGCGGTGTCGGTGCTGATCCGTGGTGAAACCGGCACCGGCAAGGAACTGCTGGCCCGACACATCCATCGCGCCAGCGACCGCAGTGGCCTGTTTGTCTCGGTCAACTGCGGCGCCATCAGCCCCACCTACGCCGACGCCGAACTGTTCGGCTACGCCGCCGGCAGTTTCAGCGGCTCGGCCAGCAGCCGCGCCGGCTGGTTCGGTTCGGCCAATGGCGGGACCCTGTACCTGGACGAGATCGGCGACCTGCCGCTGCCGATCCAGACCAAGCTGCTGGCGGCCCTGGAGAACCACGAAGTGACCCGGGTCGGCGCCCAGCAGCCAAGTCCGGTGGACGTGCGCCTGGTGGCGGCCACCAGCATCGACCTGGCCCAGGCGGTGGCGGCGGGCAAGTTCCATGAGCGCCTGTATCGCTACCTCAGCGAAGGCCAGCTGGAGTTGCCGGCGCTGCGCGAGCGGGTCGGGGACATCGAGTCCCTGGCCGAGTACTTCCTGGGGATCTACAGCCAGCGCCTGGACCTGCCGGTGCCGCTGATCAGCGAAGCCGCGCAACAGGCCCTGGAGCGCCACAGCTGGCCGGGCAATACCCGCGAGCTGGAGAACGTCATTCACTTTGCCCTGCTGGTGAGCAGTGGCGAGGAGATTCTTCCCGAGCACCTCAACCTGCCGCCGACCCCTTCGCCGCTGGAGCAGATCGAGCAGCTGCTGCGACACATCAGCGAATCCGGCACCCCCGCAGAGCGCCAGGCCCTCAAGCGCCTGCTGGCGGTGTAGCCGCTGCCGCAGGCTGCGACCGGCTGCGCAGCAGACGCCAAACCGTTCCCCTCGATCCTGCTGGAGAGCTCCGATGGCCCCGGCGCCGACTGCGTCGTCGTTCGCAGCCTGCGGCAGCGGCTACAGGGGGCGGTGGGGCGCGTTGGCGGGCTGTCTGGCTGTATGAACAAAATGGAATATGAACGTGAATAAAAGATATTGTTCGGGAATAAAAAATCTCGGTATTGTCCGCTTCACGCCAGCAGTGGCACTTCACTGGCACCGCAATCAGCCTCCTATTTGAAGCCGTCGTCGATCCCGACACCTAAGGACATCGCATGAAAAAAGTTCTGTTGTTCACCGCACTGGCGGCAGCCCTGAGCGCCGGTATTGCCCAGGCCGGCGAGAAGCTGGTGGTTGCCGCGACCCCGGTGCCACACGCCGAGATCCTTGAGCTGATCAAGCCCACCCTGGCCAAGGAAGGCGTGGACCTGGAAATCAAGGTGTTCACCGACTACGTGCAACCCAACGTGCAGGTCGATCAGAAGCGTCTGGACGCCAACTACTTCCAGACCCTGCCGTACCTGAAGAACTTCAACGAGGGCAAGGGCACTCACCTGGAAACCGTGATCGGTGTGCACGTCGAACCCTTCGGCGGCTACTCGAAGAAGGTCAAGTCCCTGGCCGAGCTCAAAGACGGCGCGACCATCGCCATCCCCAACGAAGGCAGCAACAGCGGCCGGGCCCTGATCCTGCTGCAGAAGGCCGGCCTGATCGAGCTCAAGGACCCGAAAAACGCCGTGTCCACGCCCAAGGACATCGCCAAGAACCCGCACAACTTCAAGTTCAAGGAACTGGAGTCGGCCATGCTGCCGCGGGTCCTGGATCAGGTTGACCTGGACATGATCAACACCAACTACGCCCTGGAAGCGGGCCTGAACCCGGCCAAGGATGCGCTGGTGATCGAAGGCGCCGATTCGCCTTACGTGAACTACCTGGTGGCGCGTCCGGACAACAAGGACAGCGCGGCGATCCAGAAGCTGGCCAAGGCCCTGACCAGCCCCGAGGTGAAAGCCTTTATCGAGAAGAAATACAACGGCGCGGTATTGCCAGCGTTCTGATGAACTAGGCTACTGACGCGATAAACCCCTTCAGGTTTGAACGCCGACGGCTATGACAGCGTCGGCGTTTTTTATTGCCCCCGCAAAAGCCCTAGGAGCCGGCCGGGCGGCGAAGAGGCCCTTGAGCCTTGCATCGCCCTTGCGGGCGCCTTCGCTGGCAAGCCAGCTGCTACACAAGCCAGCTCCTGCGCAAGTCAGCCCTTGAAGCGGAGCGCTTTAGGCGCTGGGTTGGGTGGCGCGGCGCAGGGCTGCCAGCCATTTCATCAGTTCATGGGGGTCCAGCGGTTGCGGGGTCTTTGCATCGGCCATGGCGGTCGTCCTTGAGAAGTGCAGCGTCCGGTGGGGCTGTACGAGCGCGAAAGAACCCGGCAGGCCCGGCAGAAAAGGTAGTAGCTCGGCGCCAGCCCGGCAAATCCGCGGGTTAGGTTTTTGGGTGATATCAATATGCCTTAACGGTATTTAAATTCTGCTTTTTATAGCTATAAAGTCGCGGCAGCCGGGCGGTTACCCACTGCCCCACGGACTGCGCCACCGCCGCTGTACCCCAGCGGCGTTCAGGATGATTCATGACCCTCGATTACGCTTTTATCCTCAGCACCCTGCCGGCCTTTCTCAAAGCCGTGGGGGTGACCCTGCAGGTCGGCCTGATCGCCATTGGCACCTCGCTGCTGGTGGCCCTGATCAACGCCACTGTCCTGGTGTTTCGCACCCCTTACCTGCACCGGCTGATCGGCCTGTACGTGGAACTGGCGCGCAACACACCGCTGCTGATCCAGCTGTTCTTCGTCTACTTCGCCTTGCCGGCCCTGGGGATCAAGGTCTCCGGCTTCACTGCGGCGATCATCACCATGACCTTCCTGGGCGGCGCCTACCTCACCGAAGTGCTGCGCGCCGGCGTGGATGCAGTGCCCCAGGCGCAGCTGGAATCGGGGCGCTCCATCGGCCTGTCGCAGTGGCAGTTGCTGCGCTACGTGATCCTGCCCCAGGCCGGGATCCTCAGCCTGCCGTCGCTGTTCGCCAATTTCATTTTCCTGCTCAAGGAAACCACTGTGGTCTCGGCGGTGGCGGTGCCGGAAATTCTCTACACCACCAAGAGCTACATCGCCCTGTACTACAAGACCTACGAAATGCTCGCGGTGCTGACGCTGATCTGCGTGCTGTTGTTCCTGCCGTTGTCACTGTTGCTCAGCCGTCTGGAAAGGAGGCTGCAACATGGCCAGTTCGGGTCTTGAGCTGTTGCTGGTGTCCTTGCCGCAACTGGCCCGGGGCGCTGCGCAGACCTTGTCGATTTCCCTGCTGAGCATTGCCTTCAGCACCCTGGGCGGGGTGCTCTACGGCGTGCTGCGCAGCTTGCAGCGCAAGGTGCTGGACGTGCCGCTGCGGATCTACCTGGAGCTGTTCCGGGCGATTCCGGTGCTGGTCTGGCTGTACCTGCTGTTCTTCGGCTTTCCGATCTTCTTCGGCCTCAGCATTCCCAGCTTCACCTGCGCGGTGCTGGTGCTGTCGCTGTGGGGCGCCAGCGAGGTCGGCGAGGTGGTGCGCGGGGCCCTGCAATCCCTGCCCCGGGGCCAGCGGGAAGCAGGCCTGTCCATCGGTCTTTCCGCTGCCCAGTTGTACGACTACGTGCTGCTGCCCCAGGCGCTGAAACGCATGACGCCGCCGACCATCAACGTCTACACGCGAATCATCAAGACCAGTTCCCTGGCGGTGCTGATCGGCGTGGTGGACGTGATCAAGGTCGGCCAGCAGATCATCGAGCGCACCTATGAATCGGTGCTGATCTACGGCGTGCTGTTCCTGTTTTTCTTCTTTATCTGCTACCCGTTGTCGGCCGCCTCCCGCGTGCTGGAACGGCGCTGGACGCAAGCATGAGCGCATTGATCGAGTTCCAGGGTTTCAACAAATTCTTTGGCCCGCAGCAGGTGCTCAAGGAGGTCGACCTCAGCGTGGCGGCAGGGGAGGTGATCGTCATCCTCGGCCCCAGCGGCTGTGGCAAGAGCACTCTGCTGCGCTGCCTCAACGGCCTGGAAAGCGCCCACAGCGGCCACCTGCGTTTCGCCGGGCGCGAGCTGCTCAGCCCCGACACCGATTGGCGCCAGGTGCGCCAGCAGATCGGCATGGTGTTCCAGAGCTATCACCTGTTTCCCCACATGAACGTGCTGGACAACCTCCTCCTCGGGCCGCTCAAGGTGCAAAAGCGCGAGCCCCGGGAAGCCCGGGCCCAGGCCGAGGCGCTGCTGGAACGGGTGGGCCTGTTGGACAAGCGCGAGGCCTTTCCGCGGCAGCTGTCCGGCGGCCAGCAGCAACGCATCGCCATCGTCCGTTCGTTGTGCATGAACCCCCAGGTGATGCTGTTCGACGAGGTCACCGCGGCCCTTGATCCGGAGATGGTCAAGGAAGTGCTGCAGGTGATCCAGGGCCTGGCCCGGGACGGTATGACCCTGTTGATCGTCACCCATGAAATGGCCTTCGCCCGGGCCGTGGCCGACCGCATCGTGTTCATGGATGGCGGGCGCATCGTGGAACACAACACCCCCGAGGTTTTCTTCACGAACCCGCAGAGCGCACGCGCGCAGCAGTTCCTGGAGAAGTTCTCCTTCGTTGCAGCACTGCCCAAGAAAGCCCCCAAAAAGGAACTGGAGCTCTTATGAAAACTGCCAAGTCTTCGTTGTTGTTACTGCCGCTGTTCGGTCTGGCCCTGCTGGCCGGCTGCGATAAAGCGGCCGAGGCGCCCAAGCCCGCGGCCACCGCTGCCAGCGCCGCGCCGGCGCCCGGCTATCTGGACAAGATCAAGGCCCGGGACAAGCTGATCGTCGGCGTGTTCACCGACAAGCCGCCGTTCGGTTTCGTCGATGAAACCGGGCGCTACGTGGGCTTCGATACCGACATCGGCCGCCAGTTCGCCAAGGACCTGCTGGGGGACGAGAACAAGGTGGAGTTCGTCGCCGTGGAACCGGCCAGCCGCATTCCCTTCCTGCAAAGCGACAAGGTCGACCTGATCCTGGCCAACATGACCGTGACCCCGGAGCGCAAGCAGGCGGTGGAATTCACCAACCCCAACCTCAAGGTGGCGGTGCAGGCCCTGGTGCCCGAAGGCAGCCCGGTGAAGAGCCTGGATGACCTGGCAAGCCGCACCACCATCGTTACCACCGGCACCACCGCGGACATCTGGCTGACCCAGAACCACCCGGACTGGAAGCTGCTCAAGTTCGAGAAGAACACTGAGTCCCTGCAAGCCCTGGCCAATGGCCGTGGCGACGCCTATGCCCAGGACAACCTGATCCTGTTCAGCTGGTCCAAGCAGAACCCGGGCTACCGTGTATTGCCGCAGACCCTGGGCGAACAGGCGCCGATTGCCCCGGCGGTGAAGAAGGGCAATATCGAACTGCGGGATTGGGTGAATGCCGAACTGGCCAAGCTCGGCGAAGAAAAATACCTGCTCAAGCTGTATGACCAGTACGTGCGCAAGGAACTGAGCGACGACACCCCGCCTGAGAGCGTGATCGTCGAAGGCGGCAAGTGGCAGGGCTGAGGCGTACTGTCAGCTGCTGAAAGCGGATCCTGAATCCACTGTGTAGCCGCTGCCGAAGGCTGCGAACGGCTCCGAAGGAGACGCCGCTCTTGAGGGCCTCGGAAGGTCCTGCGGACCTTGTCGCAGCCTTCGGCAGCGGCTACAGGGTGTGGGGGACGCGATTTTCAGTCAGGCCAGTGCCACGCCGGTTCGTCCAGCAGGCGCTGGCCGACGATGCCGGTCTGGCCCAGCTGTTTTTCCAGCACGATGCAGTTGCATTCGGGGGCTTCCTGCAAGGCCGCGATCAGGCGCCGGGCGTGGGACACCACCCACACCTGGCACTGCTCTGAAGCCCTGATGATCAGGCGCGCCAGGGCCGGCAACAGGTCCGGGTGCAGGCTGGTTTCCGGTTCGTTGAGCACCATCAGGCTCGGCGGACGCGGGGTCAGCAAGGCCGCTACCAGCAACAGGTAGCGCAAGGTGCCGTCCGACAGTTCCGCCGCCGACAGCGGTCGCAACAAGCCTTCCTGGTGCAGCTGCACGCTGAACAAGCCCCCCGGAACGGCATCGATCTGCAGCCGCGAATCCGGGAAGGCGTCGCTGATGCTCTCGTGCAATGCCTGCTGATCGCCCACCTCGATAATGGTCTGCAACGCGGCGGCCAGGTCCCGGCCATCGTGGTGCAGCACCGGGGTGCGGGTGCCCAGCTGTGGTCGGCGCGCGGGAGCCTGGCTGTCGGTGCGCAAGTGGTCATAGAAACGCCAGCCACGAATCTGCTCGCGCAGATGCAGGACCTCGGGCGATGAGCTCAGGTTGCCCACCCGGTCGAACAGGCTGTCGCCGCTGCTCGTATGCTGCGCCAGCACCTCCCATTGACGCCCCGCGCGGGCTCGTACCATCGGGCCCTGGCGGTCCACCAGGGCACTGGCCGAGCGATACAGGGGCCCGCCCCAGATGCTCTCACGCTTGATCCACGGGTCGAGAGTGAAGCGCGAGGCAATCGGCAGGCTGTGCCCGGGCAACATGAAATGACCGCTGGAATCCGGCAGCCCCAGGCTGATCGCGTACCCGAAGTCCTCACCGGCAAAGCCCAGCTGCAGGCGTCTGGCGGCCTTGCGCGGCCCGCCCTGGACCGGCACCTCGCCCTGGCTCATGCGTCGGCTGATCTGCTCCGGCCCGGCCCAGAAGGTCGACTCCAACCCGCCTTCCTTGGCCAGGGCATTGACCACCCCGCCCTGAGCGGTTTCCGCCAGCAGGCGCAGGGCGCGGTACAGGTTGGACTTGCCGCTGCCATTGGCGCCGGTGATCAGGTTCAGCCGGCCGAGGGGCATCACCAGGTTGTTGATGGAACGGTAATTGGCCACCGCCAGGGTCTTGAGCATGTCGGGTCTCCTGCTGCGTGGTGCGCAGTGTGCCTGATTTGGAGAGCGGGAGCTTGCTTGCGGCTGCCCTCGAAACCGACGTTGTGCTTGCCAGGATAGAGCGCGTCGAGGGCCGTTGCGGCTGCTGCGCAGCCGAGCGGGAGCAAGCTCCCTCGCCACCGAAGCCCCCACTGATGAGAGCTGCGTGCAAGGGTTGAACCCTGTTCTAAGCTCACAGTCGTAACGTCACTGGCGCGACGAACAAGCACAAGGAGTCTGCATGACCGGTCTCAATTCGAAGTGGATGGTGGGGCTGGGTCTGCTGGCTCTGCTCGGCGGCTGCGGGGCGGAAAAACCGACCGAGAAGGAGCACCCGCGGGTGCGGATCCAGTCGGTGCAGAGCAGTGATTTTGCGCCTTCGGTGACCCTCACCGGCGACATCCAGGCCCGGGTGCAGACCGAGTTGTCGTTCCGCGTGGGCGGCAAGATCATCCAGCGTCTGGTGGATGTCGGCGACCGGGTTTCCGCCCAGCAGGTACTGGCCCGGCTCGATCCCAAGGACTTGCAGACCAATGTCGACTCAGCCGCTGCCTCGGTGTTCGCCGAGCAGGCCCGGGTCAAGCAGGCCAGCGCGGCGTTTGTCCGCCAGCAGAAGCTCTTGCCCAAGGGCTACACCAGTCAGAGCGAATACGACTCGGCCCAGGCCGCCCTGCGCAGCAGCCAGAGCGCCCTGAGCGCGGCCCAGGCGCAACTGGCCAACGCCCGCGAGCAGTTGAGCTACACCGAGCTGGTGGCCGAGGCGCCGGGAGTGATCACCGCGCGCCAGGCCGAGGTCGGTCAGGTGGTGCAGGCCACCATGCCGATCTTCAGCCTGGCCCGGGACGGCGAGCGCGACGCGGTGTTCAACGTCTACGAGTCGCTGCTGATGGAGCCGCCGGGCCAGGAAACCATCCACATCAGTCTGCTGGACAACCCCAAGGTGGCCACCACCGGCAAGGTCCGCGAAGTGACACCGGTGGTCTCGGCCCAGAGCGGCACGGTGCAGGTCAAGGTGCTGCTCGATGCACTGCCGGCGGGCATGGACCTGGGCTCGGTGGTCAGCGCCACCGCCCGGGCCAACGGCAAGGCCAGCGTGGTGCTGCCCTGGTCGGCGTTGACCAAGAACCTCCGCGAGCCGGCGGTGTGGCTGGTGGGCGAGGACGGCAAGACCGTGCTGCATAACGTCAAGGTCGGGCGTTACCTGACCGGCAAGGTGATCATCAGCGAGGGCCTCAAGGGCGGCGAGAAAGTGGTGGTGGCGGGGGGGCAATTGTTGCACCCGGGGATGAGGGTGGAGATTGCCGCCAGCGGCGACGATCAGGGAGCGCAACCATGAAGCGCCTGCTGCCACTGTTGTGCGCCGCCGCCCTGCTACCGGGCTGCTCCAGGGAAGAACCGGCGCCGGAACCGGTGCGTCCGGTGCTGTCGATCCGGGTGGTGGCGCAGTCCGAGGAAAGCCTGGGGCGCTTTGCCGGTAACATCCAGGCCCGTTATGAAACCAACCTGGGCTTCCGGGTGCCGGGGCGCATCGCCAACCGCGCGGTCGATGTCGGCGCCGAAGTCGGCCCCGGGGACTTGCTGGCGACCCTCGACCCCACCGACCAGCAGAACCAGTTGCGGGCCGCCCAGGGCGACCTGGCCAAGGTCGAGGCGCAGTGGATCAACGCCCAGGCCAATGCCCGGCGCCAGCAGGAGCTGTTTGACCGTGGGGTCGGCGCCCAGGCGCAACTGGACATCGCCCAGACCGACCTGAAGACCACCGGCGCCGCCCTGGATCAGGCCAAGGCGGCGCTGCGCCAGGCCCAGGACCAGCTCAACTACAGCCAGTTGCGCAGCGATCACGGCGGCGTGGTCACCGCCTGGAACGCCGAAGCCGGACAGGTGGTGACCGCCGGCCAGCAGGTGGTGACCCTGGCCCGGCCGGAGATCAAGGAAGCGGTGATCGACCTGCCGGCGAGCCTGGTGGACCAACTGCCGGCGGACGTGGAATTCAAGGTCGCCGCACAACTGGACCCGAGCATCAGCACCACCGCCACCGTGCGCGAGATCGAGCCCCAGGCCCAGAGCGCGACCCGCACCCGGCGCGCGCGCCTGACCCTCAAGGACACCCCCGAGGCCTTTCGCCTGGGCACCGCCATCAGCGTGACCCTGAGCTCGGCCATCGCGCCGCGCACCGAGTTGCCGCTCAGTGCCCTGCAAGAGGTGGATGGCCAGACCCGGATCTGGGTCATCGACCCGCAGAGCCAGACCGTCGCCCCGCGTGAGATCAAGGTGCTCAGCCGCGACGCGGATTCGGCGCTGATCGGCCAAGGGGTCAAGCCCGGCGAGCGCGTGGTCAGTGCCGGGGTCAACAGCCTCAAGCCGGGGCAGAAAGTCAAAATCGACGAGGATCGCGCGCAATGACGCCTGCCAGCAAAGGAAGCTTCAACCTGTCCGAATGGGCGATCAAACATCAGTCCTTCGTCTGGTACCTGATGTTCGTCGCGCTGCTGATGGGGGTGTTTTCCTACCTGAACCTGGGGCGCGAGGAAGACCCGTCCTTCACCATCAAGACCATGGTGATCCAGACCCGCTGGCCCGGCGCGACCCAGGAAGAAACCCTGAAGCAGGTCACCGACCGCATCGAGAAAAAACTCGAAGAACTGGATTCGCTGGACTACGTGAAAAGCTACACCCGCCCCGGCGAGTCGACGGTGTTCGTCTACCTGCGCGACACCACCAGTGCCAAGGACATTCCCGAGATCTGGTATCAGGTGCGCAAGAAGATCAACGACATCCGCGGCGACTTTCCCCAGGGTTTGCAGGGCCCGGGTTTCAACGATGAATTCGGCGATGTGTTCGGCTCGGTCTATGCCTTCACCGCCGACGGCCTGAGCATGCGCCAGCTGCGCGACTACGTGGAGCAGGTCCGCGCGCAGATCCGCGAAGTGCCGAACCTGGGCAAGGTGGAGATGGTCGGCGAGCAGGACGAAGTCATCTACCTGAATTTTTCCACGCGCAAGCTGGCGGCCCTGGGCATCGACCAGCGCCAGGTCCTGCAAAGCCTGCAAGCGCAGAACGCGGTGACCCCGGCCGGGGTGATCGAGGCCGGGCCGGAGCGGATCTCGGTGCGCACTTCCGGGCAGTTCGCCTCGGAGAAGGACCTGGCCACGGTCAACCTGCGGCTCAACGACCGCTTCTATCGCTTGGCGGACATCGCCGACATCAGCCGCGGCTACGTCGACCCGTCCACGCCGCTGTTCCGCTTCAATGGCCAGCCGGCCATCGGCCTGGCGATTGCCATGAAGAAGGGCGGCAACATCCAGGACTTCGGCAAGGCCCTGCATGCGCGCATGAACGAGCTGACCGCCGACCTGCCGATCGGCATCGGCGTGCACAAGGTGTCCGATCAGGCCGAGGTGGTGCAGGAGGCGGTGGGCGGTTTCACCAGCGCCCTGTTCGAGGCGGTGATCATCGTCCTGGTGGTGAGTTTCATCAGCCTCGGGGTGCGCGCCGGGCTGGTGGTGGCCTGCTCGATTCCGCTGGTGCTGGCCATGGTCTTCGTGTTCATGGAGTACAGCGGCATCACCATGCAGCGGATCTCCCTGGGGGCCTTGATCATCGCCCTGGGGCTGCTGGTGGACGACGCCATGATCACCGTGGAAATGATGGTCACGCGCCTGGAGAAGGGCGAGAGCAAGGAGCAGGCGGCGACCTTCGCCTACACCTCCACCGCCTTCCCGATGCTCACCGGAACCCTGGTGACCGTGGCCGGCTTCGTGCCCATCGGCCTCAACGCCAGCTCCGCCGGCGAGTACACCTTCACCCTGTTCGCGGTGATCGCCGTGGCCATGCTGGTGTCGTGGATCGTCGCGGTGCTGTTCGCCCCGGTGATCGGCATCCACATCCTCAGTACCAACGTCAAACCCCACTCCGAGGAGCCGGGGCGCATCGGTCGGGCCTTCAATGGCGGCCTGTTGTGGGCCATGCGCAACCGCTGGTGGGCGATCGGCATCACCGTGCTGCTGTTCGCCGCCTCGGTGTTCGGCATGCGCTTCGTGCAGAACCAGTTCTTTCCGTCTTCCGACCGGCCGGAGATCCTGGTGGACCTCAACCTGCCGCAGAACGCCTCGATCAACGAGACGCGCAAGGCAGTGGACCGCCTGGAAGCGACCCTCAAGGACGACCCGGACATCGAGCGCTGGAGCACCTACATCGGCGAAGGCGCGATCCGTTTCTACCTGCCCCTGGACCAGCAACTGCAGAACCCCTACTACGCCCAGCTGGTGATCGTCAGCAAGGGCCTGGAGCAGCGCACCGCCCTGAGCGAGCGCTTGCGCAAGCGCCTGCGCGAAGACTTCGTCGGCATCGGCAGCTATGTGCAGGCCCTGGAAATGGGCCCGCCGGTGGGGCGGCCGATCCAGTACCGGGTCAGCGGCAAGGACATCGACCAGGTGCGCAAGCACGCCATCGACCTGGCCACCGAACTGGACCAGAACACGCACATCGGCGAGATCATCTACGACTGGAACGAGCCCGGCAAAGTGCTGCGCATCGACATCGCCCAGGACAAGGCGCGCCAGCTCGGGCTGTCCTCGGAGGATGTGGCGCGACTGATGAACAGCATCGTCAGCGGCTCCACTGTGACCCAGGTGCATGACGACATCTACCTGATCAACGTGGTCGGCCGCGCCGACGACAATGAACGCGGCTCCCCGGAAACCCTGCAGAACCTGCAGATCGTCACCCCCAGCGGCACCTCGATTCCGCTGCTGGCTTTTGCCACGGTGGGCTACGAACTGGAGCAGCCACTGGTATGGCGCCGCGACCGCAAGCCGACCATCACCATCAAGGCCGCGGTGCGCGACGCGATCCAGCCCACCGACCTGGTCAAGCAACTCAAGCCGACCATCGAGCGCTTCGCCTCCAGCCTGCCGGCCGGCTACTCGGTGGCCACCGGCGGCACCGTGGAGGAAAGCGGCAAGGCCCAGGGCCCGATCGCCAAGGTGGTGCCGCTGATGCTGTTCCTCATGGCGACCTTTCTGATGATCCAGCTGCACAGCGTGCAGAAGCTGTTCCTGGTGGCCAGCGTCGCGCCCCTGGGGCTGATCGGCGTGGTCCTGGCCCTGGTGCCCACCGGCACGCCCATGGGCTTTGTGGCGATCCTCGGGATCCTCGCGCTGATCGGCATCATCATCCGCAACTCGGTGATCCTGGTGACCCAGATCGACGACTACGAGCGCGAGGGCTATCACCCCTGGGACGCGGTGCTGGAAGCCACCCACCACCGGCGCCGGCCGATCCTGCTGACCGCCGCCGCGGCCAGCCTGGGGATGATCCCGATTGCCCGTGAAGTGTTCTGGGGGCCGATGGCCTACGCCATGATTGGCGGCATCATCGTTGCCACCTTGCTGACCTTGCTGTTCCTCCCGGCGCTGTACGTGGCCTGGTACAAGATCAAGGAGCCGAGCCAAGACACCGACCGCGACCGCCCCACGGCCTCGTAGCAGCTGGCTTGCCAGCGAAGGGGCCCTTGAGGCGGGCGCCTGATCTGGGACCGCCTTCGCCGGCAAGCCGGCTCCTACAGGGGAGTGGGGCGGGAGGGCTCAGGCCTTGCGCCAGACGCTGGCCAGCCAGGGTTGCTGTTCCCGGGGCAGGCCGGCGGGGCGGTAGTAATGCTCCAGTTCGATAAAGCCTGCCTCGGTCAGCAGTGCCTGCCAGGCCGCCAGGTCGTGGTAGGCGCCGTAGCGCGGGCCGCTCCAGCCTTCCTGGTTGTCGCCGCGCGGGTTGGAGCTGAACAGCACGCCGCCGTCCTTGAGGCTGGCATGCAACTGCTTGAGCACCCGTGGCAGTTCCTGGCGGGGAATGTGAAACAGCACCGCGTTGGCGAAGATGCCGTCGAAGTGACCCGCCGGTAGATCGAGCTTGAGAAAGTCCTGCTGCCACACCTCGCAGCCGCTGTCGTCCCGGGCCATCTGGGCAAAGCGCTCGCAGCCGTCAAGGCCGATGGCGATATGGCCCAGGCGGGTGAAGGTTTGCAGATCGCGCCCCGGGCCGCAGCCGAAGTCCAGCACGCGGAACGGCGCCGGGCCCTGGATATGCCGCAGCAGCGCGTCGATGTTCTGGCTGACGTCGTGGTCGCGGGTGCCTTCACGAAAGTCTTCGGCCACCTGCTGGTAGTGGCCGAGGGTGGTGGCGGTGATGGTATCGAGATCGTCGGGGGCGAGTTTCATGGCGGGTCGCATGGCGTTAAGGGAATGGCCCGAATATACCCCATGCACCCTGTAGCCGCTGCCGCAGGCTGCGAACGGCTCCGCAGGAGACGCCGCTCTTGAGGGCCTCGCAAGGTCCTGCGGACCTTGGTCGCAGCCTGCGGCAGCGGCTACACGGGATGCCACTAGCGCTTGTTCAGCACCCGCGCCAGACGGTCGCCGCCCAGCTGGATCGCCGCCACCAGGATCACCAGCAGCACGATCACCGTGAGCATGATCTGGCTGTCGAAACGCTGGTAACCGTAGCGGTAGGCAATGTCCCCCAGGCCACCCGCGCCAATCGCCCCGGCCATCGCCGAGGAGTTGATCATGGTCACCAGGGTGATGGTGAAGCCTCCAACGATGCCCGGCAGCGCCTCGGGCAGCAGCACGTGCCAGACGATGTGCCAGCGTCGGCAGCCCATGGCCTGGGCGGCTTCGATCAGGCCGTGGTCGACCTCCCGCAAGCTCACTTCGGCGATCCGCGCAAAGAACGGCGTGGCGGCAATGGTCAGCGGCACCACCGCCGCCCACACGCCGTAGGTGGTGCCGACGATCAGCCGGGTAAAGGGGATCAGCGCCACCATCAGGATCAGGAACGGAATCGAGCGGAACAGGTTCACAAAGGCCCCCAGGGCCCGGTTCAGGTTCGGCGCTTCATAGATCCCGCCCTTGCCGCTGGTGACCAGGATTACCGCCAGGGGAATCCCCGCCAGCAGGGCGATCAGCGAGGACACGCCAACCATCAGCAGGGTGTCGAGAATGCCCTGCAACAAGCGATCAAACCACATAGCCCAGTACCTCCACTTGCTGTGCCCATTGCCCGGCGCGCTGGCGCAGCTCCGCCGCCCCCAGGGACGAGCCCTGGACCGCCAGCAGCAGTTGCCCCAGGGCGTGGCCCTGGATGCGTTCCACGCCGCCTTGCAGCAGGCGCACGCGACCGCCGAGGGCGCTGAACAGCGCCGCCAGATCCGGCTCCTCACGCTGGCTGCCGGTAAAGCGCAGGCTCAGCACCACGGCGGCCTCGGACGATTCGGGATGACTGCGCAGACGGCTTTGCAGCTCTGGCGGCAGGCCGTGCTGCAAGGGCGCCAGCAGGGTCTTGCTGACCTCGTGTTGCGGGTTGCCGAAGACTTCCCAGACCGGCCCCTGTTCGACGATGCGCCCGTGTTCCAGCACCACCACCCGGTCGCAGATCTCGCGGATCACCGCCATCTCGTGGGTGATGAGGATGATGGTCAGGCCCAGGCGCTGGTTGATCTGTTTCAGCAGGCCGAGGATCGACTGGGTGGTTTCCGGGTCCAGGGCCGAAGTGGCCTCGTCGCACAGCAGGATCTCGGGGTCGTGGACCAGGGCCCGGGCGATGCCCACCCGCTGCTTCTGCCCGCCGGACAGCTGCGCCGGGTAGGCCTGGTGCTTGTCCTTGAGGCCCACCAGTTCCAGCAGCTCACGGACCTTGCGCTGGCGCTCGGCCTTGGGCACCCCGGCCACCTTCAGCGGCAACTCGACGTTGTGCCACACGGTCTTGGCCGACATCAGGTTGAAGTGCTGGAAGATCATGCCGATGCGTCGGCGCAGGGCCACCAGGCGGTCTTCGTCGAAGTCGCCGATGTCCACCTGATCGATCAGCACCCGGCCGCTGCTGGGTTGCTCCAGGCGGTTGATGGTGCGGATCAGCGACGACTTGCCGGCGCCGCTGCGGCCGATGATGCCGAACACTTCGCCGCGCTGGATCGACAGGTCGATGCCGTGCAAGGCCTGCACCGGGCCCTGCTGGCCCTGATAGGTCTTGCCCAGGCCGATAAAGCGCACCTGGGCGCGATTCAGTTCGGGGTGCAGCTCGGTCCGTTCGGCGCTGTGGGGCGCGGGCTCGGTTAGCTTGCGCTGGAGAGTCGCGACGCTCATTTCAACCTTCCCAGCCGGCTTGGTAGAGCTTGCCGTGGGCTTTATCCAGGGCGGCGCGAACCTGTGGCGAGTGCTGGTAGATATCGACGAACTTGATCAGCCGCGGGTCGTTCTGGCTCTTGGGCTGGATCACGAACTGGATCACGTATTCCTTGTGGTCCAGGCCGTCGAACAGCAGCGCCGAGCCGGCATCGAAGGTCTTGGCCAGGCGGATGTAGGCCGGGTAACCCTGGACCAGATCGGCGTCGTCATAGGCGCGCACCAGTTGCACGGCTTCGACCTGGAGGATCTTGATCTTCTTCGGGTTGCTGACGATGTCTTCTTCGGTGGCCTTGTAGCCGACGCCCGGCTTGAGGGTGATCAGCCCGGCCTTGGCCAGCAGTTGCAGGCCGCGCCCGCTGTTGATCGGGTCGTTGGCGATGGCCACGCTGGCGCCTTGTGGCAGTTCGTCGAAGCTTTTGTATTTTTTCGAGTACAGGCCGACGTTGTTGATGATCCCGGGGGCGAAGGGCACCAGGTCGAAACCGGCGGCGGCCTTGGCGTTTTCCAGGAACGGAATGTGCTGGAAGTAGTTCACGTCGATATCGCCGGCGGCGAGGCTGACGTTGGGCGCGATCCAGTCGGTGAATTCCACCAGCTCGACTTTCAGGCCCTGTTTGCAGGCCTCTTCCACGGCAGCCTCCAAGGGAATGGCGAAAGCGGCGGTGGTGCCGACCTTGAGCGGCGCCTCGGCGGCGAAGACGGCGCTGCTGAACAGGCCGAGGGCGAGGGCCAGGGCTTTGACCGGGTGGCGCAGGAGCGTGGTTTTCATGATGGTTACTTCCAGTCAATCCGAATGATGAGGTTGAACAATTGCCTTTGGGTGTGGCGAAGACCGTTTTGTGTGGCGAGGGAGCTTGCTCCCGTTGGGCCGCAAAGCGGCCCCAGATCCAGGTGGCGCGGTGTTGCAGGCATACCGCGCCGTCCGGGTTTGGGCTTGCTGTGCAAGCCAGCGGGAGCAAGCTCCCTCGCCACAGGGTGGTTAG
Organism: Pseudomonas protegens; assembly: GCF_013407925.2. Taxonomy (NCBI): domain Bacteria; kingdom Pseudomonadati; phylum Pseudomonadota; class Gammaproteobacteria; order Pseudomonadales; family Pseudomonadaceae; genus Pseudomonas; species Pseudomonas protegens. The sequence continues at coordinate 2,967,258 of NZ_CP060201.1, read as the reverse complement.
CGGCGGTAGGCCGCGCTGGTGTGTCGTTCGGGTAGTTTGCGGTCTTGGTGGAACAGTTTTTCCCGCAGGGTGCCGTCGTCGTAGGCGGTCTTGTAGGAGCCGCGTCGTTGCAGTTCGGGGATCACCAGGTCGATGAAGTCGACATAGCTTTCCGGGGTGACGATGCGGGTCAGGTTGAAGCCGTCCAGGCCGGTCTCGGCGATCCAGGATTCCAGCTCGTCGGCCACTTGCTGCGGCGAGCCGACCACGGTGAAGTAGCGGCCGCCCAGGGCGTGCTGCTCCAGCAGCTTGCGCCGGGTCCAGTCGTTGTTCTGCAGGTGCTTGGTGGCCGACTGGATGGCGTTGCTCTTCACGTACTGGATCGGCTCGTCGATCTGGTACTGGGAAAAGTCGATCCCGGTGGACGCGGAAAAATGCGCCACGCCGGCTTCGGCGCTGGCATGGCTGCGGTACTCGGCATGCTTCTTCCAGGCCAGCTCCTCGGTCTCGCCGACTATCACGTTGAGGCCCATGAACACCTTGATGTCCTCGGGGTTGCGTCCGGCGGCCACGGCGCTGGCGCGGACCTTGTCCACCTGGGCCTTGGTCGCCGCCTTGTTCTGCCCGCTGATGAACACGCACTCGGCGTGGCGCCCGGCGAACAGCAGGCCGCGATCCGAGCTGCCGGCCTGGAACAGCACCGGGGTGCGCTGCGGCGACGGTTCGCACAGGTGGTAGCCGCTGACCTGATAGAACTCGCCCTGGTGCTCGACCTTGTGCACCTTGTCCGGCTGGGCATAGATGCGCTGCTCGCGGTCATTGAGGACCGCGTCGTCTTCCCAACTGCCTTCCCAGAGTTTGTACAGCACCTCCAGGTACTCGTCGGCCTGGTCATAGCGGCGGTCGTGCTCGATCTGCTCCTTCAGGCCCATGGCCTGGGCGGCGCTGTCCAGGTAGCCGGTGACGATGTTCCAGCCGACCCGGCCACGGCTCAGGTGGTCGAGGGTGGAAAGGCGCCGGGCGAACAGGTAGGGCGCCTCGTAGGTGAGGTTGGCGGTGAGGCCGAAACCCAGGTTCCTGGTCACTGCCGCCATGGCCGAAACCAGCAGCAGCGGGTCGTTGACCGGCAGCTGGATCGACTCCTTGAGGGGCACGTCCACCGAGTTCTGGTAGACGTCGTAGACCCCGACGATGTCAGCAATGAACAGCCCGTCGAACAACCCGCGCTCCAGCAATTGAGCCAGCTCGGTCCAGTATTCCAGGGTCTTGTACTGGGTCGAATTGTCCCGTGGGTGGGTCCACAGGCCGTGGTTGATGTGCCCGACGCAGTTCATGTTGAAGGCGTTGAGCAGGATCTTCTTCTTGGCGGTTTCTGGCGCGGCCATCAGATGGTCCCCCGCAGCGGCGGGTTCTGCTGGTTGAGGTAGTAGTTGCCCACCGCGTGGTACTTCCAGCGCACCGGGTCGTGCAGGGTGTGCACCCGGGCGTTGCGCCAGTGGCGGTCCAGGCCATGTTCGGCCAGGGTTGCCTGGCTGCCCGCCAGTTCGAACAGGGTGCTGCCGGCGGCCAGGGAGATCTCCGTGCTCAGGGCGCGGACTTCGGCCACGGCGATGGACGCGGCGGCCACGCTCTCGGCGTTGGTGTCGGCCTGGGCCCGGTCGAGGAATTCCCCGGCGCGCTCCAGCAGGGCCTCGGTGGCGTGCAGGCGGATGCTCAGGTGGCCGAAGCTCTTGAGGGTCAGCGGGTCTTGCGTGGCCTTGTCGTTGCCGGAGTCGATCCAGGGCCGGGTCTTGGTGCGCACGAAGCGCAGGGCGTCTTCGTAGGCGGCGCGGGCGATGCCGGTGTCGATGGCAGCGTGGAGGATCTGCGCCAACGGGCCGACTGGAGTCGGGCGCTCGAAGGCGCTCTGGAACGGCACCACGTCAGCCTCGTCCACCGCGACGTTGTCGAACACGACCGAGCCGCTGCCGGTGGTGCGCTGGCCGAAGCCGCTCCAGTCGTCGATCACGCTCAGGCCCTGGGCGTCGGCGGGGACGAAGGCCAGTTGCTGCACGCCGTGTTCATCCACCACCGAGGTGGGAATGCGCTGGGCGTAGATGGCGCCGGTGGCGTAGAACTTGCGCCCGTCGATGCGGTAGCCCTGGCCGCTGCTGTCGCGGCTCAGGCGGGTGGTGCGGTCGTGGGCGGTCTTGGTGCCCAGCTCGGCCAGGGCATTGCCGAAGCGGCGGCCGGCTAGGACTTCGGCGTACAGCCGTTGTTTCTGCTGATGGCTGCCGTTCACCCGCAGCACTTCCAGGGCGTAGAAATGGTTCTGCGGGATCTGCCCCAGGGAGGCGTCGGCCTCGGCGATCAGGGCGATGACCTTGGCCAGGGTGACGTTGGACACCCCGGCGCCGCCGTATGCCTTGGGCACGCTGATGCCCCACAGGCCGGAGCGGGAAAAGGCTTCCAGCTCGGGGTGCGGCAGGCGCCGTTCACGGTCGCGCAGGGCGCTGTCGCGTTTGAAATCTTCCGCCAGGTCGCTGGCGACAATCAGGGCTTGCTCATCGCTGGTGATGACCGCGACGTGTTGGGAAAGAGACATGTGTTTCTCCAGAGATCTGGTCAAAAGCGTTCTGGGCGGTTAAATCCAGGAGTGCCGGGCCGGCAGCGTGCCGTTCAGGTGGTAGGCGCCGACGGCGTGGTACTTCCAGCGCACCGGGTCGTGCAGGGTGTGCACCCGGGCGTTGCGCCAGTGGCGGTCGAGGTTGAATTCGGCGAGGGTGGCGCGGCTGCCGGCCAGCTCGAAGAGCTTTTCGCTGGCCAGCAGCGAGATCTCGGTGGTCAGCACCTTGGCTTCGGCCACGGCGATGGACGCGCGTGCCGCGGACTCGGCGGTGATCGGCGCCGCGCTGACCTGATCCAGCACCTGGCCGGCCTTGCGCAGCAGAGCCTCGGCGGCGTGCAGTTCGATCTGCAGCTTGCCGATCTCGGCGATCACGTACAGGTCATCGCTGGCGCGCTCGACGTTGGCGTCGATCCACGGGCGGGCCCGTTCGCGGACAAAGGCGATGGCGTCGGCCACGGCTTCCCGGGCGATGCCGGCGTCGATGGCAGCCTGAATCAACTGCGACACCGCGCCCTGGATATTCGGCGATTCGTTGATCCGCCAGTTGTCCAGCACCAGCTCGGATTCGACCCGCACGTTGTTCAGCAGGATGGTGCCGCTGGCGGTGGTGCGCTGGCCGAAGCCGGACCAGTCGTCGACGATGCGCAGCCCCGGGGTGCCACGGCGGACGAAGGCCAGTACCTGGCGGCCTTCCTCGTTGAGTGCCTTGACCGCTACCCAGTGGGCGAACAGGGCGCCGGTGGAGTAGAACTTCTGGCCGTTGATCACATGGCCGTCGGCGTCTTTGGTGATCCGCGCCTTGAGTTCCAGGGTGTTCTTGGTGCCGCGTTCCGGGCCGGCATTGCCGATGCGCCAGCCTTCCAGGACGCTTTGCAGCAGCTGTTTCTTCTGCCGCTCGCTGCCGCAGCCGAGAATCAGGCCGAGGAGGCCGAACTGGTTCTGCGGGATCTGCCCCAGGGCCGGGTCGGCCGCGGAAATGATCGCGAAGACTTCGGCCAGGGTGACGAAGGAAACCTGGGGCCCGCCGTAGGCGCGGGGCACGGAAATACTGCCCAGGCCGCTGCGGGTGAATTGTTCGATCTGCGCCCAGGGCAGCTTGCGCTGACGGTCACGTTGGGCGGCTTGCTGGCGGGCGACGTCCGCCAGCTCATGGGCGGCTTGCAGGGCTTCGGCGTCGTTGCGCAAAACCCGCGCGGGCAGCAAAAGGGGAGCGATATCCAGGTCACTCTGGACCTGGGCTTCGATCAGACTGGACATCAGTGCCACTCCTTGGCTGCACGCAATGCCCTGGCGATCTGCACTGGGGTGATTGTGTTCCGGACCATACCTACCTCACATCTTTTGGATAGGCCGCGTCATGCGGCGAAATCAGAATCAAGAATGTCCGGTGGTCCGGTGCATATACCCTAAGCGTGTATAAAAATTAAATAAACTAACTTTTAGGAATATGAATAGAAGGGTTGAATCCTGGCAGCGGTGCGCTTCTGTAGCCGCTGACGAGCCTGCGAGGCTGCGAACGACCGCAGCGCGGGCGCAGGCTCTCAAGACCGCTGAAGGCCTGGCGGCCTTGTCGCAGCCTCGCAAGCTCGGCAGCGGCTACAGGGGGAGGTTTTGGGCGGGCAGTTTGGCGCCTCAGGTCGAGGTGCCGAGGAACTTGCTGAGAAACTGTCGGGTGCGCTCTTGCTGGGGATTGGCGAACAGCGCCTTGGCTTCGCCCTGTTCGACGATCACCCCCTTGTCGAAGAAGATCACCCGGTTGGCCACGTCCCGGGCGAAGCCCATTTCGTGGGTGACGATGATCATGGTGCGTTTCTCTTGCGCCAGGCTGCGGATGGTGGCCAGGACTTCGCCCACCAGTTCCGGGTCCAGGGCCGAGGTCGGTTCGTCGAACAAAATCACCCGGGGTTCCATGGCCAGGGCCCGGGCAATCGCCACCCGCTGTTGCTGGCCACCGGACAGGCGCCTGGGGTAGCTGTCTTCCTTGCCCGCCAGGCCGACCTTGGCCAGCAGCGCGCGACCCAGGGCGACGGCTTGTTCCCGTGGGGTCTTCTTCACCACCAGCGGGCCTTCGATGACGTTCTCCAGGGCGGTGCGGTGGGGGAACAGGTTGAAGTTCTGGAACACGAAGCCCACTTGCTGGCGCAGCTGGCGGATCCGGCTTTGTTGCTGGTTCAGGGGGATGCTGCTGTCGATGGCGATGTCGCCGATGCGGATGCGTCCGCTGCTCGGTTCTTCAAGAAAGTTCAGGCAGCGCAGGAAGGTGGTCTTGCCCGAGCCGCTGGGGCCGATGATGGCGATCACTTCGCCTTCCTTGACCTGCAGGTCGATGCCATTGAGCACCGTCTGGCCCTTGAACTGCTTGGTCAGTTTTTCCACCACGATCATGGTTTCAGGACTCCTGGTCGTGCCGATTGACCCGCTGTTCCAGGCGGTTCTGCAGGTGCGCGAGCACGCTGGCGAGAATCCAGTAGATCAGCGCGGCGGCAAGATACATGGTGAAGATTTCGAAGGTACGGGCGGTGATCAACTGCGCCTGGCGGAACAGTTCCGGCACCTGGATGGTGGCGGCCAGGGCGGTGTCCTTGACCAGGGAAATGAAGCTGTTGCCCAGTGGCGGCAGGGCGGTGCGCATGGCTTGCGGCAGGATCGCCCGGCGCAGGGTCTGGGCCCGGGTCATGCCGATGCTGGCGGCGGCTTCCCATTGACCGCGTTCGATGGAGCCGATGGCGGCCCTGAGGATTTCACAGGCGTAGGCCGCCATGTTCAGGGAAAAGCCGATCAGCGCGGCGGGCAACGGGTCCAGTTCCAGCCCCAGTTGCGGCAGGCCGTAATAGATCACGAACAGTTGCACCAAGAGCGGCGTGCCGCGAAAGAACGACACGTAGACCCGGGCAATCCAGCTCACCAGGGCCAGGCGCGACAGGCGCATCAAGGCCAGGCCGAAGCCCAGCAGCAGTCCGAAGAACATGCCGCCGAGGCTGAGGATGACCGTGTAATACGCGCCCTTGAGGAGAAATGGCGCTGAATCCAGCGCCAGTTGCAGACCTGCTTCCATTATTGGGTGACGTCAGCGTTGAAGTACTTTTCCGAGAGCTTTTTCAGCGTGCCATCGGCGCGCAGTTCCTCGATCGCCTTGTTCACCGCGGCCAGCAGTTCGGGTTCGCCTTTGCGCAGGGCCACACCGGCTTCCTGGCGGGAGAAGGGTTCGCCGGAAACCACCAGGGTGTCCTTGGTTTTCTTGATCAGCTCGAAGGCCGCCAGACGGTCCACCAGGATGGCGTCGATCCGGCCTACGCGCAGGTCCTGGTACTTGGTCGGATCATCGTCGTAGGTCTTGATGATGGCGGTGGGCACGTTGTCCTTGAGCCATTGCTCGTAGTTGGTGCCCAGGCCCACGCCGACCTTGTGGCCACCCAGGTCGGCGGCGGTCTTGAACTTGCCTTCATCCTTTTTCTGGGTCAGGGCCTGGATCCCGGAGACGGTGTAGGGAGTGGAGAAATCGTACTTTTTCTTGCGCTCCTCGGAGATGGTCACCTGGTTGATCACCGCGTCCAGGCGCTTGGATTCCAGGGCGGCGAGGATGCCGTCCCATTTGGTCGGTTGCAGCTTGACCTTGACCCCGAGCTTGTTCGCCAGGGCTTCGGAGAATTCCACTTCGAAGCCGGCCAGCTTGCCGTTTTCGTCGACGTAACTGAAAGGTGGATACGTGCCTTCCAGGCCGACGTTGATCACGCCCGCGTCCTTGATCTTCTGCAGTTGCTCGCCGGCAACCGCTTGTCCCATCAATCCGGCACCGAGGGCCAGGCCCAGTGTGCCGATCAGCAGATTGCGACGCAGTACGGAAAAATTCATGACAAGCCCCTGTGATTTTCTTATGCACGATGCGGGTGGGAGATGCAGGCCAATCGGTGAGCCGAGCGTGACGCCTTATCCTGCCTTAATGCAGCGTATGCGTCTTTGGGCAAATCAGCCTGCGGCGCGACTATAAAGCGGCGTTTATAGGTTTAAAAATAATATAAATTCACTTTGTTATTCTTTTTTGTTTGGTTGTCCGCGAGCAATCCACTCCCTCGCAGGAGCTGGCTTGTCAGCGAAAGCGCCGGCGAGGACGGTGCAAGGCTCGCGGGCCTCTTCGCCGGCAAGCCGGCGCCTACTCCTAGGAGAAGGCGCCGGGGTAGGCGAACAGGGCCGGGGCGCCGCCGGTGTGCAGGAAGATGATCGGGCCATCGTTGAAACGCTGGCGACCAACCCCGTCCAGCAGGCCGGCCATGGCCTTGCCGGTGTACACCGGGTCGAGCAACAGGCCTTCCTGGCTGGCCAGCAACTTGACCGCGGCCAGGGTGCCGGCATTGGGTTCGCCGTAACGAGGGGCGAAGTATTCGTCCCACAGTTGCACGTTGAACGCCGCCGGCAGGTTCACCCCCAGCAGTTCGGCGGTGCGTTCGGCCAGGCCCTGGACCTTGGGCCGCTGATCCTCGTCGCTGCGCGAGACGGTGACGCCGATCACCGGCAACTGCGGCAGCACTTCGCTCAAGGCCAGGGCCAGGCCGCTGTGGGTGCCGGCGCTGCCGGAGGCCAGGACCACGGCGGCGAATTCCAGGCCGCTGTCTTCGATCTGCTGCGCCAGCTCCAGGCCGGCGCGCACGTAACCCAGGGCGCCGAGGGCATTGGAGCCGCCGATGGGCACCAGGTAGGGTTTCTTGCCGTTGCTGCGCAGGCGCGCGGCCAGGGCCTGCAACTGTTCGTCGGCCTGGTCGAGGTTTTCCACCAACTCGACCTTGGCATCGAACAGCTCCAGCAGCAGGCGGTTGCCGTTGCCCAGGTAGCTGGGGTCTTCGGTGCCGATGGGGTTTTCCAGCAGGGCCACGCAACCCAGCCCCAGCTTGGCGGCCAGGGCCGCGGTCTGGCGCACGTGGTTGGACTGGATCGCGCCGGCGGTGATCAGGGTGTCGGCACCCTGGGCCAGGGCATCGGCGGCCAGGTATTCGAGTTTGCGCAGCTTGTTGCCGCCCATGGCCAGGGGCGTGGTGTCGTCGCGCTTGACGTAGATATCGCGCCCGATCCAGGCCGACAGGCGTTCGAGTTTTTCCAGGGCGGTGGTAGACCCGAGCAGGTCGAGACGGTGAAAGCGGGCAAGCTGTTGTTTGATCATGAGTCCGCACGGAACAGGGAAGGTGCAAGGACTATAGGCAGCGATATTTGCCCGGGCAACCGCCAATCGCTTATGCGAAAAAGTGCTGTGAGGCGAACAATTAGTTCTTAAACCTGGCCCTGGCGGGGCGTAAAGTGATCGCCGTTTGCGCGGCCCGATTGTCCGGCCGCCCGAGTAAGGAGTCTTATCGTGAGCGAGCGTTCCAGCCATTGGCAATTGCAGACCATCGTTGGCCAACTGCGCGATGCCCGTGATCAGTGGCGTACCCGCAACGGTCGGGTCAGCGGCGAGCAGGGCGGGCGTGAGTTGCCGTCGCGAGCGGCCATGGCAGAGATTCTTGAGGCCCTGTGCGGAGCCCTGTTCCCCATGAGGCTGGGGCCGGTGGATCTGCGCGAAGAGAGTGAGGACTTTTACGTCGGCCATACCCTGGACGCAGCGCTCAACTCGTTGCTGGCCCAGGCGCGCCTGGAGCTGCGTTATGTGGCCCGGCAGAACGGCGAGTCGGATGCCGAGGTCAACGCCAAGGCGATCCGCCTGATCCAGGATTTCGCCCTGGCCCTGCCCGGCCTGCGGGTGCTGCTGGACACCGACGTGCTGGCCGCCTACCACGGCGACCCGGCGGCCCGCAGCGTGGATGAAGTGCTGCTGTGCTACCCGGGCATCCTGGCGGTGATTCACCACCGCCTGGCGCACCATCTGTACCGTGCAGGTTTGCCATTGCTGGCGCGGATCAGCTCGGAAATCGCCCACTCGGCCACCGGTATCGACATTCACCCCGGGGCGCAGATCGGCCGCAGCTTCTTCATCGACCACGGTACTGGCGTGGTGATCGGCGAAACCGCGATCATCGGCGAGCGGGTGCGCATTTACCAGGCGGTGACCCTGGGCGCCAAGCGCTTCCCGGCGGACGAAGACGGCCAGTTGCAGAAAGGCCACCCGCGCCACCCGATCGTCGAGGACGACGTGGTGATCTACGCCGGCGCGACCATCCTCGGGCGCATCACCATCGGCAAGGGCTCGACCATTGGCGGCAACGTCTGGCTGACCCGCAGCGTGCCGGCCGGCTGCAACCTGACCCAGGCCAACCTGCAGCACGACGACGGCTCGCAGAAGTAGCACCGTCTCTGTGGCCGCTGCCGAAGGCTGCGAACGAGCCGCAGGCTCGCCGGCGAGAGGCCCCTTCGGTGCCTGGCGCAGCCTGCGGCAGCGGCTACAGAGGCGCCCATGACTCGCTGCGCCGGCTTCTTGTAGCCGCTGCCGAGCCTGCGAGGCTGCGAAAAGGTCCGCAGGACCTTGCTTGACGATCAACCGCCGTACACAGCCTGCGGCGTTTTTTCTGCTGAACGATTGCGTCCGACATACGTCATACCCTTCCCTGAGCTAGCGTACTGAAACGTACCGCTGAGCCCTGCGATTAGTCCTCGAGCGCCTATCCATGTTTAACTTGAACGCTCGTTCAAGTTAAACCGGTGGTTCGCTGCCCGCTCACAACAGGAGGCTTGCCTTTGCTGAGTCCGTACATTTCAGCCGTGTTTCATCCCTTCGAGGTGCACCCTTCATGAGTGCGCCATCCAGCTCCGCGAATAGCCTGATTCGCATGAACCCTCCGGTGTTCTACTTCGCCGCAAGCTTTATCCTGATCTTCGGCGTGGTGGTGATTTCCATGCCGGAACAGGCCGGCGCCTGGCTCCTGGCGGCGCAAAACTGGGCGGCCAATACGGTCGGCTGGTACTACATGCTGGCGATGACCTTGTACCTGGTCTTCGTGGTGGTCACCGCCTTGTCCGGCTACGGCAAGATCAAGCTCGGTGCCGACCACGACGAACCCGAGTTCAGCTACCTGTCCTGGGCCGGCATGCTGTTCGCCGCCGGGATCAGCATCACCCTGTTCTTCTTCTGCGTCTCCGAGCCCCTGACCCACATGCTGCAACCGCCCCAGGGCGAGGCCGGCACCGCCGAGGCGGCGCGTCAGGGCATGCAGTTGCTGTTTCTGCACTGGGGCCTGCACGGCTGGGGGGTGTTCGCCTTCGTCGGCATGGCCCTGGCCTATTTCGCCTACCGGCACAACCTGCCGCTGGCCCTGCGTTCGGCGCTGTACCCGCTGATCGGCAAGCGCATCAACGGCCCCATCGGCTATGCGGTGGACGGCTTCGGCATCATCGCCACGGTGTTCGGCCTGGGCGCCGACATGGGCTTTGGCGTGCTGCACCTGAACTCCGGGCTCGACTACCTGTTCGGCATCGCTCACACCCAGTGGGTTCAGGTCGGCCTGATCACCCTGATGATGGGTGCGGCGATCATTGTCGCGGTGTCGGGAGTCGACAAGGGCGTGCGGGTGATGTCCGACATCAACATGCTGCTGGCGGTGGCGCTGCTGCTGTTCGTGCTGTTCGCCGGCCCCACCCAACACTTGCTCAACACCCTGATCCAGAACCTCGGCGACTACCTGGGCGCCTTGCCGACCAAGAGTTTCGACGTCTATGCCTATAACCCTCCCAGCGACTGGCTGGGCGGCTGGACGGTGTTCTACTGGGCCTGGTGGATTGCCTGGTCGCCGTTCGTGGGGCTGTTCATCGCGCGGATTTCCCGGGGCCGGACCATTCGTGAGTTCGTCTTCGGCGTGCTGCTGATTCCCCTGGGTTTCACCCTGGCGTGGATGTCGATCTTCGGTAACAGCGCCATCGACCAGGTGCTCAACCACGGCATGAGCGCCCTGGGCCTGTCGGCCATCGACAACCCGTCGATGACCCTCTACCTGCTGCTGGAAACCTACCCCTGGAGCCAGACCGTGATCGCGGTCACGGTGTTCATCAGCTTCGTGTTCTTCGTCACCTCGGCGGACTCCGGCACCGTGGTGCTCTCGACCCTGTCGGCCAGGGGCGGCAACGCCGACGAGGACGGGCCGAAATGGCTGCGGGTGTTCTGGGGCGCGATGACCGCGCTGGTCACCAGCGCGTTGTTGTTCGCCGGCAGCATCGACTCGCTGAAGTCGGCGGTGGTGCTGACCTCGCTGCCGTTCTCGCTGATTCTGCTGCTGATGATGTGGGGGCTGCACAAGGCGTTCTACCTGGAGTCGCAGAAGCGCATCGCCCAACTGCACTCCCTGGCCCCGGTAGCGCCTTCGCGGCGCGGCAAGGGCGGCTGGCGCCAGCGTCTGAGTCAGGCGGTGCACTTCCCGTCACGGGATGAGGTGTATCGCTTCCTCGACCAGACGGTGCGTCCGGCCATCGAAGAGGTGACCGCGGTGTTCGTCGAGAAAGGCCTGAACGTGGTGACCCAGCCCGACCCGGCCAACGACAGCGTGAGCCTGGAAATCGGTCACGGCGACGAGCATCCGTTCATCTACCAGGTGCAGATGCGCGGCTACTTCACCCCGTCCTTCGCCCGTGGCGGCATGGGCCCCAAAGAACTGCGCAACCGCCGTTACTACCGGGCCGAGGTGCACCTGGCCGAGGGCAGTCAGGATTACGACCTGATGGGCTACAGCAAGGAGCAGATCATCAACGACATCCTCGACCAGTACGAACGCCACATGCAGTTCCTGCACCTGGTGCGCTGAGCCAGGCGCTCAGGCCCGGGTGAACAGCAGGTAGAGCACCAGGGCCAGCACCGGCACGGCAAACACCAGGCTGCCGACCATCAGCTCCGAACGCAGGGGCTGGTGGGCGGTGACCATCCCCACTGCGCCGTTGATGACCGTCAACGCCAGCCACAACCCGATGAATCCATAGCTCAATGTCTGTCGGGCAAAGCCCAGCCGTTCGCCGATATACAGCATCAGCGCCAGCAGAATCAGGCCGAAGGTGATGATGATGGTGGTGTGCATGGAAAGCGTCTCCTCCAGGAGCGGTCGGACGGCGTTGCGCGGGTCGGCACAGAGTGCTTGCCGGCCTGTGCATGGAGCATAGGCGGCAAACTCGCCGGCTGAGATTGATCCAAGGCTGAAGACCTCTTTGCCCGCAAGCCGGCTCCGCCAAGGGGGGGGCGATGGGCTGTCAGTGTATTGATTAACCAAGTGTGTATAGTGTGTATCGCTGCTCGCCTGGTTGGATAGGGTGCCTGATGGTTCGGTATCCACAGGGCAGGGTTATGCGCAGTCGGGAGATGATCGGCAAGATCGAGGCGGATGGTTGGTACCTGATCGCCGTGAAGGGCAGTCACCATCAGTACAAGCATCCCTGGAAGCCAGGGCGCGTCACCATCAGGCACCCGGATGCGGATCTGCCCCGGGGCACGATCAACAGCATCTTGAAACAGGCGGGCCTGAAATGAGTCCGTTATTGCATGAGGAGTCCAACGACATGAAATTCCCGGTGGTTCTGCACAAGGATGCCGACTCCGAATACGGGGTGATCGTTCCGGATGTGCCGGGCTGTTACTCCGCCGGCCAGACCGTGTCCCAGGCGTTCGAAAACGTGAAGCAGGCGCTGTCTCTGCATTACGAAGGATTGGTGGCCGATGGCGAGCCCCTGCCGCAGGTGCACGAAATCGATGATCACCTGGATAACCCCGACTACGCCGGGGGCGTATGGGGCGTGGTGGAGTTCGACGTGACGCCGTATTTCGGCAAGTCGGTGCGCTTCAATGCCACCCTGCCCGAGCACCTGCTGGAGCGCATCGATCAGACGGTCAAGCGTGACCAGCGCTACAACTCGCGTTCCGGGTTCCTGGCCGCCGCAGCGCTGCGCGAACTGTCGGCCTGAGGCTAGGTGCTTTCGCGTTCGATCACCTGGCATTGCAGCAGGTTCAGGCGCTGTACCTCGGCGTCGGTCGGCAGCACCCCGAGGCTCTCCAGGACCCGGGTCGCGGCCAGTACGCCGATCTCCAGCGCCGGTGGCTGGATGGTGCTCAGGCTCGGTAGCAGCATCTGGGCGAAGGGGTAGTCGCCAAAGCCCAGCACCGCGCACTCCTCGGGGATCTTCAGCCCGGCGCGTTGCCCGGCCAACAGAGCGCCGGCGGCCAGGTTGTCGTTGGCGAAGATGATGGCGTCGGGGCGCGCTGCGGCGCTCATCAGCGCCTCCATGGCCTGCTTGCCCGCTTCGAAGGGGGCAAGCTCGGGATCCGGGGCAAATACCCTGGGCGGCAACCCCAGCTCTTTCAGGGTGGCGAGATAGCCATCGCGGCGCTCCAGGGCGCTGTAGTCGCCGGGGGCGCTGTTCTGCACGAAGGCGATGCGCCGGTAGCCCTTGGCGTGCAGGTAGCGAGCGGCGCTGACCCCCACTTGAACGTGGGAAAATCCGATCTGCATGGGCTGGCGCTGGGGCTGGTAATCCCAGGTTTCGATCAGCGGGATCTCGGCTTCGGCGAGCATCTTTTCCGTGCCCGGGCTGTGGAAGTGGCTGGTCAGCACCAGGGCTGCCGGCGACCAGCCGAGAAAGGCCCGTACCGCGCTCTCTTCCTGTTTCGCGTCGAAGTAGCTGGAGGCCAGCAGCAACTGATAGCCGTGGCGGCTGAGGGTGTCGCTGAAGCCCTGGATGGTCTGGGCGAAGATCGGTCCGGAAATGTTCGGAATGACCATGGCGACGATCCTGCCCCGGGCCGAGGCCAAGCCGCCGGCCACCAGATTGGGCACGTAGCCGAGTTCGGCCACCACCGCGGCGATGCGCTCCCGGCGCTCCGGGGAGACGCTGTCGGGCTGGTTGAAGTAGCGTGACACGGTGATCGCCGAGACTCCGGCCTGGCGCGCCACGGTGTTCAGGGTCACGCGGCCGGCGCCGCGGCGCTTGCGGCCCGGGGGAGTGTCAGCAGTCAAAAGCACCGTCCTTTTGCCAAACGAAAAAGCATATAAAGGTAATTTTTCAGTATTGGACGCTCTATGCAGAGCTTGTTGATACTGGCGATGTTAGCGCTAACAAAGCGTTATGTCTGCTACTCGCTCGAGCGAATGCCCAAGACAGATTTCAGGCGCTGCCGGCACAGATCGGCAGCGGTTCGGGGCATTTTTCAGCAGGTGCAGCATGCAGATATTTCTTGGGGAGCAACACCGACTCGCGCATTCGATCCGTGCCACCACGGCGTCCCGCCCGCATCTGGGCTGGTTGCTGGCGGGGCTGGCGGCCTTGCCATTGCCCGCGGCCCACGCCGCCGATAACGGCGTGGGCGCCCAGGACCAGGAGCCGACCCTGAAGTCGGTGACGGTCACCGCCACGCGCCGCGAGGAGTCGCTGCAGAAGGTGCCGGTGGCGGTGTCCGTAGTGGATGGCGAGCAGTTGGAGCGGGACAACCGCAACGGCGTGGCGAGCATCGTGCAGCAGGTGCCGTCGTTGAATTTCCGCACCGGGGCCTCGAACAAGGACACCTCGCTGTTCATCCGCGGCGTGGGCACCATTTCCACCTCGCCGGGGGTGGAGCCGACGGTAGCGACGGTGATCGACGGCGTGGTCTACGGGCGTCCCGGGCAGGCCACCCTGGACCTGCTGGACCTGGAGCGGATCGAGGTGCTGCGCGGTCCCCAGGGCACCCTGTTCGGCAAGAACGCTTCGGCCGGGGTGCTGAATATCGTGACCAAGGCGCCTTCCGCCGAGACTCACGGCTACATCGATCAGGCCTATTACAGCGGCAACGAAAGCCGTACCCGTTTCGGCATTGGCGGCAGTCTGATTCCCGACACCCTCAAGGGCTCGCTCACCACCTTGTTCGGCAGTTACGACGGCAACGTGGACAACCGCCACAACGGCCAGGAGGTCAACGGCTACAACCGCAAGGGCGTGCGCGGCAAGCTGGAATTCACCCCCAGCGCCGACCTCAAGCTGACCCTGGCGGCGGACTACATGCAGGCCCATGACGACGCGCCCAATGGCGTGGTCAGCAAGGCGCTGACCCCGGCCTTCGCCAATGCCTTGAACCCGGTCCGGGCCAGCAGCGACAACCGTGAGATCAACACCGATACCCGCACCCATGTGGAGGACATCAACAAGGGCCTGTCCGGCCAGCTGGACTGGAACCTTGGCGACTACACCCTGACTTCGATCACCGCTTGGCGTGGCTGGAACAACACCCAGTACCAGGACGGTGACCGGCTTAGCATGGTCACCGCGGCGTTTCCCGGGACCGCCGACAAGGGCGACCTGGACTACCACCAGTACTCGCAAGAGCTGCGTCTGGCCTCGCCCAAGGGTCAGTTCCTGGAGTACGTCGGCGGCCTGTTCTACCTGCACGGCAAGGACCAGGAAACCTACCAGCGCACCCTGACCACGACCACCAGCGTCAACCGCGGGGTTGCCGACTACAGCACCACCAACGACAGCTACGCGGTCTTTGGCGAAAGCACCCTGAATTTCACCGAGGACTTTCGTGGTATCGCCGGTTTGCGCTGGACTCACGATGACCTGAAATACGACCACCGTCGGGTATCGACTTCGGCCACCACGGTCAGCGGGATCCAGCCGGGCACCCAGAGTTCGGGCTCGGTGGATGAGGACGGCTGGTCCGGTCGCCTGGGGCTGCAATACGACCTCAGCGACACCGTCACCAGCTACCTGACCTATTCCCGCGGCTACAAGGGCCCGGCCTACAACGTGTTCTTCAACATGCAGCCGCGGGACACCGATGCGCTCAAGCCCGAGACTTCCAACACCTGGGAGGCGGGGATCAAGGCCAGTGCCTGGAACAATCGCCTGACCACCAACCTGGCGGTGTTCCACAGCGAGTACGACAACTACCAGGCCAACTTTTTCGACACCGTGGCCGGGCAGGTGGTGACCCGCCTGATCAACGCCGGCCGCGTCAGCAGTGAAGGCGTCGAGCTGGACTACGCCTTGCAGGCCACCCAGCAATTGAAGTTCTCCGGGGCCCTGGCCTACACCCGGGCGCGCATCGACGAGTTCGCCTGCCCGGCGGGGGCCGCGGCGTCCTGCAACGTCAATGGCAAGCCGTTGCCCTTCAGCCCGGACTGGAAGAGCTATGTGCGGGCCGACTACAGCATCCCCCTGGATAACGGCCTGGATCTTGAGTTGGGCACCGACTACAGCTGGCAAAGCCAAGTGCAGTACGACATCAGCCAGAACCCCGACACCCGGCAGGGCGCCTACGGCATCTGGAACGCCAGCATCGCCCTGGCCGACTACAACGACGGCTGGCGCGTGGCGTTGCTGGGCAAGAACCTGGCCGACAAGTCCTATTCGCCGTTGCTGGCCAGTGGCGGCAACTACATCTACCGCGCGGTGCCCCGGGATGACGAGCGTTATTTCGGCGTGCAACTGCGCAAGGACTTCTGATGCCCTGCCGTTGTAGGAGCCGGCTTGCCGGCGAATGGGGCGGCGAGTTGGGCGCAGGTCTTGCGGGTGTTTTCGCTGGCAAGCCAGCTCCTATGGTGGGTGTTTGGGTGTCCCTTTTGCAGCATGAAACAAGGAGTGATCCATGTCCCGTTCCACTCGCCAGCTCAAGCTCGGCGCCTTTCTCATGGCCACCGGTCACCACGTTGCCGCCTGGCGGCATCCGCAGGTGCCGGCCCAGGCAGCGCTGGACTTTGCAGTCTATAAAGAACTGGCACAGATCGCCGAAGCCGCGCGCTTCGATGCGCTGTTTGTCGCCGACAGCCTGGCAGCGCCTACCGGTGCCATCGCCAGTCGCATGGCCCGTTCCGATTACTTCGAGCCGTTGACATTGCTTTGCGCCCTGGCGGCCGTGACCGAGCGGATAGGGCTTATTGCCACTAGCACTACGAGCTATAACGTACCGTACCACGTAGCACGTAAATTCGCTTCGCTGGACCATCTTTCAGGGGGCCGGGCGGGGTGGAACCTGGTGACTTCGGACAATGCCGCCGAGGCGCAGAATTTCGGTCGGGATGAACATTTCGGGCATGCCGAACGGTATCGCCGGGCCCGGGAGTTTCATCAGGTGGTGACCGGGCTCTGGGACAGTTGGGAGGACGACGCCTTTGTCCGGAACAAGGCCACTGGCGAGTATTACGACCCGAACAAGCAGCATTTACTGGACCATCGCGGCGAATTCTTCCAGGTCAAAGGGCCCTTGAATGTGCCGCGCCCGCCCCAGGGTTACCCGGTGATCGTGCAGGCCGGCTCCTCGGAAAGTGGCCGCGACCTGGCGGCGCAGACGGCCGAGGTGGTGTTCACCGCGCAGCCTTCCCTGGCCGCTGCTCAGGCGTTTTATGCCGACTTGAAGGGCCGTCTCAAGCAGTACGATCGTAGTACGGAATCGCTGAAAATCATGCCCGGGGTGTTCGTGGTGGTGGGGGACAGCGAAAGCCAGGCCCGGGAGAAATTCGAATCGTTCCAGGCACTGGTGGAGCCCGAAGTGGGGGTGGCCCTGCTCGGGCGGATGCTGGGCAATTTCGATTTGTCCGGTTATCCGCTGGATGGACCCTTGCCGTCGTTGCCTCTGACCCAGAGCGGTCAGCAAAGCCGCCAGCAGTTGCTCACCGAGCTGGCCGGCAAGGACAACCTGACCCTGGCTCAGTTGGGGCGCAAGATTGCCGGCGGGCGCGGGCACTACAGCCTGATCGGTACGCCCGGGCAGATTGCCGATGAACTGCAGGCCTGGTTCGAGGAGGGCGCGGCCGATGGTTTCAATGTGTTGGTGCCGCACCTGCCGGACGGCCTGGGGGATTTTGCGACGGGGGTAATTCCGGAACTGCAGCGGCGCGGGCTGTTCAGAACTGAATACGAGGGCCGGACCCTGCGGGAAAACCTGGGGCTGGCGCGACCGAAGAACCAGTTTGTGTAACCACCGCCGGCTCCGGCGGGGCGCATTGATTGACATTAGTCGTTTTGGAAAGACCTGACTCAGAGAGGATTCGATGACTTACATAGCTGCCGAAAATCGCTACGACTCCATCCCTTATCGCCGTGTCGGCCGCAGTGGCCTGGTGCTGCCGGCGCTGTCCCTGGGGCTTTGGCACAACTTCGGTGACAGCACGCCGATCGATACCCAGCGCGCCCTGTTGCGCACGGCCTTCGACCTGGGGATCAACCACTTCGACCTGGCCAACAACTACGGCCCGCCCTATGGCAGCGCCGAGATCAATTTCGGTCGTCTGCTGCGCGAGGACTTCAAGGCCTATCGCGATGAGCTGATCATCTCCAGCAAGGCCGGCTGGGACATGTGGCCCGGGCCTTACGGCCAGGGCGGCGGTTCGCGCAAGTATGTGCTGGCCAGCCTGGACCAGAGCCTGCAGCGCCTGGGCCTGGATTATGTGGATATCTTCTATTCCCACCGCTTCGACCCGGATACGCCGCTGGAGGAAACCGCCAGCGCCCTGGCCAGCGCAGTGCAGCAGGGCAAGGCGCTGTACATCGGCATTTCCTCCTATTCCGGGGCGAAGACCCGGGAAATCGCCGCGTTGCTCAAGGAGTGGAAAGTGCCGCTGCTGATTCATCAGCCGGCCTACAACATGCTCAATCGCTGGGTGGAGAAGGACCTGCTGGGCACCACCGATGATCTGGGTGTGGGGGTGATCGCCTTTACTCCGCTGGCCCAGGGGCTGCTCACCGATAAATACCTCAATGGCATTCCCGAGGATGCACGGGTCAATCGTCCGGGCGGGGGCTCGCTGCAGGCGTCGCACCTGTCGGAGGCCAATCTTGCCCATGTGCGGGCCCTCAATGAGATTGCCAGGAACCGCGGCCAGAGCCTGGCGCAACTGGCCCTGGCCTGGACCCTGCGAGATCCGCGGGTGACTTCGGCCTTGATCGGTGCCAGCCGTCCGGAGCAGATCGTCGAGAACGTCGGAGCCCTGCAGAACCTGAGCTTCAGTGTGGAGGAACTGGCGCAAATCGATCATTTCGCCAAGGAGGGGCGGATCAACCTGTGGGAGAAACCGTCGCTGGCGCAATAGCCTCCTCAGGCACCGCGCTTGGCGGACAGCCCCCGGCAGAGCGGTTTGCCGGGGGCTTTTTGCTGGGACAGGGCCAGAGCAAGGCGTTTTTCATGGGGCGCTCATTGCGCCGTGGTGGGCGCGTTGCTGCTCACTTTGAGCCCGGTCTGGGTGCTGGCCACGGCGCGTGCCTGTGAGCTGTCCAGATCGACTTTTGCCGTGACCGACAGGCCCGGCCGCAGGCGTTCGAGGCCGGGTTGCTCGGCATTGAAGCGGATACGCACCGGCACCCGCTGCACGATCTTGGTGAAGTTGCCGGTGCCCGGCTCGAAGGGCAGCAGGGCGAAGGTCGAGCCCGAACCCGGTGCCAGGCTTTCCACGGTGCCGACGAGGCTCACCCCCGGCAGGGCATCGATCTTGATCCGCGTCGACTGGCCTGGGTACATGTGCTGGGTCTGGGTTTCCTTGAAATTGGCCAGTACATAGAGCTCGTGCAGCGGCACCAGGGTCAGCAGGCGCGAGCCGGGTTGCACGTAATCACCCACCTGAACCTGCCGGTTGCCCACGGTGCCGTCCATCGGTGCATAGACGGTGGCGTGGCGCAGGTCCTGCTGCGCCAGTTCGAGTCGTGCCTGGGCGGTCGCCACCTTGGCCCTGGCGCTCTGCAGCTGGGCTTGCAGGCGTTGGCGTTGCGCCGCCGTGACCGCCTGGTCGTTCTCGGCCACTTGCAGCATGGCCTGGGCATAGGCCAGCCCCTGTTCTGCCGAGATGGCCTGGGTGCTGTATTTCTCCACTTCGTTGCGCGCCACGGCGCCGGTGGTGACCAGGGTGTCGAAGCGGTTGCGCTCCGCGCCGGCGCGCCTGGACTCGGCCTGGTTGGTGCGGATGGCCGTTCGCGCGGCCAGCACGCGGGCGCTGGCCAGGCGCTGTTCGGCGTCCTGAATGGCCAGCGCGGCTTCGGCCAGGGCGACTTGCGCCTGGGCGTCCGCCAGATCGCCTTCGGCCAGGGTCACCCGGCTGTCGAATTCTTCGCTGTTGATACGCACCAGCGGCTGGCCGGCGCTGACCGTCTGGTGATCCTTGACCAATACCTGCGTCACCAGGCCGTGGACCCGCGGCGCGACGGCAGTGGCGTCGGCGGCGATATAGGCATCGTCCGTGGCTTCCGTCGACGGTGCCAGCAACACCCAGCCCGCTCCGAGCGCCACCAGCGTCAGCGCAACGGCGCCGGCGATCAGTGGGCGCCTGGAGCGTTTGCGCGGCTGATCGGTCTCCTGGGCGGCTTGCAGGATGGCGTTCTGAGTCTGGGTGCTCTGCTCCATGTTGAAGCTCCATGTGGATTGTATTACGCTCATAATATTCATATGTCGGGCGTAATGCCACAGGGAAGCACCTACCGTGACGACAAGCGCAACTGGCCTTCGCGATGCAGGCATCGAGCCTGGGCAACATTCGACAAAGCGCAAATTTCTGGTCTTCACGATCATGGCCTTTGGCATGTTCATGGCGCTGATCGACATCCAGATCGTCGCGGCTTCGCTCAACGATGTGCAGGCCGGCCTCAGTGCCGGTCCCGATGAAGTGAGCTGGGTACAGACGGCCTACCTGATCGCCGAACTGATCATGATTCCCTTCTCGGCATTTCTCGCCCAGGCGCTTTCCACCCGTTGGCTGTTCGCCGCCAGTGCGGCGTTCTTCACCTTGTTCAGCGTGGGCTGCGGCATGGCCTGGAACATCGAGTCGATGATCGTGCTGCGGGCTTTGCAAGGATTTGCCGGCGGCGCCATGGTGCCCACGGTCTTCGCCGTGGGGTTCGTGTTGTTCGAAGGCAAGCAGCGGGCGATGGTCCCGGCGATCCTCGGCATGACCGCGGTATTGGCACCGACCTTGGGCCCCACCGTGGGCGGTCTGGTGACCTTCTATCTGGACTGGCGCTGGATCTTCTTTATCAACGTGCTTCCGGGGCTGCTGATCTGCATCGGCGCGGCGCTACTGATCGATGTCGACCGCCCGGACCTGGCCCTGCTGCGGCGTATCGACTGGCTGCATTTTGTCGCGATGGCGCTGGCCCTGGGGTGCTTCGAATACGTGCTGGAGGAGGGGCCGCGCAAGGACTGGTTCAGCGACACCGGGATCGTCATGGCGGCCTGGGTTTCCCTGGTGTCCTTTGGCTTGTTCATCGAACGCTCGTTGTATTCGCACAATCCGATCGTGTCGCTGGGGCCGTTCCGCGACCGCACCTTTGCCATTGCCTGCCTGCTGAACCTGGTGATCGGCTTTGGTCTGTATTCCTCGACGTATCTGGTGCCGGTGTTCCTCGGGCGGGTGCGCGGATTCGACAGCCTGGAAATCGGCACCACGGTTTTTGTCGTCGGCATCGGGCAGTTGGTCAGTACGATCATCGCGGCTCGCGCTTCGGAGAAAGTCGATCGGCGCCTGATCCTCTCGGTGGGTTTCCTGGGCCTGGCGTTGAGCCTGTGGTTGACCTCCCGGGTCACTGCCAACTGGGGCTTCGATGAGTGGCTGGTGCCACAGGTGGCGCGCGGCCTGTTCCTGATGCTGTGCATCGTGCCGAGCGTGAACATGGCCTTGAGTTCGTTCCAGGGCGCTGAACTGCGCCAGGCCTCCGGGCTGTTCAACCTGATGCGCAACCTGGGCGGAGCCATTGGCATTGCCACGGTCAACACCTGGCTGCAAGACGATGCCCGGACCCAATTGCTGCGCTTGTCCGAGTCGCTGGGGAGCCAGGCTGGCGCCGCCCAGGCACTGATGGAGCAACTGGCGCTGAAGATTGCCGCCGATACACCGGATCCCAGCCACGCTTTGCTCATGGCCCAAGGGATTTTCGGCCGGCTGGTGGGGCGTGAAGCCCTGACCCTGGCGTTTGGCGATGTGTTTCGGTTGATGGCGATGATGTTTGTGCTGGCGCTGTTGCTGGTGCCGTTGTGCAAGGTGGCCCCGGCCGTGACGGGGGCGGTGACGAAGGAAAAGTGATTGCTTCTGCCGGGCCGCTACGGGGCCGAAGCGCCGGATCTGACGGTTGCGCTAGTTGCTTGCGGGGCCTGATCGGCTCGGCAAAAACACAAGGAGGTGAAACATGGATTATCCCGGTCGTTGGTTTCGGGAGACTTGGTATGACCACGATATCTACTTGATGATCATCAAGGAGCCGGGTTCGCCATGTCTTCATTCATACGCTGCGCAGGAGTCGTTCAGCTACGTCGGACGGTTGGCCGGGCATGGCCAGCATCCAAGTTTTTCGCTGCATTTTGCCTGCCCGCCCTACGGCAATGATTACGCCAGCAACGAGGCGGCATTGCGCGCCGGGCGGGCGCATGGGCGCGCGTTGATCGAGCGTTGGTGCAATCGCCCACCCGCGCCAGCGGCACGTCTGCCGCGCTACGCGGCCAGCCCGGCCAACTAGGCCGGCTGGCGAGTATGCCGCGCGCGTGGACGGTGCCGCACTGGGCGCCAGTGGGCGCTGTACGACCGCCAGGAACTGGAGAAAAAGTCGCCGGGCCAGGCCAGGCGGCAACAGGTGCAAGAGGCTGTTTCAAACGCAACAGAGTCAGGGTGCAGCAGCGCCCGCAGAAGCGGACAGATGATGGCTCAAGCACAACCTTCGGTGCCCTCAGGCGCCGCCGCAAGCGCTTCACCAAGGTGCTCTGCAAGGGCATCTGCAACGGGGTTGTGGCCGCGCGGCAAACCCGCGGGCTTGGCCACCCGCACATTCTCAACGACAGCGCGACCCTGGGGGTCGTGGTCGATTTTGTTTATGCACAGGACGACAAGCTATGAATGAACAATACGATGTGATCGTGATCGGCGCGGGTCCCGGCGGCTATGTCGCGGCGATCCGCGCGGCGCAACTGGGACTGAAGACGGTCTGTATCGAGCGCTACCAGGGTAAGGACGGCAAGACCGCCCTGGGCGGCACCTGCCTCAATGTGGGCTGTATTCCCTCCAAGGCGCTGCTGGACAGCTCCCATCACTATGACGAGGCGCGTAACGGTTTTGCCGTGCACGGCATCGGCATCAGCAACCCGCAGATCGACGTGCCGGCCATGCTGGCGCGCAAGGACAACGTGGTGCGCAACTTCAACGGCGGCATCGCCGCGCTGTTCAAGGCCAATGGCGTGGCCCTGCTGGAAGGTCACGGCAAGCTGCTGGCCAACAAGCAAGTGGAGGTGACAGCGGCCGACGGCAGCATCCAGCGCATCAGCGCCACCAGCATCATCCTCGCCCCCGGCTCACGGCCCATCGATATCGCCGCAGCGCCGCTGACCGGGCAGGTGATCGTCGACTCCACCGGCGCCCTGGAATTCACCCGCGTGCCCAAGCGCCTGGGGGTGATCGGCGCCGGCGTCATCGGCCTGGAGCTGGGTTCGGTCTGGGCTCGCCTGGGGGCTGAAGTGACGGTGCTGGAGGCCCTCGACAGCTTCCTGCCAGCGGTGGATGTGCAGATCGCCAGAGAAGCGCAGAAGATCCTCGGCAAACAGGGCCTGGACATCCGCCTGGGGGCCCGGGTGACGGCCTCCGAGGTGCAGGGCGACAGCGTCACGGTCAGCCTCAGCGAAGGCGGCGAGGACAAGCAGCAGACTTTCGACCGGCTGATCGTTGCCGTGGGTCGCCGGCCCCTGACCACCGACCTGCTGGCCGCCGACAGCGGCGTGCAACTGGATGAACGCGGCTTCATCCACGTCGACGGGCAATGCCGCACCAGCGTGCCTGGGGTGTTCGCCATTGGCGACGTGGTACGCGGCCCGATGCTGGCGCACAAGGCGTCGGAAGAAGGGGTGATGGTGGCTGAGAGCCTTGCCGGGCATCAGCATCCGCTGAATTACGAGCTGATCCCGTCAGTGATCTACACCCACCCTGAAATCGCCTGGGTCGGCCAGACCGAACAGGCCCTCAAGGCCCAGGGCATCGAACTGAACATCGGCACCTTCCCGTTCTCCGCCAGCAGCCGGGCCATGGCGGCCAACGACACCGCCGGGCTGGTCAAGGTGATTGCCGATGCCGCCACCGACCGGGTGCTTGGCGTGCATGTGATAGGACCGGGCGCCGCGGAACTGGTCCAGGAAGGCGCGATCGGCATGGAATTCGGCACCAGCGCCGAAGACCTGGGGATGATGGTGTTCTCCCACCCGACCCTGTCCGAAGCCCTGCATGAAGCCGCGTTGGCGGTGAATGGCCAGGCGATCCATATCGGTAATCGCAAGAAGAAGGCCCCCGCCAGCGTCAAATAACCAGCCACCCCGGCCTCGCGTGTTGCGCGTGGCCGGGGCGCTCGGCCCCTTTGGGTTTCAGCGAAAGAACGGCACATCCCCAAGAATGGTCGCGCGCTGCATCACCCGGCGCTGTGGGCGGTAGTCGTCCACGGCATAGTGTTGGGTCACGCGGTTGTCCCAGAAGGCCACGTCGTTTTCCTGCCAGCGCCAGCGGATGGTGAATTCCGGGCGGGTGGCGTGGGCGAACAGCAGTTTGAGGATGGCCTCGCTTTCGCTTTCGGACAGCTCATTGATGCGGGTGGTGAAGCCGTCGTTGACGAACAGCGACTGGCGTCCGCTCACCGGATGGGTGCGGATTACCGGGTGCGACAGTGGCGGATTCTTGCGTCGGGTTTCCTCCCAGCGCGCCAGGTCTTCCGGGGTGTTGCCAAAGCGCTCCAGGGGGAAGGACTTGATGAATTCGTGGGTAGCGGTCAGGCCTTGCAGCAGCTTCTTCATCGGCTCGGACAAGGCTTCGTAGGCGGCGATGCCGCTGGCCCACAGGGTGTCGCCGCCGAACGCCGGCAACAGCTTGGCGCTGAGCACCGCGCCCAGGGCCGGGGTCGGCAGGAAGGTCACGTCGGTGTGCCAGATGGCGTTGTCGCGCACGTCGGTTTCGGCGGTGTCGAGGATCAGGATCTCCGGCTGTTCCGGCACATTGGGGTAGATCGGGTGAATGTGCAGGTCACCGAAGTGGGCGGCGAAGCGCGCTTGCTGCTGTGGGGTGATCGGCTGGTCACGGAAGAACAGCACCTGATGCTTGAGCAGCGCCTGCTCGATGGCGTCACGATGTTCGATGCTCAAGGGCTGGCTGATATCGATGCCGCCGATCTGGGCGCCGAGGGCGGAGCTTAGAGGAGTGATGGTCAGGCTCATGGTCGTTCTCGTATTCGCTGTGTGTAGGAGTCGGGCGGCGCTCCGCTCGCCGGCGCAGGCCGCCGAGAGGATGGTATGAGGCTTGTGGGCCTCTTCGCTGGCAAGCCAGCTCCTACGCAGGAGAGGGGGGATCTGTTGTTAGTGGGATTGGCCGTGCCAGGGCACCAGTTTGCGTTGCAGGGCGCGCAGGCCCATCTCCATGGCGAAGGCGATCAGGGCAATCACCAATATCCCCAGCACCACCACATCGGTGACCAGGAATTGCGCGGCGGACTGCACCATGAAACCCAGGCCGCTGGTGGCGGCGATCAGCTCCGCCGCCACCAGGGTCGACCAGCCCACGCCCAGGCCAATGCGCACGCCGGTGAGGATGTCCGGCAAGGCGCTGGGCAGGATCACGTGGCGAATCAGCTGCGCCCGGGTCGCGCCCAAAGACTGCGCGGCGCGCAGCTTCGCTGGGTCGACGGTGCGCACGCCGGTGGCGGTGGCGATGGCAATCGGGGCGAAAATGGCGAGGTAGATCAGCAGCACCTTGGACAGCTCGCCAATGCCGCACCAGATGACGATCAGCGGTAGATAGGCCAGGGGCGGAATCGGCCGGTAGAACTCGATCAAGGGGTCGAGCACGCCACGGGCGATGCGGTTGGCGCCAATGGCGATGCCCACCGGAATAGCTGTCAGCACGGCAAAGCCCAGGGCCAGGCCGATGCGCTCCAGGCTCGCTGCCAGATGCTGCCAGAGGGTGGAATCCATGTAGCCGCTGGTGGCCAGCAA
Organism: Pseudomonas protegens; assembly: GCF_013407925.2. Lineage (NCBI taxonomy): Bacteria > Pseudomonadati > Pseudomonadota > Gammaproteobacteria > Pseudomonadales > Pseudomonadaceae > Pseudomonas > Pseudomonas protegens. Next base: position 2,941,822 of record NZ_CP060201.1, on the reverse strand, counting down.
CCAGCCTTTTTGCAGCACGGCGGCCGGTGGCGGCAGGAACAGTGGTTCGATCAGGCCGCTGGCGGTGACGGCCCACCACAGGGCCAGCAGGGTGATCAGAGTCAGCACACTGATCCAGCGGGTGCTCAGGCTGCGACGCACCGGCACTGGCGCTTTCGGATTGGCGTCGCGGGTCGCGGTAGCGGGAATCTCGTAGCTGCTCATGGGCGCTCCTGCTGCTGGGTGGCGCTGCGTTGGGAGAACACCCGGGACAGCACATGTTCGCGGGTTTCGATGAACAACGGGTCGGACTTGATCGCCCGCGCCGATTCGCCGGCGGCGTAGCGCTGGCCGAAGTCCAGGTTCAGGCGCTCGACGATCTGCCCCGGGTTGGGCGCCAGGAGGATCAGGTCGGTGGCCAGGAACACCGCTTCTTCGATGTCGTGGGTAATCAGGAACACCGGCTTGGCGGTGCGCCGCCAGACTTGCAGCAACAGTTCCTGCATCTGTTCGCGAGTGAAGGCATCCAGGGCGCCGAAGGGTTCGTCCATCAGCAGCACGCGTGGGTCGGCGGCCAGGGCGCGGGCCAGGCCCACGCGCTGTTTCTGTCCACCGGAGAGTTGCCAGATGCGGCGCTTGTCGAAGCCGGCCAGGTCCACCAGGGCGAGCATCTCCCGCGCCCGGGCTTCACGCAGGTCGCGGGCGACGCCGGCCAGTTCCAGGCCGAAGGCAACGTTGCCCAGCACGTCCTGCCAGGGCAGCAGGGCGTCGTCCTGGAACACCACGCCACGCTCGGCGCTGGGGCCCTTGACCGGTACACCGTCGAGGCTGATGCGCCCGGCGCTGGGGTCGACGAACCCGGCAATCAGGTTCAGCAGCGAGGTCTTGCCGCTGCCGGAGGGACCCAGGGCGACCAGCAGTTGCTGTGGCCCCAGGGTCAGGGAAATATCCGCCAGCACCGGTTCGGCGGCGCCGGGGTACTGTGCGCTGATGCGCTCCAGTTGTAGCAAGGCCATGACGGCTATCTCCTGTCCGGTCGCGGGTTATTCAGGGATGAACTTGGCGCTGACGTAGGGGGCGTAGTCCGGCAGCACCGCTTCGACCTTGCCTTGCTCCTTGAGGAACAGCGCGGTGTCGGTGATGGCCTTGGTGGTCGGGGCGCCGAGGCTGATCACCTGGTCGGCGGCCAGCGGGTAGACGTTGCCTTGCAGCAGCAGCGGGATATCGCTGGCCTTGGCCCCGGAGAGCTTCACCAGCTTGTCGACGTTGCCCTGGTTGGCCAGCCAGGCTTGTGGGTCCTTGCGGTACTGGGCATAGGCATCCAGGGTCACCTTGGCGAAGGCGCTGACGATCTCCGGGTGCTTCTCGGCAAAATCCTTGCGCACGATCCAGGCGTCGAAGGTCGGCGCGCCGAACTTGGCCAGTTCACCAGAGGTGATCAGCACCTTGCCGTTTTCCTTGGCCACGCCCAGGGCCGGGTCCCAGACGTAGGTGGCGTCGATATCGCCGCGCTTCCAGGCGGCGATGATTGCCGGTGGCGCCAGGTTGAGGATCTGCACTTTCGAGGGGTCGATGTTCCAGTGTTTCAGTGCCGCCAACAGACTGTAGTGGCCGGTGGAAACGAAGGGCACGGCGACTTTTTTACCGATCAGGTCCTGAGGGCTGTTGATCCCGGAACCGTCGCGGGCCACCAGGGCTTCGGCGGCGCCGATCTGGGTGGCGATGAGGAAGGTCTGCACCGGCACCTTGCGGGTGATGGCGGCGGTCAGCGGGCTGGAGCCCAGGTAGCCGATCTGCACATCGCCGGAAGCGATGGCGGCGATGACGTCGGCACCGTTATCGAATTTGCGCCAGTTGATCTTGGCCTGGGTGGCTTTTTCGTAGCTGCCGTCGGCTTGCGCGACCTTGGCCGGGTCGACGGTGGTCTGGTAGGCGACGGTGACGTCGGCCGCCTGGGCAAAGAAACTCGCAGCGGCCAGGGACGCGGCCGCCAGGAGGCGAAGGGGGAAATGCAGTTTCATGTGGGGGGCTCCTCATAGGCGGCCGGTGATCGGCGTGGGAGGAGACTAAATGATCTAAGAATGCAGAAATAAATAACTTATTTGCATTAGCTTATGAGGGGAATAGGCAGCGTGCTGTTCGCCGGCAAGCCGGCTCCTACGGTATGGGTGTAGGAGCCGGCTTGGCGGTGAAGCGTCAGTTGCTGATGGCCAGGATGCTGGCCTGGTAGGCGCCGACGAACACGTCGAAATCACCCACTTCGTTCTGCTCAAGCTCGGTCTGCTGCTCCAGGGATTGGCGCGCCGCGTCTTCGAAGGCGGTTTGTTCTTCCTTGGCCAGGGGCTGGCTGCGGAAGTACTCGGCATGCGCCTGGCTCTGGCGCAGGGAGAACTGGCTGAAGCTCTCCTTGTGCTCGCTCATGGCCGCCAGCACCTGGGCCGACGGGGTCAGGGACGAATCCTTGACCTTGGCCAACTGGGCGTCCAGGGCCTTGCTGTGCACGTCGCTGCCGTGGCTCTGGTCGAGCAGGGCAGCCAATGGCGCGATCTGCTCCAGCAGTTCGGCGGCCCACTCTTTCATTTCCACCGGCTGGCCCCGGCGTTGCAGTTGCAGGCCCGGACGCCGGCCTTCCTTGACCACGGCGAGGAAGTTGGAGGTGGCGTTGCCGCACTCGTTATTCTCGAACAGCGGACTGTCGTTGAGCGCGCAATACAGCAGGAAGGCGTCGAGGAAGCGCGCTTCCTGCAGGTCGATGCCCAGGGGCAGGAACGGGTTGATGTCCAGGCAACGCACTTCGACGTACTGGATGCCCCGGGCCATCAGCGCCTGGATCGGTCGCTCGCCGGTGTAGGTCACGCGTTTGGGGCGGATGTTGGAGTAGTACTCGTTTTCGATCTGCAGGATGTTGGTGTTCAGTTGCACCCACTCGCCATCCTTGTGGGTGCCGACGGCCACGTAGGGCGCGTAGGGCGTGGCCACGGCCTTGCGCAGGCTGTCGGTGTAGCTGTTCAGATCGTTGTAGCAAGGGGTCAGCCCGGCCTGGGCCTTGCTCTGGTAGCCCAGGTCGCTCATGCGCAGGCTGGTGGCGTAGGGCAGGTACAGGGTGTCGGCGTCCAGCTGTTCCAGCTGGTGCGAGCGGCCGCGCAGGAAGCCCGCGTCCAGGGCCGGCGAGGCACCGAACAGGTACATCAGCAGCCAGCTGTAACGGCGGAAATTGCGGATCAGCGCGATATAGGCCGAGGACTGGTAGTCACGGTCGCTGCCGACGAAGCCTTCGGCTTGCTTGAGCAGTGGCCACAGCTGTTCCGGCAGGGAGAAGTTGTAGTGGATCCCGGCAATGCACTGCATGGCCTTGCCGTAGCGCAGGGCCAGGCCCTTGCGGTACACGTACTTGAGCTGACCGATGTTGGAGGTGCCGTAGTAGGCGATCGGGATGTCTTCCTCGGCCGGCAACGGGCACGGCATCGATGGACTCCACAGGTACTCGTTGCCGAGCTTGCTGTAGGCGAAACGATGAATCTTGTCGAGGCTGGCCAGGGTATCGGCCGGGTCCGCGAGGGCCGGGGTGATGAACTCCAGCAGCGACTCGGAATAGTCGGTGGTGATCTGTTCGTTGGTCAGCGCGGAACCCAGTTCTTCCGGGTGCGGGGTCTGTGCCAGGCGGCCTTCGCCGGTGACACGCAGGCATTCACGTTCGATACCGTGCAGGCACTGCTCGAGCAGGGAGAGGTTAGCGCGCTCGCCGAGCAGAGCCAGGCGGCGGTTGAGAAGTTCGCTCAAGTTGGATTCCTTCACGCGTCAGTCGCCCCAATATGGGGGTGGGCAGGACGGTCTACAAGGGTGAAGTTAAAACTGGCGTTTTCGCCTGGTTTTTGAGTCAAGCCGACTCGCTTGAAAACGCCAATCCTTCATCCCTGAATCTGGCTTTAGCGCGGGCAAAAAACTCCGACGCCGCTTTCGCAGCGCCGAAATTAACCCAAATTCATGACGGGGAGCTATAGGACCGCGAAGGTGCCTTGTGCTTTTGCGACCAGTTTGTCGCCCTGGATCACGTCCGCTTCCACCACCAGGGTGCGGCGGCCGGGGTGGATCACCTTGGCCCGGCACAGCACTTCACCCTCGGCCACAGCGCGGATGTAGTTGATCTTGCATTCGATGGTGGCGCTCTGCTGGTCAAAGCCGTGGGTGCTGGAACAGGCCAGCCCCATGGCAATGTCCACCAGGCTGAAGATCGCCCCGCCATGGAGCTTTTGCCCGCGATTGCGCAGTTGTGGGGTCAGCTCCAGGGCGACGTCCGCCTCGCCGGTTTCCAGGCGTTGCAGACGGCAGCCGAGCAATTGGCTGAAGGCGCTTTCGGTCAGGCCGGCGGGGATTTCCATCAGCGCTTCTTCAACTGCTTGGCGTTGGCGAACAGCGAGGCCATGGCGTTGTTGCTCGGTGCCGCCGCGGTAGTTTCCTTGCGCGGTGCGCTGCCCTGGGACGAGCGCGGCGCCGCACCCGGACGGGAGCCGCGAGCGCCGTCGATCTTCTCGCCCGGGGTGTCGCTCATGCGCATCGACAGGCCCACGCGTTTGCGCGGAATGTCGACTTCCATGACCTTCACTTTCACCACGTCACCGGCCTTCACCGCCTCACGCGGGTCCTTGATGAACTTCTCCGACAGCGCCGAGATGTGCACCAGGCCATCCTGGTGCACGCCGATGTCGACGAAGGCACCGAAGTTGGTGACGTTGGTCACCACGCCTTCGAGGATCATCCCCAGTTGCAGGTCCTTGAGGTCTTCCACGCCATCCTGGAACTCGGCGGTCTTGAACTCCGGGCGCGGGTCGCGGCCGGGTTTGTCCAGTTCCTGCAGGATGTCGGTGACGGTGGGCAGACCGAAGGTTTCGTCGGTGAATTTCTTCGGATCCAGGCGCTTGAGGAAGCCGCTGTCGCCGATCAGCGAGCGGATGTCGCGGCCGGTGTCGGCGGCGATGCGCTGCACCAGTGGGTAGGCTTCCGGGTGCACCGCCGAAGCGTCCAGCGGGTTGTCGCCGTTCATCACGCGCAGGAAGCCGGCGGCCTGTTCGAAGGTCTTTTCACCCAGGCGCGCGACCTTTTTCAGCGCGGCGCGGGTCTTGAACGCACCGTGCTCGTCGCGGTGGCTGACGATGTTCTGCGCCAGGGTCGCATTGAGGCCGGAGATCCGCGCCAGCAGGGCCACGGAGGCGGTGTTGACGTCGACGCCGACGGCGTTCACGCAGTCTTCCACCACGGCGTCCAGGCCGCGGGCCAGTTTCAGCTGCGACACGTCGTGCTGGTACTGGCCGACACCGATGGATTTCGGATCGATCTTCACCAGTTCCGCCAGCGGGTCTTGCAGGCGGCGGGCGATGGATACGGCGCCGCGGATCGACACGTCCAGGTCCGGGAATTCCTTGGCCGCCAGTTCCGAGGCCGAGTACACCGATGCACCGGCTTCGGAAACCATGACCTTGGTCATCTTCATGGCCGGGTATTTCTTGATCAGTTCGGCGGCCAGCTTGTCGGTCTCGCGGCTGGCGGTGCCGTTGCCGATGGCGATCAGGTCCACCGAGTGCTTGGCGCACAGCGCGGCCAGGATGCCCAGGGTCTGGTCCCACTTGTTGTGCGGCACGTGCGGGTAGACGGTGGCGTGGTCCAGCAGCTTGCCGGTGGCATCCACCACCGCCACCTTGCAGCCGGTGCGCAGGCCCGGATCCAGGCCCAGGGTGGCGCGCGGGCCGGCCGGAGCGGCCAGCAGCAGGTCGTGCAGGTTGTGGGCGAAGACGTTGATCGCCTCGGTTTCCGCGTTGTCGCGCAGCTCGCCCAGCAGATCGGTTTCCAAGTGGGTGTAGAGCTTGACCTTCCAGGTCCAGCGCACCACTTCACCCAGCCATTTGTCGGCGGGGCGGTTCTGGTTCTGGATACCCACGTGCTGGCCGATCATGCCTTCGCAGGGGTGCATGGTGCCCGGCAGTTCGTCACCGACTTTCAGCGCGGAGCTGAGAATGCCTTCGTTGCGGCCGCGGAAAATCGCCAGGGCGCGGTGCGACGGCATGCTTTTCAGCGGTTCGTCGTGTTCGAAGTAGTCGCGGAACTTGGCGCCTTCTTCTTCCTTGCCCGCCACCACGCGGGCGCTGAGGGTGGCTTCCTGCTTGAGGAAGTTACGCAGCTTGTCCAGCAAACCCGCGTCTTCGGCGAAGCGCTCCATGAGGATGTACTTGGCGCCTTCCAGGGCGGCCTTGACGTCGGCCACGCCTTTGTCGGCGTTGACGAAGCGGGCGGCTTCGGCTTCCGGAGTCAGGCTTGGGTCGTTGAACAGGCCGTCCGCCAGCTCGCCGAGGCCGGCTTCCAGGGCGATCTGGCCCTTGGTGCGGCGCTTCTGCTTATAAGGCAGGTACAGGTCTTCGAGGCGGGTCTTGGTGTCGGCCAGCTTGATCTCGCGAGCCAGCTCCGGGGTCAGCTTGCCCTGCTCTTCGATGCTGGCCAGGATGCTGATCCGCCGTTCGTCGAGTTCTCGCAGGTAGCGCAGGCGCTCTTCCAGATGACGCAGTTGAGTGTCATCGAGGCTGCCGGTGACCTCTTTCCGGTAACGGGCGATGAAGGGCACGGTGGAGCCTTCATCCAATAGAGCGACGGCCGCTTCGACCTGTTGTGGGCGTACACCGAGTTCCTCGGCAATGCGGCTGTTGATGCTGTCCATAAAACCACCTGACAAATGTGTGAAAGCAGGCCCGCGGGCACGAAAATAAGGCCCGGCGAGTCTGGTTGAGCGGCCTGGCACGCGCCGCCACCTGGATCAAAAGGCTGGCTGTTGACCCGTGAAATCGAAAAAATACTGCCGGCCCAGGCAAATAAAAAAACGGCCGCAGGCGTACTGATCAGATATTGCCCAACACAAAAGGCGGCGCATTATACCCAGCGTTAGTCGTTGCGGGGTGATCGCCAGCCTCAGGCCGACAGCGGGTTTGCTGGCGATAGAGGAAAAATCTGCTAACAATGCACACGGTGCGTATAACGGCAGCTACGCCATAATGCGCACCGAGATTAGAGGAGCATCCAATGAGCAGCACTGCACAAACTGCTGAAGGCGAAAAAATTCTTATTGTTGACGACGATCCGGGGCTGAGCAGCCTGCTGGAGCGTTTTTTCGTCAGCAAGGGCTACCGTGCCCGCGCGGTGCCGAACACCGAGCAAATGGACCGTCTGTTGGGTCGCGAAGTGTTCAACCTGGTGGTCCTCGACCTGATGCTGCCCGGCGAAGACGGCCTGACCGCCTGCCGCCGACTGCGCAGTGCCAACAACCAGATTCCGATCATCATGCTCACCGCCAAGGGCGACGAGCTGAGCCGCATCAAGGGCCTGGAGCTGGGCGCCGACGATTACCTGGCCAAGCCGTTCAACCCAGACGAGCTGATGGCCCGGGTCAAGGCCGTGCTGCGTCGCCAGTCGGCTCCGGTGCCGGGCGCGCCGGGCAGCGAAGACGAAAGCGTGACCTTCGGTGACTACGAACTGTCCCTGGCCACTCGCGAACTCAAGCGTGGCGATGAAGTACACATGCTCACCACCGGTGAGTTCGCGGTACTCAAGGCGCTGGTGATGAACGCCCGCCAGCCGCTGACCCGCGACAAACTGATGAACCTGGCCCGTGGCCGCGAGTGGGATGCCCTGGAGCGTTCCATCGACGTGCAGATCTCCCGCCTGCGGCGGATGATCGAGCCTGATCCTTCCAAGCCGCGTTATATCCAGACCGTCTGGGGCGTGGGTTATGTCTTCGTGCCGGATGGCACCGCGACCAAGTGATAGGTGATTTGTAGGAGCGAACGCCCGGGCCGGTAACGACCCGGGCGTTCGCATTCCGCAACTCTGCGAGCGCGAGTCGCTCCTGCAAAGTGTGTAGTGGCTGTTATGAAAACCCCGCTGTGGTTCCCCCAGAGTTTCTTCTCTCGCACCCTGTGGCTGGTGCTGATCGTGGTGCTGTTTTCCAAGGCATTGACCCTGGTTTATCTGTTGATGAACGAGGACGTGCTGGTGGACCGGCAATACAGCCACGGCGTGGCCCTGACCCTGCGCGCCTACTGGGCCGCCGATGAATCCAACCGCGACCAGATCGCCGAGGCCGCCGGCCTGATCAAGGTGGTGGGCAGCGGCGTGCCGGCCGGCGAGCAGCACTGGCCCTACAGCGAGATCTACCAGCGGCAGATGCAGGCCGAGTTGGGCGCCGACACCGAAGTGCGCCTGCGCATGCATGCACCGCCGGCGCTGTGGGTGAGGGCGCCGAGCCTGGGGGATGGCTGGCTCAAGGTGCCGCTGTATCCGCATCCGCTGCGGGGGCAGAAGATCTGGAGCGTGCTGGGCTGGTTCCTGGCCATTGGCCTCTTGTCCACCGCCTCGGCGTGGATCTTCGTCAGTCAGCTCAATCAACCGCTCAAGCGCCTTGTCTACGCCGCTCGGCAACTGGGCCAGGGGCGCAGCGTGCGCCTGCCGATCAGCGATACGCCGAGCGAGATGACCGAGGTCTATCGCGCCTTCAACCAGATGGCCGAGGATGTGGAGCAGGCCGGGCGCGAGCGCGAGCTGATGCTGGCCGGGGTGTCCCATGACCTGCGCACGCCACTGACCCGCTTGCGCCTGTCCCTGGAGTTGATGGGCGCGCACACTGACCTGACCGACGACATGGTGCGGGATATCGAGGACATGGACGCCATTCTCGATCAGTTCCTGGCCTTCATCCGCGACGGCCGCGACGAGTCGGTGGAAGAGGTGGACTTGAGCGATCTGGTGCGCGAGGTGGCCGCGCCCTACAACCAGAACCAGGAGCGGGTGCACCTGCGCCTGGAGCCGATCCAGCCGTTCCCGCTGCGCCGGGTATCGATGAAGCGTCTGCTCAACAACCTGATTGGCAACGCCTTGAATCACGCCGGCACGGATGTCGAAGTGGCGGCCTATGTGTCCGGTGACACCAATGCGCCGTATGTGGTGCTGAGCGTGATGGACCGCGGCGCTGGGATCGACCCTTCGGAGCTGGAAGCAATCTTCAACCCCTTCACCCGTGGCGACCGTGCCCGAGGTGGCAAGGGCACCGGCCTGGGCCTGGCCATCGTCAAGCGGATTGCCGCCATGCACGGCGGTAACGTCGAACTGCGCAACCGCCCGGATGGCGGGCTTGAGGCGCGAGTGCGCCTGCCGCTGGGACTGCTGCTGCCACGGGATGCAGACTAAAAGCAGCGGCAAGCTTCAAGCGGCAAGCTGCAAGTGGGAGTTAGCGCTTCTACTTGCTGCTTGAAGCTGGAAACTTGCCGCTGCGTTTATCCTTTGCCCTTGGTCCGGGTCATGTTCGGCCCGCCATTTTTCTCGATGTGCTCGATGATGATCCCCGCCACGTTCTTGCCGGTGGTGGTCTCGATGCCTTCCAGGCCCGGCGAGGAATTGACTTCCATCACCAGCGGCCCGTGATTGGAGCGCAGGATATCCACCCCCGCCACGCTCAGGCCCATGACCTTGGCCGCCCGCAGCGCGGTCATGCGTTCCTCTGGGGTGATCTTGATCAGGCTGGCGCTGCCGCCGCGATGCAGGTTGGAGCGGAACTCCCCCGGCTTGGCCTGGCGCTTCATCGCCGCGATCACCTTGTCCCCCACCACGAAGCAGCGAATGTCGGCGCCGCCGGCTTCCTTGATGTATTCCTGGACCATGATGTTCTGCTTCAGGCCCATGAAGGCCTCGATCACCGACTCCGCCGCGGTGGCGGTTTCACACAGCACCACGCCGATGCCCTGGGTGCCTTCCAGTACCTTGATCACCAGGGGCGCGCCGTTGACCATTTCGATCAGGTCGGGAATGTCGTCCGGCGAGTGGGCAAAACCCGTCACTGGCAGGCCGATGCCACGCCGCGACAGCAGTTGCAGCGAGCGCAGCTTGTCCCGGGAGCGGGCGATGGCCACCGACTCGTTGAGCGGGAAGACTCCCATCATTTCGAACTGGCGCAGCACCGCGCAGCCATAGAAGGTCACCGAGGCACCGATCCGCGGGATCACTGCATCGAAGCCTTCCAGGGGCTTGCCGCGATAGTGGATCTGCGGCTTGTGGCTGGCGATGTTCATGTAAGCGCGCAGGGTGTCGACCACTACCATTTCATGGCCACGCTCGGTGCCGGCTTCGACCAGACGACGAGTGGAATACAGACGCGGGTTACGCGACAGCACAGCGATCTTCATGCAACACCTGTGGCAGAGGTAGTGGATACCGGGAACACCGGTTTGTCTTGTACGTACTTGATGCCCGGATTGACCACCAACTGGCCGTCGATCAGCGCCTTGGAACCCAGCAGCAGGCGATAGCGCATGGCCTTGCGGCAGGCGAGGGTGAACTCCACCCGCCACACGCGATCGCCCAGGGCCAGGGTGGTGCTGATCACATAGCGCACCTGGGCCTGGCCGTTGGAGCTTTTAATGGTCTTCATCGCCACCAGCGGCGCTTCGCAACGCCGATGACGCAACTGCACCACGCTGCCCAAGTGGGCATTGAAGCGCACCCACTGCTCACCGTCGCGCTCGAAGGGCTCGATCTCGGTGGCATGCAGGCTGGAGGTACTGGCCCCGGTATCGATCTTGGCGCGCAGGCCGGCCACTCCCAGATCAGGAAGCGCCACCCACTCGCGCAGACCGACAACGGTCAAATGGTCAAAAGTCTTCAAATAGGGGAAATCCGCAATTAGCTTTTCCAGGCCGCGGCCGGAACCTCGGCCAGGGCTTTGAATGCAGGTTTGGCGAACCAGTAACCCTGCATCAGGTAAATTCCACAGTCACTGAGAAAGTCTCGCTCACCGGCGCTTTCAATGCCTTCGGCGATGACTGTAACGCCCAACTCCGCACAGATTGTGACAATCCCGCGAACGATCGCCTGGCGCACGCGATCCTGGTCGACATCGCGAATAAGCGCCATGTCGAGCTTGATCAGGTCGGGTTGGAAATTCGCCAGCAAGTTCAGCCCCGAGTACCCCGCGCCGAAGTCATCGATGGCGGTCTTGAAGCCGAATTCGCGGTATTCACGCAGAATATGGGTCAAATGGCGACTGTTATCTATGTGCTGGCTTTCCAGGGTTTCGAAAATCAGCCGGTCCAGGGGAAAGTCATGGGCGCGGGCGGCTTCCAGGGTGGTGCGGATGCACAGTTCCGGGCGGTACACGGCATTGGGCATGAAGTTGATCGACAGGTGGCTTTGCATGCTCAACTGCGCGGCCGTGGTGATGGCCAGGGTCCGGCAGCGCTGGTCGAAGCGATAGCGGTTGCTGTCGTCGACCTGGTCCAGCACGGTGTGGGCGCCCTCGCCATTGATCCCGCGCACCAGGGCTTCATGAGCAAAGACCGAGCGGTCGCGCAGATCGACTATGGGTTGATAGGCGAAGGAAAAATCGAAGCCCAGCGGCTGGCTTTGCTGGCAGCCTTCGCAGCGGTTGCCGGGCGAGGTCAGGGATGTGGGGAAATCAGTCACGGGGACTCCTCGCGTATCAGGACGCAACCTGGGTTATTTTAGTTGAGCGGCAGGGTATATGAGAGCCCGCTTGCAGGCTCTAGAGTTGCGACATTTTTCAGCAAGAGGAATTCCAGTGGCGCACAAGCAGGAAGAAGAGGACAAGGTTCGTCTGGATAAATGGCTGTGGGCGGCGCGCTTCTACAAGACCCGCGCCCTGGCCAAGGCGGCCATCGAAAGTGGCAAGGTGCATCACCGTGGCGAACGCTGCAAGCCGGGCAAGGAGCCGCGGGTCGGCGATGAGTACCAGATTCGCGCCGGCTTTGACGAGCGCACCGTGGTGGTCCAGGCCCTGTCCATCGTCCGTCGTGGCGCGCCCGAAGCGCAGACGCTCTACACGGAAACCGAAGCCAGCATCGCCAAGCGTGAAACCGCGGCGGCCCAGCGCAAGGCTGGCGCCCTGGGGGTCAGCACCGACGGCAAACCGAGCAAGAAACAGCGCCGTGATCTATTCAAATTCCACGGCAGCAGCCACGAATGAAAGCGTAGGAGCCGGCTTGCCGGCGAAGGCGTCCTTCGAGGGCCCATTCGCCGGCAAGCCGGCTCCTACAAGGTCTGATCAGCGCAGCAGGCTGCTGGCACGGACCACGTTCATGCGCGAGAGCACCGGCATCCGGGTCATCAGCTTGAACAGCGGGTGCGTCAGGCGCAGCAGGAAGTTCGACATCCGCGCCGCATACGGCGTGTAGTAGCCCCAGCCCAGGGCCAGCACCGCCAGCAGCACGCCGCCGATGTAGTCGTCCTGGCCCCAATGCGCGCCTGCCACCAGGCGCGGCATCATGAACAGCAGGGTCAGGCCCCAGACGATCAGGAACTGGCCGACGCTGCGGCTGAAGATCCCCATGAACAGGCCCCAGATCAGTAGCACCGAGGCATGGTCGCCGGGGAAGCTCTGGCTGGAGCGGTCCTTGAGCTCCCAGGTTTTTTCCCAACCCGGGAAGTAGTCGCTCATGTGCACGGCGCCTTCAAGCACCATGGACGGGCTGTTGTGTTGCCAGTTCATGACGGCCACCAACTTGGAAAACAGCGCGCGAATCACCACCATAAGAATCAGGATCGACAGGAAGCCGAAAAACGCCCGGCGCACGTCCACTGCCTTGAACACCCAGTCACCGCGAATCAGCAGGCCGAGCATGATCAGCCCCACCACGATATCGAAGGGGCGCAGGCTGGCCACGGCCCAGATGTGCAGCCAGGTGGGGTTGGTTGCCAGGGGAGTGTTGAGGTGACGGAACAGCCACTCGTCGAACATCAGGCAGTACATCTGCCCGGTCGGCCACAACCAGAATCCCAGCAGGGCCAAAGGGAGTAAATTGCACAGAACCAGCTTGCCGAGGTTCCACCTTGCTTGGAACAAACCCGGATTGTTCATAAAATATCTCCAATCACCGCAAAAACTGCACCCTTATGGTGCAAAACCGTAATTTTCGGTGCTTGTAACCTTTTTGTCATCATTCAGATACCCAGACCTATGACTGATTTGCCGGATACCGACTTCACTCAACGCTTCATCTTTGATGAGAGCGACGCCCGCGGCGAGCTGGTGGCGCTGGAGCGCAGTTACGCTGAAGTCCTCGCCAAACACGCCTATCCCGAGCCGGTGGCACAGCTGCTCGGCGAGCTGATGGCGGCGGCGTCGTTGCTGGTTGGCACCTTGAAGTTCGATGGCTTGCTGATTCTCCAGGCCCGCTCCGAAGGCCCGGTGCCGTTGCTGATGATCGAGTGCTCCAGCAACCGCGAAATCCGCGGCCTGGCCCGCTACGACGCGTCGCAGATCGCCCCTGACGCGACCCTTGCCGACATGATGCCCAATGGCGTCCTGGCCCTGACCGTGGACCCGACCCAGGGCCAGCGTTACCAGGGCATCGTCGACCTGGACGGCGCCACCCTGGCCGAATGCTTCACCAACTACTTCGTCATGTCGCAGCAGACCGGCACCCGTTTCTGGCTTTACGCCGACGGCCGCAATGCCCGCGGCCTGCTCCTGCAACAACTGCCTGCCGACCGCCTGCGCGATCCGGAAGAACGCGAAGCCAACTGGCAGCACCTCACTGCCCTGGCCAGCACTTTGACCGCCGATGAACTGCTGAGCCTGGACAACGAAACCGTGCTGCACCGCCTGTACCACGAAGAAGCCGTGCGCCTGTTCGACGTGCAACCGCTGCGCTTCCGCTGCAGCTGCTCCCGCGAGCGTTCGGGCAATGCGCTGGTCAGCCTGGGGCTCGAAGATGCTCAGGAGCTGGTGGTGGAACATGGCGGCAGCATCGAGATCGATTGCCAGTTCTGCAACGAGCGCTACCTGTTCGATGCCGCCGATATCACGCAATTGTTTGCCGGTGCGGGCGTCGACACGCCGTCAGATACTCGTCACTAAAACGGTTCAGCGCAGGTAAATCACCTGGCAAACGCCGGAATTACGCCGTACTGACGGGAGGACCCTACTATTTTTGGGCTTTTCTGGCATAATCCGGCGCACTTTTTTCGCGGTAGTAGTGCGCGAGTTTCTACTACAAAACGTTTGGAGCACTCGGCCACTGGCCGACGGGGAACCTCATGACGCAAGCCAATAACGCCGTGTACACCGATCTGAGTGTGGATGATCTGGTCAAAGAAGCCCTGAACCGCGGTGAGGGCGAACTGGCCGATACCGGCGCTCTGGTGGTTCGCACCGGTCATCGTACCGGCCGTTCGCCAGTGGACCGTTTCATCGTTGAAGAGCCCACCACCCAGGACGCTATCGCCTGGGGCCCGATCAACCGCAAGTTCCCGGCGGCCAAGTTCGACGCCCTGTGGGACCGCGTTGAAGCCTACCTGGGCGAGCGCGAGCGTTTTGTTTCCCACGTGCATGTAGGTTCCGATCCGGCGCACTACCTGCCAGTGAAAATGACCACCGAAACTGCCTGGCACAACCTGTTCGGCCGTTGCCTGTTCATCAACCCCGAGCAGTACAACGCCGGTGGCAAAGACGAGTGGCAGATCCTCAACGCCCCGAACTTCGTTTGCGAGCCTGAGCGTGACGGCACCAACTCCGACGGCACCGTGATCCTCAACTTCGCGGCCAAGAAAGTGCTGATCGCCGGCATGCGCTACGCCGGTGAAATGAAGAAAGCCCTGTTCTCCGTGCAGAACTTCCTGCTGCCAGCTGCCGACGTGCTGCCAATGCACTGCGCCGCCAACATGGGCGAAGAAGGCGACGTGACCCTGTTCTTCGGTCTGTCGGGCACCGGCAAGACCACTCTGTCCGCCGACGAAAGCCGTTACCTGATCGGTGACGACGAACACGGCTGGGGCGTGGGCGTGGTGTTCAACATCGAAGGCGGTTGCTATGCCAAGTGCATCGACCTGTCGGAGAAGAACGAGCCGGTGATCTGGAAAGCCATCCAGCACGGCGCCGTACTGGAAAACGTGGTGATCGACCCGGTCACCAAGAAAGCCGACTACTCCGACGACAGCCTGACCCAGAACAGCCGCGCCGCTTACCCGCGCGAGCTGATCGAAAAACGCGCACCGAAAAACCTCGGTGGCGAGCCTAACGCGGTGATCTTCCTGACCTGCGACCTGACCGGCGTACTGCCACCGGTGTCGATCCTCAGCGAAGAACAAGCCGCCTACCACTTCCTGTCCGGCTACACCGCTCTGGTGGGCTCGACTGAAATGGGTTCGGGCTCGGGCATCAAGTCGACCTTCTCCACCTGCTTCGGCGCCCCGTTCTTCCCGCGTCCGGCCGGCGAATACGCCGAGCTGCTGATCAAGCGCATCCGCGGCTTTGGCTCCAAGGTCTACCTGGTCAACACCGGCTGGACCGGCGGTGGCTACGGCGTGGGCAAACGCTTCAACATCCCCACCACCCGTGGCGTGATTGCAGCGATCCAGAGCGGCGCGCTGATCGGTGCCGAGACCGAGCACCTGGACATCATCAACCTGGACGTGCCCAAAGCCGTACCGGGCGTCGAAACCGGCCTGCTCAACCCACGCAACACCTGGGCTGACAAAGCTGCCTACGACGAAGCCGCCAAGGCCCTGGCCGGCCTGTTCATCGAGAACTTCAAGAAGTTCGACGTGAGCGACGCGATCAAGGCGGCAGGTCCTAAGCTGTAAGCTTCGACCTGCGATGAAAAAGCCGCCCTTCGGGGCGGCTTTTTTGTACCTGCTATTTGAGATCGGAGCGGCTCAGGGCATGCGCAAGTGGGCGTGTTCCAACAGATCACAGCCGTCCTGCACCAACAGATAAAGCGCGTTGACGACATGGGTGGTGTCTTTGCTGTCCGCCTGATCAAAGCTCAGGCAGGTGAGGGTTTCCAGTAAGTCGGAGGCCGCCCGTAGGCGTTGTCTTGCGCAGCTATGCAGGTCCAGGGCATCGGCCTGAGTATCGATTACTAGGGTCGCAGTGTTGGTGAAATTGCTCTTGAGCGGTTGATAGCGGGTTCGATCAAGGTTCATTGCGTTCATGGGATGGGTCACTTTAGGTCTTAAACGGATGCACTCGTGAGGTGTAGTGCGTTTTGCTGTTCTCGGGTGACCAAGCCCGCTCGCTGAAATTTTCAGCGATGTCCGAACTATAGGCTCGATCGCTCAGGGGGCTCCATCAGCCCAATTCGACGCACTCTGTAGGGCAGGTCTTTTATCGGCTGCGAATAGCCGTTCGCTTCACGTCTTCAGGTGCAACACCAAGGCCCCCAGCAACACCAGCACCACGCCGGTCACTTGCACCGCCGTCAGCCGCTCCTTGAAGAACACCGCACGTTTCACGCCCACGGCGCGGACGTTGAGCCCCACGAGAAAATCAGTGCCGCCCCACAGGAGGGCGGCGAGCAAGCCCATCAATACGTCCACTGACTGTCCTTGTCGATTGACGGGTTGGCGGAGCCCAACGGCCGTGCTGTTTACTGCTGTGCGAGTCGAAACGCCGGGGCCATGCGTTCTTGTTCACGCCGTGACAGCCCAAGGGCCTGGGCCAGGGTGGGCCATTGGCGAACCACGCTCTGGCAGTGTTCGATGATGCCTTCCGCCTCTGCACGACCGAGGCGGAAATAGGCCGCTACTTCCCGTGCCAGTTCAAGGTCCAGTGCATTGTCGGCTTCGCTGATGTTGAGTTTCAGCCCGCTGGCGTGGGCGCAGGGGTTCATGTCGTAGGCCGGGGACAGGCGCCAGCCGCGCCCGGGTTCGAGCATGAAGCCATGGTTGCGCAGGTGGTCGTCGCTGTTGGACACCAGCAGGTTGAAGACCATGCGCGACCACAGTTCACGCAGATCGGCACGGGTTTGCGCGCCATGGGCGATCAGCACTTCGGCCAGTTCCAGGTAGCTGGCGCCGGTGGAGGCGTCGTCGCCGTCGCTGCGATCGGTGAGGGTCATGGCCGAGGCAAAGTGCAGCCGGCCGCCCGCTTCGGTACGGTCGAAGCGCTTGACCATGAAACAGTGCTGGTCGCTGGCGAAGCGCTGCGCCATGGCCTCGGGAACCCGCAAGCCGCAGTGGCTGGCCAAGGCGTTGAGGAGCATCTCCCAGGCGCCGACGTCATGTTCGTCGCGGACGCTGGGAAACTTGGCGATCCACAGGTGGCCCTTGTCGTCGGCGACGCTGGCTTTGGGGCGGGCGCCGCCCAGTGATCCCCCCGGGGCGATCAGCATGCGCAGCCATTGGCCGCCGTCGGCGGCGCTGTTGTGCGGATCCTTTTCCAGGGCGCGGCTGGCCTGTTCCAGGGCCCGCAGTTCGACGAAGGGTGGCGCCGCGAGGCCGTCGCGATCGTCCAGGAACGGGCCTTGGTCATCGAGGCGGTAACGCAGGGCGCCGACGCGATACAGATCGTGCACGCCCAGCAGCAGGTCGGCGTCCTGCAGGCGGGTGCCGGCGGGCGCCAGGCCTTCGCGGATGTCCCGTTCCAGCCGGCGTTGCATCAGCAGATGGCCCCAGCGATCGGGGCTTGAGTCGGCAAACACGCCAAAGCGGTTTTGCTGCTGGCCGCTGAATTGCCGGCCGGCGAATCGCCCGATGCGCGGGTCCAGGGCAATGCGGGTCAGCTCGGGATCGAGCAGCGCGGCGGGGTCATATTCGAACTCGAAGACGCTGGCAGCGCGGACGGTCCCGACATGCAGCCAGCCCAGGCGCCTTGGCCCGCCCAAGGATTGCCAGTCGGCATAGACGGCGATCAGGGTCATGGCTCATCCATCCTTGGCGCGGGCTTTTTCGTGGGCTGCAGCAGGCTGCTCAGCGACTGGGTATTGATCGGAAAGTCCGCCGAGGGCGGCGCTGGGGGGGGCGGCTCGGCCGCGGCTTCATGCAGGGTCAGGCCGGCAGCAGGCGACTTGGTCGAACGCAGGCTGGGGGCGCGGCGTGCTTTGCCTGGTGCGTTGTTGTCTCCCGGCAAGAGCCGGGCATCTTGCAGCTGGCGGCCCAGCTCATCGCGGGCTGCCAGTTGCTCCAGGTCCTTTTCCAGCCCCAGCACCTGCATCACCGACAGGTACGCACCCATGGTCACGCCGGACCCGCCCGATTCCAGGGAGCGCAGTGTGGTCAGTGACATGCCCGCGCGTTCGGCCACTTGCTTGGCGGTCAGCTTGCGCCGCAGTCGAGCCAGTTTCAGGCGTTCGCCAAAGGCATCCAGCAGCTTGCTTGTGGCGGGCAGGAGTGGGGCGGTCTTCTTAGCCATGTGCCATTATTCCTGGGCTTTGTTGCTAGAACTGCCAGAATATTAGCACTTATATTCGGGTGTGCCAGTTTGTTCCCTGGCGGGTCGGGCTGTTGCCGCGAATGTTGTTCGGCGGTGAATTTGACCCTGCCGGGGTCAGAGCGCTTCCAGCACCCGGGTATCCCAGCGCTGTTGCCTGATCGCCTGGTACAGCATGCCGATGGTCAGCGGCACCTTGTCGCCCCGGCCCTTGGCCCGGCGTTTCTGAAACGGGTCGAAGCCTTCTGGCTGGAAGTAGCGATAGCTGTCGAAGTCGACAAAATCGATGCCGAACTGCTCCTCCAGGGCCTGCAGCAAATGCCGGGCGTCGGCGCCGTCGCAGCCCAGGTCGAGGTTGATGGCGGTGCTCAGGCGCAGGGTCTTGCGTTCGGGCAGGCCGATTTCTTCGTGCAGCAACTGCAGCAGTTGGCGCATGGCGAGGTCGTCGGGAAAACCGGGGGCCAGTTGCATGGTCGGGTTCACTTGCGGGGGTTTGAGAGGAGGCAGTGTACGGCGATTCTCCGGCAGTGTTGTACCTCAACGGACGGCCGTGCAAACCGCTCATTGCCAGATGGCGTCAGGGTCTTTTCGCCCGCTATTTCCCGGCTTGGACCGAGCATTGCCGGGCAAAACTGTGTATGGTTCGCCGCTGGCTGGTGGGCCGGGACAGAGGCCCGGTCACCCTTATCTACAGGGATTTTGTTATGGCTTTTTTTCGCCTCGCGGCGCTGTTGTGGCTAGGGATGCTGGCGGGCTCGGTACAGGCTCAGGCGTTGTCGATTCAGGTGCTGGACGCGCTGGCCAAGGGCGCGCCGCTGGCCAATGCCCAGGTGCAGCTGCAACAGGGCACGACTCAGGTTGCAGGCAGCACCGACGCCCAGGGCCGGGTCACCCTGACGGCCCAGGTGGCCGATTCTCCGGCCAGTGAGTTGCTGATCCGTAAAGCCGGCTACGCCGACCTGCGGGTCAAGTGCCCGTGCCAGGGGTTGAATTACGCCCTGAGTCCGCTGCTGGACAACCCGGAAAGCCTGCGGATAGTGCTGAGCTGGAGCGCGCCGGGGGAGGACCTCGATGCCCATCTGAGTTATCCCCACAAGCTGTTGTACTTCGCCACCGGCAAGGGGCCCGGAGCTCGCCTGGAATCGGACAGCAGCGACAGCAGCCGGCCGGAAACCATCACCATCGACCAGCGTGTGCCGGGCGACGCCTACGTTTTTGCCGTGCACGACTTCACCAACAGCACCACCTACGAAGCCTTGCGCCTGGGCCGCAGCCAGGCGCGGGTCTTTGTCTATAAAGGCGCTGCGCTGATCCGCAGCTACCGCGTGCCGCAGAACCGCAAGGGCAATCTGTGGGTGGTGTTTCGCCTGACCGCCGATGGCCGTTTGCAGGACATCGATCGGCTGCTGCTAGGCAGCGAGGAGCCGGAATCGGTCATGAGCGCGCTCGACCCGCTGCTGGAAACTACCAAGTCCATCGATGAAGTGGTGGGCAAGGACTTCGGGCCGGTGGATGCCAAGAGCCTCAACCTCAAGGGCGAGGAGTCCTACCGCAAGGGCGATTTCGGCGGGGCGCGGATCTTCTACAGCGAAGCCATCGAGCTCGAGCCGGGCTTTGCCCAGGCCTACAGCAACCTGGCCCTGGCCAATCGCAAGAACAGTCGCCCCGACGACGCCATCGCCGCGGACCGCAAGGCCATCGCCCTGGCCAGCGGCCCGGCCGCATCGACCATTCGCGCCAGTGCCTACTACGACATGGCGCGTATCTACGAGGACGCCGGGCAGTTGGACACGGCGCTGGAGCACTACCAAAAAGCCCGGGAGCAGAAGGCCAACCCGGTGTACGACAAGGCCATAGAGCGGCTGCAAAACCGCTGAGCACACAGGCAGACGTTATCTCCACAACGCGCCGGCAGTGGCGCGTTGTGCATTTATGGAGGTTGATATGCGATTTCGTGTTTTCCCCTGGTTGCTGGCGCTGTGCCTGTCCGGCGGCGTGGCCCAGGCGGCCGGGCCGCAGATGTTCGCCACCATCGACCGCAGTGGCTGGCCGAAAGCCCTGACCCGTACTGAGGATTTCGACACGGCGTCACGGGGCGAGATTCTGATGTTCGGCAAGGCCCTGCTGGACAGTGAAGCCTTGGACGAGCCGGCCCTGAAGCAGCGGCTGGGCGTCAGGCAGCTGGACCTGAAATCGGTGAATCAGGTGCGTCAGCGCTTCTGGGAACTGTTGCTGAACAACTATCGCCTGGCCAGCCAGGACTGCGAGGGCATGCCGTTCTGCCTGCCGGTGCGCAACCTGGGTGAGCTGCGGCAGTTGGTGGCCAGCCTCACCGCAGGCAGCAAGGCCAGCTATGAGCGCTGGGCCGAGGCCAGCGCGGTGTTTCACCAGCAGTACCTGAACGAGCAGTTGCGTTTGGCGGCGCTGTTTCCCACGGTCAGCAGCGAGATCCAGCGTATGGATCCGGCGGAGCAGTTGGGGGACGAGCTGGCGGACCGGCAGTTTCTGCTGACCTTCGATGACGGCCCGAGTGCGCGCGGTGGTCGTACCGACCCATTGATCGATGTGTTGCGTGCCCAGGATCTGCACAGCCTGTTCTTTGTGCTGGGGGACTCGTTCCAGGCGCGCCTGAGCCAGTCCTCGGCCTTGCAGATGCGCGAGCTGTATGACGGCCAGTGCGTGGGCATACACGGCTGGGAGCACAAGTCCCACGCCTCATGGCGCGAGTGGCAGAACTCGGTGATCCACAGCGCCAACCTGGTCAATCGCACGCTGGCGGACCAGTACCAGCCCGTGTTTCGCCCGCCCTACGGCCAGCGCCGCAGCGACAGCGCCGGGTTCTTCAAGGCTCAGGGGTTGCAACTGATGCTGTGGAACATCGACTCCCAGGACTGGAGCAAGAAGGTCAGCGCCACGGCCGCCACCCAGCGGGTGCAGACCCTGATGCTGCTCTGGCGCCGCGGCATCATTCTGTTTCATGACACCCACGCCAAGGCCGTCCAGGCGGTGCCGGCACTGCTTGAGGCCAATCGGCACAACGGCGTGCAATGGCTGGACTGTCGGAGCCTGCGTTAGGTCCTGCTGTCTCCTTTGCCGATCAGCCGGTTCCTGCGGACGGGCTTGTGAGGCAAAGCGCTATCGCCCGGTATCATCCGGTATCCGTTTTTGCGCGACCTTTTCTCGACCCGCCGACCTGTGCCGCTAGGCTTCAACACAGGTCAGCGGTCAAAGGAGTGACCCTTATGCACAGCACCCTCGAACAGGTCTTCGGTTATCCACAGTTTCGTCCGGGCCAGGAGGCCGCGGTCAGCGCGGTGCTGGCCGGACGCTCGGCGGCGGCGATCTTTCCCACCGGCTCGGGCAAGTCCCTGTGCTACCAATTGCCGGCCCTGCTGCTGCCGCACCTGACCCTGGTGGTCTCGCCGCTGCTGGCTTTGATGCAGGATCAGTTGGCCTTCCTCCAGCGTCACGGCATCGTCGCCGCCAGCATCGATTCGGCCCAGAGCCGCGATGCAGCCAACGACGTCATGGCTCGGGCCCGCTCCGGTGAGTTGAAGATCCTGATGATCTCGGTGGAGCGTTTGAAGAACGAGCGCTTCCGCAATTTTTTGCAGCAGGTGCCCATCTCCCTGCTGGTGGTGGATGAGGCTCACTGCATCTCCGAATGGGGCCACAACTTCCGCCCCGACTACCTGAAACTGCCGGACTACCAGCGCCAGTTCAACATTCCCCAGGCCCTGTTGCTCACGGCCACGGCGACGCCCAAGGTGATCGCCGACATGCAGGCCAAGTTCGCCATCGACGCCGCCGACGTGGTGACCACCGGCTTCTACCGGCCCAACCTCAACCTGCTGGTGGAGCCGGTGCGCGGCGCGGACAAGCGCCGGCGCCTGGTGCAGTGGATGGGTGAACGGGCCGGGCAGCCGAGCATTGTCTACGTGACGCTGCAAAAGACCGCCGAGCAGATCGCCGAGCACTTGAGCCGCCAGGGCATCGCTGCCGAGGCGTACCACGCGGGTCTGCCCCACGAGCAGCGCGAGTCGATCCAGCGCCGGTTCATGGAGGGGCGCAGTCACTGCATCGTCGCCACCATCGCCTTCGGCATGGGCATCGACAAGAGCGACATCCGCAACGTGGTGCACTTCGACCTGCCCAAGTCCATCGAGAACTACAGCCAGGAAATCGGCCGCGCCGGGCGCGACGGCCAGCCTTCGGACTGCCTGGTGCTGGCCAACCGCGACAGCCTCAACGTGCTGGAGAATTTCGTTTACGGCGACACCCCGGAGCTGAGCGGCATCCGCTGCGTGCTGGATGAATTGCAGGCGTCGGTGCCGGACGGACAGTGGGAATTCCTGCTCGGGCCCCTGGCGGACCAGAGCAACATCCGCCAGTTGCCGCTCAAGACCCTGTTGGTGCAGTTGGAACTGCGGGGCCTGATCGCCCCACGCTATGCCTACTTCGCCGAGTACCGCTTCAAGTTCCTGCTGGAGCCCGAGGCCTTGCTGGCGCGTTTCGAAGGCGAGCGCCGGGACTTTGTCCAGGCCATCATCAACACCTCCAGCCGGGCCCGGACCTGGGCCACGGTGAATTTCGACGCGCTCTACGAGCAGTACCAGGCGCCGCGCAACCGGGTGGTCCAAGCCCTGGATTATTTCCAGGAGCAGGGCTGGGTGGAGCTGGAAAGCAAGCAGATGACCGAGGTCTACAGCCTGCTGCAAACCGACTTCGATGCCGCTGCCTTGAGCACAGACCTGCATGCTTACTTCACCCGGCATGAAGGCAGCGAGATTGCACGGATTCACGCCATGCTCGACCTGTTCGCCACCGAGCAGTGCCTGGGGCATCGCCTGGCGCAGTATTTTGGTGACGATCAGGCGCCCCAGCGTTGTGGGCATTGTTCGGTCTGTCACGGCCAGGTGGCGCGATTGCCGGAGCCACCCGCGTTGCCCGCGCTTGTGGATAAAAACTTCAACGGGCTGTGTGGCGACTTTATCCACAGGCATCAGCAGCACACCGGCGATGTACCGGGAGCAGAGCGGCTGACGCGCTTTCTCTGCGGCATCAGCGTGCCGCTGTTCACCAAGCTCAAGGCCCGCAGCATTCCCGGTTTCGCGGCATTGGAGGATTACCCTTACGCCGCGGTGCGTGAGTGGTGCGAGGCTCATCTGGCTGCCTGACAAGCCACCGGGGCAATGGAGGCAAAAGGGTTTGCCCTGGCTTGGGCGTCTGCGGTGAAATGCCGGGCGATCAGCCGATCGTCCGGTCTGCAATCCAAGGGAGAGAGCCCCGATGTCCGAGCCCATGCCGCAACGCGGCGACTATCGCCACTTCCAGCCGATCATCACCCGCTGGCACGACAACGACGTCTACGGCCATGTGAATAACGTCACCTACTACAGCTTCTTCGACACGGCGGTGAATACCTACCTGATCGAACAGGGCGGGCTGGATATTCATGGGGGCGAGGTGGTGGGATTCGTGGTCAGCTCGGCCTGCGACTACTTTGCTTCCATCGCCTTTCCCGAGCGTATCGAGATCGGCCTGCGGGTCGGCAAGCTGGGCAACAGTTCGGTGCAATACGAACTGGCGGTGTTCAAGGCGGGAGAGGCCGATGCCTGTGCGGCGGGACGTTTTGTCCATGTGTTCGTGGATCGGGGATCGAACCAGCCGGTGCCGATTCCGCCCGCGTTGCGAGCGGCTCTGGAGCGCCTGCTGCTGGCGTGAACTTCGATACTCGATCTCAACCCCGGCACCGGCTCTTGTAGCCGCTGCCGAAGGCTGCGATCGGCTCCGCAGGAGACGCCAAACCTGAATCCACGTGGCAACTGACTCACCGCAGCGCCTGGCTTGGCGAGGCCTGCGGCCTCGTGCGCAGCCTGCGGCAGCGGCTACAGGGCGGGGGGTCAGTCGCGATAGTGACGGTGCTTGCGATGCCCGTAGGCATGGCCACGGCCACGGTGGCCGTCGCGGTAGTAGCGGCGGTCGTCGCGGCCACGGTAGTCGCGATCTTCCCGGGCGCTTTCGTTGCCCATGTAGTTGCCCAGTGCACCGCCGGCGCCACCGCCTGCCGCGGCACCGATCAGGCTGCCGGAGTTGCCGCCCATGCTGCGGCCCACCACGTTGCCGCCGGCTGCGCCCAGGGCGCCGCCAATGGCCGCCTGGCCACGGCTACGCTTGTCCGCACCCACCGCGCTACCGCCGGCGCCGCCCAGGGCCGCACCAATGGCCGAACCGGTGTTGCCGCCGATCTGCTGACCGACCACCGAGCCTAGAACCCCGCCCAATGCGCCGCCCACACCGGCTTCAACGGTGCCACCGGCAGAGGCGACGCCGCTGACCAGGCCAAGGGACAACAAGAGAATCGAGGAGAACTTCATACAGGAGCCTCAAAGGGATGACGGCGCGATCCTGAGGCTGTACCACGCCGCTTACAAACGAAATCCGACGAATAGCACGAGTTGTACACAATCTCGTAACTTACTGTTTTTATTACGGAACTTAAGTGAATTTCGCCGGTCTTTAGCTACTTCGGAATGGCCGCTTTGTTAGCAAAGCGGCCTTTTTTGTGCCTGCGGTTCCAGGCTGCGCAGCGGCTGTCGCCGGCAAGCCGGCGCCTACGATTCACACGCTAACCGTAGGAGCTGGCTTGCCAGCGAAGAGGCCCTCAAGCCAGGAATCAGGCCGAGCGAGCCATGATCAGGCCGTTGTCGCTGGCCGCCTCCAGACGGATGGCGATGAACTTCGAGGTCGGTGTATGGCTGCCGTCGCCGGTGCTTTCCAGCGGCACCAGCGGGTTGACTTCCGGGTAGTAGGCCGCGGCCTGGCCGGCCGGAATATCGAAGGCCAGCAGGGTGAAGCCCTTGACCCGACGCTCGCGGCCGTCATCCCACAGGGAAACGATGTCGGCCTTCTGTCCCGGCTTGAAGCCCAGGCGGATGATGTCCGCTTCGTTGGCGAACAGTACGTCGCGCTGGCCCTTGACCCCGCGGTAGCGGTCATCGAGGCCGTAGATGGTGGTGTTGTACTGGTCGTGGGAGCGCATCGACTGCAGGATCAGGTCCGGCAGTTGCCCGGTGGCCCGGGTGCGTTCGTGGATCAGGTCCTTGGGCAGCAGGTTGGCGCGGAAATTGGCCCGGCCCGAAGGGGTGTTCCACTGGCGCGAACCGGCGCTGTTGCCCAGGTAGAAACCGCCCGGGTGCTTGAGCCGTTCATTGAAGTCCTTGAAGCCGGGAATGGTATCGGCGATCAGGTCGCGAATGCGCCCGTAATCCGCCGCCAGCCAGCTCCAGTCCACCGGCTGGCTGCCCAGGGTCGCGGCGGCGATACCGGCAATGATCCACGGCTCGGAGCGCATCTGCGCCGATAGCGGCTGCAACTGGCCATTGGAGGCGTGGACCATGCTGAAGGAGTCTTCCACGGTCACCGCTTGCGGGCCGCCGGCCTGCTGGTCGATGTCGGTGCGGCCCAGGCACGGCAGGATCAGCGCGTCCTTGCCGTGGGCCAGGTGGCTGCGGTTGAGCTTGGTGCTGATCTGCACGGTGAGGTCGCAATTGCTCAGGGCCTGGAAGGTCCGTGGGCTGTCCGGAGTGGCCTGGGCGAAGTTGCCCCCCAGGCCGATGAATACCTTGGAGCGCCCTTCGAGCATGGCGTGGATCGCCTCGACCACGTTGTGGCCGTTGTCGCGCGGCACTTTGAACTGGAAGCGCCGCTCCAGGGCATCGAGGAAGGCCACCGGCGGGCGTTCGTTGATGCCCATGGTGCGGTCGCCCTGCACGTTGCTGTGGCCGCGCACCGGGCACAGCCCGGCGCCGGGCTTGCCGACGTTGCCGCGCAGCAGCATCAGGTTGGCGATTTCCTGGATGGTCGGCACCGAGTGGCGGTGCTGGGTGATGCCCATGGCCCAGCACATGATCACGTTCTTGCCTTTGGCGTACATGCGCGCCGCCTGCTCGATCTCCACCAGGGTCAGGCCGGACTGCTCGACGATCTGCTCCCACGGGGTGTCGTCGAGGGTGCCCAGGTAATCGAGGACGTGGGCGGTGTGGGCGTTGAGGAAGTCATGGTCGAACACCGATTCTGTGCCGGCTTTCTGCGCATCGCGTTCCCACTGCAGGAGGAACTTGGCCATGCCGCGCAGCAGCGCCATGTCGCCGCCCAGGGCCGGGCGGAAGTAGGCGGTGTTGGTCGGGCGATTGCCGTTGGTGAGCATTTCGATTGGGTTCTGCGGGTGCTGGAAACGTTCCAGGCCGCGCTCCTTCAATGGGTTGACGCAGACCACCTGGGCGCCGCGTTTCACCGCTTCACGCAGCGGTTCGAGCATCCGCGGGTGGTTGGTGCCGGGGTTCTGGCCCCAGACGAAAATCGCGTCCGCATGTTCGAAATCGTCGAAGGTCACGGTGCCCTTGCCGACCCCGACGCTCTGCGCCAGGGCCACGCCGCTGGCCTCGTGGCACATGTTCGAGCAGTCGGGGAAGTTGTTGGTGCCGTAGGCGCGCACGAACAGTTGATACAGGTACGCCGCCTCGTTGCTGGCCCGGCCCGAGGTGTAGAACTCGGCCATGTCCGGGCTGGGCAGGTTGTTCAGGTGCTGGGCGATCAGGCTGAAGGCGTTTTCCCAGCTGATGGGCCGGTAACGGTCAGTCTCGGCGTCGTAGCGCATCGGCTCGGTCAGCCGGCCCTGGTACTCCAGCCAGTAATCACTTTGTTCCAGCAGCGAAGTGACGCTGTGCCTGGCGAAGAAGGCCGCGTCCACCCGGCGCTTGGTGGCCTCCCAGTTGACCGCCTTGGCGCCGTTCTCGCAGAACTTGACCATGCCGCTTTCCGGCGAGTCGCCCCAGGCGCAGCCCGGGCAGTCGAAGCCGCCGTTCTGGTTGGTCTTGAGCATCATGCGGATGTTCTTCAGGGCGTTGTCGCTGGTCAGCCAGGCCTGGGCCACGCTGATCAGGGCGCCCCAGCCACCGGCCGGGCCCTTGTAGGGCTTGTAGCGGGCAACGGGTGTCTGATCGGCTTGGTGGTGTGTACTCACTGGGAATTCTCCAACGCGGGGTTGTGGACCCGCGGCGCACGGTTCTGCGGCAGGTGGGCAAGGTTGAGGCGGTGATGACGCGGCCATCGCATGGCCTGGCTGGTGTCATCCGCTGGCGGGCGCTCAAGGTCGCAGTGGGTCTGGCTGGCGCCGAGCGCGGGTGCGGGAGTTGCCGGGGCTGGCATGGAGTGAGGGACCAGCGGTCATCGGGTCCCAAGACTAAGCGCGGCATTGTGTCGCGTCTAATTGCTACTACTGATCTATTGATAGATGGCGTCGATCAAGGGCCAGGGAAGGATTGTCGGTAGAGATCGAAGCAGGCCTGTGCCAGGGCCGAACGTGGTGCGCTGCGGCGCATGATCAGGCCCAGGCGGGCCAGGGTCTGGGCGTCGGCGATCGGTTGCAGCCGCAGGTGCTCGGTGAGGATCTCCAGGCCGCTGTCCAGGGGCATCACCGCGCAGCACAGGCCGCCGTGGACCAGGCGCAGCAACTGATGGACCGCGTCGGTCTGCAGCAGCGGCTGAGGCTGCAGGCCGCGAATGTGGAAGTGGTGGTCGATGGACTGGCGAAAGTGCATGCCGCTGGTGAGCAGGCCCAGGGGCAGTTCGATCAGCGACTCCCAGCTCAGGGGCTGCTCGCCGAAGCTGAAGTGCCGCTGGTCGTAGAGCAGGCCCATGTGGGTGGGCTCCAGAGGCAGGGCGTCGAAGAGCTCGCTGTCCAGGCGCTCCAGATACGACACGCCGAGGTCCAGGCGATTGCTCGCCAGCTGTTCGAGGATCTGCTCCGAGCTCAGGGACGAGAGTTCGAAGCGCAGGTTCGGGTGGCCGGCATTCAGCCGCTGCAGCAGCGGCAGCGGGTCGAAGCTCGACAGCGGCACCACCCCCAGGCGCAGGGTGCCCACCAGATTGCCGCGGCAGGCGGCGGCCTCGGCCAGCAGGCCGTCATAGGCGGTCATCACGCTGCGGGCCCAGGCCAGTACCCGCTCGCCGGGGGCGGTAAAGCCTTCGAAGCGCTGGCCACGGTTGACCAGGGGCAGGTCGAGCTCTGCTTCGAGGCTGCGCAGGCGCATGGACAGGGTTGGCTGGGTGATGTGGCAGCGCGCGGCGGCCTGGCCGAAGTGGCGGGTTTCGTCGAGGGCGATGAGGAATTTCAGCTGCTTGAGGTCCATCGTCGCTCCGGCGCGGCAAAAGGCCGGGATTCTACCGTGTCGGCGCGGGGCCTGGGTCACCCGTCGCCCGGGAACCTCATGGTCCTGGGCTGGTCTAGTCTTTCGCGTCTGGATCTATCAACCAAGGAGTGTGCGACATGAGCATTTTCAGCTTTGTGAAAGAAGCCGGTGAAAAACTGATCGACCTGCTGACCCCGGGCAATGCCAATGCCAGCGAGCAGCTCAAGGCGCACATTGAAAAGGTCGGCTTGGGCAATCCCAATGTCCATGCCACGGTGGAAGGCGACAAGGTCACGGTGAGCGGTGAAGTGGCGAGCCAGGAAGAGAAAGAAAAGATCCTCTTGGCCCTGGGCAATATCGCCGGTGTCGGCAGTGTCGAGGACCAGATCGCGGTGACCGGTCCCGTGGTGGTTTCTGCGGTGTTCGTCACCGTGAAGAAGGGCGACACCCTGAGCGCCATCGCCAAGGTGCAATACGGCGACGCCAACCAGTACCACAAGATTTTCGAGGCCAACAAGCCGCTGCTGTCGCACCCGGACAAGATCTACCCGGGTCAGGTGCTGCGCATTCCTGAATGATCGAGCCTGTTTTCGCGGGCAAGCCCGCTCCTACGGGATGGTGTAGGAGCGGGCTTGCCCGCGAAGGCATTCACAGCCCTTCGATCAACGCCCGGTAATCCTCCAGCGCCGCGAACTCCGCGGTGTCCTTGGGGCCTTTGCGACTGTCCGGCCGGCTGACCGCCAGCAACTGCGCCACGCCGAACTCCCGCGCACTGCGCAGAATCGGCAAGGTGTCGTCGATGAACAGGCTGCGGGCCGGGTCGAACTGGATATCGGCCCGCAGCGCATCCCAGAACTGTGGATTTTCCTTGGGGAACCCGTAGTCGTGGGAGCTGATCAGGCGCTCGAAGTTAGGCGCCAGTTCGATCCGTTCCAGCTTCAACGACAGGGAATCACGATGGGCGTTGGTGATCAGGATCACCCGCTTGCCAGCCTTCTTGATGGCGGCGAGAAAGGTGTCGGCATCCGGGCGCAGGGCAATCAGGTGGGCCGTTTCCAGCTTCAGCTGGCGCACCGGGAGCTTCAGTTCGGCGCTCCAGAAGTCCAGGCAATACCACTGCAACTGACCGGCATTGCGTTCGAACAAAGGTTGCAGCTCAAGCTCGGCCATGGCCCGGCTGACCCCGTGCAACTCGGCGTAGCGCTGGGGCAAGTGTTCCATCCAGAAGTGGTTGTCGTAGTGCAGATCCAGCAGGGTGCCGTCCATATCCAGCAGGACGGTATCGATATCGCGCCAGGGCAGCAGGGCCATTGAACACTTCTCCAGCGGTAAGAAAACAGCCTGTATAGTAACCCGCTATCGCCAAGGAGCCCGCTATGCGCCAGAAACCCACTGTACTCGCCCGCGAGATCGTCGCCACCAGTCGTCTGTTCTGTGTCGAAGAGGTGCAGTTGCGGTTTTCCAATGGCGTGGAACGCACTTATGAGCGCCTGGTGGGCAAGGGCGCGGGCTATGGCGCGGTGATGATCGTGGCCATGCTTGATGCCGAGCACGCGGTGCTGGTGGAGGAATATTGCGGCGGCACCGACGCCTACGAGCTGTCCCTGCCCAAGGGCCTGATCGAGCCGGGAGAAGATGTGCTGGCGGCGGCCGAGCGTGAACTCAAGGAAGAAGCCGGGTTTGGCGCGCGGCAACTGGAGCACCTGACCGAGCTGTCGTTGTCCCCGGGCTACATGAGCCAGAAGATCCAGGTGGTATTGGCCACCGATTTGTATGAAGAGCGCCTGGAGGGCGATGAGCCGGAGCCGATGCGGGTCGACAAGATCAACCTGCGCGAGCTGGCCAGCCTGGCGCAGAATCCTCAGTTCAGCGAAGGCCGGGCCCTGGCCGCGCTGTACCTGGCCCGCGACCTGCTGAGCCAGCGCGGAGCCTTTCCAGCATGAGCATGACCTCGATGAATTTTCCCCATCCTTTATTGGCGCCGGTGGCCGAGCTGGCCCTGCGCGCTGGCGAGGCGATCCTGCCGTTCTGGCGCGCCGAAGTAGCGGTCAACCACAAGGCGGACGAATCGCCGGTGACCGCCGCCGATCTTGCGGCCCACCACTTGATCGTCGCCGGCCTCAAGGCCCTGGACCCGAGCATCCCGGTGCTCTCCGAAGAGGACGCCGACATTCCCCAAGCTACTCGGGCCGGTTGGCAGCGCTGGTGGCTGGTGGACCCGCTGGATGGCACCAAGGAGTTCATCTCCGGCAGCGAGGAGTTCACCGTCAACATCGCCCTGATCGAACAGGGGCGGGTGGTGTTTGGCGTGGTGTCGATGCCCACCAATGGCCGTTGCTATCTCGGCGGCGCTGGCCTTGGCGCCTGGCGCGTGGATCAGGGGCAGGCGCCGCAAGCGATCCGGGTGCGTGAGCAGCCAGGTGCTGGCGAGGCTTTTACCGTGGTGGCCAGCCGGCGCCATTCGAGCCCGGATCAGGAGCGCCTGCTGGGTGGCTTGAGCGCTGCCCTGGGTGAATTGCAATTGGCCAATATCGGCAGCTCGCTGAAATTCTGCCTGCTGGCCGAAGGCGCGGCCGATTGTTATCCGCGCCTGGCGCCGACCTCCCAATGGGACACCGCGGCGGCCCAGGGCGTGCTCGAAGGGGCGGGTGGGGAAGTGCTGGATCTTGCCGGTGCGCCGTTCTGCTATCCACCGCGGGAGTCGTTGCTTAACGGCTTTTTCCTGGCGCTACCGGCCAAGGCGGCTTGGCGCGGCAAACTGCTGGAGCTGGCCCGCGCCTGATCGCCCGCGGCGACTTGCCTCTGCAACCTCTTGTGTAGGCGCCGGCTTGCCGGCGAAGGGGCGCTTGAGCCCTGTGCAGGAGTTTCCGGCCTCTTCGCTGGCAAGCCAGCTCCTACAGATTTGAGCCGGTTCCGAAACGGGTTAGCGATGCAGGACGTACTGACCGGCAAAGCGCACGGCGTCGTCGTCGCTGCCGATGTTCACCACCCGGGTGTGCAAGGTCAGGCGGGCGCGGCCGTAACGCTGGTACATCGAGAGAAATTTCTTCCAGACCTTGTCCTCCGGCGCCGGGCAGATCGCCACGGCATCGCCGGTGACCGGCAGCGGGTAGCTGATCTGCCCTTCCTGGATGACGATATGCCCGTCATCAATCCCCTCTTCCTTGAGCCGCAAATGCAGCCAGCCCCAACCGGCCAGTACCGCGCCGCAATACAGGCTGCCGCCGAACATGGTGCTCTTGTGGTTGACGTTGGCCTCCAGCGGCAGTTGCAGGCGCAGCTGTTGCGCCTGCCAGTCGAGTACCTTCAGGCCCATGTCCCGGGTCAGGGGAATGTCGTGGTGGAGGATGGATTCCAGGTAGCGACTGTCGCGGTTCATGCACGAGCCTCAAGGGTGGAAGGGTGGATGGTGCGGTTCATTCGGACTCATCGCCGGGTTGGCTGGCACCGCTGTCGGCGAAGCTCAGGCCGTGTTTGCGCAGCTTGTCGTGCAGGGTCTTGCGCGGAATGCCCAGGGCTTCGGCAAGGCTGCGCAGGGAGCTGTGGGGCTGGGCCATTTCGGCGGCGATCAGGCTCTTTTCGAAGTGTTCCACCTGCTCGCTCAAGCCGCCGCTGATCGGGGTCTGGGCGGTGACGGCGCCAGGTTCCTGCTCGTTGTTGTCCAGGGCCAGTTCCAGGCCCAGGGCAAAGCGCTCGGCGGCGTTTTGCAGCTCGCGCACGTTGCCCGGCCAGTTGTGTCGCAACAGCAGGGCACGATGCCCGGGTTGCAGTTCCTGGAGCGGCAGGCCGTGGCGGGTACTGGCCTCGTCGGCAAAGTGCTGGAACAGCATCAGTACGGCCTCGCCGCGTTCGCGCAGTGGCGGAATGCGCAACGGGGCGACGTTCAGGCGGTAGTAAAGGTCGGCGCGAAAGCGTCCCTGGTCCGCGGCCTGTCGCAAGTCTTCCTTGGTCGCGGCGATGATGCGGATATCCAGGGGGATCTGCTGGTTGCCGCCCAGGCGCTCGACCACCCGCTCCTGCAGCAGGCGCAGCAGCTTGACCTGGACATCCAGGCTCATGCTTTCGATTTCGTCGAGGAACAGGGTGCCGCCGTTGGCGAATTCGAACTTGCCGATGCGGCGCTTCTGCGCGCCGGTAAAGGCCCCAGGTTCATGGCCGAACAGTTCGCTTTCCACCACCGACTCGGCCAGGGCGCCGGCATTGATCGCCACGAACGGCCCGTTGCGCCGCCCCGAGAGGTCGTGCAGGGCGCGGGCTACCACTTCCTTGCCGGCGCCGGTTTCGCCGAGGATCAGCACATCGGCCCGGGTCGCCGCCAGCGCACCGATCTGCTGGCGCAGACGCAGCATCGGCGCCGACTGGCCCACCAGCCGCGCACTGAGTTCCTGGCGGTCGCTTAGGGCCAGACGCAGGCTGCGGTTGTCCAGCACCAGGCGCCGCCAGTCCAGGGCGCGGCGCACGCTGTCCAGCAGGGCGTCGCTGGCGAAGGGCTTTTCCAGAAAGTCGTAGGCGCCGGCGCGCATTGCTTGCACCGCCAGGGGCACGTCACCGTGGCCGGTGATCAGCAGCACCGGCAGTTCCGGGTCCTGGGCATGCAACTGGGTGAGCAGTTCCAGGCCATCCATGCCGGGCATGCGGATGTCGCTGACCACCACGCCCGGCCAGTCCCGCTCCAGGCGCGGGGCCAGGCCCTGGGCCTCGGCCAGGGACAGCACCTTGAGCCCGGCCAGGTCCAGGGTCTGGCTCAGGGCCTGGCGCAGGTGCGGATCGTCGTCGATCAACACCACTTGCAACTGAGGGTCGAGGCTGTCGGGACGGGTCATCGCTCACTTTCCAGGTCGTGTCGTGGCCGGCAACGCCGGGCCGGGCGTGATTGCCAGGTGATTGCCGCTGCGCTTCATACCCCGCGATCCTCGGAGGGTTGCAGGCTGACCCCGGGGGCCCCGGCGCGCAGGCGCAGGGTGATCAGGGCGCCGCCTTCGCGGTGATTGGCGAACGACAGCTCACCGCCGAAGGCGCGCATCAGGGTGTCGCAGATCGCCAGCCCCAGGCCCAGGCCCTGGGTCCGTGTCTTGGTGGTGTAGAACGGCTCGCCGGCGCGGCCCAGGGCTTCCATGCAGAAGCCCGGGCCGTTGTCGCGGATGTACAGGTTGACGCCCGTGGCGGTGGATTCGGCACTCAGCCAGAGTTTGCGCGGCGGGCCTTTTTCGGTCAGGGCATCCAGGGCGTTGGCCAGCAGGTTGCCCAGCACCTGGCGCAGGCGGGTTTCCCCGGCCTCGACCCACAGGGTGGCGGCCGGCAGGTCGCGGATCAGTTCCACTTCCATCGCCCGGCGGCGCTTGGCCAGCAGGGCCAGGGCGTCATCCAGGGCCGGCTGCAGGGCCACGCTTTCCGGGGCGTGATGATCGCGTCGGGCGAAGGCCCGCAGGTGGGCGATGATCGAAGCCATGCGCCCGGTCAGTTCGCTGATCAGCTTGAGATTGCCCCGAGCGTCGTCGGTGCGTTGGTGGTCCAGCAGCACCTCGGCGTTTTCCGCGTAGCTGCGGATCGCCGCCAGGGGCTGGTTGAGTTCATGGCTGATGCTCGCCGACATGGTGCCCAGGGCCGAGAGCTTGCCGGCCTGGACCAGATCGTCCTGGGCGCGCACCAGTTCCTGCTGCGCGGTTTCACGTTCCAGCACTTCCTGTTTCAGGCGCCGGTTGAGGCTTTCCAGGTCACTGGTGCGCTCGGCCACGCGCATCTCCAGTTCACGCCGGGCCTTGGCTTCGAAGGCGATCCGTTCCAGATAATGGCGGCGACGCTGCATCATCAGCCCCAGCAGCAGCATCAGCGCCAGCAGCGCCGCGGCGCCCACCGCCACCACGGTGCGCACCGGACGGTCGATCAGGGTGCGCGGAGCGAGGATGCTGACGCTCCAATGGGTTTCCTCGATCTGCTGGGTCTGGGTCAGCCAGGCATCGGGATTGAGGTTCAGCGGGCGCGGGTCCTGGGTCGGGTAGGGCTGGATGGCGACGATCGCCTGGCGCTCTTCGTCGCTCAAGGGACGGGTCGCGCGAAAGCGCCATTCAGGGCGCGACGTGATGATCACCACGCCATTGTGGTCGGTCAGCAGCAATTGCTCCGGGGTCCGGCCCCAGAGGCTTTCGGTGTGGTCCAGGTCGACCTTGACCACCAGCACGCCGAGGATCCGCTCGCCGTCGCGCACCGCGGCGGCGAAGAAGTAGCCGCGCTTGGCCGAGGTGGTGCCCAGGCCGAAGAAGCGTCCGAGGCGCCCGGCCATGGCTTCGCTGAAATAGGGGCGGAAGGCGAAATTGCGGCCGACGAAGCTGTCGCGCTTGTCCCAGTTGGAGGCCGCCAGGGTCTTGCCGCTGGCGTCCATCAGGTACATGACTTCGGCCCCGGTCTGGGCGCTGATGTTCTTCAGCAGGCGGTTGGCGTTGCCCTGGGTCACGCCATCGTCGGGAGCGCCCAGCACCGCGCGCAGGGCCGGCAGGTCGCCGAGAATCTGCGGCAGCACTTCGTAGCGGTGCAGGGTGCCCAGCAGGTTGGCCACGTACAGGTCGAGGGTCTGGCGATTCTGGCTGGTCAACTCGTTGCGGTAGTAGCGTTCCGCCAGATGCTCCAGCGGCCACAGCAGCGGCGCCAGGCACAGGGCCAGCAAGGCCAGGCTGCGCCAGCGGGGACGACGGGGAAGAGGTGGAGTCATGGAAAAGGCGCCTGTGGATACAGGCGCATTATGCCTAGCCCTGCTCGGCAAGACACTCGCGCAGTGCGCTGTGCCAGTCCGGCTGGGTCACGCCCCATTCCCGAGCCAGGCGGCTGCAGTCCAGGCGCGAGTTGAGCGGCCGCGGAGCCGGTGTCGGGTAGGCGCTGGAGGGGATGGCTTGCAGCACGGCGCAGGGTTTGCCGGTGGCCAGCAACTGCTCGCCGATGGCCTGGGCGAAGCCGAACCAGGACGTTTCGCCCTGGGCGCTGAGGTGGTAGGTGCCCCAGGCGCCCGGTTTGCCTGCCAGCCAGCGTTCGATCAGGGCGCGAGTGCTGTTGGCGATGGTGCCGGCCCAGGTCGGTGCGCCGATCTGGTCGGCCACCACCCGTAGCTCGGGGCGCTCCTGCAGCAGGCGCTGCATGGTCAGCAGGAAGTTCTTGCCATGGCTGGCGTAGACCCAGCTGGTGCGCAGGATCAGGTGCTGGCCCTGCACCTGGCTGATGGCCCGCTCGCCGGCCAGTTTGCTCTGGCCGTAGACCCCCAGTGGATTGGGCTCGTCGTCCTCCACATAGGGCCTGTCCTTGCGCCCGTCGAACACGTAGTCGGTGGAGTAGTGGATCAGCGGCACGCCCAGGGCCTGGGCTTCTTCGGCGAAGATCCCGGGGGCCCTGGCGTTGATTGCAAAGGCCAGCTCCGGCTCGCTTTCGGCCTGATCGACAGCGGTGTGGGCGGCGGCATTGATGATCAGGTGCGGACGCACGGCTCGTACTTGCTGGCGGATCTGCTCCGGGTGGCTCAGATCCAACTGCTCGCGGCCCAGGACCACCAGTTCGCCCAGGTCGCTGAGTCGCTGCTGCAACTCCCGGGAGACCTGGCCGTGCTGGCCGCTGATGAGGATTTTCAAGGGTGTGGTCATGGAAACAGGTCGGCTTCTTTCAGACTTTTGCCATTCTGGTCCTTGGCTGAGAGGGTTGGTGGTTCCTGCAATTGCCAATCGATGGCCAGAGTCGGGTCGTCCCAGCGAATGCAACGCTCAGCGGATGGCGTGTAGTAATCAGTGGTCTTGTAGAGGAACTCGGCGGAGTCGCTGAGCACTACGAAACCATGGGCGAACCCTTCGGGAATCCATAGCTGACGATTGTTCTCTGCGGACAGGCGAACACTTGCCCAGCGGCCGAAACTAGGAGAGCTGCGGCGGATATCCACCGCCACATCCAGTACTTCACCGGCGGTCACCCTGACGAGCTTTCCTTGTGAGTGCTCTATCTGGTAGTGCAGGCCACGCAGCACATTTTTCACTGATCGAGAATGATTATCCTGAACAAACTGCTTTTTCAGGCCGGAAGCCTCTTCGAAGGCTTTTGCATTGAAGCTTTCGTAAAAAAAACCACGCTCATCACCGAAGACCTTGGGTTCGATGATCAAGACCCCGGAAAGCGCAGTCTCAATGATATTCATTGTGCTTCTCCTGCCAGGGTGAACAGGTACTGGCCATAACCGGTCTTGCCGAAATAGGCGGCGCGCTCCAGCAGGTGCTCGCGGCTGATCCAGTGGTTTTCGTAGGCGATCTCTTCCAGGCAGGCCACCTTCAGGCCCTGGCGGTGCTCGATGGTCTGCACGTACTGCGAGGCTTCCAGCAAGCTGTCGTGGGTTCCGGTGTCGAGCCAGGCGAAGCCACGGCCGAAGCGCTCCACATGCAGGTCGCCACGCTTGAGGTAGGCGTTGTTGACGTCGGTGATCTCCAGTTCGCCACGGGGCGAAGGCTTGACCGCCTTGGCGATCTGCACCACGTCGTTGTCGTAGAAATACAGGCCGGTGACGGCGTAGCTGGATTTCGGCTTCTTGGGTTTCTCTTCAATGGACAGGGCGCGGCCTTCGCTGTCGAAATCGATGACGCCGAAACGCTCCGGATCCTTGACCCAGTAGCCGAACACCGTGGCCCCGGAGCTGCGCTTGGCAGCATCGCGCAGTTGTTCGCCGAAGTATTGGCCGTGGAAGATGTTGTCGCCGAGGATCAGGCACACCGGGTCATCACCGATGAACTCCTCGCCGATCAGGAAGGCCTGGGCCAGGCCGTCCGGCGAAGGCTGTTCGGCGTAGTTGAAGCGCACGCCGAACTGGCTGCCATCACCTAGCAGGTTGCGGTATTGCGGCAGGTCCTGGGGGGTAGAGATGATCAGGATGTCCTGGATACCGGCCAGCATCAGTACCGAGATCGGGTAGTAGATCATCGGCTTGTCGTAGATTGGCAACAGTTGCTTGGAAACGCCGAGGGTGATGGGGTGCAGACGGGTGCCGGAACCGCCCGCCAGAACAATGCCTTTGATCATGCAATCAGATCCTTGATGTTAGTGGAGCCCAGGCGTTCGCCCTGATAACTGCCGTCCTGTACCCGGCGGCACCACTCGAGATTTTCCAGGTACCACTGCACGGTCTTGCGCAGCCCGCTGGTGAAGGTTTCTTCCGGCACCCAGCCCAGTTCCCGCTCGATCTTGCCGGCATCGATGGCGTAACGCAGGTCGTGGCCAGGACGATCCTGGACGAAGGTGATCAGGTCGGCGTAGTGCGCGACGCCCTGGGGTTTTTGCGGGGCCAGCTCTTCCAGCAGGCTGCAGATTCCGCGCACCACGTCGATATTTTTCTGCTCGTTATGGCCGCCGATGTTGTAGGTCTCGCCGACCACGCCCTCGGTCACCACCTTGAACAGGGCCCGGGCGTGATCCTCGACGTACAGCCAGTCGCGCACCTGCAGGCCGTTGCCATACACCGGCAGGGGCTTGCCAGCCAGGGCATTGAGGATTACCAGCGGGATCAGTTTCTCGGGGAAGTGGAACGGGCCGTAGTTGTTGGAGCAGTTGGTGATCAGCACCGGCAGGCCGTAGGTGCGCTGCCAGGCGCGGACCAGATGGTCGGACGCAGCCTTGCTGGCGGAGTAGGGCGAGCTGGGGGCGTAGGGCGTGGTTTCGGTGAACAGATCGTCTAAGCCATGCAGGTCGCCATAGACCTCGTCGGTGGAAATATGGTGGAAGCGGAAGGCGGCTTTTTCCGCTTCGGGCAATTTATGCCAGTAGCCGCGGGTCGCTTCCAGCAGGCTGTAGGTGCCAACGATATTGGTCTGGATGAAATCCGACGGCCCATCGATGGAGCGATCGACATGGGACTCTGCCGCCAGGTGCATGATCGCCTGGGGCTGGAAGCGCGCGAGCACGGCGCTGACCGTGGCCTGGTCGACGATGTCCGCCTTGACGAACTCATAGCGGCTGTTGCTGGCGATGCTCTGCAGCGATTCCAGGTTGCCCGCGTAGGTCAGTTTGTCCAGGTTGAGGACTTCGTGTTCCGTGTACTGGATCAGATGGCGGACCAAAGCCGAGCCGATAAAACCGGCTCCGCCGGTGATGAGAATGCGCATGTGGGGTGGCCTGTATCCTAGAAAACGGTCATGTACCGCAAAAAATGCAGCATAGCTTGTCGGCAAGCTGCCCCGGGTGCAATAGGCACTGATTGATGAGGCCACTCTCGGTAACCAGTTGTGGTGCGTTCACTGGCAACCATGGCGGACCGGAGTCTGGCCATGTGTGGTGCGCGGGGGTTGCGCAACGCCCTGCACAATGGCGATATAAGCGGCCTATAACAATTCCAGGGGTCGTTGTATGTTGCTCGCCACCTTGATCCACCGTGCTAGTCTGCCCAGTCCACAGGTTAGCGCGCAGCAAGCGCTGGAGCTGTTGGCAACCCATTACGGCCTGCAGGGGACCCTGCAGTCCCTGGGCAGCCAGCAGGACCTCAACTATCGCCTCGACTGTCCCCAGGGGCGCTTTGTCCTGAAGATCTGTCGCGGCGACTATTCGGTCCTGGAGTTGCAGGCGCAGCACGCGGCTCTCAAGCATCTGCAGCAGCATCCCGAACTGCGAGTGCCGAGGGTGATTCCGGCAAAGAACGGTGCGGACCTTCTGTCCCTGGAAATTGCCGGGCAAGCGCTGCACGTGCGTCTGCTGGACTATATAGAAGGGCGCTCCCTGACCCATCTGCCGCACCTGGGCGTGGAACTGGTGGCGGGCCTGGGCCGGCTCTGCGGGCAGATGGACCTGGCCCTGGCGGACTTCCAGCACCCGGGCCTGGAGCGCACCCTGCAGTGGGATGCGCGGCATGCCCAGGCGTTGATCGGGCATTTGTTGCCCGTGATCCGCGACCCGCAGCAACGGGCCTTGATCGCCGACAGCGCGCAGCGCGCCGAGCGACGCCTGCAGCCTCTGCTCGCGCAGTTGCCGGTGCAGGCGATCCATATGGACATCACCGATGACAACGTGGTCTGGCAGCGCGATGCGTTGCGCCACTGGCAGTTGCAGGGGGTGATTGATTTCGGCGACCTGATCCGCACCTGGCGCATCACCGATCTGTCGGTGACCTGCGCCGCGCTGTTGCATCACGCCGAGGGCGATCCGCTGCGCATCCTGCCGGCGATCCAGGCCTATCACCAGGTCAATCCGTTGCAACGGGCGGAGCTGCTGGCGCTCTGGCCACTGATCGTGGCCCGTGCCGCGGTGCTGGTGCTCAGTGGCGAGCAGCAGGTCAGCATCGATCCGGGCAACGACTATTCCCGTGCGAACCTGGCCCATGAGTGGGAAATTTTCCGCGTGGCCAGCTCCGTGTCTTTCGAGTTCATGGAAGCGGCCATCCTCAGCGCCGTGGGTCAGTCGCTGCCAGCCATCGGTAGCGATGGTTTTGCCCCGCTGTTGCCAAGCCTGGTGGGCCGCGAGTTTGCTCTGATCGACCTGGGCGTGCTCAGCCCGCACTTCGAAGCCGGCAACTGGGAACAGCCGGGAATCGATGATCGGCTGCTGGCCGAAGCCGGTGCCGCCCATGGTCTGGCCGCCAGCCGATACGGTCAGTACCGTCTGTCGCAAACCCGTCCCGACAGTGCCGAGGAGCCGCAAACCTGTCCCTTGCATGTGCAACTGCAAGTCCCGGCGGGCACCGCGGTGGAAGCACCGTTCGCCGGGGTCCTGCACCGTGGCGAGCAGGGCCTGTTGCGCCTCGATGGCCCGACCCTGAGCGTGCACCTGTGGGGCGTCGAGCCTTCACTGCAAGCGGGTGCGGCCCTGGTCAAGGGCCAGGTGCTGGGCGAGGTGGCGGCAGATGGCCGGCTCAAGGTCCAGCTGTGCCGGGGGGCCGAACTGGACCCACCGCTGTTTTGCAGCCCGTCCCGGGCCCCGGCCTGGCAAGCCCTGTGCCCCTCGCCGGCGGCGCTGCTGGGGCTGGCCTGCGATGCTGAACCGGAGCTGGATCCACAGACCCTGCTGGAACGCCGCGATGCCAGCTTTGCGCGCTCGCAGAAGCACTACTACGTCGACCCGCCGCGGATCGAACGCGGTTGGCGCAATCACCTGATCGACATGCAGGGGCGTTCCTACCTGGACATGCTCAACAACGTCGCGGTGCTCGGTCATGGCCACCCACGCATGGCGGCCGTGGCGGCCCGTCAATGGTCGCTGCTCAATACCAATTCGCGTTTTCACTATGCCGCGATCGCCGAGTTTTCCGAGCGCCTGCTGGCCCTGGCGCCGGACTCCATGGACCGGGTGTTCCTGGTCAACAGCGGCACCGAGGCCAATGATCTGGCGATCCGCCTGGCCTGGGCCTACAGCGGCGGGCGCGACATGCTCAGCGTGCTGGAGGCCTATCACGGCTGGTCGGTGGCCGCCGATGCGGTGTCCACCTCCATCGCCGACAATCCCCAGGCCCTCACCAGCCGCCCGGACTGGGTGCACCCGGTCACGGCGCCCAACACCTATCGTGGCGAGTTCCGCGGAGCGCACAGCACGCCGCAGTACCTGCGCAGCGTCGACCAGCAGTTGCACAAGCTGGAGCAGCAGGATCGCCAGTTGGCCGGCTTCATCTGCGAACCGGTGTATGGCAACGCCGGCGGCATCGCCCTGCCGCCGGGCTATCTGCAGGCCGTCTACGAGCGAGTCCGGGCGCGGGGCGGGGTGTGCATCGCCGATGAGGTCCAGGTGGGTTACGGGCGCATGGGCCAGTTCTTCTGGGGCTTTGAGGAGCAGGGCGTGGTGCCGGACATCATCACCATGGCCAAGGGCATGGGCAACGGCCAGCCTCTGGGCGCGGTGATCACCCGGCGCGAAATCGCCGAGGCGCTGGAGGCCGAAGGCTATTTCTTCTCTTCATCCGGCGGCAGCCCGGTCAGTTGCCGCATTGGCCTTGCGGTGCTGGATGTGATGCAGGAGGAAGGGCTCTGGGACAACGCCCGGGTGGTGGGCGAACACTTCAAGCAGCGCCTGGAGGCGCTCAAGGAACGGCATCCGCTGGTGGGTGCGGTGCACGGTTCCGGTTTCTACCTGGGGCTGGAACTGATCCGCGATCACCAGACCCTGGAGCCGGCCACCGAGGAAACCACCCTGCTGTGCGATCGCCTGCGGGAACTGGGGATCTTCATGCAACCCACCGGCGATCACTTGAACATCCTCAAGATCAAGCCGCCGATGGTCACCAGCCGACAGAGCGTGGATTTCTTCGTCGACATGCTGGACAAGGTGCTGGGCGAGGAGCTGTAACGGCTCGTCGTTCGCTTGCGTTCAGCTCCATTCGCCGGCAAGCCGGCTCCTGCACCCCTCAGTAGGAGCCGGCTTACCGGCGAATGTGTTTATGGTTACTCGATTGTTATCGGTATTTTGTCGGATATTTTTCGCGATAAAGATCTATGCGGCTTTTTAAGTCGATATTTATCGGATATAAAGTGACCGTCGTCAGGCGCGACCTTGTCGTGCCCCGTCCTTTTCCTATCCGTTGTCATCGACCGCGTCCATTGCCCGGGAGTTGTTCCATGAGCCGTATCGTTACCGTCGCCGCTACCCAGATGGCCTGTTCCTGGGACCTTGAGGCCAATCTGGAAACCGCCGAAAAACTGGTCCGTGAAGCCGCCGCCAAGGGCGCGCAGATCATCCTCATCCAGGAACTGTTCGAGGCCCCGTACTTCTGCCAGAAGCCCAACCCGGACTATTTGCAACTGGCCACCACGGTGGACAGCAACGTGGCCATCGCGCACTTCCAGAAAGTCGCCCGGGAGTTGCAAGTGGTGCTGCCCATCAGCTTCTACGAGTTGGCCGGGCGGGCGCGTTTCAACAGCATCGCGATCATCGATGCCGACGGCAGCAACCTGGGGATTTATCGGAAAAGCCATATCCCGGATGGCCCCGGCTACCACGAGAAGTACTACTTCAATCCGGGCGATACCGGCTTCAAGGTGTGGAACACCCGCTACGCGAAGATCGGCGTGGGCATCTGCTGGGACCAGTGGTTCCCCGAGTGCGCCCGCAGCATGGCCCTGCAAGGCGCGGAGCTGCTGTTCTACCCGACCGCCATCGGCAGCGAGCCCCACGACAGCAGCATTTCCTCTCGCGATCACTGGCAGCGGGTGCAGCAGGGCCATGCCGGGGCCAACCTGATGCCGCTGATTGCCAGCAACCGCATCGGCAACGAAGAGCAGGACGGCTACGACATCACCTTCTACGGCTCGTCGTTTATCGCCAATCAGTTTGGCGAGAAGGTTCAGGAGCTCAACCAAACTGAAGAAGGTATCCTTGTGCACCGCTTCGACCTCGACGAGCTCGAACACATCCGCAGCGCCTGGGGCAGTTTCCGTGACCGTCGTCCGAACCTCTATGGCGCGCTGAAAACCCTCGACGGTTCCCTGGAGTCCTGAACACTATGAGCACTTTGCACAGCACACCGCGCGCCGACGGTTTCTACATGCCGGCCGAATGGGCGACCCAGACCCAGACCTGGATGATCTGGCCCGAGCGCCCTGACAACTGGCGCCTGGGCGGCAAGCCGGCCCAGGCCGCCCACGCCGCGGTGGCCAAGGCCATCGCGCGCTTTGAACCGGTAACCGTGGCGGTGTCCGCGGCCCAGTATGAAAACGCCCGGGCGCGCCTGGACGTGCCCAATATCCGCCTGGTGGAAATGTCCAGTGACGATGCCTGGGTCCGCGACACTGGCCCGACTTTCGTCATCAACCACAGCGGCGAAGTGCGCGGCGTGCACTGGGGCTTCAATGCCTGGGGCGGTTTCGAGGGCGGTCTGTACGCGCCCTGGAATCGTGACGAGCAGGTGGCCAGCAAGGTGCTGGAAATCGAGCGCTGCCAGGAATACCGCACCGAGGGCTTCGTGCTCGAAGGCGGTTCGATTCACGTCGACGGCGAAGGCACGCTGATCACCACCGAGGAATGCCTGCTCAACCACAACCGCAACCCGCACCTGTCCCGCGAGCAGATCGAGGCGGTGCTGCGCGAGCATCTGTCAGTGGAGCGCATCGTCTGGCTGCCGGACGGCCTGTACAACGATGAAACCGACGGTCATGTGGATAACTTCTGCTGCTACGTGCGTCCGGGTGAAGTGTTGCTGG
The DNA here is from genome assembly GCF_013407925.2 of Pseudomonas protegens. Lineage (NCBI taxonomy): Bacteria > Pseudomonadati > Pseudomonadota > Gammaproteobacteria > Pseudomonadales > Pseudomonadaceae > Pseudomonas > Pseudomonas protegens. The sequence continues at coordinate 2,898,332 of NZ_CP060201.1, read as the reverse complement.
CCTGGACCGACGATCCCCAGGACCCGAACTATCCACGTTGCCGGGCGGCCATGCAGGTGCTGGAAAACACCCTCGACGCCAAGGGCCGCACCTTCAAGGTGCACAAGATGCCGATTCCCGGTCCCTTGTATGCCACCGAAGAGGAATGCGCCGGTGTCGATGCCGTGCAAGGCAGCCAGGAGCGCAATCCCTCGGTGCGCCTGGCCGGTTCCTATGTGAACTTCCTGATCGTCAATGGCGGGATCATTGCACCGAGTTTTGACGACCCGATGGATGCCTCGGCCAAGGCCATCCTGCAGACGCTGTTCCCCGAGCATGAAGTGGTGATGGTGCCCGGGCGCGAACTGTTACTGGGGGGCGGCAATATCCATTGCCTTACCCAACAACAGCCTGCGCCACAGCGAGTTTGAGTGCCGTTGTAACAGCGGCCGCACAAGGCAGGTCGCTGTATCGGTCCTGAGGCTTGTCAGCGAGCCCGCAGCCCAGAGGGGTTGCGGGCTTTTTCATGGCCGTATGTCGGCGCATCCGACACATTGGCATAGCTCTTGTATCTGCCTTGGGGTGATTCTGAGACATGTGGAACATTTGTTGTTCTGTCATAAACCTTGGATAAGTTAGGCCGCTCAGATACCAGGAGAGAGCGCTGGAATGAACATGGTCAGCGAGCGGACGTCCCATCCCTTGGCAATGAGTAACGAGTCGCTGCAGGCTCTGGCGCAATGGTTGAAGTCCAATGGAACGCGTCAGATCAGGGAACCTGATCCGCGCCGGATCATCGTTGAGCGTTACCCCGCTGGATTGCTCAGCGAGGCGGAACTGCAGGCACTGTGGGATGTGGTGAAAGGATAGAAAACGACGGATTGTAAAAAGCGCTGCCGGGATGGCAGCGCTTTTTTTTGGCTGGGCGTTTTAGAAGCGGTAGTTGCCGGTGACCACCAGGCTGCGCGGATCTCCTGGCTGGATCTGGAAGGCGCTGGTGGCCGAGCTGTAGTACTCGCGGTCGGCGATGTTGTTCAGCGCCGCGCGCACGTCCCAGTCCTTGTGCCTGTAGCCGGCCAGGGCATCCCAGCGGCCATAGCCCGGCAGCACCACGGTGTTGCTGCTGTCGGCGTAACGGTCGCCCACCAGGGTCAGGCCGGTTTCGGCGTACCAGCCCAGCTCCGGTTTCCAGGTGATGAACAGGCTGCCATTGCGCTTGGCCACGTTGTTCACCCGCTTGTCTTCGAAGCCGTTGTTGTCCTTGACCACCACCGCGTCCTGCAGGCCGATGCCGCCACGCAGGTACCAGTTGCCGACGAGCTTGCCGCTGGCGGTCAACTCGATACCCCGGGAGCGTTGCAGGCCGGTCATGAGGATGATGTTGCGGTCCAGCGGATCGGTGGTGCGGCGGTTGTAGAGTTCCAGCTCGTACACCGCCAGGGTGGTGCTCAGGCGCTCGTCCAGCCAGTCGCTCTTGACCCCGACTTCCTTCTGTCGGGTCAGTTCCGGGCTCAGGTCATTGCCGTTGCCCGGGGCGTTCGGGGTGATGCCGATCAGGCCGCCGCCCACCGGTGCGAACGACTTGCTCCAGGAGGCATAGAACGAGTGGTGCTCCAGCGGTGTCCAGACCACCCCCAGGCGCGGGCTGACGCTGTGGCTGGCGCGACTGTCGGATACCCCGGTGCGGCGGTTGGTGGTCTGCACTTCGAAGTTGTCGTAACGCAGACCGGCCAGCAGTTGCCACTGATCGTTCAGGCGCAGTTGGTCCTGCACGTAGAGCGCCCGGCTTTCCACTTCGGTGTGGTTGTTGCTGGAAACCTGCATGCGCCCGGTGTGGCTCTGGTATGGATTGGGAGTGTACAGGTCCACTTCAGGCACTGCCTGGCTGCCGGGGCCCGAGGTGGCAGCGTTGTAGAGGATCGGGTCGCGGCGCTGGCTGCCGAATTCCAGGCCGGTGAGCAGGCGGTGTTCCAGGCCGAAGGTGTCGAAACGACCCTCCAGCTCGCTGTTGTTGTAGACGTTGCGGGTCTTCAGATCCTGCTGCCAGCGTTGGCGTTGCACCTTGCCGGTGCTGGCGTTGTAGCCGGTCTGGTAGGTGTTGTCGAAATCGCTGTCGAGCTTGAACACCCCCAAGGTGTGGCGCAGCTGCCAGCTATCGCTCAGCTCGTAGCTCAATTTGGAGCGCAGGGATTGGGCCTTGTCATCGATGTAGTCGCGGTGGTCGCCGTAGGTGGTTTCCCGGCCGACGTTCGCCGGGCGGCCGTTGAGGCTGGTGATGCCGCGGTCCGGGGTGCGGTTGTAGCGGCTGTATTCGTATTGCACCAGCCAGTTCAGATCCGGGGTCAATTGCCAGCTCATGGATGGCGCGAACAGCTGGCGGTTGCCGCTGACGCCATTGCGGAAGCTGTTGCGGTCCTCGTTGCCCAGGTTCAGGCGCAGGCTGAGGTTCTCGGTGGGATCGGTGCTGAGGTCGGCATACAGGCTGCGCAGGTCCTGGCTGCCGCCCTGGACTTCGACGCTGGAACGGCGACCGAACTCCGGCAGCTTGCTCACCCGGTTGACGATGCCACCCTGGCTGCCACGGCCGTAGAGCACCGCCGCCGGGCCCTTGAGCACTTCGATGCGCTCGATGTTGTGCAGGTCGCGCACGTACTGGCTGTCGTCGCGGATGCCGTCCAGGTAGAAGTCGTTGCTGGCGTCGAAACCGCGAATTCGCAGGCTGTCGAAGCGCGTGTCGGCGCCGCTGCTGACGTTGGGAATGCCGCTCAGGGCGTTGCCCAGATCATTGACGCCGTAGTCCAGCACATTGGCGGTCTTGATCGTGTCGATGGCCTGGGGCACGTAGCGCGCGGCGGTGGCGGTGCGGGTGGCGGTGCTGACTTCCTTGACCCGGGGATCGTCGGGATCGGCCTCGGCTTCGGCGCTGATGGAGGTGGTTGGCAGGGTGGTGCTGGCGGCGCAGGCAAAACCGGCGGTCAGCAGGGTGCAGAGTCCCAGGGACAGGGGCGTAAGGCGGAAATGGGCAGGCATCTGAAGCGCATCCGAAAGCAAGGTGAGTCGAGGGATGCAAATGATAATGCGTGCTATTTACTTGCGTTAATTATTCTCTTATGGCGCCCTTGCTCTATTGTTTCTAATTATGTCGCTGCCTTATCTGCCCGCATACGCGGACTAAACAGGGAGATTCGTCCGGTTCGCGCAACAGACTAACAACCATTTCGAGGTTTTTCCCCTGGCGCCCGGGGCATAGTCTGCCTGCCATCGAACACTCAAGATCCTGTTGGAGTCCCCCATGTCCTCGGCCACCCTTCACTACATCTATGACCCGTTGTGCGGCTGGTGCTACGGCGCCAAGCCGCTGGTGCAGGCAGCCCGCGCGGTATTGCCGGTACAGGCCCATGGAGGCGGCATGATGACCGGCCGCAACCGCCAGCCGGTGTCGCCACAGCTGCGTGATTACGTCATGCCCCATGACCGGCGCATCGCCGAGTACACCGGGCAGCCTTTCGGCCAGGCCTATTTCGAAGGCCTGCTGCGCGACCATTCGGCGGTTTTCGATTCGGCGCCGCCGATTGCCGCGGTACTGGCGGCCGAGGCCCTGGGTGGACGCGGACTGGAGTTGCTGGGGCGCCTGCAGACCGCCCATTACCTGGAAGGCCGGCGGATTGCCGATCGCGAGGTCCTGCTGGAACTGGCGCAGGGCCTGGGCTTGGCTGTCGAGGCATTCGCCCCGGCTCTCGATCGGGCCACGGCCACTGAGCTGGATGAGCACATAAAGGCCAGTCGCGCGCTGCTGGCCAAAGTCGGCGGTCAGGGTTTCCCGACCCTGGCGCTGGAGCGCGATGGCCGCTATCAGTTGCTCGATATCAGCCCCTGGCTGGGCAAGCCCGAGGCGTTCGCCCACTGGCTGCAAACCTCCCTGGGCGCTGGTTCCGGCCCGCAAGACGGCGCGCTCCACGCCTTTGGCCTGGACGGTTGCGCGCTCTGAACTCACCTGACCTGCATGGAGTCACCCATGGATAACCTCGCGTTGATCAAGAGCACCTACGAAGGTGCCAACTCCCAGGAAAATGCGCGCAACACCGCCGCGGCCCTGGCCCCTGATGCACGTTGGACTGAAGCGGCGGGCTTTCCCTATGCCGGCACCTACGTCGGCTTCGAGGCGGTGCTGGAGCATGTTTTCAAGCGCCTGGGCTCGGAGTGGCATGACTTCACCTTCAAGGTGGAAAACTACGTGGCCCAGGGCGACAAGGTCTTCGCCTATGGCAACTACCAAGGCATCTACAAGGCCTCGGGCAAGCCGATCGATGTGCGAGTGGCCCACTTGTGGACCCTCAAAAACGGCAAAGTCACCCACTTCGAACAATTTGTCGACAGCCATAGCGTGCAGCTGGCAATGCTCTAGCCCGCAGTTCTTAGAATATTTTCAGCTATTCAAAGACGATTCACGAAATTGACACGTTGTTCAGGGCGCAGATAGGATTCGCCCCCAACGCCTGTGGCCAAGAGCCATATTTCAAAATAATAAAAGGCCCGCCGCGATCTCTCGTGGGCGGGTCTTTTTGTTTCATCGGTAGAAGAGCGTTTAAACGCCATAGCCGTGAGTGCTCACAGCGCGTCTCTAACCGTAATAAGGAAAATAAAATGTTGAAACAGCGGATCTGCTTGATTGCACTGGGGATTTTGAGCGCTACACAAGCCATGGCCGACGGCCAGGCCGATGCCAAGGGTTTTGTTGAAGACAGCAGCCTGAAAGTGCTGCTGCGCAACGCCTACATCGATCGCGACAAGAAAGACGGTAACCGTGACCAGAGCGAGTGGGGCCAGGCGGCCATCGGCACCTTCTCTTCGGGCTTCACCCAAGGCACCGTGGGTGTCGGCGTGGACGCCTTCGGTCTGTATGCGCTGCGCCTGGACAAAGGCAGCCACAGCGGGGGCCAGGGCATCGACTTCTTCAAGCGCAGTGAGAACGGCAACCAGACCCCAGCGGGCGACCTGGCCAAGGCCGGCGCCGCGGTCAAGTTCCGCCTGTCCAACACCGTGCTGACCTACGGTGACCAGATGCCGTCCCTGCCGGTCCTGAACTACGACAACGCGCGCCTGCTGCCGGAAAGCTACACCGGCACCCTGATCACCTCCAAGGAGATCAAGGGCCTGGAGCTGAACGCCGGTCGCTTCACCGCCGAATCGCGCAAGAGCGCCGAAGGCCGTGACAGCGGTGGCCTGAAGTCGATCAACGTATTGGGCGGTAGCTACCAGTTCACCGAGCAGTTCAAGGGCGCGCTGTACGCTTCCGACGTCGAAGACGTGCTGAAGAAGCAATACGTCAACCTGAACTACGTGTTCCCGCTGGCCACCGACCGCTCCCTGACCCTGGACTTCAACGGCTACCAGACCAAGCTGGACAAGGCCTACGCTAAAGACGCCGGCGCCGGTGGCCAGGACAACAAGATCTGGAGCCTGGCAGCCACCTACGCCATGGGCCCGCACTCGTTCACCCTGGCGCACCAGCGCAGCACCGGCGACAGCCACCTGGGCTATGCCTACGGCGGCTACCAGCGTGGTCAGAACCGCGTGGGCGATGGCGGTGGCACCATCTACCTGGCCAACTCCTACTGGTCCGACTTCAACGCCGAAGACGAGCGTAGCTGGCAACTGGGTTACGGTCTGGACTTCGGCGCCTTCGGCGTACCGGGCCTGACCTACAACGTGGCCTACGTGCGTGGCGACAACATCACCACCTCGACCTCCACCGGCGGCACCGAGCGGGAAATCTTCAACCAGCTCAAGTACGTGGTGCAGAGCGGTCCGGCCAAGGACTTGAGCGTCAAGGTTCGCAGCTCGATCCTGCGTGTGTCGCAGAAATCCAGCGAGTACAACGACAGCGGCAACGAACTGCGGGTGTTCGTCGACTACCCGATCAACGTGTTCTGATGAGCGTTTGATCAGCACCTGATTGCAGGTGGCGCAATGGAAAAACCCCGACTGGTTCGGGGTTTTTTTGTGCCTGGTGGGGAGCGGCGCGCAAGCGGTGGCTCGAAATCGATCTGTTACGGCCCGCCGCCGGGCCATGGCTGACCCGGTTCCTCGCGCGGACGTGCCTTTCAGTCATCCGGATTGATCGCGAACTTCAGCTGATCGCCTTCCAGGTACACCACCGCCTCACGGCCATGGATATCCACAGGGCGGGCTGAAATCGCCTCATGCTCCGGGACGATCTTGGACAGCACCTTGTACTGCACGTCGACCCGCCAGATACAGGCCCGCGGCCCTTCGTTATCGAAGTACAGCACCGGGCGGGTTTCGCTCCAGGTGGGATTGACGATGCTCCAGCCGGCTTCGACGTCGTTGTGCTCGGTGACGTTCTCGGTGTAGGTGTTGTTGCTCTGCCGGTCGTAATCCAGGGACAGGCTGTAGTTCTCCAGATTGAGGTCTTGGCCGACCCGCGCCCGGGCATGGCGCAGGGTGTTGGAGAGCGACTGGAACACCTGCTGGCTGGCTTCGGGAGCACTGCGCGAGCCCAGGCGATAGCGCATGCCCTGCTGCAACTCGCCGCCGCTGCGCTGGCGGTAGTAGAACACCCCGTCGACGATCCCGGCGAAGCGCTGCCCCTGATCGTTGGCCCCGGGCGAGGCCCAGCCGACAAAGCCGATATCCCGGGCGATGGGGTGCAGGCCAGGCTGGTCATCGGCGTATTCGTAGAGGGTGCCGACATAGCCTTCCTGCCCCTTCTGGTACCGACCGACGAACAGCACCACATGCAGCACGCCATCCAGCACCTGGGCGTCGACGATCTGCTGATCGCCCTGAGGAGGGGCGGCGGTGAATCTGGCCAGGGTAAAACGCTGCCAGTCGTCAGGGTCCTGCAGGCGGTACTGACGGGTGGGGTCCATGGGCAGCAGCTCGTCCTTGGCGGGTGCCGGAGGGATAGGCAACAGCGTGAGCATTTTCACCTGGGCCCGATAGGCCGACTCCAGGCAGTCACTGTCGATGCAGGTGTCGCGCACTTCCCGCAACCACTGGGCCTGCAACAAGCGAAACACCTGCAGGTGCTTGAGCGTCTTGTAGCGGCGGTTCAACTCATCGTCCTGGGCGGACAGGGTCGGCGTGGCGCAGACGGTTTTTTCCACCAGGGTCGAGGCCTTGGTGCAGTCGAAACCGGCGGCCTGCACCTGAGGCATGTATGCCGTCAGGGCCAGGCCCATGGTGACAAGCGACAGCAGAGGAAACTTCATCCAAACATCCTTGTGGGCAAGCGAGCGCAGATTAGGGGGCGGGGAAGGTCTGCAGGTAGGCCAGCAGATTATCGATTTTTTCCTCATCGCTCAGCCCCCAGAAAATCATCCGCGTACCGGGCACCACGGCCTTGGGGTCTTCCAGGTACTGGATGAGCTTGTCCCGGGTCCAGACAATGCCCGACGACTTCATGGCCGTTGAGTATTGATAGTCCGTGGCACTGCCGGCCGGGCGATCGATGATGCCGTTGAGTTGCGGCCCGAACGAACTGCGCACCGACGGGCCGATATTGTGGCAGCCGCTGCACAGGCGCTTGAACAGCTTGGCGCCGGCTTCGGCATCGCCGGCCTGGGCAGGGGCGGTGAGCAGCGTTGAACTGAGCAGCAGGGTCAGGATCGAGAGGGCGATACGCTTCATGTTCAGCCTGTATTTCACCGGAATTGGCAGCAATTTGATCATGACGAATGATTTTTTGAGGAATGACATTTTTTGTGGCTCAGCAGATCCCCCGAGAGAGCTGCATCCTTCATGATGCAGTCGGGGGCTGTGGTGCATCTATAGGTTTTACTCCGTCATAGCAAAGCCTAGAGTGTTCGGGATCACCCTGAGAAAGTTGATAGTAATTGGTCGCGAACAGTAGTTTATTGCTGCAGAAAAATCAAATTCATTCTGCTTTTTATGAGTGTTAAATATATGTGCGACCTTTTTGCTCACATGAGCATTAGTATGTCTGTGTATTTATAAATTGAATATAGTTATAGAGGCCGTAAATGTCAGTAGGATTTTGTGACACCTATTGTGAAATTCAGCATGCCCTAGGCAGATTGAAAAAATGTTAGCGGAAGGGGGGGGCAGGGCTTTTTTGGCGGTGGCGGGACTCTTGCTTAGCCGAGAAAGAAAATCAAAGTAAATATGAAGAATTTGTAGTGTGAGTCATTTATGTGAGAGTTTTTGCAAGTAATACGTCTGGCTCCATGCAGAGGTCCAGCCGTTGTTTGCTTCTAAGAGTGAAGAAGTATCTGAAACCCCCTGCGCTGTGGCGCAGAGCATTATGTGTAGTCAATTTATTAGTGTTTTGAAAAATGATCATGAGCAGTTTCTACGGGAAACATTGAGGATTGTTCTTTATCTAAAAAAACAGTCATCATCCTAGGCCGTATTGATCTCTGTCGCGCCTGGTTTTACTCAACTGAAGAAGTATAGGCAGCTTGTAGCAACCGCAATGTTCCTAGTGTCGCCTTTCGTTGATCAGAGATTGTGCTGCTAGCCGTCGTCGAGCCGATGCTGTTTTACGATAACACACGTGAAAGAGGTCGGAGTCTGCGCACACCACCCGCAAAAATTGCATGAAAGTTGTTGGGAAAAATTTTGACCCTTTGCTGATGGAAATGGTGCTGCTGATATTGGAGGTGGGAAATATGCTCTCTTCTTGCGAAGGCTTCAGGCAGGAGTTTTATTTGGAAAAAAGGTCATTGAAGTACTTGAAATGAACTCTATTGTTTTGAGCTCTCATCGTGGAATATCCCTCTACGGATTATAAGGATATGCCCTGCCAATAAAAAGCTCGGATTTACGGAGGAACTGTATGTCATCCGAAGACCGCGCATTTGACGTGCCTATTGGATAATGTTGTTTCGGCTGTCCTTAGGGTGATTGCCAGGAGTTTCCTCATCCTGTCCATTGGCAAATCAGGCGCGTCGACATCACTAGTCGTTGCAAGGTTTGCCTAAGCATTCAGCGTGTCACAGGTGGGTTTGACTTTGTGCGAGCTTTCATATGTACAAAATTCAAAGCAGGCTTCTCAATAAATAGCCACGAGCACGTCGCTAGAATGATTACTGCAATAATAGATAAAAACAAAGAGCTGTAAAAACCAAGCTCTGTGGCGTTTATTAGTAACTGTTGGACGGGGAACGCATAAAGATACATGCCATAAGAAATATCGAATTTTGATTTTATGATTCTATCTGTATAAAGTGTTCCGACTGATAGAATAAGAAGGCTAAATCCAATATTGCTGAATATGGAGGAAAACTCGGTTTTTAATGTGCTTGCAATAAGTGCTATTGAGAAAAGACAAAGATAAATTTTTGTTTTTTTACTGGAAAATATATTTTTATAGTAGTGCAGTGTCGAGCCGAAAAAAAAAGCAATGCCGACCGATGAGTAAATAAGTAATTTTGGTGCAAGCGGGTGTGTCGAGTTGGAGGCAGTATAGGCCATTATGCAGAAGGCGAGTGTCATAATAAGTGGCATTGTCACCCCAGGAAGAGTTCTCAGTGCAAGTGCTAGTATGATATAGAAGGTAAATTCAATTTTTAGAGTCCATAGGCTGCCGTTAAATGAGTCACTGAATATAAAATTGCTAGTGATGTTTTCTATGTTTGCACGACCAAGTGCTGAGATTTTCAAGAAGTCAGTCAATGCCTCGATGCTTATTAGGTAATCCCATCCGTTATTTTTTCCGAATATGCTGCTGGCTATATAAACCATGATAAATGAACAGCCTATTAATGCAGGAAATATACGAGCTATTCTTTTTTTGATGTAGCTATAAAAACTGGTACTGTGTACAAAACTTTGGGTGATCAAGAATCCGGAAATTGAAAAGAAAAATATGACGGCAAGTTGGCCTGGTGATGTGAAGTCTTGAATATTAGGTTCTTTCAACCCTGAAAGAACATAATGATGGCTGATCAATACTGCCAATGCTGCCAAATGCCTTATCAGATCGAATGAGTTGTTTCGGTTGATCACGCATTGCTCCAGACTTTTAATTGTCTAATTAGGAATCTGCTGGTGAGGTATTCGATACTAAAGTTCTCTTGGAAATAGAATCATGTCTGACTGTTGATTATTTTTCACTGACCTGAATTCTTTACCAATCTTTCCAATGTGAAAAGAAACTTTATTTTTCGGTTTATCACCAGTTTTACGTATTGTTCATGGAAACTTAAGTTGGCAAGGCGCGCATCTGCCAAAGCACTAAGTATAAAAACAAAGCAAAAAGCCAAATGACTGTGCAAATCATGCCTCGTCTAGGCAGGATGGGGGAAGGACTTGCATGGAATGAAAGATATACAAGGGAATACCATGCACTTGCGTGGGGCTGCATGGGGGGGCTCCAGTGTTCGGGCGGCTTTGAGCAATCCGTCTAGCATGGATCAGGTTTGATATGTGGGTGAATGCAGGGACACATGGTGGTGCCCTCTAGAAGAGGCGCCTATTTCTCCGGCCACTAAGCCGGGGCTGCACATGCAGACACATGCTAGCTGCGCCCTTGCTACGCATCACAGAAACAACAAAGCCCTCATATTTCTACGAGGGCTTCGTTTTGTATGGTGCCGGCACCAGGAGTCGAACCCGGGACCTACTGATTACAAGTCAGTTGCTCTACCAACTGAGCTATACCGGCGTGTTAGGGCGATGATTATAGCGATTGGCGGGGTTCTGTAAACCCCTGAAATCTGACTATTTTTGCGTGGGCCTGCGTCAGCTCTGTGCGTAGGGTTTCCCGACACTCGGGGCTCAGGTGCGATGAGGAGGTGAGCCAGTGGCGGATCACGGATGTTCCAGTGAAGACTGCCGCCACCCGGCCGATAGCCTGCCGAGCCGCGCATATCGCTTCAAATAAAGGAAAGATCAGTCATGCAACTCAGAAATATCGCTTCGCTGGCGCTGTTGTCGTTACTTGGTGCCTGTAGCGTCAAGCCGGTGCTGCCCTACTCGGAACCGCCCCTGAGCGTGCCGACCGCGCAGTTGCGGGTGATCACCAACGGTGAAGTGCGTGGGGAGGCTTATGCCGGTTGTCTGGGGGACAGCAAGCGCCTGGCCAAGGCCGGGCGGTTTGGCAGCAATCAGCAAGCCAATATCAATTACCCGCAGTTTCCACTGCAGCCGCGGCAGATCGACATGCTGCCGCGCTTTGCGCCGAAGCTGCCGGCCTACATCGGCTCGATCCGCATGGGCGAGGGCGCGTACCACGAGATTGTCACTGAGTATCGGGTGCCGGCGGGGCGGCCTTTTTTGCTGGAAGGGGGCGGGGTGTCGGCCGCGGGATCCGGCAGCAGCTATCGCACCTGTCCCGAGGTGAAGAAGGTGGTGGTGTTCGAGCCCGGCAAGAGTTACGAAGCCTACGTCGGCCTGAACTACGTTCCTCAGGCCAGTGGCGAAACTGCAGCGATGTGTGCCTTTGCGGTGTACCAGCTGTTGCCGCTTGGCAAGCCGGGGGCGGTGATGCCGCTGGCGGTTCAGGCCAAGCCGCCGGTGGACCGAAAGTGTCCGGGTAACTGAGTGACAGCGGGGTTCCCCGGCCTGCCGCTGCAGGCCGGGGAATGTCGTGCTAAGCCTTCCAGCCCGCGTCGCGCACCGCTTGCTGCACCAATGGATGCAGCTCTGCGCCTTGCTGCTCGGTTTGCCAGGCCAGCAGTTCCTGGCGCATGCCAGGGGTCCAGAACATCTGCATGTGGTTGCGCACGCTGAGCACCGCCTGAGCCTGATCCGGCTCGTTGGCAAAATACGCGGCGATCTGATTGGCCATCTTGATCAGGTTGGCGGTGCTCATCGGCGCACCTCCGCCTTGCCGCCCCGGGAGCGCCGGCGTTCATCCAGCAGGCGATGCTGTTCGTCGCTGAATGCCTGGTAGCGCTTCTGCCATTCGGAAGGGTGGTAGACGCGGCTGACCTCCACCGCCGTGACCTTGTACTCCGGACAGTTGGTGGCCCAGTCGGAGTTGTCGGTGGTGATCACGTTGGCCCCCGATTCGGGGAAGTGGAAGGTGGTGTAGACCACCCCCGGCGCCACCCGCTCGGTGACCCGGGCGCGCAGCACGGTCTGCCCGGCACGGCTGCCGATGCCGACCCAGTCGCCTTCGTTGATGCCCCGGCTTTCGGCGTCGGTGGGGTGGATTTCCAGGCGGTCCTCGGCGTGCCAGGCGACGTTGTCGGTGCGCCGGGTCTGGGCGCCGACGTTGTACTGGCTGAGGATGCGGCCGGTGGTCAGCAGCAGCGGGTAGCGGCCGTTGACCTTCTCGTCGGTGGGCACGTAGCCGGTGAGCATGAAGCGCCCCTTGCCGCGCACGAACTCGTCGATGTGCATGGTCGGCGTGCCGTCCGGCGCGGCGGCGTTGCACGGCCATTGCAGGCTGCCATGACGGTCCAGGCTGGCGTAGCTGACGCCGGTGAAGGTCGGGGTCAGGCGGGCGATCTCATCCATGATTTCCGAGGGATGGTTGTAGTGCATCGGGTAGCCCAGGGCCGCGGCCAGGGCCAGGGTGCCTTCCCAGTCGGCCTTGCCGCCCAGGGGTTCCATGACCTTGCGCACCCGGGAGATGCGCCGTTCGGCGTTGGTGAAGGTGCCGTCCTTTTCCAGGAACGAGGAGCCCGGTAGGAACACGTGGGCGAACTTGGCGGTTTCGTTGAGGAAGATGTCCTGCACCACCACGCATTCCATGGCCGACAGCGCCGCGGTCACGTGCTGGGTGTTGGGGTCGCTCTGGGCGATGTCCTCGCCCTGGCAGTACAGGCCCTTGAAGCTGCCGCCCAGGGCCGCTTCGAACATGTTGGGAATGCGCAGGCCGGGGTCGGCTTGCAGGGTGACGTTCCAGGCCTGCTCGAACTCCTGGCGCACCGCCTGGTTGGAGATGTGCCGGTAGCCCGGCAGCTCGTGGGGGAAGGAGCCCATGTCGCAGGAACCCTGGACGTTGTTCTGCCCCCGCAGCGGGTTCACCCCGACCCCTTCGCGACCGATGTTGCCGGTGGCCATGGCCAGGTTGGCGATGCCCATCACCGCGGTGCTGCCCTGGCTGTGTTCGGTGACGCCCAGGCCGTAGTAGATCGCCGCATTGCCACCGGTGGCGTACAAGCGCGCGGCGGCGCGGATATCGGCAGCGGGCACGCCGCAGATGGCGCCCAGCACTTCCGGCGAGTTGTCGGCGCGGCTGACGAAGGCGCTCCACTGGGCGAAGGCTTCCGGCTCGCAACGGGCGTCGACGAACGCCTGGTTGACCAGGCCCTCGGTGACGATCACGTGAGCCAGGGCATTGAGCATGGCCACGTTGGTGCCGGGGCGCAGGGCCAGGTGCAACTCGGCGCGGGCGTGCACCGAGTCCACCAGATCGATGCGCCGTGGGTCGATGACGATCAGCTTGGCCCCTTCACGCAGGCGCCGTTTGAGCTGGGAACCGAACACCGGGTGGGCGTCGCTGGGGTTGGCGCCCATCACCAGGATCACGTCGGCCTGCATCACCGAGTCGAAGCTCTGGGTCCCGGCGGATTCCCCCAGGGTCTGCTTGAGGCCATAGCCGGTGGGCGAGTGACAGACTCGGGCGCAGGTGTCGACGTTGTTGTTGCCGAAGGCCGCCCGCACCAGCTTCTGCACCAGGTAGGTTTCTTCGTTGGTGCAGCGGCTGGAGGTGATGCCGCCGATGGAGTCGCGGCCGTACTTGAGCTGGATGCGCCGCAGCTCGCTGGCGGCGTAGGTCACAGCCTCGTCCCAGCTGACTTCCTGCCACGGGTCGCTGATGTGCTTGCGGATCATCGGCTTGGTGATGCGATCCGGGTGAGTGGCGTAGCCCCAGGCGAAGCGGCCCTTGACGCAGGAGTGGCCGTGGTTGGCCTGGCCGTTCTTGTCCGGAACCATGCGCACCAGCTGGTCGCCCTTCATCTCGGCGCGGAACGAGCAGCCGACCCCGCAATAGGCGCAGGTGGTGATCACCGCCCGCTCCGGCTGGCCCATTTGCACCACGCTTTTTTCCATCAGGGTCGCGGTCGGGCAGGCCTGCACGCAGGCGCCGCAGGACACGCATTCGGAGTCCAGGAAGTTGTCGCCACCGGCCGCCGCGACCCGGGATTCGAAGCCGCGGCCGCTGATGGTCAGGGCGAAGGTGCCCTGGGTTTCCTCGCAGGCGCGCACGCAGCGGTTGCAGACGATGCACTTGCTCGGGTCGTAGTCGAAGTAGGGGTTGGAGGTGTCTTTCTGCTCGTCCAGGTGGTTGGCGCCGTCATAGCCGTAGCGCACTTCCCGCAGGCCCACCTGGCCGGCCACGGTCTGCAGTTCGCAGTTGCCGTTGGCCGAGCAGGTCAGGCAGTCCAGCGGGTGGTCGGAGATGTACAGCTCCATCACGTTGCGCCGCAGGGTCGCCAGTTTCGGTGTTTGCGTGTGCACCACCATGCCTTCGCTGACCGGGGTGGTGCAGGAGGCCGGGTAGCCGCGCATGCCGTCGATTTCCACCAGGCACATGCGGCACGAGCCGAAGGCTTCCAGGCTGTCGGTGGCGCAGAGTTTGGGGATGGTGGTGCCCAGCAGGGCCGCTGCGCGCATCACCGAGGTGCCCTGGGGCACGCTGATGCTGCGCCCGTCGATGTTCAGGCTGACCTGTACCTGGCTGTCGCGGGCCGGGGTGCCGAAGTCCACGGCATTGAGGTCGATGTCTGTGGCTGGGTCGAAAATACTGATCATTGCTCGGCCTCCGAGGACGCCAGACCGAAGTCGGCGGGAAAGTGCTTCAGGGCGCTGGCCACCGGGTAGGAGGTCATCCCGCCCAGGGCGCACAGCGAGCCGTATTGCAGGGTGTCGCACAGGTCCTTGAGGATGATCGCCTGGGTCTGGCGCTCCTCGGCCTGTGGCGCGGCCAGCAGGCGGTCGATGACCTCCACGCCGCGGGTCGAGCCGATGCGGCACGGGGTGCATTTGCCGCAGGATTCCTCGGCGCAGAATTGCAGGGCGAAGCGCGCCATGTGGGCCATGTCCAGGCTGTCATCGGCCACCACCACGCCGCCGTGGCCGAGCATCGCGCCCATGGCGGCGAAGGCTTCGTAATCCAGGGGCGTATCGAACTGCGCCGGCGGCACCCAGGCGCCCAGCGGGCCGCCCACTTGCGCGGCCTTCAGCGGCCGGCCGCTGGCGGTGCCGCCGCCGTAGCCTTCCACCAGCTCGCGCAGGGTCAGGCCGAAGGCCCGTTCCACCAGGCCGCCGTGACGCACGTTGCCCGCCAGCTGGAAGGGCATGGTGCCCAGGGAACGGCCCATGCCGTAGTCGCGATAGAACGCCGCGCCCTTTTCCAGGATCAGCGGCACCGAGGCCAGAGTCAGCACGTTGTGCACCAGGGTCGGCTGGCCGAACAGGCCTTGCAGCGCCGGGATCGGCGGCTTGGCGCGGACGATGCCGCGCTTGCCTTCCAGGGAGTCCAGCAGGGCGGTTTCCTCGCCGCAGATATAGGCCCCGGCGCCGACCCGTACTTCCAGGTCGAAGGCCTGGCCACTGCCGCCGACATTGGCCCCCAGGTAACCGGCATCCCGGGCGATCTCCAGGGCCTCGCGCAAGGTGGCCACCGCTTGGGGATATTCCGAGCGCACATAGATGTAGCCATGGCTGGCGCCGACCGCGAGGCCGGCAATGGCCATGCCTTCGATCAGCAGGAACGGGTCGCCTTCCATCAGCATGCGGTCGGCAAAGGTGCCGGAGTCGCCTTCGTCGGCGTTGCACACCACGTACTTCTGCTGCGGCGGCGTATCGCGCACGGTGCGCCATTTGATCCCGGCGGGGAACGCCGCGCCGCCACGGCCACGCAGGCCGGAGTCGAGTACCGCGGCCACGGTCTGCTCACCACCCAGGGCGATGGCGTGGCCCAGGCCCTCGAAGCCGCTGTGGGCCCGATAGTCCGCCAGGGACAGCGGCCGGGTAATGCCGGCGCGGGCGAACAGCAGGCGTTGCTGGCTTTTCAGGTAGGGCAACTCTTCGACCCGGCCCAGGGCCAGGGGATGGCTGGCGGGATCGCCTTGCAGGGCATCCAGCAGCGAAGGCACATCGGCGACGCTCAGCGGGCCGAAACCCAGGCGTCCTTCCGGGGTGTCGACTTCCAAAAGCGGCTCCAGCCAGTACAGGCCACGGGAGCTGGTGCGTTGCAGTTGCAGCGGCAGCTGGCGTTGCTCGGCCTGGGTGGCGATGGCCTCGGCCACGGCGTCTGCGCCCACGACCCGGGCCAGGGAATCACAAGGCAGATAGAGGCTCGGCATCACGCGTCCTCCCGGCAGCTGTCCAGCAGCGCGTCCAGGCGCTCGGCGCTGACCCGGGCATGCAGTTGCCCGTCCAGCTCCAGGGCCGGCGAACAGGCACAGGCGCCCAGGCAATACACCGGTCGCAGGCTGATGCAACCGTCGGCGCTGCTGCCGTGGTCATCCAGCTGCAGACGCTCGCGCAATTGCGCCGCCAGTTGCTCGGAGCCGCGGCTCTGGCAGGACTCGGCGCGACACAGGCGCAGGATGTGCCGCGCCGGCGGCGCGGTACGAAAGTCATGGTAGAAGCTGATCACGCCGCGCACTTCCGCCTGGCTCTGATTGAGCGCGTGGGCGATCTCGGGGATGGCCAGATCGGGGATGTAGCCGAGCTCTTCCTGGATCTGGTGGAGAATGGGCAACAGCGCACCCGGGACGCCTTTGTGGCGTTCCAGCAGGGTGTGGATCAACGGCAGATGCAGCGTTTCATCAGGCATACAGCAATTCCTCACGGTCACGGACACACCTGGTGGTTGTCGGCTGTCCGAAAGTGTCGGCTGCGGCACTGCTTGCCACGTCACGGTAGCGCGGCGTTTCAGGCCGTTGGCCATGCACCCTGAATGGGCATCTTGTTGGACCCGGTGCGGTCGTTGCCGCACCTGTTCAGGGCATAAACGGCAGCTTGACACGCTGCCTCTGATTGAATCGCATGAAAGCGACCCGTTCGGTTCCGAATACGACCACCCCTTGAGTCTAGAAGAGCCCGGGCAAGCCGTTGGAGCGAGCTGCGCACTATCGGATAAAACGCGGGGGGCGGGGCATGACGTCGGTCAGCTCGGTGGCGAATAGCCGGGTGCGGGGGATGGCTGAGAAGGGGTTGTGTGGTGAGGGAGCTGGCTGCCGCTCGGGCGCGCGGCGGCCGCAAAGCCTGAGCTCGCGGTTCGTTGGGTGGAACCGGGATTCAGGCATTGGGCTGGCTTCGCCAGCCAGCGGGAGCAAGCTCCCTCGCCACAAAGCGGGGGCTAGGAGCGGGCGCGGCGCTGGGCGGCGTATTGCAGGGCCAGGCGGGCCATGAGCACCAGCAGGGTCAGGCCGATCAGCAGCACCGAGATCGCCGCCACGCTGGGGTCGACGTTGTCCCGCAGGCCGCTCCAGATCCGTCGGGGCAGGGTGTTGACGTCGACACTGGTGATGAACAGGGTCACCGCCACTTCCTCCCAGGACAGGGCAAAGCTCAGCAGCGCGGTGGAGAAGATCCCCAGCTTGAGGTTCGGCAGCATCACCAGGAAGGTGGTCTGCATCAGGCTCGCGCCGAGGTTGCGCGAGGCCAGTTCGATGCGCCGGTCCACCTGGCTCAGGGCCACCAGCATGGTCACCACGCCGTAGGGCACCACCATCACCACGTGGGCGATCACCACCCCGGGCAGGGTGTCGTAGCCCCAGCCCGGAGCGATGCGCCCGAGGTTGGTTTCCATGAAGTACAGCACCAGCGCCGAGATCACCGGCGGAATGGCCATGGGCAGCAGCACCAGACCGATCAGCAGGGTCGCCAGGCGCGAGCGCAGGTACCAGATGCCGAGGCTGAAGCTCACCGCCAGCACGGTGGCGATCAGGCTGGTGGCGCTGGCAATCACCAGGCTCTGGCCGATGCTCGACAGCCAGTCGGGGTTGCTCAGCAGCGCCTCGTAGTGGCGCAGCGACCAGTTGCCGTCCGGCATCGACAGGTAGCGCTTGGCGGTGAACGACACCGGGATCACCGTCAGCAGCGGGAACAGCATGAAGGCCATGGCGACCACGGCGATCAAGCGGGTACTCAAGGCAGTGCGATGTGTATTCATAGTGACCTCAACCCACCAGTCGGTTGACACGGGTGACGCGCAGCAGCAGCCAGATCAGCGCGCTGACCAGGGTCAGCAGCACCAGGCTCAGGGCCGCGCCCAGGCCCCAGTTGCTGGTCTGGAACATCTGCAGGAACACGTATTCGGCAATCATCACCGTCTGCCCGCCGCCCAGCAGCACCGGGGTGATGAAAAAGCCCAGGCAGAACACGAAGACCATGATGAAGGCCCCCAGCAGCCCGGGCAGGGTCTGCGGCAGCAGCACTTGCCAGAAGGTCCGCAGCGCGCCTGCGCCCAGTCCGCGGGAGGCCAGCAGCACCCGTTGATCGAGCTGGCGCATGCTCGACAGCAGCGGGAACAGCGCATAGGGGATCATGAAGTGCAGCATGCCGATCACCACCCCCAGCTCGTTGCGGGTCAGCTGCAAGGGGTGATCGATCCAGCCCAGGGACAGCAGGCTGTCGTTGACCACGCCGTTGCTGCGCAGGGCGATCAGCCAGCCGAAGGCCCGCACCAGCACCGAGATCCAGAACGGGATGAACACGCAGATCTCCACCATGCGCTGCCAGAACGGTGGGCTGAACACCCAGCAATAGGCCAGCAGGTAGCCGATCACCAGGGCCAGGAGGCTCACGCTCAGGCACAGGCGCAAGGTGCGCAGGAGCATGTCGTGGATCGCCGGATCGGTGGCGATGCGCTGGTACTGCTCGATCCCGGGCTCCGGCAGGGTGAAGCTCCAGCTCACCACGCCGAAGAACGGCAACAGGTAGAACACCACCAGCAGCAGCGGCAGCGGGAACAGCAGCAGGCTGCGTTCCAGGCGTGCGGTTCGGGTTGCACTCATGGTCGACGGCTCACTTGGACAGGTGGGTCAGGTACTGCTCCAGGGTGCTGGAGTAGTGGTCGGCGTACCACTGGGTGTTGAGGAAGATCTGCTTTTTCATGTTGGCTTCCGAGGCGCAGTTGATCTCCCGCTGCTCGGCGCTCATCAACTGCTGGGTGGCGGCGTTGGACGGGCCGTTGCCCAGGGCTTGGAACAGCTTCAACTGGCCGGCGGGCTGCAAGGCGTGCTGGATGAATTGCATGGCCGGCGCGGCGCCTGCCGGGTTGTCCTTGAGCACGCCCCAACTGCTGGCGTTGAGGAAGGCATGGTCGAAGCCCCACTGGATGCGGCCGCCGCTGTCCTCGTGGAGCAGGGTGGCGCGGGTGTGCCAGATGGCGCCCATGGAGGCTTCGCCTTCGATCATCAGTTGCTGGCTTTCCGCGCCCGAGCCCCAGAACGACAGGACATGGGGCTTGAGCTCATCGATCTTGCGCAAGGCCCGGGGCACGTCCAGCGGATACAGCTGGTCAGCGGCCACGCCATCGGCCAGCAGCGCGGCTTCGAGCATGCCGTTCATCCACTTGTAGAGGGTGCGCTTGCCGGGGAACTGCTCCACGTTCCAGAAATCGGCCCAGGTTTTCGGGCCGTTGTTGCCGTATTTCTGGCTGTCCCAGGCGATCACGTAGCTGAACAGGTAGCCGGCGATGCCGTGCTCGTGGGACAGCTCCGGGGCCACCAGATCGCGTTGCACCACGCTGTAGTCCAGGGGCTGGAGGATCTTGTCGCGGCCCAGGGTCATGGCGCTGTAGCTGTCCACATCCACCACATCCCAGCTCGGCCGGCCGCTGGCCAGTTGCGAGCGGATCGCCCCTTCGGTGGGGCCGGCGCCGTCGATGCGCACCGGGATGCCGGTGCTTTTGGTGAAGCTGTCGGTCCAGGCGCTGCGGAAGGCGTTGAGCGCGTCGCCGCCCCAGTTGACCACCACCAGCGGCTTGTCCGCCGACCAGCTGATGCCGCTGCGCAACGCCAGGGGCACCGCCGCCAGCAGGCCCATGGCCTGGAGGAAGGTGCGGCGGCTGACCTGCCCGCCGCGGGCTTTTTCGATGAGGATTTCGATGCAGTCGCGTTGATGGTGCTGGCTCATGGGGCAAGTCCTCGCGAGGCCGAGGCGCAGGGCGCCGGCCGATAGTGTTATTGGCTTTCTACGCAAACGCTCGACAGCGAGCGTGGCCGGTTCAGGCTTCCAGCAGGAAGCTGTGGCGCACCGGCCAGCTCAGCCACACCGGGGTGCCGCTGGGCAAGCGGGCACCGGGGTGATCGCCGGGCACCGAGAGGTTGACCGGCGCCAGCTCCGGGCTGATGTTCAGCGCCAGGTGGGTGCTGGAACCCTGGTAGACCCGCTCGCCAAGGCAGGCGGGCAGCACGTTGTGTTCGCCGGCTTGCGGGCGCTCGGTGTGCAGGGTCATGTGTTCCGGGCGCACCGCCAGCAACTGCGGCTGGTTGCTGATGTCCCCGCTCGTGGTGGCGTGCAGCGGGCTGTCGCCAAAGCGGCCGCTGGCCTGGCTGCCGTTGCGGGAAAGGCCCTGCAGCGGGAACAGGTTCATCTTGCCGAGGAACTCGGCGACGAAGCGGTTTTTTGGCCGGTCGTAGATGGTTTCCGGGGTGTCGATCTGCGCCAGCCGCCCCTGCTTGAAGATGGCGATGCGGGTCGACAGGGCCAGGGCTTCACCCTGGTCGTGGGTGACGAAGACGAAGCTGGTGCCGACTTGGCGGTGAATACGCTGCAGCTCGGTCTGCAACTGTTCACGCAGGTTCTTGTCCAGGGCCGACAGCGGCTCGTCCAGCAGCAACATGTCCGGCTCGAACACCAGGGCCCGGGCGATGGCTACCCGTTGCTGCTGGCCGCCAGACAGCTCGGACGGCTTCTTGTGCAGGTGAGCCCCCAGGCCCACCACCTCGAGGATGTGCTTGACCCGGCGCTGGCGCTCCTCGGCCTTCACCCCGCGAATGCGCAGCGGATAGGCGACGTTGTCGGCCACGCTCATGTGCGGGAACAGGGCGTAGCCCTGGAACACCATGCCGTAGTTGCGTTTTTCCGCCGGGCGCCGGCTGATGTCGACGCCACGCTCCAGCAGCTTGCCGGCGCTGGGGCTGAGAAAGCCCGCGAGGATCATCAACAGGGTGGTCTTGCCTGAGCCGGAGGGGCCCAGCAGGGTGAGGAATTCGCCTTGGCGAACGTCCAGATCGATGCCATCCAGGGCGGTGAAGTTGCCGTAATACTGGCTGATTCCTTGGGCACTGAGTTGAGTCGAGGGGCTGCTGGACACTTCAGAAATCTCCCGGAAGCCCACCTGCACGATTGAGTTTTTATTGTGTGTGCAGCAGGTGGTCGGCTCATTATTGTGAAAAGCAACGCCACATCAATGGAATAATTTTTGCCTCATTGGTGAGTGAAATTTCCCATTCGACCCGGCTTTCACGGCTCGCTCAGCGGGCTGTCGCTGATGCTTTGGGCGCTGATGTGCAGCTGGTTCTTCAGCCAGTCGCTGAACGCCTGGACCACTGGCCGCTCGGCCTTGGCCGGGTCGATCACCAGGAAGTAACCGCGCAGGGCGCTGATGCTGATGTCGAACGGGCGCACCAGCAGCCCCCGGGCCAGGGCGTCGCCGCTGAGCAGGTTGTCGCCAATGGCCACGCCTTGCGCGGCGATGCACGCCGATTGCGCGCAATGGGCGTCGGAGAAGGTGATGCCCCGGTCGGGGTTGACCTGGCTGGCCCCGGCGGCCGCCAGCCAGACCCGCCAGTCACTGGTGTCGCTCATGTTGATCAGTGGAAAGTCCTTGAGGTCCTGCGGGCTCTTCAGACCGCCAATCGCGTTGATCAGGCGCGGGCTGCACACCGGCGAGAAACGCAGGGTGACGATCTGCTCCACCAGCAGCCCCGGCCAGTCGCCGATGCCATAGGCAATGAACAGATCGGCCTCGGCGTCGCTGGTGTCGTCCTGGGCCCGGGGGCTGACCACCTGCAATTGCACCTGGGGGTATTGGCGCAGGAAGCCGTTGATGTGGTTGCACAACCAGAAACTGGCGAACCCCGGGTTGCAGCTGATGCGCAATTTGCCCGACACCGCCTGGCCGTCGAAGCGCCGTCCGGCGTCCTGGATGTCCGCGAGGATGCGCCGCACCTCCCGGGCGTAGCACTCGCCCTGGTAGGTCAGGCCGATGCCGCGCCCGACCCGTTCGGTGAGGGCAAACCCCAGGCTCTGCTCCAGGCTGATGATCTGGTGGCTGATGGCGCTGCGGGTCAGGCTCAACTGCTGGGCGGCGGCGGTCACGCTACCGAGCCGGGCGACCGCGTCGAGGGCGCGCAGGGCGGTGATCGAGGGATAACGCATACAACCTCCGAATCAAGCAAACCTGTGTACGACGGCCCCGGGCAGGGCACCGAGGTGCGGCTGGCCGCGTCGCAGTATGGGCCGCGACGGCGCCGAACTGGTCAATTTTCTTTGACATTGCTGGCGAAAAAATTCGATTGATGTCGCCGCCGCTTCACCAATACTGGACCGCGATCCGGGCCGCAACCAACCGGACCATCCCTATAACAACAAGAGGTCCTGCAGGTCTTGCACGGGCGCCGAGGCGTCCGCGCAGCGGCCGGCCGGAACCTGGATAACCAGGAGTGCCGCGCATGTCCCGCTACAAAGCATTCGCTCTCGATTGGGTTGAGCGCCACCGCCAGCAACTGTCGGACTGGCACCAGATCATCTGGCATTACGCCGAGCCGGCGTTCCGTGAATACAAGTCCTGCGCCTGGTATGTGCAGTTGCTGGAGGCCGAAGGCTTCACCGTCGAGCGCGGCAGCGGCGGCATGCCCACGGCCTTCTGCGCCACCTTCACCCAGGGCCAGGGGCCGCTGCTGGCGACCTATGGCGAGTACGACGCGGTGCCCGGCAACTGCCAGGCGGCCACCACCCGCAAGCAGCCGCGCGATGGCCTGTCGCGCTTTGCGCCAGGGCACACCGACCCGCATTCGGCCCTGGGCATCAGCGCCCTCGGCGGGGCCCTGGCGGCCAAGGCGACCATGGTGGAATTCGGCCTGCAGGGCAGCATCAGGTTCTTCGGCGAGCCGGCGGAAAAACTCCGCGCCTCCAAGCCGGTCCACGCCGCCAAGGGCTACTACGACGACCTCGACGCGGCCATCAGCTTCCACCCCACCTACATGCTGCCGCTGAACAACACCACCACCTGGGACACCCACTGCGGCATCGCCTACGCCTACATCTACAGCTTCACCTGCGAGGACCCGCAGAACTGGATCGCCGCCGACCGCTACAGCCCGATCCCGCAGAACCATCTGGCGGCCCGAGCGCCGGGGGCCAACGACGCCCTGGTGCATTTCTACACCCTCAACGAAAGCCTGCGCCGCTCGACCCTGCCGTTCACCGGGCTGTGGAGCTACAACGAGGCGATCCTTACCGCCGGCCAGGCCACCGCCGACAACCTGCCGCCGCACCTGTCGCAGATCCAGTACCTGCTGCGCTGCGACTCCATCGAGCAGGCCGAAACCATCTCCCAGGTCATGGACAACAACGCCGCCGCGGCGGCCATGGCCACCGGCTGTCGCTGGAAAAAGACCTGGGTCTGCAAATCCCGGGGCGGCCTGCCCAACCACGTCATGGCCCAGGCCACCTATGACAACCTGGCGGCGGTAGGCGCCCCGCAGTGGGATGAGGAAGCCCGGGAAATCGCCCGCGAGATCCAGCGCAACCTCGGCCTTGAAGCCATGGACCAGCCCTTCTTGCCGGCCACCGAAGAACTGATCGAGCCCCAGGAGTGCGAACGCCAAATGCGCCTGCAAATGCCCGCCTGGCAGAACTACCTGACCTCCGACGACTACCCGGAATACACCTGGCACTGCCCGACCGTGCGCCTGCTGGTGGCCCGGCCGATGCTCAGCGCGCCGCCGGGCACGGTCTACCCGGACTGGGTGTCCAACGCCCTGGGCGGCATCCGCCAGACCATCGACCCGATGATCGAGGTCGCCGCCAAGACCATCGCCGCGACCCTGGTCGACCTGCTGACCGACGAGGCGTTGCTCAGCGCGGCCAAGGCCGAGTTCGTCGAGCGTACCGGCGGCGGCATCGGCGGCAGTCGCTGGCAGGCGCCGCTGCTGCCCGAGGACTTCAAGGTGCCCCATGATTTCCGCTGGCCGGAGTACATCAGCACCGCCCGGGGCGAAGAATGGTGGATTCCGGCGCGGGCCGACGAGTAGGGGCAGCCGCTATCAGGCCCTTGTCGGAGGTCGCTCCAGGGCACCTGGGCGAAGGGCGTTATGCCCGTTCGCTCAGGTGTTTATGCACAACGGATGGGTTGCCCGGTTCAGCAACGGCGGAATTTGTGCGGCCGTTCTCACTTTGATGCAACTGGCTGTTTTTCCGGGCTTTTATTTTATGAACAAAAAATGACCAGCTGATGATGGAGGCTAAGCACCCTGCAATCCTGGGCTTTGCCGGAATTCCATCAACAGACTTATCCACAGGTCGCGACAGCCTGTCGCACGGCTCCACCGCCTGCTCTTCGAGCCAACGGCCCAGGGTTGCCGAAGGCCCAGCCGAGCAGACGCTGGTCATGCCGCAGGGGGGGGGGCCAGGCGGCGACCTACTCGGCCTTTGTGGTCGGGATGGACAGTTCATGACGAAACAGGTTGTTGGGGTCGATGGCGGCTTTCAGGTTGCAAAGCCTGTCGATGAGCTCGTTGTTCCAGCCGTAGTACAAGTTCAGCCAGTCGGGGTCGACCGCGCCGGTGGCGGTGTACTTCATGTCGACATCGGGGTAGTTGATGTAGCAGCCATCGTAGGCGGGGCGCTTTGGCTTGCCGCCGTGCACGGCGGTGAAGATGTTGCGGATCCAGGCGATTTGTACCGCATCGTCGGCAGCGTGGGTCCAGTACGTCTGGTACTGGGCTTTGAGTAGTGAGCTTCTTTGCGCAACCGCGGTGGTGCCCATGCCCTTCCTGTTGATCGCCCCGCCGTAGGAGTCGATCTGTACCAGCGACTGGCTGAAGCGTTTGTCTGGTGTGGCCTCGGTCAAGTGCGTCAGCAAGGCGTTGCAGGCCTGCTCGGAGAACTGTTCGACCTGATAGTCAGACTTGTATTTGCCCCGCTGATTGTTGCCCGAGCCGTTGATCATTTGCGTGACGTACAGCCAGTCCATCGCCGTGTGCTCGGCCACCGTCCCGGTGAACTTCCTGCCGGCGAGCGGGTGCCTGAGCGGGGCAATGTTGGGGGCGATAAAGCCGTCATGCAGGGTTGGCGTGATGCCCGCCGCTGCATTCATCTTGCTGATGAAGTCGTTGAGCGGGATGTCGTTGGCGCCACCGACCCGGCCATTCGGGCCGGTGTACTGGATCGCCAGCACCACGTGGTCGGAGGTGTCCACATGGTTGAGTTTCAGCAGGGTGAACAAGCCACCGTTGCCTACGCCTTCCACCGGGCTGGTCGCGTTGGCGTCGTTATCCGAAAACCATTGCCAATAGGCCCGCAGGAAGTTCGAGAAGTTGGGAATCAGCGTTTTCCACGGGTAGGCCAGGGGAATCCAGTAGGCCTTTTGCGGAGCCTGGGGCAGTTGGTCGAAGTAGTAGCCGATGATGATGCCGAAGTTGCCGCCGCCGGCCCCGCAACAGGCGGTGAACAAGGCCTTGTCGTTGTTCGAGGGGCTGTCCGCGCGAACATGCCGGAACTCCAGTTGCCGTGAGTTTTCCACAGGCACAAGCATGTCGACCCCGGTGACCCAGTCCACGGTCAAGCCCTGAAGGCGCGATAACAAACCGTAACCGCCGCCGCTGATGTGCCCGCCCAAACCGACCGAATAACATGAGCCGCCAGGAATGGTGCGCCCGGCCTGCTTGTACAGCGACAGGTAGCCGTCCCAGTTCTGATTGCCGGTCAATGCCATGAAACGATACTTCTTGTTCTGGCTATCCCAGGGAGAAGTGATGGTTTGGCTCTCGTCGTACTTCAGGCCTTTCATTTCACCGATGTCGATAATCGCCAGGTTTTCTGTCTCGCCGGGTAGCTTGTTGGACACAAAACCCTCGTAGCAGTGGCCGCCACTGCGCACGGTGATGCGATAGCCCTCACGCAGTGCGCTATTGGCGGCCGCCAGGACTTCATCCGGTGTGGTGCAGACATAAATCCGCTTGGCGCCCTGTTCGATACTGGGCGGCCAGCGCAAGTTGAAACCCTTTTGCAGGGTTTCGTAGGTGTGTGCCTGATGGTCGATGACGTGCATGGTTAACTCCCTGTCAGTGATGGTGAACTTGGTGACTTCCTGTCGAAACATGACCGCTTGAGTTGCGCCAGAGCTGTGGCTTGAGTGCGGCATATGCCCTGCACGCCTTAGAGACTAGTAGGCGTCATGAGCTTGGTTTTTTTCTTTTGTGAAGTTGCGGACATCCCCCGGCTTGATCGGCGACTTTCAATGGGTTGTGGGTTTCCCATGGGGTGTCCGATGTCCGTTTTTCAAGGTCACTGGCCGCAGGGGGGGCTGCACGACGAACATTGGCTAGAGCCGGTGCAGCGGCAGGTTACGGGCGTTCTGCCAGCAGGAGCAGATTGCGTGGGGTCAAGGGGGCCTTGCAGAAGGTTCCGAGGCGCACGGCATAGCCCTGCTCTTGCAGGAACAGCCCGCGGTCCAGCGCCAGCCACAACTCCAGCGGGCGGCGGAACAGGCCGCGCAGCAGTTCCAGGTTGCGCACCTGGGCCAGGCGCTGCCAGCCGGCGGCTTCGAGCGCGGCCCAATCCTGGCAATCGACTGTGGATAAGTCCTTGAGCGCGGCCAGGTCGCGGCAGTAGTCGGCGAAGGGTTTGTCCAGCCAGTGGCTGGGCAGCGAGGGTGTCGGCAGGTATTCGTCGAGGCCCCGCACTTGCCGTTGCAGCAGGTCGAAGGCCAGGCGCCGGGCCATGGAGGTGTCGCGCTGGCGTCGCACCCGGGCGCCGGCAGTGACGGTTTCGCTCATGGGCAGGGCCAGGTCTTCCAGGGACAGCTCCAGGCGCGAGGCCTGGGCGCTTGTGGATAACCCCTGGTAGCGGCTGGCGCGGGTGCGGTTGTAGCAGCAGGGGGCGATGGCCAGCTGTGGACAACCCTGTTGGCTGGCCAGCTGGATCAGGCGCACATGCAGGTCGCCGCATGCGTGCAGGGCCACCGGGCTGTGCTCGGCGCAGAGGTGCTGGGCCGTGTCATCGGCCAGCACGTCCTGTTGCACATGGCGCGCGGGCCAACCGTGGCGGCGGCTCAGTTGCTCGCCACTGTCGATCAGCGCCGGGTCGTATTCCAGGCAGGTCAGTTGCTGCCCGGGTTGCAGTAGGCGCCGGCCGAGGTGGCCCTTGCCGGAGCACCAGTCAAGCCAGTGAGTGGGAGCGCGGTCGAATTGCAGGCAGGCGGCGAAGGCTTCGATCTGCTGCCATTTGCGCCCGGGCACGTCGACATTGAGGCGCGGGTGAGGCGCGGGCAGTGCCTGCATGGGGAGTTCGCCCAGCGCGCCGAGCGCTCGGGCCTGCTCCGCCAGTGGGGCAAAGGGCGCCGGTGCCTGGAGTTGCTCCGGGTGGTTGTGGGCCGCTTCGGCGTCTTCCAGGGAGCGCTGGCGCAGCCACTGGGCCAGTTCGGGATGCGCGGTTTCCCACGGCAGGTGCAGATGGTGGAACGGGCGCGGGCGCCAGAGTGCCTGGTGTTCAAGCAGGAAGCCGTCCAGGGCCTGGAAACGATCGAGCAGCGCGGGGCCTTGGAGGATCGAGGGCATGGGCGGTGGGTCCGGGCAGGCCCGCTCCCGGGCGGGAGCGGGGGGAAGGTCAGCGTCCCTGGCAGGCGTCGACTCGCAGCCAGCGTTCCAGCAGCTTGAAGCCGCGTACCAGGACGTAGGCCATCACCAGGTAGAACAGCCCGGCGGCGAAGAAGATCTCCACCGGCAGGTAGGTGCGGGCAATGATGGTGCGCGCCATGCCGGTCAGTTCCAGCAGGGTCACGGTGCTGGCCAGGGCACTGGCCTTGAGCATCAGGATCACTTCGTTGCTGTAGGCCGGCAGGCCGATGCGCGCGGCGCGCGGCAGGATGATGTAGAACAGCGTCTTGGGTCGGGACATGCCCAGGGCCCGCGCGGCCTCGATTTCACCCGGCGGGATGGCCTGGATCGCACCGCGCAGGATCTCGGCAATGTAGGCCGCGGTGTGCAGGGTCATGGTCACGGTGGCGCACCAGAACGGATCGCGCAGGTAGGGCCACAGCGCGCTCTCGCGCACCGCATCGAACTGCGCCAGCCCGTAGTACACCAGGAACAGCTGCACCAGCAGCGGCGTACCGCGGAAGAAGAAAATGTAGGCGTAGGGCAGGGCGCGCACGTACCACAGCCGTGATGAGCGGGCGATGCCCAGGGGGATCGCCAGCAGCAGGCCGGCGATGACCGCGATGGCCACCAGCTCCAGGGTCAGGGTTGCGCCCTGAGCCAGTTTCGGCAGCCATTTGATGATCACTTCCCAGTTCATTGGGCGCTCCTTGCGAAGCCGCGAGCGGCGCGTTTTTCCAGGAAGTGCATGCCGGTCATGGCCAGCACGGTCAGGCCCAGGTACATGAAGGCGGCGACCATATAGAAGGTGAACGGCTGCTTGGAGACGGTCACGGCAATCTGCGAGTGACGCATGATTTCTTCCAGGCCGATCACCGACACCAGGGCGGTGTCCTTCATCAGGATCATGAACAGGTTGCCCAGGCCCGGCAGGGCGATGCGCCACATCTGCGGCATGATCAGCCGGGTGAAGATCCGCCATTTCGACAGGCCCAGGGCCATGCCGGCCTCGCGGTGGCCCTTGGGGATGGCCAGGATCGCGCCGCGGAACACTTCGGTGGCGTAGGCGCCGAAGCACAAGCCCAGGGCGATCACCCCGGCGGCGAAGGCATTGAGTTCAAGATCGGGGTTGCCGAAGAACTCGCCCAGGGCCCGCATCAGGTTGACCGTACCGAAGTAGATGAGCAGGACCCAGAGCAGCTCGGGAACGCCGCGCACCAGGGTCGAGTAAGCGCCGCCAAGCCATTGCAGCGGCTTGTACGGAGAAGTCTTGGCCAAGGCGCCGAGCAGACCGAGCACCAGCCCCAGGCATAACGCCGAGAGGGCCAGCTTGACGGTCATCAGCGCGCCGGCGGCGAGCGCCGGGCCGAATCCGTAGAGATCGATATTCATGGGGTCTGGATGGCTTTGCTAAGGACCGGCGCCCAGGGGGCGGGCGCCGGTCAGGCAAGTCAGTATCAATAGATGCTGAACGGGAAGTACTTGTCGTTGATCTTCTTGTAGGTGCCGTCGGCCACGATTTCCTTCAGGGCGGCGTTGAGCTTCTCGCGCAGAGGATCTTTCTTGCGCACGGCAATCCCGATCTTGTCGCTTTCTTCAACCGGGTCGCCCTTGAACTCGTAAGGCTTGCCGGCGTCGCTTTTCAGCCACTCGTAGTTGACGTACTTGTCGGCCAGGATCGCGTCCAGGCGGCCGGAGGTCAGGTCCAGGTAGGCGTTTTCCTGGGTGTCGTAGAGCTTGATGGTGATGTCGTCGCCCAGGTTGTCTTCCAGCCAGGTGCCGGCCAGGGTCGCCCGTTGCGCGCCGATGATCTTGCCCTTGAGCGAGGCCTTGTCGGTCTTGAAGTCAGCCTTGGCCTTGGGCGCGATGAACTGCAGCTTGTTGGAGTAGTACGGATCGGTGAAGTCCACCGCCTGCTTGCGCTCGTCGGTGATCGACAGCGAGGAGATCAGGAAGTCGAACTTCTTCGCGTTCAGGGCCGGGATGATGCCGTCCCAGTCGGAAGTGACCACGGTGCATTCGACTTTCATCTTGGCGCACAGGGCGTCGCCGATGTCCTTGTCGAAGCCGACCACTTGGCCGCTGGCATCCTTGTTGTTGAACGGTGGGTAGGCGGCCTCGATCCCCATCTTCAGGGTTTCGGCGGCAGCGCTGGCGCTGAAAGCCAGAGTGACGGCAGCGGCCAGGAGGATTTTCTTATAGCTCTGCATGCGTGTAGCTCCGTTAGCGGTTGCTGGACATGAATTGTTTGCAGCGTGCCGAAAGCGGGTTCTCGAAGACCTGCTGTGGCGATCCCTGCTCTTCGATCAGGCCCTGGTGAAGGAACACCACTTCACTGGAAACCTGGCGGGCAAAGCTCATTTCATGGGTGACCAGCAGCATGGTACGGCCTTCTTCGGCCAGGGCGCGGATCACGTTGAGGACTTCCTGGACCATTTCCGGGTCCAGGGCCGAGGTCGGCTCGTCGAACAGGATGACTTTGGGTTGCATCGCCAGGGTGCGGGCGATGGCGGCGCGTTGCTGCTGGCCGCCGGACAGCTGGGCCGGATAGGCGTGGCGCTTGTCGGCGATGCCGACCTTGGCCAGCAGCGCCTCGGCCACTTCGATAGCCTCGGCCTTGCTCTGGCCCAGCACCCGGCGCGGGGCCTCGATGATGTTGTCGAGCACGCTCATGTGCGGCCAGAGATTGAAATTCTGGAAGACGAAACCGATTTCGCTGCGCAGGCGGTTGATCTGCTTGCCGTCGGCGGCCACCAGCTCGCCGTTTTTCGCGGCCTTGAGCTTGAGCTCTTCGCCGGCCACCAGGATCTGGCCCTGGTGCGGGTTTTCCAGCAGGTTGATGCAACGCAGGAAAGTGGACTTGCCGGAGCCGGAGGAACCCAGGATCGATATCACGTCACCGTCGCGTGCGGTCAGCGAAATACCTTTGAGTACCTCCTGAGAGCCGTAGCGTTTGTGCAAGTTGCGGATTTCAAGCGCGGGCGTGGCCTCAGCCATGTGCGGTCCTCATAGAGTTCATTGTGCTCCTGCTGTTGGCGGCCTTCCTGGCGAGGCGCCAAGCTAGCATAGGGTTCCAAGCGCAGCCAACAGCGCTACCGGAGGTAAACAGACGGTGTGTGGCAGGTTGTCGCATCAGCACAGAAGACTGTCGCCCCATCAACAACCGAACGCCCGTTTGAACCCAGAAACCGCCTGAAATCCGGTAGGTGTCGCGTAAAAAAAGGCGCGATGGTGCCAGCTTTGGCCGGGTGTTGGAAGGGTTAACGGGCCAAAGGTCATGGTTCTGCCACCTAATTGTGCATCGAGCACTTTCGGGGTGTGTTTCTGGTGCGCGGTTTCGTCCTACAAAGTGAGTCGACCGGTAACGAAATGGCGAAATGCCATTGAACTCAATGACTTGAGAGTCCCGCCGGTCGGTTCGCCAAGCCTTGTTCCTCGGGACTCTGTAACATTTTGGCGCAAATCTTGCGTACGAAATAAACAACGCCCCGTTGAATTCTTTTTACGAGAACGAATGCCGACCGGGTGGAGTGACTCTTTTTTCGTTGCAAAGGTGCTTTTCATGAGCGGTACGCAACTCTCCAATGACCTCGAACAGGGGCTCAAACCACGGCATGTGACCATGCTGTCGATTGCCGGCGTGATCGGCGCGGGTCTCTTCGTCGGCTCCGGCCACGCCATCGCCGAAGCCGGCCCGGCCGTTCTCCTGGCCTATGCCGCTGCCGGCGCCTTGGTGGTGCTGGTGATGCGCATGCTGGCGGAAATGGCCGTCGCCTCGCCGGATACCGGGTCGTTCTCGACCTACGCCGATCGGGCCATCGGCCACTGGGCCGGTTTCACCATCGGCTGGCTGTACTGGTGGTTCTGGGTGCTGGTGATCCCGCTGGAAGCCAACGCCGCCGCGACCATCCTGCATGCCTGGTTCCCCAACGTGGCGATCTGGGTCTTCACCTTGGTGATCACCCTGCTGCTGACTGCCACCAACCTGTTCAGCGTGAAGAACTACGGCGAGTTCGAGTTCTGGTTCGCCCTGATCAAGGTGGTGGCCATCATCGGTTTCGTGATCCTCGGCCTGGCGGCCATTTGCGGCTTGCTGCCCAATAGCCAGGTCAGCGGCGTCTCGCATCTGGTGGACACCCAAGGCTTTATGCCCAACGGCATGGGCGCGGTGCTGGCGGCCATGCTGACCACCATGTTCTCCTTCATGGGCACCGAGATCGTTACCATCGCCGCGGCAGAATCCCACAACCCGGGCAAGCAGATCTCCAAGGCCACCAACTCGGTGATCTGGCGCATCGGCTTGTTCTACCTGGTGTCGATCTTCATCGTCGTGGCCCTGGTGCCGTGGAACGATCCAAGCCTGGCTCAGGTCGGCTCCTACCAGACCGTGCTTGACCGCATGGGCATCCCCAACGCCAAGCTGATCGTCGACCTGGTGGTGCTGGTGGCCGTGACCAGTTGCCTGAACTCGGCGCTCTATACCGCCTCGCGCATGCTCTTCTCCCTGGGCAAGCGTGGCGATGCTCCGGCCGCGGCCAAGCGCACCAATGCCAGTGGTACGCCTTACTGGGCGGTGATCCTGTCCACCGCGGCGGCCTTCCTTGCGGTGTTCGCCAACTATGTGGCTCCGGCTGCGGTGTTCGAGTTCCTGCTGGCCAGTTCCGGCGCCATCGCCCTGCTGGTGTACCTGGTGATTGCCGTGTCGCAACTGCGCATGCGCCAGAAGCGCATGGCCGCCGGCGAGAAGATCGCCTTCCGCATGTGGCTGTTCCCCGGCCTGACCTACGCGGTGATCGTGTTCATCGTGGCGATCCTGGGCATCATGCTGTTCCAGCAAGAGCACCGGGTGGAGATCCTCGCCACCGGCCTGCTGAGCATCCTGGTGATTGCTGCCGGCCTGCTGGTGGCCCGTCGGCGCAAGATCGAGGGCAAGGCTGCCCTGGTCCTGAACTGACGGTTTGACGCTTTGCCATACAAAAAGGCCGCCGTCAGCATTGACCGCGGCCTTTTTTATCGGATTTGTGAATTGTTACCTGGGGTTTCATGGACAGCATGCAGGCTAAATAGTAGCCTGCGCGCTCTTCGATAAGAGCTCTTGCGTGCCAGCGTGAGAGGAGCTATGGAATAGCGCTGTATTGCAAGGGACTGAATGCTTGTCGGGACTCCGAATCCGTCTTGTGCTTCCCTCCCCTGATCCATCCGCGCCGGCCCATGTTCCTGATTGTCCGCACCTGCCTACGGCATGGCTGACGGTCCCGGCTCGAAGAATGAGCATTCAGGGTCCAATGGCGATCGCCCGGTCGTTGGTTCCTCAAAATGGGGCGGCAAGGAGACGCGCATGGCGTTCACTAAAATCATCTTCAAAAACCCGAACACCGGAGCCATCAAGGAAGCGCCAGTTGGTTTCTCCTGGACCGTGTTCTTCTTCGGTTTCATCCCGGCCCTGTTCCGCGCTGACTGGAAATGGGCAGCCATCATGTTCCTGCTGTCGATGTTCACTTTCGGCCTGAGCAACCTGGTGTTCATGTTCATGTACAACAAGCTGTACGTCCGCGACCTGATCGGCGCAGGCTTCAAGGCCCAGTCCATCGCCAGCGGCGACCTGAGCTTCGCCAGCTCGCGCATCGGTATGGAAATCCCTCGGCTGGAAGCGGCCTGAGCATAACGCCAGGCTGTTTAGCTGAAACGGAAAAGGGCGCATTCATTGCTGAATGCGCCCTTTTTTCATGCCCGCTGGCGGCTCAATCCTGATTGCTGAACAGCGCCTGGGACGCGGCCATGTAGTCGTTGCGGAAGGCGTCGGACTCGATCCACGCCAGCGCCGCGGCCTCATCGGCTTCGGTGGACCAGTTGCGGTACTCGATCAGCGCCGCGAGGATGAAGTCCGTGGCGCCCTCGTCGCCCTCCTGCTCATACACCAGCTCCAGCAACGGGTCCGAGAGGAACACCGTGCACAGGGCCTGTTGGCTGGTTTTCTCGGCGTCGCGCATTTTCACGAACAGCTCGGTCAGGTCCACCGACTCGAAGTCGATGCGGCTGTCGTTGGGGTCCAGTTCCAGCTCCGAGGTGGGGGCTGTGCGCTTGGCGCGGTTTTGCTTGGCCTTGGTTTTCGCCCGCTGGGCCCTTTTGTGTTGCTTGTTCGCAGATGCCATGGGCGCCTTACCTTGATGCTTGGGGGTGTATCGCGAGGCTCGCCGGGCAGCGGCGACCTTTTCAGGCGGCCAAGGATGCCAGCAAATCGAGGCTCGAGCACCTGCCGCCGGGCGAGAAGGGCGGCTCAGGTGCGCGGTACTAGCCGCCCCGGGCTGTTGTTGTCGAGTTCGCCATGGCGCAGCCAGCCCAGGATGATGGGCCAGAGTCGGGTGTCGAAACGGCTGTGGAAAAAGGCGAAATGGCCGACTTCGGTTTCGCCGATCTCCTGCGGGGCGATGCGCAGGTGGGTACGCGGACTGTGACTGAAGTAAGCCAGCAGGCGCTCGATGGCGGGCACGGTGCCGAAGGGGTCGTCGCTGAGGCTGATGGCGAGGATCGCTGCCGTGACCTGGGCGAAGGGCTGGCCGTTGCGCTCTCCAGCGAGCCTGCGGCCGCTGGGGCGGCCTTCATAGCGCCTGTGTGGGGTGCACCAGTCGCCGACCACGCCGGCGGGAGTGTCCTCCATCCAGCCCAGGCGCTTGCCGGGGAAGTAGCCGTGGAGGCCCGTCAGCAGGGGCATCAACACATGCCATTTGCCCAGCATGCGCCAGCGCAGCCGGGGCTCGTAGTCGCGCCAGTAGGCGAACTGCGCGCCCATGGTGGCCACGCGGCGGATCTTCCCGGCGGAGGCCGCCAGGCCCACGGCGCAGCCGCCGAAGCTGTGGCCCACCACATCGATCGGCTGCCCGGGAAACTCGCGCTGGGCCCGTTGCAGCATGGCTTCGAAATCCAGTGCGCCCCAATCGGACCAGGACGCCTTGAGCCCCCTGAGCGAGGCCGGGCGCGACTCGCCGATGCCGCGATAGTCATAGGTCATGACGTCGAAGCCATTGGCGAACAGGTAGTCGGCGAAGCGAAAGTAATAACGGCAGCGCACCGAGGTCGCGGCGTTGATGATCACCACCGGCCGCGCCGGATCGGCTTGCCCATGGCGCCAGGCAAAACCGCCAAGCACAAAGCCGTCGGCTGCCGGTTCGCTGAAGGTTTCGCTG
This sequence comes from Pseudomonas protegens, assembly GCF_013407925.2. Taxonomy (NCBI): domain Bacteria; kingdom Pseudomonadati; phylum Pseudomonadota; class Gammaproteobacteria; order Pseudomonadales; family Pseudomonadaceae; genus Pseudomonas; species Pseudomonas protegens. Next base: position 2,863,444 of record NZ_CP060201.1, on the reverse strand, counting down.
GGGCCCGAGCTGGCAGCGGCGAGGCGGGTGGCAGGCAGCTCGGGAGAGGACAGCAGGGACATGGGCGGGTGTTCCTGGACGGTTGCGATAGGCCGGAGCGGCATCCGGCCTCAGCGAGGTTTTTTTTGTGCGCCCATTAATACCCGGCCGATCCACAGCGTGGCAACGGCCAGCGCGCCCAGCAACAGGGTGCTGGTGCCTTGCCACAGCAGCTCGATATAGAACTGGGTGGGTTGCTGCAGCTGGCTATAGACGAGCTTTGGCCCGGCGCGGTTGCGGGTGACAATCACGCCCTCCAGCAACGCGCTCACCAGGGTCCAGCCCAGCAGCGCGGTGAGTGCCAGCAGCACGCCACCGATCAGCAGGAATACCCAGGCGCCCCTGCCGGTCTTGCCGGGCTTGGGGTGGGGCAGGCGGACTCGGGTTCTCTTCTGGTTCACGCGAGCAGTTCCTTGGCAGTCGAATGGGCGCGAGCCCGCCACTTTACTCCCCTGCGCCGCCAGGGGAATAATCCGTGCCCGGCCAAAGCCGGCTATCCCCAGACGTCAATGGAGCCTTGAGCATGGAAGTCAATAATCGGATGACCCCGGAACAATGCCAGGGCATGGAAGACATCCGCCGGGAAATCGACACCCTGGATCGGGCGGTCATTGCCCTGCTGGGCGCGCGTTTCAAGTACGTGCTGGCCGCGTCGAAGTTCAAGACCTCGGCGGCCACCGTGCGCGCCGAGGAGCGCTTCAAGGCGATGCTCGCCACCCGCCGCGAATGGGCCGAGGCCGAAGGCCTGAGCGCGGATGCCATCGAGAAGCTGTACAGCGATCTGGTGCAGCATTTTATTGCCGAGGAGATGCAGCATTGGCAGGCGGCGCAGGCGCCTGCTTGAGCTTGTAGGCCGGCGTATGCTGGCGACCTTTTTTGATCGATCAGGAACGACAACCATGCAATTTCGCTCATGGACAGGGCTGGCGCTGGCAGTGCTATTGGCCGCGACCGGGCAGGCACAGGCGAACGAGCCTTCCTCGGTGTATCTACGTTGCAGCATGACGCCCGAGCAATACGCCCAAGCCATGGCCGCGGCGCCACGCCCGGCGATTTCCTACAGCGATTGGCAGAAGTGGTTCGACAGCAAGGACATGTACGGCTCGGCCCGGGTCGATGCCGAGTGGTTGCAGGATTCCGGTGCGCGCAGCCTGCAGGAAGTGGTGCAAATGTGGACGGGCACTGGCGGCTCCTCCCATTACGATCCGCAGACCGGTCGCTGGCAGTTCGCCCTGCTGGAGTTCACCGACAACTACGGCGAGATGATCCAACTGCTGGCGCCGCTGCGCAGCGTCGCCCCTTACTGCCAGCCCGGCTCCGACAGTTTTCTGTTGATCTACTCCTACATCTGGGGCGATGGCGACAACGCCTACCTGACCCTCAACAAGCAGCGCAGCCAATTTGCCGGCAAACCCACCCAGGCACAACGCGCCGAGGCCGATGCGGCGCTCAAGGTGTTGATGGATGTCGGTTCGCAGTGAAGTGGTTGGGCGGCTGAAGTGCTGCAGCGCCCTCTTTGGGGTTGGTTTGAGCGCGGGCGGGCCGGTTACTTTCAGTCACCAGGTGAGGGCTTGCGCTGATCGGACCTGCTCTTTACTCTGCGCCGGTCGCTGCCAAATCAGCGGCCGGGTGTAGGAGCCCGAGAGTCGCACCGTGCACAGGCGCCCAGTTTTACTTGGGCGCTTCTTGCTGCCCTGTGTTTTATGGCGGCTGTGCGCGGGCACGCTTCGGCGTGGCCGGGTTGTGCGACCGGTCTCCTACCCCGCGTACAGCTGCCACCCAGCTTGTAGGAGAGTTTGGGGGGAGCTTCCCTAACGCACGGAGCTACACCAATGAACGGATATATCCCTCTTCAACACACGCCAGCGGACAACCCCGTCCTGCTGATCAACCCTCATGCGCCGCTGGTCGATCTTCTGGCCTGCGCCGATCAGCGCATACGCGCCCTTCACAAACTGATGAACAGCCTGTCCTGCATGACCGCGCAAACGGCTGACGCCAGCGACCTGTTCCAGATCGCCGACATCGCCTCGCTGCTGCTCGGTGATGGCGTGGCCCTGCTCGATGTGGCTCAGGGGCAGGCGATGGAGCGGGCGGATAAGGCCTTCTGATCGGCGCAGGCGGTGCGCCAGTGCGGCCAGGGTTGGTTTGACTCTGGTCGCCCTTGGAGAGCCTGAGGGCGTGTCATGGCGCCTCAAGCGGTGCCGGTATGAACCCTTGCTCTCGAAGCGCCTTGATCATTCCTCTGATGAGGTAGCTGTTGGAGAAACCGATGGTGTATTGCCGGGCGTTGGTGCTGATGGGTAACAGCATGCCCTGGTCCACCAGTTTCTTTATTTGATAGGTCCTTTGCCCGGCAGTCAGCTTGGGCAGCGCCTGGGCGATATCGCTCGATTTAACAACGCCTGACTTGACCGCCGTGGTCAGTACCGTTTCTTCCGCAGCAGTGATCCATTGTCGATCCCGAGCAAAGGTAATGGCGGGAGCCAGGATGTGCCGGGTCAGGTAGCGATAGTCGGTGAGGCGGTTGACCTTTTCCAGATCGTCCCTAATGCCCTCTAGAGCATAGGTACACCAGGTTTCCAGCCCGGCCTTGGTGCCTGGGTCCGCGGTGGCGAGCATGGCGTAGTAACGTTCCCGGTCATTGAAGAAAACAGCTGTGGGGTTGAGTACGCGGCCACCCGTATCGACGTTGAAGCCATATTTCATTAGCTGTGCATAAGTCAGGAGGCGCACCACGCGGCCATTGCCGTTGCCAAATGGGTGAATCCAGGCAAACCGGTGATGGGTCAAGGCCACTTTCATCAGGTCGTATTTGGGCAGGTCCTCCCGATTGACGAACTCCACCAGCTCTTGCATGTAGCTGGGCACCATCAGGGCATCGGGAGGCAGGTGAGCGGCCTGGGCGATCTGTACTGCGCCCTGGCGATACGCTCCAGGTGTCTGGTCGCCCTCACGCTCCAGGTCCTGGACGGTCATCGCGTGCAGCTCTCTGATGGTGAGCTCGGTAATCGGTGTTCCCGGGCCAATGGTTTGCTCGATGTAGTCCAAGGCTTTTTCGATGTTCGCCACTTCGCGTAACGGGTCGGTGTCCTGGGATGTGCCTTCCACCTTGCTCTCGATGTAGTCGGCAAGTGTGGTGTGGTTGCCCTCGATGCGCGCCGAACCCAGGCTTTCCAGGATGTGGAAGATGGTTTTCAGCTGATAGAAGACCGCAGGAGGCGTATCGCCTTCCAATCGCAAGCGCCGAAGGTGCTCAAGCTCGCTGAGCACGTCCACCAGATGGGAGTCGAAGGACGGATTTAGCAGCTCAAGATCGTGATGGAAGAATGCAGGCATTGTTCAAACATCTCGAAGACCGGAAAAATTATCTGTGATTTTTCTGCTATAGGCCCTGTTCTATAGGGGTTCTGCTCGAATATCAAAAGATGATTATCTCAAAATGGTTCTTCACTTAAGTGAACGCTTGAGAAAAGCCGAGGCGTGATGCGCTGTGATGGTCGTGTGGGAGGTCTGGTTGTGCGGGGAAGAAGGCCGGGGTGTCGAGCGGGGAGGGAGGGGCTGAATTGCAGGCAACAAAAAACCCGCACTAGGCGGGTTTTTTGGTTGCTCTCACGTGGTGCAGACACCACCTGAAAGCTGAAGGTGGTGCCCAGAGACGGAATCGAACCGCCGACACGGGGATTTTCAATCCCCTGCTCTACCGACTGAGCTATCTGGGCAACGGGGCGCATTAAACGGGTTTTTCAGGGGGGCGTCAAGCAAGTTTTGAAAAAAAGTTTAATTATTACCGCCGCTTACGTTCCGCCCCCGATTTTCCGTGGGTTTACTCCGCCGGCGGTACGTAGCCTTCGGCCTTGGCGTATTCCTCGCCGGAGAAAAATTTGTCCATCTCGCCCTGCAGATATTTGCGGTCTTCGGCATTCATCATGTTCAGGCGCTTTTCGTTGATCAGCAGGGTCTGGTGTTTCTGCCAGTCGGCCCAGGCCTTGGCCGAGACGTGTTCGAAAATATCCTGGCCTTTGGCGCCCGGGTACGGGGGGCGTTCCAGGCCCGGCAGTTGTTCCTGGTATTTGCGGCACATTACGGTGCGGGTCATGACGACTCTCCTGCATTCAAGACTTCGGCCGCGCGTTTGAGCAGTGTTTTCACTGGGGCGGCAAGGCCCAGGCGCGGCGGGGTGGCGAGGTTATACCAGAGCCAATCGGCCTCGGCGACGTGCAGGGCCGACTCTTCGACCCGGATCAGCCAGGGCTCGATGGCCAGTTGGAAGTGACTGAAGGTGTGGACCAACTCAGGCATCTGCTGTTGCTGGCCCAGCTCCAGGGAGTGCTGCAGAGCCAGGTGCGGGATGTCGTCCGGGCCATCCAGTTCCGGCAGGCTCCACAAGCCGCCCCAGAGGCCGCTGGAGGGGCGCCGGTAAAGCAGGATGGCGCCTTCGCGGTTGGCCAGCAACGGCATCAGGGTGCGCTTCTGCGGCACCTCCTTGCGCGGCTTGGGAATCGGGTAGCGGGTTTCCAGGCCGAGCATGTGGGCTTCGCAGCCGCGTTCCAGGGGGCACAGCAGGCAGCTGGGCTTGCTCCGGGTGCAGAGGGTCGCCCCCAGGTCCATCATCGCCTGGGTGTAGTGGTTGACCCGGCTGTGGGGGGTGAAGCGTTCCGCAGTGGCCCACAGCTGTTTGGCCACCTTGGGTTCCCCCGGGTAGCCCTCCTGGGCGGTGAAGCGTGCCAGCACCCGCTTGACGTTGCCGTCGAGGATCGGCGCCCGCAGGCCCATGCTGATGCTGGCGATGGCGCCAGCGGTGGACAGGCCGATGCCGGGCAGCTCGGTGAGTTTTTCCACATCCCGGGGGAACTCGCCGCCGTACTCGGCCATGACGATCTTCGCGGTCTTTTGCAGGTTGCGCGCCCGGGTGTAGTAGCCCAGGCCGGTCCACAGGTGCAGCACTTCGTCTTCCGGGGCTTCGGCCAAGACCTGCACCGTGGGCAGCGAGGCCATGAAGCGGTCGAAGTAGTTGAGCACGGTGCTGACCTGGGTCTGTTGCAGCATGATCTCCGACACCCACACCCGATACGGGTTGATGTCCTGCTGCCAGGGCAGGTCATGGCGGCCGTGGCGGTCGTACCAGTCCAGCACCGCCGGTGCAAAGGCCTCGGCTCTCATCGTTTGAACAGCCCCTTGAGTGCGTTTTTCAGTTCCGGGCTGACCTTGTCACCCAGTTTTTCGTCGATCTTCTGTTGCAGGCGGTCACCGGCCAGTTTGGCGGCAACCTGGCCCAGGCCGTCCTTGTCCAGGCGGCAGGCCTTGGCCCCCAGTTCCAGCGGGCCGCGGCAGCGCAGGGGCAGTTCAACGCCGGTGAAGCGTTCACCGACCTGGCAGGCCGGGTCCGGGTTGTCGCTGAGGTCGCCCTCGACGACGATGCCGACCCGGTAGTCCATGCCCAGTACCCGCAGATCGATATCGCCGTTGCCGTTGACGCTCAGGCCGGGGATGCGCACTTTCAGGTCCGGGTTGCTGGCCACGCCGTTGCGCAGCGTCAGGTTGCCCTTGAGCTCCTGGAACGGTGTGTCCTTGCCCCGTGGCGTGCTGCTGAGGTTCTTGCGGTTGAGCACGGCGATGCCCTGGCACAGTTGCTGTTCGATATTGGCGTTGAGCAGCACGCCGTTGTTGATGACGAAACTGGCCGTGCCGTTGAGGCTGTCGATCAGCGCCTTTTGGCTGTTGCCGCTGCCGCTGAGGTTGCTGTTCAGAGTCACCAGGCCTTTGACCGGAGGATTCTGGCCCTGGCTTTCGAGGATGCGTTCCACCGGCACCCGGTTGATCTTGGTCTGCAGGTTCAACTGCGGTGTGCTCTGGCGCACATCGAGGTTGCCGCTGGCTTCGAAGCTGCCGTTGTACAGCTCGCCGCGCAGGCTGGAAAGCTTGAGCAGGCCGCCCTGGCCGCTGGCCTTGAGCGCGGCGTTTTGAATCGGCAGCTTGTCCAGGGTCAGTTGGCCGAAGCTCAGGTCGGCGTCGACGTCGAGCTTGTTCAGGCGCTCCACCGGCAGCAGTTTGTCGGTGCTCCAGGCGCCCTTGGTCGGTGAGTTGGGCAGCGGCGTGGTGCCGGCGCCGGCCATGGCGTCGGCTTCGCTGCTCTGCACTTCGGCCTTGCGCGCGCTGCTGGCGCTGTTGGCTTCGGCGGACTTGGGCGGCAGGTAGCGGTCGACATTGAAGGTGTCGGCCTTGAGCTGCGCGCGCAGGGATTGCTTGTCGAAGTCCTCGATGGCCAGGCGTCCGCTGAAGGTGCTGTCGTCGAGCTTCAGGTTCAGGTCTTCCAGGGCCAGGCTGCTGGGCGTGCCTTGCAGGCGGCTGACCAGCTCGACCTTGCTCAGGCTGCCTTCGGCCATGGCCGGCAGGGTCTGGCCGATGCCGTCGACGAACTTCGCCAGGTCGAACTGGGCGATGGAAATGCCGCCGCTGATCTGCGGGGTCTTGTCCAGGTCGTTGACCTTCAGCTCGCCCAGGGCGCGCAGTTGGTTGAAGGAGACTTTAAGACCGGTCCACTGGCCGACGTTGGCGGCCTTGTCCAGCAACAGCTGGCCCTGGGCGGCGAAGGTCACGGTCTTGCCTTGCAGCGGGTCGCCGGTGGCCTCGCCGGACAGGCGCATGTCTTCGAACTGGTAGCGCTGCAGGGCGCGGTCGAAGCGCAACTCGCCATTGAGCTCGGTGCGCACGCGCACGGCTGGCTGGTTGCTGGCCAGGAATGCGGTGAGCTTGAGCGGAGTGTTGGTGGCTTCGTGAATTGGCCCGGTGCTCAGTTGAATGCTCTCGGCGGTGAACTGCTTGCCGGTCTGTTCGTCGTTGTACTCCACCCGGGCGTTGTTCACGGTCAGGCTGTCGATGTCCAGGCGGATCGGCTGTGAAGACTTGTCCGAACCGGTGCCGGGCGGGCTCGCTTCGCCGGTGCTGGTGGCCGGGATTTCGGCCTGCTTGTCGGTCGGGGCGGCCTTGCCGATGTCCTGCCAGTTGCCATGGCCTTCCTTGTTGCGGGTCAGGCGCAGGTTCAGGCCTTCGACCCGCACATCGCTCATCTGCACTTCGCGGCGCAGCAGCGGCAGGACGCGCACCGACAGGCCGAGCATCTGCAGGTCGGCGAAGGGTTGGCTCGGGTTGGCCAGGGTGGCCACGCCGGCGTCGTGCAGCTCTAGGCCAAGCCAGGGGAACAGGCTCCAGCCGATATCGCCATTGAGCGTCAGCTCGATGTGGGCCTTGTCGCGGGCAATCTGGCGAATCTCGTCTTTGTAATCGTTGGGATCAAACAGGTGGGTCAGGGCGAAGCCCAGAGCCACGATGATCAGCAACAGCCCGAGAATTACCAGACCCAGGATTTTGCCGAACGCTTTCATGGGCGAGTCCTTGTATGTCGAATTCAAAATTTAGCCGGGGAGTATAGCGCTCTGAACCTGACGGCTGGTCAGCCATTGCAGTCAGAGGTTTTTCGTTTTGGCGGGGGACTTTTGGCCAGTGGCCCGGCTTGCGGACAGCACAGTTGTCGGAAAAAAGGTGAGGGCAGTTTGGTTTTTTAGTTTGTCGCAAATGGTAACCTCTCGCGGTTCATCCGTCCTTCCGCGACTTTTTGTCGCGCCTGCCAAAAGGAAGCTTTACTCATAAAACGACCGTGCCCGCGTGCCTAAGGTCGTCGCAGAGGAGTGGCCGATGAACAATTCTAATAATTGGGGGAAACAACCATGAGCACTAGCAACGCGGTGGCCAGTTCGACCGCTCAGCCAGCGTTCTTGTCCAAAGAACGCATCATCGCCAAGCCCGGTTTCAACCGCTGGCTGGTTCCACCGGCCGCTCTGGCCATTCACCTGTGCATCGGCATGGCCTACGGCTTCTCGGTGTTCTGGCTGCCACTGTCCAAGGCGCTGGGCATCAGCGCGCCGGTGGCTTGCGCACCTGACATGGGCTTTATCGCGCAGATCTTCTCGTCCCAGTGCGACTGGCCGATCTCCATGCTCGGCTGGATCTACACCCTGTTCTTCATCTTCCTCGGCTGTTCGGCGGCGATCTGGGGCGGCTGGCTGGAACATGCCGGGCCGCGCAAGGCCGGTGTGGTGTCGGCACTGTGCTGGTGCGGCGGTCTGCTGATCTCGGCCCTGGGGGTGTATACCCACCAGATCTGGCTGATGTGGATCGGCTCCGGGGTCATCGGCGGTATCGGCCTGGGCCTGGGCTACATCTCACCGGTATCGACCCTGATCAAGTGGTTCCCGGACAAGCGCGGCATGGCCACCGGCATGGCGATCATGGGCTTTGGCGGCGGCGCCATGGTCGGCGCGCCCCTGGCGGCGGCGCTGATGAGTCACTTCGCGACGCCTACCAGTGTCGGCGTGTGGCAGAGCTTTTTGGTGATGGCGGCGATCTACTTCGTGTTCATGATCGGCGGCGCCCTGGCTTATCGGGTTCCACCGACCGGCTGGAAGCCTGAAGGCTGGACCGCACCGGCGAAAAAAGCTGCCAACGCGATGATCACCCACCGCCATGTGCACGTGAACGTGGCCTGGAAGACCCCGCAGTTCCGCCTGGTCTGGCTGGTGCTGTGCCTCAACGTATCGGCCGGTATCGGCATCCTCGGGATGGCTTCGCCGCTGCTGCAGGAAGTGTTCGCCGGCAAGCTGCTGGGCAACGGTCTGACCTTCAGCCAGCTGGATGCCGGGCAACTGGCGCAGATCGCCGCCATCGCGGCCGGCTTCACCGGTCTGTTGAGCCTGTTCAACATTGGCGGGCGGTTCTTCTGGGCGTCGTTCTCCGACTACCTGGGCCGCAAGAACACCTACTTCGTGTTCTTCGCCCTGGGCTTTGCCCTGTATGCGCTGATTCCGAACCTCGGTCACCTGGGCAACATCGCCCTGTTCGTGGCGGCGTTCTGCATCATCCTGTCGATGTACGGCGGCGGTTTCGCCACGGTGCCGGCCTACCTGGCCGACCTGTTCGGCACGCAGATGGTGGGGGCGATCCACGGTCGCCTGCTGACCGCCTGGGCGGCGGCGGGCGTACTGGGCCCGGTGCTGGTGAACTACCTGCGCGAGTACCAGTTGAGCATCGGCGTCGAGCGTGCCGCGGCGTATGACATCACCCTGTACATCCTCGCCGGCCTGCTGGTGCTGGGCTTCCTGTGCAACCTGCTGGTGCGCCCGGTGGCCGACAAGTACTTCATGACCGACGAGCAACTGGCGGCCGAGCAGGCCCTGGGCCATGACAAGGGCGCCGACAGCAGCGTCGTGCTGGAGTGGAAGGCGTCGTCCGCCAGCTTGCCGGTGGTGGTTGCTGCCTGGTTGGTCGTGGGCATTCCCCTGGCCTGGGGTGTGTGGGTGACCTTGCAGAAGACCGCAGTGCTGTTCCATTAAGGGCTTCGCCGGCAAGCCAGCTCCTGCGTAGGAGCCGGCTTGCCGGCGAACGCATCACACTGCTTGTCATGACAGGTACAGCCCCGTAGCCATTGGCTGGCGCCCGTCAGGATATTGTCCAGCGTGTTTCTGTTTGGCCGCCGTCGGGCCTATACTATTCGCCTTTTTCGCCCAATGATTTTGCGGAGCTGGTGATGGCCGAACGTAAGGCATCTGTCGAGCGCGACACTCTGGAAACCCAGATCAAAGCCTCGATCAACCTGGATGGCACCGGAAAGGCCCGATTCGATATCGGCGTGCCCTTCCTTGAGCACATGCTGGACCAGATCGCCCGGCACGGGCTGATCGACCTGGACATCGAAAGCAAGGGCGACCTGCATATCGACGACCACCACACCGTGGAGGACGTCGGTATCACCCTCGGCCAGGCGTTCAGCAAGGCCATCGGCGACAAGAAAGGCATCCGTCGCTACGGCCATGCCTATGTACCGCTGGATGAAGCCCTGTCCCGCGTGGTGATCGACTTCTCCGGCCGTCCCGGCCTGCAGATGCACGTACCCTTCACCCGCGCCACCGTCGGCGGTTTCGACGTTGACCTGTTCCAGGAGTTCTTCCAGGGCTTTGTCAACCACGCCAACGTGACCCTGCACATCGACACCCTGCGCGGCACCAACACGCACCACCAGATCGAGACCGTGTTCAAGGCCTTCGGCCGTGCACTGCGCATGGCGGTGGAGCTGGACGAGCGCATGGCCGGCCAGATGCCGTCCACCAAGGGCGTGCTGTAATGCAGACCGTCGCCGTTATCGACTACGGCATGGGCAACCTGCACTCGGTGGCCAAGGCCCTGGAGCACGTGGGCGCCGGCAAGGTACTGATCACCAGCGATGCCAACGTGATTCGCGAAGCCGACCGGGTGGTGTTTCCCGGCGTGGGCGCGATTCGCGACTGCATGGCCGAGATCCGTCGCCTGGGCTTCGATTCCCTGGTGCGTGAAGTCAGCCAGGATCGTCCCTTCCTCGGCATTTGCGTGGGCATGCAAGCCTTGCTCGACCACAGCGAAGAAAACGAGGGCGTCGACTGCATCGGCCTGTTTCCCGGCCAGGTGAAGTTCTTCGGCAAGGGCCTGATCGAGGACGGCGAGCACCTGAAGGTGCCGCACATGGGCTGGAACGAAGTGCAGCAAGCGGTGGATCACCCGCTGTGGCACAACATTGCGGACCGGGCGCGCTTCTACTTCGTGCACAGCTACTACATCCATGCCGGTAACGCGCGGCAGGTGGTGGGCAGCGGTCACTACGGGGTGGACTTTGCCGCGGCGCTGGCCGACGGCTCGCGTTTCGCCGTGCAGTTCCACCCGGAAAAGAGTCACACCCACGGCCTGCAGTTGCTGCAGAACTTCGCCGCCTGGGACGGTCGCTGGTAAATGGCGATCAAGAAATCCAAGCCGCCGATCCTGAACCTCACTGCCGAACAGGAGAGTGAGGCGACGCACAAGATCAAGCGCTTCATGGAGGAGCGCTTCGAGCTCGACCTGGGCTCGTTCGAGGCGGCGGAGATTCTTGAGCTGTTTACCCGGGAAATTGCTCCGCACTATTACAACCGGGCGATTTTCGATGTGCAGGCGCACCTCAAAGAGAGGTTCGAAAGCATCGAAAGCGACCTGTGGGCGCTCGAGAAAAATTAGGGCAGCGGCAAGCTTCAAGCTGCAAGCTGCAAGAAGTAGACACGCGTGCGCGCTTGCAGCTTATGGCTTGCAGCTTGCAGCTCTTTGACGAAGGAAAAGCATGCTAATCATTCCCGCTATCGATCTTAAAGACGGTGCCTGTGTACGTCTGCGTCAGGGCCGCATGGAAGATTCCACGGTGTTCTCCGATGACCCGGTGAGCATGGCCGCCAAGTGGGTTGAAGGGGGTTGCCGTCGTCTGCATCTGGTGGACCTCAACGGCGCCTTCGAAGGCCAGCCGGTGAACGGCGAGGTGGTCACGGCCATCGCCAAGCGCTACCCGAACCTGCCGATCCAGATCGGTGGCGGCATCCGTTCCCTGGAAACCATCGAGCACTACGTCAAGGCTGGCGTGAGCTACGTGATCATCGGCACCAAGGCGGTCAAGGAGCCGGAGTTCGTCGCCGAGGCCTGCCGCGCGTTTCCGGGCAAGGTCATCGTCGGCCTGGACGCCAAGGACGGTTTCGTCGCCACCGACGGCTGGGCTGAAGTCAGCAGCGTGCAAGTGATCGACCTAGCCAAGCGCTTCGAAGCCGACGGTGTGTCCGCCATCGTTTATACCGACATCGCCAAAGACGGCATGATGCAGGGCTGCAACGTGCCGTTCACCGCAGCCCTGGCGGCGGCCACCAAGATCCCGGTGATCGCTTCCGGCGGCATTCACAACCTGGGCGACATCAAGGCCCTGTTGGATGCCAAGGCTCCGGGGATCATCGGCGCCATCACGGGCCGCGCGATTTATGAGGGCACGCTGGATGTGGCAGAGGCCCAGGCCTTTTGTGATGGCTACGCGGCCAGCTCCAAGCCTTAAGCGGGCAGCGGCCAGTTGGCAGCGTGACCGCGATCCGCTCCTGCTTGCCGCTTGAAGCTTGTCGCTTGCAACTCTTAATCGGAGATTAAGCCTATGGCCTTAGCCAAACGCATCATCCCTTGCCTGGACGTGGACAACGGCCGGGTGGTCAAGGGCGTCAAATTCGAGAACATCCGTGACGCTGGCGATCCGGTGGAAATCGCCCGTCGCTACGACGAGCAGGGTGCCGACGAAATCACTTTCCTCGACATCACCGCCAGCGTCGATGGCCGCGATACCACCTTGCATACCGTCGAGCGCATGGCCAGCCAGGTGTTCATTCCGCTGACCGTGGGCGGTGGCGTGCGCACCGTGCAGGACATCCGCAACCTGCTCAATGCCGGCGCGGACAAGGTTTCGATCAACACCGCGGCGGTGTTCAACCCCGAGTTCGTCGGTGAAGCGGCGCAGCATTTCGGCTCGCAATGCATCGTGGTCGCCATCGACGCGAAGAAAGTCTCCGGCCCGGGCGAAACCCCGCGCTGGGAAATCTTCACCCACGGCGGACGCAAGCCCACCGGGCTGGACGCGGTGGAGTGGGCGAAGAAGATGGAAGGCCTGGGCGCCGGTGAAATCCTCCTCACCAGCATGGATCAGGACGGCATGAAAAACGGCTTCGACCTGGGCGTGACCCGAGCCATCAGCGATGCCCTGGGGATTCCGGTGATTGCCTCCGGCGGCGTCGGCAACCTGCAGCATCTGGCCGACGGCATCCTCGAAGGCCACGCCAGCGCGGTGCTGGCGGCGAGTATTTTCCACTTCGGCGAATACACGGTTCCCGAGGCCAAGGCCTACATGACGCAGCGCGGGATCGTGGTGCGATAGCCACTGGACAGCATGGCGTGCTCACGGCACTCTTGAGCACGCCATGGATTCTGGTATCCCGTCATGTTCAAACCTCTTCTTGTGGTTGTCGCCAGCGCCGCGCTGCTGCTGAGCACCCTGGCCCGCGCCGCTGATACCGCCGACACCTCCCTGGTGTTGCTGACGGAAAACTTCCCCCCCTACAACATGGCCAAGAACGGCAAGAACTTCGCCCAAGGCGAGAACATCGACGGCATTGCCGTGGATATCGTCCGCGAAATGTTCAAGCGTGCCGGGATCAATTACAGCCTGACCCTGCGGTTTCCCTGGGAGCGCATCTACAAGATGGCCCTGGAGCAGCCGGGCTATGGCGTGTTCGTCATGGCCCGCCTGCCGGACCGCGAGCCGCTGTTCAAGTGGGTCGGTCCCATCGGCCCGGATGACTGGATCATGCTGGCCAAGGCCGGTAGCACCATCAGCCTCGAATCCCTGGAGCAGGCGCGCAAGTACAAGATCGGCGCCTACAAGGGCGATGCCATTGCCCAGACCCTGGCCAAGCAGGGCCTGGCGCCCCAGGTGGTGCTGCGGGACCAGGACAACGCCAAAAAGCTGGTGGCGGGGCAGATCGACCTGTGGGCCACCGGCGATCCGGCGGGACGTTACCTGGCCAAGCAGGAAGGCATCAGCGGCCTCAAGACCGTGCTGCGCTTCAACAGCGCCGAGCTGTACCTGGCCCTGAACAAGGACGTGTCCGATGAGGTGGTGGCCAAGCTCCAGGCGGCCCTGGACGCGATGCGCGAAGAGGGGCTGGTGGAAGAGATCATGGGGCGCTATCTCTAGATCAGCGGCAAGTTGCAAGCGGCAAGCTACAAGTAACAGCAGGTCGGCGGCGCTTCGGCTTGCAGCGTGAGGCTTGCCGCTGCCCTATCTGTACTTGCCATTCTTGCCGTGCCCGGCCATGGCTTCGTTGCTGCGCAGGCTGATCATCGACTTGATATCGATCCACTCGATGCCCTGGGCCTTGAGCTTGGGCAGTTCGCGTTCGAGCACGGCCAGGGTCTGTGGATAAGGGTGGCCGATCATCACCGCAGAGCCCTGTTTGCGCGCCAGCTTGATCGCCGTCTGCAACTGCTGGGCAATCGCCGCTTCGGTGCGCTCGTCGTCCAGGAACACATCCCGGGAAACACTGGCCAGGCCGATTTTCTGCGCTTCGGCGGCGGCGACCGTCTGGGCGCTGGTGCGGCTGTCGACGAAGAATTTGTGGCGGCGCTGCAAGTCGGCCATCAGCCAGGCCATGGCCTGGGGTTGGGCGGTCATGCGGCTGCCCATGTGGTTGTTCAGGCCGCTGGTGTAGGGCACGGCCTGGAAGGCGGCTTCCAGGCGTTTTTGCAGCTCTTCGATGGGCAGCTCGGGGTGCCAGGCGAAGGGCCCGGTGGCCGGGTCCATGGGCATGTGCAGGATGACGATCTTGCCGGCGCGATGGGCTTCGCGGGCAAATTCGGTGGCGTGGGGCGTGTCGGGCATGATCGCCGTGGTCACCGGGCCCGGCAGGGCCAGTACGCGGCGGTCGCGGGGCAGGTTCTGGCCGAGGTCGTCGATGATCAGGCTCAGGTAGGCCTTGGGCGCGCTGGCGGTGGGTTCGGCGGCTTGGGTGATCAGGGGCAAGAGGCACAGCAGGCTGAGCAGCGGGGCGCGGAGCGAGCGTAACAGGGGTGGGCAGCGGGAAATCATGGGAATAGGGATCAGGCCTTCAGGGCAATGGGCGCCCTGGCGGGCGCTTCGCTGGCAAGCCAGCTCCTACGCAAGCCGGCTCCTGTAGGAACCGGCTTGCCGGCGAAGGGTTCAATCACTTGCCGCGGGTAATGCTCAGCCCCTTGAGCAGGCTCAGGGCCTGGGCCAGCTGGTAGTCGTCATCCTGCGGCATCGGCTTGGCCTTGCTGGCCGAACCGCTTGGCTTGTCGGCGCCGCCGTTGCCGTTGCCCAGGTGACCCTGCAGGTCGGCTTCCTTGAAGTACTCGCCGTCCTGGGCCTCGCTAGTGATCTTGGCGCGGCGCACTTCGATGTCCGGAACGATGCCCTGGGCCTGGATCGAGCGGCCGTTGGGGGTAAAGTACAGCGCGGTGGTGATCTTCAGCGCGCGGTCGTTGTTCAGCGGCAGCACGGTCTGTACCGAGCCCTTGCCGAAGCTGGTGGTGCCCATCAGCACCGCGCGTTTCTGGTCCTGCAGGGCGCCGGCGACGATTTCCGATGCCGAGGCGCTGCCGCCGTTGATCAGCACCACCATCGGCACCGCTTCGCTTTCGTCCTTGCCGGTGGCAGAGAAGCGCAGCTCGGAGTTGGCGATGCGGCCCTTGGTGTAGACGATCAGGCCCTTGGTGATGAAGTGGTCGACCACTTCCACCGCGGCCTGCAGCACGCCGCCCGGGTTGTTGCGCAGGTCGAGGATGATGCCGTTGAGCTTCTTGCCGTTGTCCTTGCGCAGCTTGGCCAGGGCCTTGGAGACTTCCTCGCCGGTCTTGACCTGGAACTGGGTGATGCGGATGTAGCCGTAGCCGGATTCCAGCAACTGGCTCTTCACGCTTTTCACCTGGATGGTGGCGCGGGCCAGGGTCACGTCGAACGGCGTGCCGCCGTCGCGCACCAGGGTCAGGGTGATTTTCTGGCCGATCTTGCCGCGCATCTTGTCCACGGCTTCGGTCATGGTCTGGCCGCGGGTCGGTTGGCCGTTGATCTTGACGATCAGGTCGCCGGCCTGGATCCCGGCCTTGGACGCCGGGGTGTCGTCGATCGGCGAGACCACTTTGATAAAGCCGTCTTCGGCGCCGACTTCAATGCCCAGGCCGCCGAATTCGCCGCTGGTGCTTTCCTGCAGTTCGGCGAAGTCTTCCGGCCCCAGGTAGGCCGAGTGCGGGTCGAGGTTGCTGAGCATGCCCTTGATGGCATTCTCCAGCAGGGTCTTGTCGTCCACGGGTTCGACATAGGCCGCCTTGATCCGGTCCATGACCTCGGCAAAGGTGCGCAGTTCTTCCAGCGGCAAAGGTGCCTTGGTGGTCGCGGCGGTCGCTGATTGAGCGGTTTCGGCGGCAAACGCCAGAGGCGCTCCGATCACCAGGGCGATCGTCAGGGCCAGCGAGGTAAGGCGGGACAAATGCAGCATGTCGAACGAACTCCTAATTTAGATGCAGCGCTTATCCTTGCGCGTGGCACCACTGTGCCGGGTCGCTGGGGCGGCCCTGCTGACGAATTGCAAAGTACAGCGCAGGAGTGTCCTGTCCGCCACTATTACCCACGGTGGAGATGGACTCTCCGGCCTTGACCACATCACCCGCTTCCTTGAGCAGGGTCTGGTTGTGTCCGTAGAGACTCAGGTAGCCGTTGCCGTGATCGAGGATCACCAGCAGCCCGGCGCCGCGCAGCCAGTCGGCGAACACCACCCGGCCACCGTGCACGGCGTGCACCTGGCTGCCGGCGGCGGCGCTGATCATCACCCCGTCCCACTTGGAACGGGAGTCGTCACCGCGGGTTTCACCAAAGCGTGCCAGCAATCGACCATCAACCGGCCATGGAAGTTTTCCCCGGGCCGCAGCAAATGCACCACCAAAGGACGGGCCGGCGCTGGAAACCAGGGCGCCGGGGCTTGATCTTGCGGGTTTGCGCGGCGCATCGCTGGCGTCGGCCTGGGCCTCACGCAAACGCTTTTTTTCGGCTTCCTGCTGGGCGATCAGCGCTTTCTGGCGCGCTTCCTCTGCCTCGCGGGCCTGGCGGGCCAGGGTTTCTTCAATGGTTTTCAGGACCTTGGCCAGGTCGGCCTGGTCCTGTTCGCGGGCCTTGAGCTTGTCGTCCCGGGCCTTCACGTCGTCATTGAGCTTGGCCAGGGCCAGTTGCCGCTCCTTGCGCACCTTGTCGAGTTCTTCGCGCTGGGTGTCGAGGCTGCTCTTCTGCACCAGCAACTGGGCCTGCTGCAGGGAAATGTCCTTTTCCACATTGGCCAGCTGACGCAGGGTTTCGTTGAAATTCTTCAACTGCTCCAGGCGCGCCTGGCTCAGGTAGTCGTAGTAGGTCAGGGTGCGGGCGAATTTTTCCGGGTTCTGCTGGTTGAGCAGCAGCTTGAGGTATTCCTGGCGCCCGTTCTGGTAGGCCGCGCGGGCCTGGATGGCGATCAGTCGCTGTTGTTCAGTGCGCGCGCTCTGGAGTTTTTTTTTCTCCTCATCGAGTCGCTGCAGCTCGGTTTCGCTTTTCTTCAGCTCTTTCTGCAGGGCTTCGACCTGCTTTTCCAGCTTGCCCATCTCGGTTTCGGTGCCGCGCAGTTCTTTCTGCACCCCGGATTTTTCTTCCTGCAGCTTGCCCAGCAGTTTCTTCAGCTCGGCAATGTCCTGACGCGTGGCGTCCAACTGTTGTTGGGTTTGCGCGCGCTCGTCGGCAAAGGCCGGTTGGAGCAGGCAGATCAGAGCAAGGGCAATCAGGGCGCGAAGCATAGAGGCGGGCGACACCAGGGAAAGGG
This sequence comes from Pseudomonas protegens, assembly GCF_013407925.2. NCBI lineage: Bacteria > Pseudomonadati > Pseudomonadota > Gammaproteobacteria > Pseudomonadales > Pseudomonadaceae > Pseudomonas > Pseudomonas protegens. The sequence continues at coordinate 2,846,135 of NZ_CP060201.1, read as the reverse complement.
ACGGCCTAGTATGCCCGCCCATCGCGGCAAAAAAAACGCCTCAAGGCCAACTGCTTTGCGGCGTTCGTCATAAAAAGCCGTTTCCGGGCGGTTATTGGGCGATTTGCTATCAGCACGCCGCCGATTCCCGGGCTGATCAGCCAGACGCTTGCGCGTGGGGCGGATGCTGTTGCGCCTGGGCGCTGCTCTCTGAGGTGGAGGCAGGGGGACCGGCCAGGTCGGTTGGCCGGGCGCGCAGGACCACGATGCCCGGAACGTCGTGGACGTACTCCATGAACGGCGAGTCGATCACCACGCGCTGGTTTTGCTTCGAGGACGCATTGCGCAGGACCGGGCCCTGGGCGGTCTGGATGAACAGCCCGGTATGGGTGACGTCCAGGCCCGCGAGCGGGGTGTAGATGCCGATGTAGTCGCCGGTGCGCAGGCGGCTGAGCACATGCTGGTCGATCCGCGCGCTGGGAATGTAGGTGATGTCGCGTTCGGCCACGGGCAGGCCCGACAGGTAATGGCCGCCATCGGCCTTTTGATTGAGGTGCTTGGCGACGGTCACCGCATCGGCACCGAGCAGGGCGGTGACGTCATCGGCCAAGGGTTGCCCGGCCTGGGCCCAGTCGCTGAAGAAGTGCCGGCGGTTGAGGAAATTGATCTCGCCGTTGACGTAGCGAATCTGCACCAGGTTGTTGATGAAGCCAGCCTCGTCGTGGGACTGGCGCAAGGCCTCGACGTAATCCAGGTAGGTAAAGCAGTCCAGGCCTCTGAAGTCGACCACCAGTTTCTCGGCCAGGGTCGCGGAGCCTTGCAGTTTGTTCGGCACATAGGGCGTCTGCAGGAACTCCCGTGAAATCAGGTCGTTCATCTGCCCGATGTCGGCCGCGTGCTGCTGGGGCTGGATCTGCAACAGCGCGCGCAGTTTGTCGGCGGTCAGCGGGTCCATGGTCACCCGGGTGTGTGGCTGCTCGGGCGTGCTGCCACGGGGATCTACCGACGGTTTTGCCGGGACCTGGCTTGCGCAGCCTGAGAGGAGGGAGGCTAGGAACAGCGTAGCCATCTTGTTCATGGGGATTCTCTCTGCGGGCATCTCTGATAACGATAATCATTATTCAGCAAGTGGCAGGGTTTGTCTGTTGCCGCGGTCATGCGCTTGAGCCTTTGCGCCGTGCCTTGAGGGCGGCGGGGTCGCGATGAAAAACGCCCGATGGGCTGCATCGGGCGTTTTTCATGCAACGGTCACCGGGCTGTTTCAGTGCGTGGGGTCGACCAGGATCGAGGTGCCGGTCATTTCCTCGGGTTGGGGCAGGTCCAGCAGCTTGAGCATGGTCGGCGCCACGTCCGCCAGCACCCCGCCTTCGCGGACTTTCAGGGCGCGCTTGCCGTAATAGATGAAGGGCACCGGCTCGGTGGTGTGAGCGGTGTGGGCCTGACCGGTGGAGGCGTCGGACATCTGCTCGACGTTGCCGTGGTCGGCAGTGATCAGGGCTTCGCCACCGACCTTTTCCAGGGCATCGACGATGCGCCCGACACACAGGTCCAGGCATTCCACGGCTTTCACCGCCGCTTCGAAGACACCGCTGTGGCCGACCATGTCGCCGTTGGCGTAGTTGACGATGATCACGTCATAACGCTGGTGCTCGATGGCATCGACGATCTTGTCGGTGACTTCAGGAGCGCTCATTTCCGGCTGCAGGTCGTAGGTGGCGACTTTCGGCGACGGGATCAGGATGCGTTCCTCCCCCGGGAACGGCTCTTCACGGCCACCGGAGAAGAAGAAGGTCACATGGGCGTACTTTTCGGTTTCGGCGATGCGCAGCTGGGTCTTGCCGTTTTTCGCCAAATAGTCGCCCAGTACGTTTTCCAGGCTGCCCGGAGCAAAGGCCGCCGGCGCGGGGATGCTGGCGGCGTACTGGGTGAGCATGACGAAACCGGCCAGCTTGGGCTGGCGCGCGCGTTCGAAGTCCTTGAAGTCGTCCTCGACGAAGACCCGGGTCAGCTCGCGGGCGCGGTCGGCGCGGAAGTTCATGAACACCACGGCGTCGCCGTCTTCGACCTTGACCGGCTCGCCGATGGTGGTGGCCTTGACGAATTCGTCGCTTTCATCGCGAGCGTAGGCGGCTTGCAGGCCTTCCTGGGCGGTGGCGGCGTTGAACTGGCCCTGGCCGTCGACGATCAGGTTGTAGGCCTGGGCCACGCGGTCCCAGCGGTTGTCACGGTCCATGGCGAAGTAGCGGCCGATCAGGCTGGCGATGCGGCCCTTGCCCAGGGTCTTGAAGGTTTCGTCCAGCAGTTCGATGGACGACTGGGCGCTTTTCGGCGGCGTGTCGCGACCATCAAGGAAGGCGTGCAGGTAGATCTTCTCGGCGCCGCGCTTGAAGGCCAGCTCGGCCATGGCGATCAGGTGGTCCTGGTGGCTGTGCACGCCGCCATCCGACAGCAGGCCGAGGATGTGCACCGCCTTGCCGGCGGCCACGGCCTTGTCCACGGCGGCGCAAATGGTCGGGTTCTCGAAGAACTCGCCGTCACGGATGGCCTTGGTCACCCGGGTGAAGTCCTGGTACACCACGCGACCGGCGCCCAGATTCATGTGGCCGACCTCGGAGTTGCCCATCTGCCCATCCGGCAGGCCGACGTCCATGCCCGAGCCCGAGATCAGGCCGTTGGGCATGCTGGCGCACAAGCGGTCCAGGACTGGCTTCCTGGCCGCATAGACGGCGTTGGATTCGTGGCTCTCGCTGTGACCGAAGCCATCCAGAATCATCAGGACCAAAGGTTTAGGCGTGGTAGTCATGGCGTCCACTCGTGGCTGGATAGGAAAGTGTTGAAAAAGGAGGTGTGGAAAAACGGAGTGGCAGTTTAAAGCGAAGTTCCGGTGGCGTCACCGCCGGGCGGGGTTTGGCCGACCTTGAGGGCTGTGTATACTGGCCGACATTTTAACGCCCTGGAACCTCCTTAGATGGTTGCTCACCTGATTCAATTCGCCACTGAACACTACTTGCTCGTCGGCGCCTTCGCCATCCTGCTGGCTCTGTTGATCGCTCATGAATTGAGCCGCGGTGGCCGCAGCCTCAGCACCCGTGAACTGACCGCGCTGGTCAACAGCGAGCAGGGCGTGGTGATCGATATTCGTCCGTCCAAGGACTACGCCGCCGGCCATATCGTCGGCGCGCTGAACATTCCCCAGGACAAGCTGGCCGCCCGTGTCGGCGAGCTGGAAAAGCACAAGGCCAAGACCATCATCCTGGTGGACGCCCAAGGCCAGCACGCCGGCACCCATGCCCGTGAGCTGCTGAAGTCCGGTTTCACCGCCGCCAAGCTGTCCGGTGGTGTAGCCAGCTGGAAAGCCGACAACCTGCCATTGGTGAAGTAATGCCCAAGGTCATCGTCTACTCCAGTGATTACTGCCCTTACTGCTCGCGGGCCAAGCAACTGCTCGGGAGCAAAGGCGTAGCCTTCGAAGAGATCAAGGTCGATGGCAAGCCGCAGGTGCGCGCCGACATGGCCCAGAAGGCCGGACGCACGTCCGTGCCGCAGATCTGGATCGGCGCCACCCATGTAGGTGGTTGTGATGATTTGTTTGCCCTGGAGCGCGCCGGCAAGCTCGACGCGCTGCTGGCGGCCTGAAATTCCTAACCCTATTAGACCCAAGATCAAGAAGGATCTGAGATGACTGACCAACAGAACACTGCTGCTGCCGAAGACGAAAGCGCACCGCAATTCTCCCTGCAGCGCATCTACGTGCGTGACCTGTCCTTCGAAGCGCCGAAAAGCCCGGCGATCTTCCGTCAGCAGTGGGAGCCAAGCGTCGGCCTGGATCTCAACACCCGTCAGAAGGCTCTGGAAGCCGACTTCCACGAAGTGGTGCTGACCCTGTCCGTGACCGTGAAGAACGGCGACGAAGTGGCCTTCATCGCTGAAGTGCAACAGGCCGGTATCTTCCTGATCAAGAACCTGGACGAGGCTTCCATGAGCCACACCCTGGGTGCCTTCTGCCCGAACATCCTGTTCCCTTACGCTCGCGAAGCGCTGGACAGCCTGGTGACCCGTGGTTCGTTCCCGGCCCTGATGCTGGCCCCGGTGAACTTCGACGCGCTGTACGCCCAGGAGCTGCAACGTCTGCAGTCCGCCGGCGAAAACACCGTTCAATAAGAGCGGCCCGCGGTACGAAAAAAGCGCCTGTAACGGCGCTTTTTTCATGCGTGAGCCTTAGCTGTGCAAACCCTGTAGCCGCTGCCGCAGGCTGCGATCGACCACGAAGTGGGCGCCGCGATGGTGCACCCAAGAAGGCCCTTCGGGCCTTGTCGCAGCCTGCGGCAGCGGCTACAGAGAAGGGTTACTTGAAGCCCAGTTGCCGCCAGCCTTCATAGACCGCCACCGCCACGGTGTTGGACAGGTTCAGGCTGCGGCAGCCTTCGCGCATGGGCAGGCGCAGGCGCTGCTCGCCGGGCAGGGCGTTCAGCACGTCCGCCGGCAGGCCGCGGCTCTCGGGGCCGAACAGGAAGGCGTCGCCCTCCTTGAAGCTGGCGTCATGGAAGGGCCGCGAGCCCTTGGTGGTGAAGGCGAACAGGCGCGGATGGCCGAGGCTTTCCAGGCAACTGGCGAGGTCGGCGTGGCGTTGCAGGGTGGCGTATTCGTGATAGTCGAGGCCGGCACGGCGCAGGCGCTTGTCGTCCATTTCGAAACCCAGTGGCTCGATCAAATGCAGGTGGCAGCCGCTGTTGGCGCACAGCCTGATAACGTTGCCGGTATTCGGCGGAATTTCTGGTTGAAAGAGGATGACGTGAAACATGCACGGCTCCGAAGAAAAAGATGGGCTGCATTCTACGCCTGAAGAGGACCCGCGACCGAAGCTTATGCTGCGGGTGTTCGGCTCGCTGGCGATTGTCGGGATGATGGTGGGACTGATGATTGGTCGACTGACCCAGCCCGATCCGGTGGAGTTGCAACAGGTCGAGGTGGCGGCCGATGGCCTGGTGGTCTGGTTCAACCACGAGCCCAAGGTTCACGGCGAACATATCGATGGCACCGTCGCCTTGCTGTTCGATGCGCAAGGACGGGCGCAGAACGGTCAGTTGCAGGTCAATCAGAAGACCGTGAACTGGCGGGTGCGGCTGGCGGACCAGGGCTTGCTGCTGAACCTGGTGGCTGCCCGGCCGCTGCGGGGCCAGTGGAGTGCCAGCCAGGTGGACGGGCGCTGGCGCCTGGCGATCCACCTGCAGGAGGAATAAAAGAGGGAAACCCCGGCCTGCCTGTACCAAGGCCCCCAAAAGCGGGAGGGGCTGATCGCCTGGGCGGGCGATGAGTCCCGGTGTAAAGAGGGGGATTCCAGGCCTGCCTGTACCAGGGTCCCCGAAAGGGTTGTGGGCGCGTCGCTCAAAGCGTGATCAGCCCGGTGTTAAAGAGGGAAGCCCCAGCCTGCCTGTACCGAGGTTCCCGAAAGCTTGGGCGCGTCGCTCGCAGCGTGCTGAGCCCGGTGTTAAAGAGGGAATTCCCGGCCTGCCTGTACCGAGATTCCCGAAAACGTGGCCCGTCGCTGTGAGCGGGATGGGCCGGGTGTTAAAGAGGGGAATCCCCGGCCTGCCTGTACCAAGGTCCCCTAAACTGGGTGGTGACTGGATTAATGCAGAGGGCGTGCCAGTTTTCGCGATAGTCGCGCGTGCTGCCGTGAAAAAATTTGAAAGCCCCGTAATCCGGGGCTTTTGGGTTTTCGGCGGAGGGCTTTTCAGCGCTGAGGCCCGGGGTGTGCCCGGGCTCGATGGCGCTGCAGCGCGCCTTCGGGCAGTGCATGCACCCCATCCTGGTGCACGCACATCCTCGTCGTAGGAGCCGGCTTGCCGGCGAAAGCGCCGGTCAGCGCTCTGCAAGGCTCAGGGGTCTTTTCGCTGGCAAGCCAGCTCCTACGTGCCGTGGGGCGGTGCTTCAGCCTTCTTCGCTTTCGTCCTCGTCGCCACCGTCGACCTTCATCCCCAGCTCCTTGATCTTGCGAGTCAGGGTGTTGCGGCCCCAGCCCAGCAGCACGGCGGCGTCGCGGCGGCGGCCGGCGGTGTGCTTGAGGGCGGTTTCGATCATGATCCGCTCGAAACTCGGCACCGCGCTGTCCAGCAGGTTCGATTGGCCACGGGCCAGGGCCTGGTCGGCCCACTGGCGCAGGGCCTGTTCCCAGTTGGTCACCGGTGCCGAATCCTGGGGCAGGCTCAGCAGCTCCGGCGGCAGGTCGCTGATGTGCACCTCGCGCCCCGAGGCCATGACGGTGATCCAGCGGCAGGTGTTTTCCAGCTGGCGCACGTTGCCCGGCCACGGCAGGTTCTTCAGGTATTCCTCGGTTTCGTTCTTCAGCAGCTTGGGCTCCACCGCCAGTTCCTGGGCGGCACGGCTGAGGAAGTGCTTGGCCAGGGTCGGGATGTCTTCACGACGGTCCGACAGGCGCGGAATATGGATGCGGATCACGTTGAGACGGTGGAACAGGTCCTCGCGGAACTTGCCGGCGTGCACCAGGGTTTCCAGGTTCTGGTGGGTCGCGGCGATGATCCGCACGTCGACCTTGACCGGCGTGTGGCCACCGACCCGGTAGAACTCGCCGTCGGCCAGGACTCGCAGCAGGCGGGTCTGGGTATCGGCCGGCATGTCGCCGATCTCGTCGAGGAACAGGGTGCCGCCGTCGGCCTGTTCGAAACGTCCACGGCGCAGGTTGGCGGCGCCGGTGAAGGCGCCTTTTTCATGGCCGAACAGCTCGGATTCCATCAGGTCCTTGGGGATCGCCGCCATGTTCAGGGCGATGAACGGCGAGGCCGCCCGCGGGCTGTGGCGATGCAGGGCGTGGGCCACCAGCTCCTTGCCGGTGCCGGACTCGCCGTTGATCAGCACGGTGATGTTGGAGTGGCTCAGGCGGCCGATGGCGCGGAACACCTCCTGCATGGCCGGTGCTTCGCCGATGATTTCCGGGGTGCGGGCCAGGGTCGGCGCCACTTCCAGGCCCTGCTGCTCCTGGGCGTGCTGGTTGGCGCGCTTGACCAGGGACACTGCTTCATCGACATCGAACGGCTTGGGCAGGTACTCGAAGGCCCCGCCCTGGTAGGAGGCGACCGCGCTGTCCAGGTCCGAATGCGCGGTCATGATGATCACCGGCAGGCGCGGGTGCAGCTCGCGAATCCGCGCCAGCAGGTCGAGGCCGCTGGCACCGGGCATGCGGATGTCGGAAATGATCACGTCCGGCTGCTGGCGCGCCAGGCGACTCATCACCCCGTCGGCGCTGTCGAAGCTCTGGGTGGTCATGCCTTCCTGCTGCAGGGCTTTTTCCAGGACCCAACGGATAGAACGGTCGTCATCGACGATCCACACGGTTTCACTACGGCTCATGTCGATGGGGCTCCTTGTTCCAGAGGCAGAAAGATCGAGAAGGTGGTGTGGCCGGGATGGCTGTCACATTCGATCAGGCCCTGGTGCTGGCTGATGATGTTCTGGGTAATGGCCAGGCCCAGCCCGGTGCCGTCCGGGCGGCCGCTGACCATGGGGAAGAAGAGGGTGTCCTGCAGCTCGGCGGGAATGCCCGGGCCGTTGTCGATGATTTCGATCTTGGTCACCAGGCGATGACGCACATGGCCGATGGTGAACTGGCGCATGGTGCGGCTGCGCAGGGTGATGCGCCCCAGGCGCATTTCGTTCTGGCTGCTGATGGCTTGCATGGCGTTGCGCACGATGTTGAGCACCGCCTGGATCATCTGCTCGCGGTCGATCAGCACGTCCGGAATGCTCGGGTCGTAATCGCGCACCAGGGTGATGCAGCCCTGGCTTTCGGCTTCCACCAGGCTGCTGACCCGCTCCAGCACTTCGTGGATGTTGGTCGGCGCCAGGGACGGCAGCTTGTTCGAGCCGAGCATGCGGTCCACCAGGTTTCGCAGGCGGTCGGCCTCTTCGATGATGACGTTGGTGTAGTCCTTGAGGCTTTCCTCGGGCAGCTCGCGAGCCAGCAATTGGGCGGCGCCGCGAATCCCGCCCAGCGGGTTCTTGATTTCGTGGGCCAGGCCGCGCACCAGCATCTTGCTGGTTTCCTGCTTGGACAGTTGGGCCTCTTCCTTGGTGATGCGCAGCAGCCGGTCCCTGGGGTGGACTTCCAGCAGCAGCAAGGTGTCGCCATTGCTGAGGATCGGTGTTACCGCGTAGTCGACGGTCAGGGTCTGGCCGGTCAGGGCGGTGAGCATGGCCTCGCGCTTGGTAAACGGATGCGCCTGTTCCACCGCCTGGCGCAGGGAGCTCAGGGCCTCGGCGGATTCGGTGAACAGCTCGCTGATGAATTGCCCATGGCTGCGCTGGCCGCTGATGGCCAGCAGCATCTCCGCCGCCGGATTCATGTACTCAAGGCGCAGGTCGGCGTTGAGCAGGATGGTGGCGGTGGTCAGGTTGTCCAGAAGCAGACGGTGCAGTGGGTCGCTGATGGTCATTCGGACCTCTTTTGGAGCAGGGCGAGCCGGAGCCGGTCCGGGATCGCGCGCGGGGTTAAAGCGCTGATGTGGAGAAAATGCAAAAACCAAACCAAGGCTCCGAAAAGAAGCGTTAGCGCCCTGAAACAGGCGTTTGAAGCCCGCTTACGTGGCGCTTTGCCAGCTTTGCCGGGTATTTTCGAACCAAAATGGGCTGGGAATGGTCTGTCGGTGCACGCTGTTGCACCAATATAGTGCATGAGTCGGCAGGGCGCTTGGCGGCTGCCCGGATCGGCGAGAATCAACGCCCGTTTTTCAGCGGCAGCGCATAGAGCGCGGGTTTAGAGTGCTCGAACCCGACGCTTCAAGGTTTAGGATGCGGCCATGGAAAACGCCACTTTGCTGTTCCAGCTCCCCGATGACGACACCCTGTATCAGGCCCTTTTGGACCGCGACCCGGCTTATGAGGGCTTTGCGTTCGTCGGGGTCAAGAGCACGGGGGTGTTCTGCCGCCTGACCTGCGCCGCGCGCAAGCCCAAGCGCGAGAACACGGTGTTTTTCGGCTCGATCAAGGGCTGTGTCGAAGCCGGGTTTCGTGCCTGTCTGCGTTGTCGTCCGCTGGAACGGGCCGGGGTGCAGGAACCCTGGGTCCAGACCCTGCTGGAGCAACTGCACGGCGACCCCGAACGTCGCTGGTACGAAGACGATCTGACCCGGCTGGGGCTGGACCCGTCCACCGTGCGTCGCGCCTTCAAGCGCTACTTCGGGGTGACTTTCCTGGAAATGGCCCGCCTGCGGCGCATGGGCCAGGGCATGCAGCAGTTGGCAGGCGGAGAGTCGGTGATTGCGGCGCAGATCAGCGCCGGCTTTGATTCCGACAGCGGCTTTCGCCGGGCTTTTTCCCGTCTGGCCGGCCAGCCGCCGTCGAACCTGCGGGGGCGTGAGCTGCTCAAGGTGGACTGGTTGCAAACCCCCATCGGCGTGATGCTGGCGGTGGCCGACGCCCAGGTCCTGCATCTGCTGGAGTTCTTCGATCGCCCGGCGCTGGCCAGTGAGCTGCAGGCCCTGCAAAAGCGCAGCGGTTCCAGCATAGGTTTCGGGCGTTTCGCCCCGATCGACCAGATCGAGGCCGAACTGCAGCGCTATTTTGCCGGTGAGCCGGGCGGTTTCCACACGCCTCTGGCGATGAACGCCTCGCCCTTCACGCGCACGGTATGGCAGGCCTTGCGCGCCATTCCCCTGGGCAGCACCTGCAGTTATGCCGAGGTGGCGAGCCGGATCGGTTCGCCATCGGCGGTGCGCGCGGTGGCCCGGGCCAACGGCGCCAATCAGATCGCCATCGTCATTGCCTGCCACCGGGTGATCGGCAGCGACGGTACGCTCACTGGCTACGGCGGCGGACTGTGGCGCAAGCGCTGGCTACTGGAGCATGAGCGCCGCTTGCGCCCTTTGGCCGGTGGGTCAGCGAGCGGGTTGTAAAGGGGGCGCGGGAGTGGCCGCGGCGGCTGGAAGCTTATCCACAGGCCACTGAGCCGAACCCTGGTGATTGGCTTCGCGTGCCAGTTCGTCAGCATCCGCCTGTTCTGCCGTGGACAGTTCGGCGGCGTTGTGGCCGATGCGCTTGAGCAGGGCCAGCATGCACAGCAGCGAAACCAGGGCGTAGCAGGCCGAGGCGATGGCCACGCCGATGATGCTGCCGGTGCCATTGAGGATGCTTTGCGCCAGCATCGGGGTGGCGCCGCCGACCAGCAGCGAGCACAGCTGGTAGGAGATCGACAGCCCGCTGTAGCGCACCCGGGTTGGAAAGGCGCGGGCCAGGATGCCGCCCACCGCGCCATAGAACATCGAGTGGGGCACCGTGGCCAGGCACATGCCGAGCACGGCAATCCAGTAGTTGCCGGTTTCCACGGCGAAGAACATCGCCGGCATCAGCAACAGCTCCGGCACCACCATCAGCACCATGGCCTTGCGCATGTCGATGCGCGACACCAGCACCGCCCCCAGGGGTTGGGTAATGAACTGCACCACCAGGGCGATGACGATCACGCTGAGGAAGCTGCTCTGGCTGTAGCCCAGCTCCTTGGTGGCCCAGGACAGGGCAAAGGTGCTCTTGAAGTAGGTGACGTGGATGATCGGCAGCACCCCGGCGCCTAGCAGCACCAGGCGCCAGTGGTCGCGCAGCACTTCGAGAATCGGCAGTTTGACGGTCTTTTTCTGCGCCATCAGGCGCTGCATGTCATCGGATTCTTCGAGCTTGAGGCGGATGACCATGCCGACGATCACCAGCAGTGCCGAGAGCAGGAACGGAATGCGCCAGCCCCAGAGCAGGAAGTCCGGCGCGGGCAGGGCGCTGAGGGCGAAGAACACCAGGGTCGCCAGCAGGTTGCCGGCCGGTGAGCCCTGTTGGGCGAAGGCGGCATAGAGGATGCCCTTGCCCTTGGGCGCACTCTCGCTGGCGATCAGGATCGCCCCGCCCCATTCGCCGCCCACCGCGATGCCCTGGATGATGCGTAGGGTCACCAGGGCAATGGGCGCCCAGATGCCAATCTGCAGGTAGCTGGGCAGCAGGCCGATGCAGGTGGTGGCTACGCCCATCATGATCAGGGTGATCACCAGGGTGGTCTTGCGGCCGATCTTGTCGCCCATGTGGCCGAAGATGATGCCGCCGATGGGGCGCGCGACAAAGCCGGCCCACAGGGTCAGGAAGGACAGCAGGGTCGCGGTGCCCGGGGGCAGGTCGGCGGGGAAGAAGACTTTGCCGAACACCAGGGCGGCGGCGATTCCGTAGGCGTAGAAGTCGTACCACTCGATGGTGGTGCCGATGAACGAGGCGATGCCCGCCTTGCGGGCTTTCTTGTGGGCGGCAGCTTCCAGGGCGGCGGTCATGTGCAACTCCTGCTTGTTATTGTTATGGGCGCCCCGGCAGGGCGCATGGGCTTCATGCAAGACCCGACCGCTGGGAGCCTATACAGGCAGGAATCGAAAAATATAATGATTAAATCTTATGGTTTGATACGTGATTTCGTATCGCCGGGCAGCGCTCAGCCCTGGGTGGTTGGCGGTTGCAGCAAGGATCTGAACAAGGCGAGGAAACTGTCGGCGGCGGCCGAGGGTTTGTCCGCCAGGTGGATCGCCAGAATCTCCGAAGGCGCGCCCTGGCCTTCAATCTCGCAGCACGTCACCCCCGATTGGCCGAGCAGGGCCAGGGTCTGGGGCACCAGTGCCACCCCCATCTCATGGGCCACCATCGCCACCACGGTTTGCCAGAGCCGGGTTTCGTGGCGAATGCGTGGGCTGAACCCGGCGGCCACGCAACGGGCGATGATCAGGTCGTGGTAGTGCGGCGAAACCTCCCGTGGAAACAGGATGAAATCATCATGGGCCAACTGTTTCAGGTCGACCCGCGCCTGCCCGGCCAGCGGGTGACCCTGGGGCAGGCAGCAGAGAAAGGGTTCGGTCAGCAGGGTTTCACTGTGGATGCCGGCGGCGAAGGTGCCGGCATGAACGAAGCCGATATCGATCTGCCCGCGTTGCAGGGCCTGAGCCTGGTCGGCACTGTTCATTTCCATCAGCACGATCTCGGTGTCCGGATGATCGCGCTCGAAGGCCTTGACCGCCTGGGGCAGGCCACGGTGCAGGATCGAGTTGACGAAGCCCAGGCTCAGGCGCCCGGCAAAACCCTCGGCCGAGCGCTGGGTCAGGCGCCGAGCCTGGTCGGCCCGCAGCAGCAGGTAGCGCGCTTCGCCCAGCAGCACCTGGCCGGCATTGGTCAGGCTCACGGACTTGTTGTTGCGGTTGAGCAACTGGATGTCCAACTGCCCTTCAAGCTTCTTGATGTCGAAGCTCAGCGCCGGTTGCGAAATGCACAGCCGCTCCGCGGCGCGCCCGAAGTGCAGTTCCTCGGCCACGGCGACGAAGTAGCGCAGTTGTTTGAGGTCCATGGGGAGGCTGCCCTCTACGATATGATTTTCTTATCGTAGTGGATGAATTTTGTATTAGATAGTTATCGATGGCGACTCTAGTCTCGGCCTACAAAAACCAGGAGACGCGCCATGACCGCCGAGCCCCGCCCCATCGAAGACAGCCTGAATATCCCCGACAGCCGTGGCATCAACCTGTTTGCATGTGACGCCGGCCTGGCCGCGCTGCTCCAGGTCTACCTGCCACCGGCGGTCTATCAGCAGTGGTTGCCGACCCTGCAGCGCCTGGGCGCCCGGGCCGGTGGCGAGCTGGATGTGCTGGCCCTGTGCGCCGACAAGCACCCGCCGGTGTTGCAGCCCCGTACCCGGCGCGGCGAGAACCTGCAAAGCATTGCCAAGCACCCGGACTACGTGGCCCTGGAGCGGGTGGCCTACGCCGAACTGGGCCTGGCCGCCATGAGCCATCGCCCCGATGCTCCGCTGCCGCTGGTCAAGTACGCCCTGACCTACCTGTTCGTCCAGGCCGAGTTCGGCCTGTGCTGCCCGGTGAGCATGACCGACTCCCTGACCCGCACGCTGCGCAAGTTCGGCGCGCCCGAGCTGGTGCAGCGCTACCTGCCGCAGTTGCAATCCCAGGATTTCGACGAGCTGTTCCAGGGGGCGATGTTCATGACCGAGCAAGCCGCCGGCTCCGACGTCTCACGCACCGAAACCCGTGCCCGGCTGGAAGAGGGCCAGTGGCGCCTGTATGGCGAGAAATGGTTCTGTTCCAACCCGGACGCGGACCTGGCCATGGTCCTGGCACGGCCGGAAGACGCACCGTCCGGCATGGCCGGGGTGACCCTGTTCCTGCTGCCGAAAATGCTGCCCGATGGTTCGCGCAACCTGTACCGGATCCAGCGCCTGAAGGACAAGTTGGGCAGTCGTTCCATGGCCAGTGGCGAGATCACCCTGCAAGGCGCCACGGCCTACCTGATCGGTGAGATCGGCCGCGGCTTTCAACAGATGGCCGACATGATCAACATGTCGCGCCTGTCCAACGGCGTGCGCGCGGCGGGGTTGATGCGCCGGGGCCTGAGCGAGGCGCTGTACATCGCCCGCCAGCGTCGGGCGTTTGGCAAGTACTTGATCGAGATGCCGCTGATGCAGCGCCAGTTGCTGAAGATGATGCTGCCTACCGAACAGGCGCGCTCGATGTTCATGCAGATCGCCACCTTGCTGCCCCGGGCCGATGGCGGCGAGGAGATGGCGCGCAAGTGCGTGCGGATTCTTACGCCGCTGATCAAGTTCCGCGCCTGCCGCGATGCGCGCCGGGTGACCGGCGATGCCATGGAGGTGCGAGGCGGGGTCGGCTACATCGAGGAGTGGAGCGATGCCCGGCTGGTGCGTGATGCCCACCTGGGGTCGATCTGGGAGGGCACCAGCAACATCGTCGCCCTGGACATAGCCCGGGCGGCGACCCGGGAGCAGGCGCTGGAGCCGTTGCGGGGCTATCTGGCCGGGCTGTTGGCCGAGGCCGATTTGCCGGAAGCCAGCCGCAAGCTGTTCGACTCGGCGCTGCTGCGCACTGTGACCAGCTTTCACACGGTGGCGCAGCAGCGCCGGGACGAACAGGTGCGCCAGGCCGGCAGTGTGCTCTATCACCTGACCAGTGCGATCTTCATGGCCTGGGAGGCCACGCGCCAGGCCGCGGATTATCGACGCCTGGCCCTGGCTCATCTGGTGCTGGCGCACAAGGTCCTGCCGCGCGATCCCCTGAGCCTGGAACCGGTTATCGATGCCGGACTGCTGGCGCGGCTGGCCAATGAAGGCCCGTTGTCCCAGGCCGAAGCCATGCAATTGCTGCCGGCCTGAAGGCGCGCCCCTTGCCGATTTTCCGGAGTCCTCACATGAAGCAAGCCCAAGGGGCCCTGGCGGGCCTGAAAATCATCGACCTCAGCCGCGTGCTGGGCGGTCCCTACTGTTCCCAGGCCCTGGCTGACCATGGCGCCGAAGTGATCAAGCTGGAGCCCTTGAGTGGTGACGAGACCCGTGGTTGGGGGCCGCCGTTCGAAGGCGATGACGCCTCGTACTTTCGCGGTATCAACCGCAACAAGCAGGGGATTGCGGTCGACCTGTCGCGCCCCGCAGGCCTGGAGCTGCTGATGCAGCTGCTGGAAGGCGCCGATGTACTGATCGAGAACTTCAAGCCGGGCACCCTGCAGCGTTGGGGCATCGGTTTCGAGGAGGTGCTGAGCCAGCGTTTTCCGGCATTGATCCACTGTGGGATTTCCGGCTTTGGCGCCGATGGCCCGCTGGGCGGGCTGCCTGGTTACGACGCGGTGATCCAGGCCATGGCCGGCTTGATGAGCGTCAACGGCGAAGGCGAGGGCGGGCCGCTGCGCATCGGCTTGCCGATTGTCGATATGGTCACCGGCCTGAATGCCCTGGCGGGGATCCTGCTGGCCCTCAACGAGCGCCAGCGCAGCGGCCGCGGGCAGTCGCTGGACATCTCCCTGTACGATTGCGGCGTGTCCTTGCTGCATCCTCATTTGCCGAACTACTTCGCCGCCGGCAAGACCCCGAAGCGCACGGGAAATGCCCACCCCAACATCGCCCCCTACGACAGCTATCGCACCGCCGGCGAACCGATCTTCCTCGCGGTGGGCAATGATCGGCAGTTCGCTAGGCTGTGCCAGGAACTGGGGGCCGGCGCGTTGCTGCAAGACCCGCGGTTTGCCAACAACGGCCAGCGTTCGGTTAATCGCGAGGCCTTGAAGCAGGCGCTGGAGCAGCATCTGGCCGCTCACGATGGGGCCGCGCTGGCGCCGCGGTTGATTGGCCTGGGGGTGCCGTGCGGCTCGATCGCCACGGTGGACCAGGTGGTGGCTCATCCCCATACCCGGCATCGCGGCCTGCTGGTGGAGATAGGCGATTATCGCGGCGTTGGTTCACCGCTGAAGCTCTCGCGAACGCCGGCCAGCTATCGCACTGCGCCACCCAGGTTGGGCCAGGACACCCGCGCGGTGCTGCAGGGATTGGGGCTGGATGAGCCGACGATTGCCAAATTGCTGGCCAGTGGCGTGGTGCGCGGTTGAGGCCCCTGATCAGCGACGGTGGGCGCGCAGCAGGGTGAAGGTGATGCTCGGGCTCTGTTGCAGCACCCGCGTGCCCTCAAGGATCTGTACCGCCAGGCGATGTTGGCCACGGTCGATGTTCACCAGCGCCAGCTCGGGGCCCCGGCTGGTGGCGCCATACGCCCTATCGTCCAGCAGCAGGCGCAGACGATGCTGCGGTTGCAGGTCCGGGGCCAATAGCACCCGCACATTGAAGCTACCGTTGTTGGCCCGCAGCGCGCCGTGCTCGGGCACGCCGAGCACCTGCAATTGCGCATAGGGCTCTGCGCAGGCGGGTAGGGCTGTTATCCACAGCAGGCAAAAGGCAGCAATGCGCATCATGCTGAGTCAGCTCGTTGAAGGGCTGCGGTTGAAAGGCTCCAGCATAGGGTGCGACCGGGCATGGCGCGGGCGTGGTTAACCTTTGAACACACATAACTCGGCGGTGGCGCGGACCATCGTCAGCTGCCGCAAAGGGTCGTTGCTGGCGGCCTGATTGGCCCGGGCCAGCCATTGCGGGCATTGTGGGTCGGTCTGGTACGGGGCGAAGTCAGCCAGTTGCTGCAGCAGGCGTTTTTGTAACTGATCGAGTTGTGGGCGGATCTGTCCGGCCAGGTCCTGGCGCGGGGTGTCCGGCGCCCGGCCTTGCAGGTGCCAGGCCGAGAGTCGGGCGTATTGCACCAGCTTGTTGGCTTCGATCTGGGCGGCGAAGAACTGCGCCACCGTTTCTTCGCTCAGGTGATAGGTCGCGGCCTGGGCCGTGGCGCCGGCAATCACTTGCTGCTCTCGCGGGCGGTCTTCCACGGCCTTGTGGCTGTCCCATTTGCTCAGGGCCACCTGATCGGCCATGGTCAGGCGCTCACTGATGCTCTGCAGCAGTGGGGCGAGGGTGGGCGGGGCATCGCTGGCGCAGGCGGCGCTGGTGAGCAGGCTGCAAGTCAGGGCGAGGCACAGGTTGAGGCGCGAAGTCATGGGCGGGCTCGGCTGATGGGAAGGAGGACGCCCATGATGCACGCAACCACCGCGGGCCGGGCCAGTGGGCGGGCATAAAAAAGGCCTCCCGAAGGAGGCCTCTCGATCACGCGGCGTGCGCCGGCGCTAGCGGATCAGCAGCTGTAGTACAGCTCGTACTCCAGTGGGTGTACGAAGGTACGAACCTTGATCTCTTCTTCGCTTTTCAGGGCGATGTAGGCGTCGATGAAGTCGTCGCTGAAAACGCCGCCTTTGGTCAGGAACGCACGACCTTTGTCCAGCTCTTCCAGGGCTTCCTTCAGGCTGCCGCAAACTTGTGGGATCTCTTTGGCCTCTTCAGGCGGCAGGTCATACAGGTTTTTGTCAGCGGCGTCGCCAGGGTGGATCTTGTTCTGGATACCGTCCAGGCCGGCCATCAGCAGAGCGGCGAAGGCCAGGTACGGGTTGGCAGCCGGGTCCGGGAAACGGGCTTCGATACGGCGGGCTTTAGGGCTCGACACGTAAGGAATACGGATCGAAGCGGAACGGTTGCGTGCCGAGTAGGCCAGCATCACCGGGGCTTCGAAGCCTGGAACCAGACGCTTGTAGGAGTTGGTGGCCGGGTTGGTGAAGCCGTTCAGGGCCTTACCGTGCTTGATGATGCCGCCGATGAAGTACAGAGCGGTATCGGACAGGCCGGCATAGCCTTCGCCAGCGAAGGTGTTCTTGCCGTCTTTCCAGATCGACATGTGCACGTGCATGCCCGAGCCGTTGTCGCCGTACAGTGGCTTAGGCATGAAGGTGGCGGTGCGACCGTAGGCGTCGGCCACGTTGTGCACGACGTATTTCAGGGTCTGGGTTTCGTCGGCTTTCTTCACCAGGGTGTTGAACTTGACGCCGATTTCGTTCTGGCCGGCAGTCGCCACTTCGTGGTGGTGAACTTCAACGGTCAGGCCCATTTCTTCCAGTGCGTTGCACATGGAGGTACGGATTTCGTGGTCGTGGTCGAACGGTGGAACCGGGAAGTAGCCGCCTTTGACGCCTGGACGGTGGCCCTTGTTGCCGCCTTCGATGTCCTGGTCGGACATCCACGAACCTTGTTCGGAGTAGATCTTGAACATCGAGCCGGAGATGTCGGACTTGAATTTCACCTGGTCGAAGATGAAGAACTCTGGCTCTGGACCGGCGAATACGGTGTCGCCGATACCGGTGGCTTTCAGGTGCTCTTCAGCGCGCTTGGCGATGGCCCGTGGGTCGCGATCGTAACCTTGCATGCTCGAAGGTTCGATGATGTCGCAGACCAGGATCAGGGTCGGTTCTTCGGTGAACGGGTCCAGCACGGCGGTTTCGTCGTCCGGCATCAGGATCATGTCGGAGGCTTCGATGCCTTTCCAGCCAGCGATGGAGGAACCGTCGAACATCTTGCCGGATTCGAAGAAGTCTTCATCCAGCGCATCACGGGCCGGCATGGTCACGTGATGTTGAGTGCCCTTGGTGTCAGTGAAGCGCAGATCAATCCATTTGACGTCATGATCTTTGATGAGTTGAACCGACTTCGACATAGTGTCCTCCGGGGTGGCTTCGGGCTTGGTGTTGGAGTGCCCTTAGAATGTGGGTGATGCCGGCGCGAATACTCTGCCATGGCAACCTGCCTCACAAGGGAGCAAATTGCATGCCAGTGCCCTGTGATGGGTTTTCTGCCCCAAAATCAGGCTTTGTGCGGCGGATTCGGCTAAATTTCGGCCTGTGGCGCACTGCAATGTAGCGCCTTACTCGATAAATGACCTGTTTTGGTGCACTGAAAACCTTCTGCACATTAATTGGTTAAACCTTGAGCAATTTCCGCTATAATCCGCGCCCCCCTTTTTCGGCTGGCCCAGCGCGCACAGTTTTCATGAAACTAATCGTTAAAGTTTTCCCGGAAATCACCATCAAGAGCCGCCCGGTACGGATGCGTTTCATCCGTCAGTTGGCCAAGAACATCCGTGCCGTGCTCCGCGATCTGGACCCGGCCGTGGTGGTCAATGGTGTGTGGGACAACCTTGAGCTGGAAACCACCCTCAGCGAGCCCAAGGCCCTGAAGGAGCTGGCCGAGCGCCTCTGCTGCATGCCCGGTATCGCGCACTTCCTGCAGGTCGACGAATACCCGCTGGGCGACTTCGACGACATCGTCGCCAAGTGCCAGCAGCACTTCGGCGAGGCCTTGCCCGGGAAGATTTTCTCCGTGCGCTGCAAGCGTGCCGGCAAGCATGAATTCAGCTCCATGGACGTGGAAAAGTACGTCGGCAGCCGGCTGCGTCGGCAGTGCGGCGCCGCCGGAATCTCCCTCAAAGAGCCGGAAATCGAAGTGCGGATGGAAATTCGCGACCAACGGTTGTTCGTGATCCACAGCCAGCACGATGGTATCGGCGGCTACCCGCTGGGTGCCCTGGAACAGACCCTGGTGCTGATGTCCGGCGGTTTCGATTCCACGGTGGCGGCCTACCAGATCATGCGCCGCGGCCTGATGAGCCACTTCTGCTTCTTCAACCTGGGCGGCCGTGCCCACGAATTGGGCGTGATGGAAGTCGCGCACTATATATGGAAGAAGTACGGCAGCTCCCAGCGCGTGCTGTTCGTCAGCGTGCCGTTCGAGGAAGTGCTCGGGGAAATTCTCGGCAAAGTCGACAACAGTCATATGGGCGTCATTTTGAAGCGTATGATGTTGCGTGCCGCCTCGAGCATCGCCGACCGCCTGCACATCGATGCACTGGTGACCGGCGAGGCGATTTCCCAGGTGTCCAGCCAGACCCTGCCGAACCTGTCGGTGATCGACTGCGTGACCGAGAAGCTGGTGCTGCGTCCGCTGATCGCCAGCCACAAGCAAGACATCATCGACCTGGCCGAACAGATCGGCACCGCCGACTTCGCCAAACACATGCCGGAGTACTGCGGGGTCATCTCGGTGAACCCCAAGACCCATGCCAAGCGCCATCGCGTCGAGCATGAAGAGAAAGAATTCGATATGGCGGTGCTCGAGCGTGCGATCGAGCGGGCCAAGCTGGTGCCGATCGATCGGGTGATCGACGAGTTGGGCCAGGATTTGCAGATTGAAGAAGTCAGCGAGGCGCTGGCCGGTCAGATCGTCATCGACATCCGTCACCCGGATGCCCAGGAAGACGACCCGCTGGAGCTTGCTGGCATCGAAGTACAAGCGCTGCCGTTCTATGCATTGAACGCCCGCTTCAAGGAACTGGATCCTACGCGCCAGTACCTGCTGTATTGCGACAAAGGCGTCATGAGTCGCCTGCATGCTCACCATCTGCTCAGTGAGGGACATGCCAATGTGCGCGTTTATAGACCGAGCTAAGTGCCCGGGGATGTTCGCCTGTGGCTTGCGTCACCGGCCCCCCGACGCCGCCGTCCAGCTGTAACGGCCAGGCCTGACTCTATTGTTAATCGCTGCCAGCATTTGTCAGCACACCGAATCCTCTGATCGAGATACACAAGTGATCGAAAATCTACGCAACATCGCCATCATTGCCCACGTTGACCATGGTAAGACCACCCTGGTAGACAAACTCCTGCGTCAATCCGGCACCCTGGAGCGCAACGAGCTCAACGACGAGCGCGTGATGGACTCCAACGACCAGGAAAAAGAGCGCGGTATTACCATCCTGGCGAAAAACACCGCCATCAACTGGAACGGCTACCACATCAACATCGTGGACACCCCGGGCCACGCCGACTTCGGCGGCGAAGTTGAGCGCGTAATGTCCATGGTCGACTCCGTGCTGCTGCTGGTCGACGCTCAAGACGGCCCGATGCCGCAAACCCGTTTCGTGACCAAGAAGGCGTTCGAAGCCGGCCTGCGTCCAATCGTGGTGATCAACAAGGTCGACCGTCCGGGCGCGCGTCCTGACTGGGTTCTGGACCAGATCTTCGACCTGTTCGACAACCTGGGTGCCACCGAAGAACAGCTGGACTTCAAAGTCGTCTACGCCTCGGCCCTGAACGGCATCGCCGGTCTGGACCACACCGACATGGCCGAAGACATGACCCCGCTGTACCAGTCGATCGTCGACAACGTACCCGCACCGGCCGTTGACCGTGACGGTCCGTTCCAGATGCAGGTTTCCGCTCTGGACTACAACAGCTTCCTGGGTGTGATCGGCGTTGGCCGTATCGCTCGCGGTCGCGTCAAGCCCAACACCCCGGTTGTGGCCATCGACGTCAACGGCAAGCGCCGTAACGGTCGTATCCTCAAGCTGATGGGTCACCACGGCCTGCACCGTGTAGACGTTGAAGAAGCTGCTGCCGGCGACATCGTCTGCATCAGCGGTTTCGACGAGCTGTTCATCTCCGACACCCTGTGCGATCCGACTGTTGTCGAAGCGATGAAGCCACTGAGCGTCGACGAGCCAACCGTTTCCATGACCTTCCAGGTCAACGACTCGCCATTCTGCGGTAAAGAAGGCAAGTTCGTGACTTCCCGTAACATCAAGGAACGTCTGGACAAGGAGCTGCTGTACAACGTTGCTCTGCGCGTTGAAGAAGGCGACTCGGCTGACAAGTTCAAGGTCTCCGGCCGTGGTGAGCTGCACCTGTCGGTACTGATCGAAACCATGCGTCGCGAAGGCTTCGAGATGGGCGTTGGCCGTCCTGAAGTGATCATCCGTGAAGTGGATGGCGTGAAGCAGGAACCGTTCGAAAACGTCACCATCGACATCCCTGAAGAATCCCAGGGCAAGGTCATGGAAGAAATGGGCCTGCGTAAGGGCGACCTGAGCAACATGGTTCCGGATGGCAAGGGCCGTGTACGCCTGGAATACAACATTCCAGCCCGTGGTCTGATCGGTTTCCGTAACCAGTTCCTGACCCTGACCAACGGTGCAGGCATCCTGACCTCGATCTTCGATCGCTACGCTCCGATGAAGTCCGGCCACATGTCCGGCCGTCAGAACGGCGTACTGGTATCGGTAGAAACCGGCAAGGCCCTGACCTACTCCCTGGAAACCCTGCAGGCGCGCGGCAAGCTGTTCGTCGAGCACGGCCAGGAGATCTACAACGGTCAGATCGTTGGTCTGAACAGCCGTGACAACGACCTGGGTGTGAACCCAACAAAAGGCAAGAAGCTCGACAACATGCGTGCTTCGGGCAAAGACGAAACCATCGCCCTGGTTCCACCGGTTCGCTTCACCCTGGAACAGGCTCTGGAATTCATCCAGGACGACGAGCTGTGCGAAGTGACTCCTAAGTCCATTCGTCTGCGCAAGAAGATCCTGGACGAAGGCGAGCGTACCCGCGCTGCCAAGAAAGCCAAGAACTGAGTCTTTAGTTCCGGCTGAATGAAAACGCCCCCGGTCGCGAGACCGGGGG
The DNA here is from genome assembly GCF_013407925.2 of Pseudomonas protegens. Lineage (NCBI taxonomy): Bacteria > Pseudomonadati > Pseudomonadota > Gammaproteobacteria > Pseudomonadales > Pseudomonadaceae > Pseudomonas > Pseudomonas protegens. The sequence continues at coordinate 2,824,403 of NZ_CP060201.1, read as the reverse complement.
CGTTTTTTTTCGCCTGGAGAAAACCTGTAGCCGCTGCCGAGCCTGCGAGGCTGCGACCGGGCGCGCAGCGGCCGTCAACCCAGGCGGCGCCTAGTGCCTGAGCTACCGCGCTGGCCGTCTTGCGGGTTCGCAGCCTCGCGCTGCTCGGCAGCGGCTACAGCAGTGCCAGCCAGCCTGAGGGGCAGGGGCTCAGAAGCGTTCCAGGGTCCGGCTGCTGGTATTGGTCGGACGCTCCAGGGGCTTGGGCTTGTAGGCGCAGTAGCCCGGACGCGGACCGATCTTCGGATGGTTGCGGCAGGTGTCCGGGCGCTTGTCATAAATGGTGCACAGGCGGCTTTTACGATCCAGATACAGGCAATCGTTGTTGCTCATGCGCTGCAGGGTGAAGATTTCCGATTTCTGGTTGTAGCGCTCGACGATGCCTTCTTTCTGCAGGCGCTTGGCGATGTTCTTCGCCGGCTCGCCGCGCTCGAATTCATCGACGATGCCAATCCGGATCAAGTCCTTGATCTTCACTTCCACCGGCAGGGTGCAGCAACTGGACATGCAGGAACCGCACATGGGCGCGGAGTATTTGGCCCAGGTATCGAGACGATCGATTTCCGCGGCGGCGATCAGGTTGGACTTCATCAAGGTGGTTATTCCGGCATGTTCCAGGGCGCGCGATCATACCGGGACTGATGGATTTTTGAACGACTTTGGGTCGGATTTTTCTTAGAGGGCGTCGGATTTACGCCCGGCGGCACGGCATCTGCATCTTTTTCCCCGCAGGCGCCGAAGACTCCCCCTTGAGCCGAGCCATTTGCAGCAGCGCCGAACCAGAGCCTTCGCCTCGTGTCAGACCGACTAGGCTCAGACCATTCCATGCTCACTGTGTATCTCGTCAGAGGTCGTATCGATGACTCAGGAACCCCTAGCTCGTGACGCTGAGGTGGCCGCTTTTCGCGAAGCGGTCTTGACCAAACTCACCTACGCGGTCGGCAAAGATCCGGACCACGCCTTTGATCACGACTGGTTCGAGGCCATTGCCCTGGCCGCGCGGGACCACATGGTCGACCACTGGATGGATCACACGCGGCAGATGTACCGCAAGGGGCAGAAGCGGGTGTACTACCTGTCCCTGGAGTTCCTCATCGGCCGGCTCTTGTTCGACAGCCTGAGCAATCTTGGCCTGCTGGACGTGGCCCGCGAAGCCCTGACCGACCTGGGGGTGGACCTGGAGCGCATTCGCCTGCTGGAGCCCGACGCGGCCCTGGGCAATGGCGGCCTGGGACGCCTGGCGGCGTGTTTCATGGAAAGCATGTCGACCCTGGGCCTGGCCGGTCACGGCTACGGTATTCGTTACGAGCACGGGCTGTTCCGCCAGGCGATCGTCGATGGCTGGCAGCAGGAGCAGACCGAGCACTGGCTGGATTTCGGCAACCCCTGGGAGTTCGAGCGTCCCGAGGTGATCTATTCCATCGGCTTCGGCGGCAGCGTCGACAGCGTGACCGACGAGGCGGGCAATACGCGCCAGGTCTGGTGGCCGGCGGAGACGGTGCGCGCGGTGGCCTACGACACCCCGGTGGTGGGCTGGCGCGGGGCCAGCGTCAACACCCTGCGCCTGTGGCGGGCCCGGGCCATGGAAGACCTGCACCTGGAGCGTTTCAACGCCGGCGACCACTTGGGCGCGGTGGCGGAAGTGGCTCGCGCCGAGAGCATCTCCCGGGTGCTGTACCCGGCCGATAGCACCGAAGCCGGCCAGGAATTGCGCCTGCGCCAGGAATACTTCTTTGTCTCGGCCTCGCTGCAGGACTTGCTGCGGCGCCACAAGAACATGCACGACTCGGTGCTCAGCCTCGGCGAGCATGCGGCGATCCAGCTCAACGACACCCATCCGTCGATCGCCGTGGCCGAGCTGATGCGCCAGCTGGTGGACCTGCACGGCATCGCCTGGGACGCGGCGTGGCAGATCACCGTGGACACCCTGGCCTACACCAACCACACCCTGCTGCCCGAGGCCCTGGAAACCTGGCCGGTGGGCTTGATGGAGCGCATGCTGCCGCGGCACATGCAGATCATCTACCTGATCAACGCCCAGCACATCGATGCCTTGCGGGCCAAGGGCCTGCACGATTTCGACGTGCTGCGGGCGGTGTCGCTGATCGAGGAGGACAACGGGCGTCGGGTGCGCATGGGCAACCTGGCGTTCCTCGGCTCCCACAGCGTCAATGGCGTGTCTGGCCTGCATACCCAACTGATGCGCAGCACGGTGTTCTCCGAGTTGCACAAGCTGTACCCGGAGCGGATCAACAACAAGACCAACGGCATCACCTTTCGCCGCTGGCTGTACCAGGCCAACCCGCCCCTCACCGAAATGCTGGTGGATGCCCTGGGTCCCGAACTGCTGGACAGCCCCGAGCAGCTGTTGCGGGGGGTTGAGCCCTTTGCCGAGAAGCCGGCGTTTCGCAAGCAGTTCGCCGAGCAGCGCCTGCACAGCAAGCGCGCCCTGGCGGCGCTGATCCACGAGCGCCTGGGCATCGCCATCAACCCGGCGGCGCTGTTCGATGTGCAGGTCAAGCGCATCCATGAGTACAAGCGCCAGTTGCTCAACCTGCTGCACACCGTGGCGCTGTATCAGGCGATCCGCGCCGAGCCGGAAACCGACTGGGTGCCGCGGGTGAAGATCTTCGCCGGCAAGGCGGCGGCCAGCTATCACCAGGCCAAACTGATCATCAAGCTGACCAACGACATCGCCCGCACGGTGAACAGCGATCCGACCGTGCGCGGTTTGCTCAAGGTGGTGTTTTTGCCCAACTACAACGTCAGCCTGGCGGAAAGCATCATTCCCGCCGCCGACCTGTCGGAGCAGATTTCCACCGCCGGCTTCGAGGCTTCGGGCACCAGCAACATGAAGTTCGGCCTCAACGGCGCCCTGACCATCGGCACCCTGGACGGCGCCAACGTCGAGATGTGCGAGCAGGTCGGCGCCGAACACATGTTCATCTTCGGCCTCAGTGCCCAGCAGGTGGAGGCGCGCAAGCGCAATGGCGAGTTCAGCGCGGTGCCGGACATCGCCGCCTCCCACCGGCTCAACGATGTGCTGCAGGCGATTCGCGGCGGGGTGTTCTCCCCGGATGATCCGTCGCGCTACACCGGGCTGATCGATTCGCTGATCGACTATGACCGGTTCCTGGTCTGCGCCGATTTCGACGCCTATTGGGACGCCCAGGCCCGGGTCGAGGAGCGCTGGCACGACTCCAAGGAATGGTGGCGCTCGGCGGTGCTCAACACGGCGCGCATGGGCTGGTTCTCTTCGGACCGGACCATCCGCGAATACGCCACGGAAATCTGGAAGGCCCTGGACTGACGGGCCCGGAAAAATGCTTGAACTGTGCACAAGGCCCAACGTTTGTTGGGTCGGGTCGATATACTGGGAGGCGATTTTATCTCCCATCGGGTGTCTTTTGGGCCGCGCTCGGCTTCCAATCGGGGAGAGATCTTCGCCGGCACGCTGGCTCCTGCAGTGATTGGTCGGAGCCTGAGTGCCGGTGAAAACCTCAACACCGCCGTACCCGTCCGTCCGTGGACCGCTTAGGGATATCGACACATGCAATGGATGTTCATGCTGCTGGGTGCCTTGCTGGGCTGGATCGTCGACCAGTCCATCAGCGACGCCCTGATTGGCGCGCTGCTGGGCCTGGTGCTTGGCCTGGCCATTCGTTTCGGTGCCCTGCAGCGACAGGTGCTCGACCAGCACCGTGAGCTGGAGCGGGCGAAAAGCACCCTCGAAGCCCTGGGCCAGCGCCTGGCCCTGCTGGAAAGCCCCGGCGGCACGGCCCAGGCGCTTGCAGAAGCCCAGGTCAGCAACCCACCTGCCGAGGCAAGCAGCGGCTTGAGCGCCGCTCCGGACCTGCAGGACCTGCCCGAATTCATTCTTGACGACGTGCGGCCGGTGGAACCGGCAGCGCCGGCTCCCGAGCTGGTCTGGGAGTTGCCCGCCGCGCCGCCGCCCGGTGCGGCAATCGAAGCCAGCCAGCCGCTGCCGGAGTCGGTCTGGCAGCCCCAGGCAGCGGCCCGTGAGCCTGCCGTGGCGCAGCCGCGGGAGCCGAACCTGATGGAGCGCGCCATCAGCGGGGCGCGCAACTGGCTGTTCGGCGGCAACACCGTGCTGCGAGTCGGCGTGGTGCTGCTGTTCCTCGGCCTGGCCTTCCTGCTGCGCTACGCCACCGAAGGCATGGTAGTGCCCATCGAACTGCGTTACGCCGGGGTTGCGGCCAGCTCCCTGGGCCTGTTGGGGCTGGGCTGGTGGCTGCGGCGGCGCAACAGCAACTACGCCCTGATGCTGCAGGGCACCGGCATCGCCGTGCTGTACCTGACGGTGTTCGCCGCCATGCGCCTGCACCCACTGCTCGACCCTTCCGCGGCCCTGGGCCTGCTGGTGGCGGTCACGCTGTTTTCGGCGATTCTGGCCATCACCCAGGATGCCCTGGGGCTGGCGGCCGCGGCGGCCCTCGGCGGTTTCGCCGCGCCAATCCTGACCTCCACCGGTGCCGGCAGCCATGTGGCGCTGTTCAGCTACTTCGCGCTGCTCAATGCCGGCATTCTGGCCATCGCCTGGTTCAAGGCCTGGCGCCTGCTCAACCTGATCGGTTTTGTCGGCACCTTCGGCATTGGCCTGGCCTGGGGCCTGCGTTCCTATACCCCGGAGCTGCTGTGGAGCACCGAGCCGTTCCTGATCCTGTTCTTCTTCATGTACCTGGCCATCGGTCTGCTGTTTACCCGGCGCAAGTTGCTGGAACTCAGCGATGCGCCGGCGGACGCCGATCGTCAGGCGCTGCTGCACTGGTCCGCGCGCAAGGGCGACTACGTCGACGGCAGCCTGCTGTTCGGTCCGCCGCTGGTGGGCTTTGGCCTGCAACTGGCGCTGGTCCAGCACCTGGAGTTCGCCGCCTCCTTCAGTGCCCTGGCCTTGGGCCTGATCTACATGGTCCTGGCGCGGCTACTGCTGGGCGGTCGCGCGCTGTTGCTCGGTGAAACCTGCCTGGCCCTGGGGGTGATTTTCGCCACCCTGGCCATTGCGCTGGGCCTGGATGCGCGCTGGACGTCTGCGGCCTGGGCGGTGGAGGGCGCGGGGATCTTCTGGCTCGGCCTGCGTCAGCAGCGTCCCCTGGCCCGGGTCTTCGCCCTGCTGCTGCAGTTGGGTTCGGCCCTGGCCTTCCTCAGTGAGCTGCGCCCCGGCGACTCCAGTCTGTTGGACGGTGCACCCTTGGGCGCGCTGTTGCTGGGCGCGGCGTTGCTGTTTTGTTTCGAGCAACTGCGCCGGGCCGATAAGGCCTGGTCGGCGAGCTGGGAGCAGGGCATGGCGCCGATCCTGGCAGTGGCCGGGCTGGGCTTCCTGTACCTGCTGGCGCCGCTGTTCTTGTTGACCCAGGGCACGGCCATCAGTTGGGCCCTGGCTGGGCTGGCGACCTTGTTTGTCGGCCTGCGCCTGCAATCGCGGACCTTCCTGTTCACCGCCTTTGCCGTGCAGTTGTTGGGCGGAGGGTTGTTCCTGATGCGCCTGCAAGGCGCGGACGGCGATGCCGGCGCGGTATTCAACGCCGGCTGGAACGGCCTGATGAGTGCTTCGCTGATTGGCCTGACCCTGATCGGTGGCATGCTCCTGGCCGCGCGCAACGACATGGTGCGCCATGACCCGCGCCTGCTGCGGGGCTTGTCGGTGGTGCTGCTGGCCGGGCTGATGATGATCAACCTGGCGGTGCTGTTCGTGCTGCCCTGGCGCACCGCCAGCGGCGTCTGGGCTGCCAGTGGCCTGTTGATCATCTGGCTCAGCCTGTACCTGCAGCAGCGCGCCAGTTTTGCCTTCGGCCTGCTGTTGCAGGTGATCGGCGGCAGCACTTTCCTGCTGGCCGGCACGGACGGCTTCTTCAGTGGCCTGGTCGAGGGCGTGCGGCCGTTGGCCAATGGCGATTTCTGGACGCCGATGGTCCTGGCGCTGGCGGCATTGCTCGGGGCGTGGCGCTTGCAGCGGGGCAATCACGGCTCGGCTTTCGACGCCTTGAGCCTGGGCCATCTGTCCGATCTGCTGCTGGCCTGGGGCGTTTGCTGGTGGGCGTTTACCTGGCTCCAGGAAGTGCTGCGTTTCGCCCCGGCCCATTGGCAGGCGAGCCTGTTGCTGTTGATCATTGCCCTCAGCGTGCTGCTCTGTGCGATGTTGGCCCGGCGCCTGCGGTGGAAGTCCCTGGGGCTGGCGTGCAGCCTGTTGATACCGGCGGCGGCCCTGGTGCTGCTGGCCTCCTGGACGTCGCGCTATCACCCGGCGGCGAATCTGGGCTGGCTGGCCTGGACCCTGTTGTTCGCCGTGCACTTCTTCAGTGTGCGGCGCCTGGAAGCCTGGCTGCCGAAGCGGGTCTTGAGCATCGCCCATGTGCTGGGCTGCTGGTTGCTGATCGGCGTGCTGGCGCTGGAGCTGCGCTATGGCTTGCTGCTGTTGTCCGAGCAGTACAACGCCTGGCGCTGGCTGGGCTGGGCGATCCTGCCGAGCCTGTACCTGGTGGCGATGGCCGCGCCGCGCCACTGGCCGTGGCCGGTCAGTGCGCATTCCCGTGAATATCGTCTGTATGCCGCGCTGCCCCTGGCGCTGCTGATGCTGGGCTGGTTCTGGCTGGCCAATACCTTCAGTGATGGTCGCGCCGAACCGCTGCCGTACCTGCCGCTGCTCAACCCCCTTGAACTGGGGCTGCTGTTTGCCCTGTTCGGCGTCTATGTCTGGTCTCGCAGTGCGCTGCAGCAACTGGCGATCCGCGTCGATTACGCCGAGCGTGGCACGCAGTTGCTGGCGGGGATTTCCCTGTTCGCCTTCTTCACCGTGCTGGTGATGCGCGCCGCCCACCATTGGAGCGGCGTGCCGTTCCAGGCCGAAGCCTTGCTGGCGTCGATGATGGTCCAGGCCGGGCTGTCCATCGTCTGGACCCTGATTGCCCTGGGCCTGATGATCGGCGGGCATCTGCGCCATCGTCGCGAAGTCTGGCTGATCGGCGCGGTGCTGATCGCCGTGGTGGTGGCCAAGCTGTTCCTGGTGGAATTGAGCAACCGTGGTGGACTGGCGCGGATCGTCTCGTTCATCGGGGTGGGGGGACTGCTGCTGGTGGTGGGCTATTTCGCGCCATTGCCGCCCAAGCGCGCCGAGGCCGAATCCGCGCCCGGAAAACCGTTGGATGAAGGAGTGTCATCGTGAGTTCGAAGCTGAGCCTGGGCTGGTTGGGCACTGTGAGCCTGTGTGTGGCGCTGTCCGCCGTGGCCCAGGACAAGCCGGGGGACTTCAAGTCCCAGGTGCCCTTGACCCTGAGTGGCGAGGGTCCCTGGTATCGCCTGGAGCTGCCGCTGGACGCGCAGCTGCATGCCAGCCAGACCGATCTGCGGGATATTCGCGTGTTCAACGCCGCCGGCGAGCCCCAGGCCTATGCCCTGGCCCGTCAACAGGCCCAGACCCGCGAGCAGCAGAGCCTTACCGAGGTGAAGTGGTTCCCGCTGTACAGCTCGGCGCAAGCCGGCGACAGCACCCCCAGCGTGCGCGTGCAATCCAGCGCCAACGGCACCCTGGTGGAGGTGCAGCCTGCCACGCAGTTGGAGGCCGGCGAGGAAGTGCTGCGCGGCTGGCTGCTGGATGCCAGTGGCATCAAGGCCCCGCTGCAGCAATTGGTGCTGGACTGGACCAGCGAGCGCGACGGTTTCCAGCGTTTCAGCATCGAGGCCAGCGACGACCTGCAGCACTGGCAATCCTGGGGCGACGGCCAGGTGGCGCGCCTGTCATTCGCCGACGAGCGGATCGAGCAGCACGAAGTGGCCTTGCCCGGGCAGTCGGCGCGCTACCTGCGCCTGCTGTGGAACACCCCGCAATCGGCGCCGGTGCTGACCTCGGCACAACTGCAGAGCAGCAGCACTACCAGCCTGCCGTCGCCGCTGGTGTGGTCCCAGCCGCTGCGCGGCACCGCCGCCAAGGCCGGTGAATACACCTGGCAGTTGCCCATGGGGCTGAATGTCGAGCGGGTGCGCATCGATCTCAAAGAGGCCAACACCCTGGCGCCGGCGACCCTGTATGGCCGCCGTGAAAGCAGCCTGCCCTGGCAGACCCTGAACAACGGCCTGCTGTACCGCCTGACTCAGAATGGCCAGGACGTGCAGCAGAACGAACTGCAAGTGCCGGGGCAGACCGTGCAGCAGTTGAAACTGGCGGTGGACGAGCGGGGCGGTGGCCTGGGGGCCGAGGCGCCGACCCTGGCGTTTGCCGTGCGCGGTACGCAGCTGGTGTTCCTGGCCCGTGGCGCCGGGCCCTACACGCTGGCGCTGGGCAACCCGAGCGCGACGGCGGCCAACCTGCCGCTGACCACCCTGATTCCCGATTACAGTCCGCAGCGCCTCAAGGCGCTGGGCCAGGCCAAGGTCGAAGGCGCGACGCCATTGCCACCAGCCACTGCTACGTCGCCGGCCGCCGCCGTGGCCGGCGGGCCGGACTGGAAGAAGATCGGCCTGTGGGCCGTGCTGCTGCTGGGGGTGCTGGCCCTGGGCGGCATGGCGGTGAGCCTGCTGCGCAAACCGGCGGCCAGATCCTGATCACCGTGGCGGGGGCAAGCGCCCCCGCGACGAATCCGTCTACGCTGAAAACCGGCGCCTGAACTCTATCTGCCAGTTCCCTGTCTGAGAGGAGGAAATGCGCCCCGACTCGCGTTAAACTGCGCGGGTTTTCAACCTCCCCCATTCCTCCGGAGCCGTCCATGTCCCGCGTTACCCTGAGTCGCTATTTGATTGAGCAGACCCGCAGCAACAATACTCCTGCCGATCTGCGCTTCCTGATCGAAGTGGTGGCGCGTGCTTGCAAGGAGATCAGCCACGCCGTGTCCAAAGGCGCCCTGGGCGGTGTCCTGGGCAGCATGGGCACGGAAAACGTGCAGGGCGAAGTGCAGAAGAAGCTCGATGTGATCTCCAACGAGATTCTCCTGGAAGCCAACGAATGGGGCGGTCACCTGGCCGGCATGGCGTCCGAGGAAATGGACAATGCCTACCAGATCCCGGGCAAATACCCGAAAGGCGCCTACCTGCTGGTATTCGACCCGCTGGACGGTTCGTCGAACATCGATATCAACGCGCCGGTCGGCACCATCTTCTCCGTACTGCGCTGCCCGAACGAGTACCTGAGCCAGAACGAAGCCTTGAACGAAAAGGCCTTTCTGCAGCCGGGCACCCAGCAGGTGGCTGCCGGTTACGCCATCTATGGTCCGCAGACCATGCTGATCCTGACCCTGGGCCACGGCGTCAAGGGCTTCACCCTGGACCGTGAAATGGGCAGCTTCGTCCTGACCCACGAAGACATCCAGATTCCGGAGTCCACCCAGGAATTTGCCATCAACATGTCCAACGAGCGTCACTGGGAAGCCCCGGTCAAGCGCTACGTGAGTGAGCTGCTGGCCGGCGACACCGGTCCGCTGAAAAAGAACTACAACATGCGCTGGGTCGCGGCCATGGTCGCCGACGTGCACCGTATCCTGACCCGTGGCGGCCTGTTCATGTACCCACGCGACAGCCGCGAGCCGGAGAAGCCGGGCAAACTGCGCCTGATGTACGAAGCCAACCCGATGTCCTTCCTCATTGAGCAGGCCGGTGGTGCTTCCACCGACGGTCACCAGCGCATCCTCGACATTCAGCCTGAAGGCCTGCACCAGCGCGTAGCGGTGTTCCTCGGTTCGAAAGAAGAAGTGGCTCGCGTGACGGGCTACCACAAGGAGTAAGACATGGCCGCGCCTTGGCAGCCTCTGCTTGATTGGTGGTTCGGTTCAGCCGAAAAGCCGGCAGAGATGGTCGCTGCCAAGGGCCGGTTGTGGTTTGGCAAGCGCGACAGTCAGGACCTCGAAGCGCGCCAGCGCTTTGGCGACTTGACGGAGCAGGCACTGGCCGGCGGATTGACCGAGTGGACGCAAAGTCCCCACGGTTGGCTGGCCTTGGTGCTGTTGCTTGATCAGTTACCGCGCATGATCCACCGCGATACGCCCAAGGCCTTTTCCGGCGATGCCCGGGCCCAGGCCCTGGTGGCGCAAGGCATCGCGGCGGATTTTGACCGGCGCCTGTCGGCCATGCAGCGCAGTTTCATCTACCTGGTGTTCGAGCATTGCGAGCACCTGGCGGTGCAGAACGAAGGGGTTTCGCGCTTTGCCGCCCTGCATGACGAACAGCCCGAGGACGATCGTCCGGTGTTCGCCGATCAGCTGGACTACGCCGAACGGCACCAGAAAGTCATTGCCCGCTTCGGGCGCTTTCCCCATCGCAATGCCATTCTCGGCCGTGAATCCACTGCCGAAGAGCTGGCTTTCCTGCGCGAGCCTGGTTCGCGTTTCTGACGGCCGGCAAGCATTACCTGTCCGCTCGCAACAGGCGCTTCATCAGCAACGACTGCAGGTCTTTGCGTGTATCGGCAATGATGTGGATAAAGACGGTGTTCTCCCGCACTTCGTAGATCACCCGGTTCATGCCGCAAAGTACCTGGCGATAGTGGCGCAGATTGAGCTGCTGAATTTCGTCAGGTATCACGCCAGCGTAGGGCGAGGTCGCCAGTTGAGCCACGGTGGATTTCAAGTGCTGGAAGGTGCTGTGCCAGGCTTGGGGAGAGAATCGACTGATCAGGTAGTGTCTGATTTCTTTCAGGTCATGTTCTGCCGAATGCAGAATGACCACCTTGAATCTCATTGCGGGTCGTCCCGCTCCAGGTCGGCAAACACCTGCTCTGCATCACGGAACTGGCCGGCTTCAATCTCCCGGTTGCCCAAGGCCAGAAGTTTCAACATGGCCAGGGTCGCTTCCTGTTCCTCAAAGCTCTGTACATCCATAACCACCAGCTTGGCTTCGCCATTCTGGGTAATAACCAGAGGCTCGCGGCTTTCCGTCAGTTGCTTGACGATCTCGGCGGTGTGGCTTTTCAGGTAACTGATGGGCTTGACCTGGGATGAAAGCTTCATGGGGCGGGCTCGACTGGAAAGGCAGGCCTGAGTTTAGTCTTAATCCAGTTCTGTTGGGGGCGTGCAGACCAGCGACTGTATTGCCGGATGTCCGCAATCGAATGATTTCGCCGGCAAGCCGGCTCCTACGAATACTGGTAGGAGGCGGCTTGCCGGCGACGCTGCTCCTCAGATACGGAAGCTGCCCACCAGGTGCTGCAGGCGCTTGGCCTGTTGTTCCAGGTCGGCGCAGGCGCGCAGGGTGGCTTGCAGGTTTTCCACCCCTTCCTGATTCAGGGTGTTGATCTCGGTGATGTCGACATTGATCGACTCCACCACCGCGGTCTGCTCCTCGGTGGCGGTGGCCACCGACTGGTTCATGCCGTCGATCTCGCCGATGCGCTGGGTCACGCTGCCCAGGCGCTCGCCGGCCTGGTTGGCGATGCTGACGCTGCTTTCGCTCTCGCGCTGGCTCTCGGTCATGGTGCCCACCGCTTCACGGGCACCGACCTGCAGTTCTTCGATCATCTTCTGCACTTGCTGCGCCGAATCCTGGGTGCGGTGGGCCAGGTTGCGCACTTCGTCCGCCACCACCGCGAAGCCGCGCCCGGCCTCGCCGGCGCGGGCCGCTTCAATGGCGGCGTTGAGCGCCAGCAGATTGGTCTGCTGCGAGATGCTGGTGATGACTTCGAGGATCTGCCCGATGTTCACCGTGTTGCTGTTGAGGGTCTCGATGTTGTCGCAGGAGCTGCTGATCTTGGCCGACAGCTGGTGCATGGCGGCGATGGTCTGATCCACCACTTGCTGGCCGTCTTGCGCCAGGCTGCGGGCCTCGCTGGAGTGCTGCGAGGCGAGGGCGGCGTTCTGGGCGATTTCCTGGGCGGCGGCGCCCAGCTGGTTGATGGCCGCGGCCACGCTGCTGGTGCGCGAAGCCTGTTGGTCGGAGTTGAACATCGACGAGTTGGAGGCGGCGACCACGCGCAGGGCCACTTCGTTGACCTGGCCGGTGGCCGAGGACACTTCGCGGATCGAGCTGTGGATGCGCTCGACGAAACGGTTGAACGACAGCCCCAGGGTGCCGAACTCGTCGTGGCCATGGATCACCAGGCGCTTGGTCAGGTCGCCTTCGCCTTCGGCGATGTCGTGCATGGCCCGGCCCATCACGTGCAGCGGCTGCATCAGCATGCGGATCAGCATGCCCAGCAGGCTGATGATGATCACCACCGCGATCAGCATGGCGATGATCGCCGAGGTGCGAAACTCGCTGAGCACAGCGAAGGCGGTGTCCTTGTCCAGCACTAGGGCCACGTACCAGTCGGCCGAAGGCACGCCGTTGACGTGGGTGAAGGAGATCAGTTGGGTCTTGCCATTGAGCTGCACTTCCTTCAGGCCGGGGCTGATGTTCGGGGCACCCGCGGGATAGGCCTCGGCGAGGCTTTTGAGCACCAGCTTGCTGTCGGGGTGGATGAGGATCTTGCCGTCGGCGCTGACGATGAAGGCCTGGCCATGACCGCCGAAGTTCAGCGAGTTGATGATGGCGCTGATGCTCGACAGATCGATGTCGGCGCCGGCCACGCCGATCATCTGGTTCTGATGCTGCACCGGGGTGGCCACGGTGATCACCAGCTTGCCGGACGACGCGGCGATGTAGGGTTCGGTGACGATGGTCCGTTGCGCGCCGGTGGCCGCCTTGTACCAGCCGCGGGCGCGGGGGTCGTAGTCGGCGGCGCGATTGCCGGCCGGCACCGAGAACATCACGCCGTCCTGGCCGCCGAAGTAGCTGAGCTGGAAGTTGCCGGTATAGGCGGGCAGGCCGACGCTGCGTTTCAGGCTCTCGGCGCCACTGCCGTCCACGGCGATCTGCTGGGCCAGGGACTGCAGGAGCTGGATTCGGCTTTCCAGCCAGGTCTGGATATTGCTGGTGGTCAGGCTGCCCAGTTCCTGCATGGTTGACTCGGTGCTGTTGCGCAGGGCTTCGCGCTGTCGGTAGTCGTTGAACAGAATAAAACAGGCGAACGCGACGGCCACCACAAGGGCGGCGGCGAGCAGGATCTTGTGGCTGAATTTCATATTTCTGGTCATTAAGTGAACTACCGCGATGGGCTGGTCAACGAGGGGCGTCAATTTGCCACAGTGGAAGGCTTTGCGCTGCAGTTATGTCGACTGGCCATCAAGGAAGATGAGGGCCGGGCTGGGAAAACCGACGAACTGCAGGGCGGTCCGAAGAGGTGCTTGATTTACCGGGAAAATGCCTTGCTCGCCGGGTAAGAAATACCCGGCCGCGCGGGGAACCAGAAGGGGGTTTTCTCTTCTAAGCTTCTGGTTGGCTGACAGGCCTTCCCCCCTTCGTCCAGGAGTTCACCATGTCCCTGCGTTCTCTCGCTCTGTTGTCCTTCTGCGTGCTGCTGGCCGCGTGCAGCAAGGTCAATCAGGAAAACTATTCCAAACTCTCGGCGGGCATGCCCAAGGCCGAGGTCGAACAACTCCTGGGTAAACCGACCGACTGTTCGGGCGCGCTGGGTATGTCCAGTTGCACCTGGGGCGACAAGAACAGCTTTATCAGCGTGCAGTATGCCGGTGACAAGGTTCTGATGTTTTCCGGGCAAGGCCTGAAGTAAGAACCGGGGCCTTGGGCCCACGGGAGAAAAATAATGATGCGTTTTGTTTTCACTCTTCTGGTCGGCCTGCTCTTGGCCGGCTGCGCCACGTCCCGGGACGATTCGCTGGCGCCCAAGACCGTCAACCACGTCGATCTCAAGCGTTACCAGGGGACCTGGTACGAGCTGGCGCGGCTGCCGATGTATTTCCAGCGTAACTGTGCGCAATCCGAGGCGCGTTACACCCTGTTGCCCGAGGGCAACGTGGCAGTGCTCAATCGCTGCCTGACCCCGGAGTGGAAGTGGGAAGAGGCCCGTGGTACCGCCACGCCTCAGGTGCCGGGCAAGACCGACAAGCTGTGGGTCGAGTTCGATAACTGGTTCTCGCGGCTGCTGCCGGGAGCGACCAAGGGCGACTACTGGGTGCTGTATGTCAGTGATGACTACAAGACCGCGATTGTCGGCAACCCGAACCGGCGCTACCTGTGGTTGCTGTCGCGCACGCCGGAAGTCAACGAAACGGTGCGTGAAGAGTTGCTGAGCAAGGCGCGTCAGCAGGGCTATGACACCACGCGTTTGATCTGGCGGGTGTCGGACTCGGCCATGGCCAAGACCTCGAAGTAGACCTGTAGGAGCCGGCTTGCCGGCGAAGGCGCTCTCATGGACGCTTTCGCCGGCAAGCCGGCTCCTGTGCCTATGGGTCAGTTGAGCAGGTCGCGCAGAACCTCGGTGAAGGCCCGGTTGCTGTCTTCTTCGGCGGCGTGATGCCCGTCACGCACCACCCATTGCCCGCCCACCATCACATCCCGCACCTGACGGTCGCCGCCGGCGAACAGCCAGCGGTTGAGAATCCCGTCGCCCTCGGCCGTGGCCAGGTAAGGGTCGTTACCATCCAGCACCAGCCAGTCGGCGCGCTTGCCCACGGCCAGGGTGCCAATGTGTTGCCCCAGCGCCTGGGCGCCGCCATCCAGCGCGGCATCGTACAAAGTGCGGCCGACCATGGGCTGGTCCGCGCGGTACAGACGGTTACGGCGCTGGTCCCGCAGGCGTTGGCCGTACTCCAGCCAGCGCAGTTCTTCCACCACGCTCAAAGACACATGGCTGTCGGAGCCGATGCCCAGGCGTCCGCCCTGGGCGAGGAAGTCCACCGCCGGGAAGATGCCGTCGCCCAGGTTGGCCTCGGTGGTCAGGCACAGGCCGGCAATGGCCCGGCTTTCGGCCATGAGGCTGACTTCTTCCGGGTTGGCGTGGGTGGCATGAACCAGGCACCAGCGTTGATCCACCGCGACGTTTTCATACAACCATTGCAGCGGGCGGCGTCCGCTCCAGGCCAGGCAGTCGTCCACTTCCTTCTGCTGCTCGGCGATGTGGATATGCACCGGGATCTGGCGGTCGCTGGCGGCCAGCACTTCGCTGATCTGCTGGGGCGTGACCGCGCGCAATGAGTGAAAGCACAGGCCCAGTTGCTGGTTGGCCTGTTGCGCCAGCACCGGTTGCAGGCGCTGTTGCAGTTGCAGGTAGTGTTCCGTGCTGTTGATGAAACGGCGCTGGCCGTCATTCGGCGCCTGGCCGCCAAAGCCCGAATGGCTGTACAGCACGGGCAGCAGGGTCAGGCCGATGCCGCTGCTGGCGGCCGCCTGGCTGATGCGTCGGGACAGCTCGGCGGGGTCGGCGTAGGGCTGGCCGTCGCTGTCGTGGTGCACGTAATGGAATTCGGCCACCGAGGTGTAGCCGGCCTTGAGCATTTCGATGTACAGCTGGCGAGCGATGATCTGCAGCTGGTCGGGGCTGATCTTGCCTACCAGGCGGTACATCAGGTCGCGCCAGGTCCAGAAGCTGTCGTTGGGGTTGCCGGCCACTTCCGCCAGCCCGGCCATGGCTCGCTGGAACGCGTGGGAGTGCAGGTTGGGCATGCCGGGTAGCAGCGGGCCCTTGAGCCGTTGTGCACCTTCGGCGCTGGCGTTGGCCTGGATCTGTGTCAACAGGCCATCGGGGCTGACTTCAAGACGTACATGATTGGCCCATCCATCAGGCAGCAGCGCGCGTTCGGCGAAGAAGGCGGACATGGTTCAAGCACCCTATCGTGTGTTATTTGTATATACATATACAGACGTTTGCCTGCCCGGTAAACTCCGGCAAGCTAGTCACCTTTTTTGCTCAACAAGGATTTCCTGTGCCGACTCCGCCTGCCAAATCGCCGCTGGCTGCCCATCTGGGCGATAGTCCGGCGCCCTTGTATGCCCGCGTCAAACAGATGATCACCCAGCAGATCGAGAGCGGAAACTGGCCGCCGCACTACCGGGTTCCCTCGGAAAGCGAGCTGGTCAACCAGCTGGGTTTCAGCCGCATGACCATCAACCGCGCGCTGCGCGAGATGACCGCCGAAGGCATGCTGGTGCGCATGCAGGGCGTGGGGACTTTCGTCGCCGAGCCCAAGAGCCAGTCGGCCCTGTTCGAAGTGCACAACATTGCTGACGAGATCGCCTCCCGCGGTCATCGCCACACCTGCCAGGTCATCACCCTGGGCGAAGAGGCCGCCGGTTCCGAGCGCGCCCTGGCCCTGGACATGCGTGAAGGGCAGAAGGTCTTCCACTCGCTGATCGTGCATTTCGAAAACGATATCCCGGTGCAGATCGAGGACCGCTTCGTCAACGCCCTGGTGGCGCCGGAGTACCTCAAGCAGGACTTCACCCTGCAAACCCCTTACGCCTATCTGTCCCAGGTGGCGCCGCTGACCGAGGGCGAGCATGTGGTCGAGGCGATCCTCGCCGAGCCCGAGGAGTGCCGGCTGCTGCAGATCGAACGTGGCGAGCCGTGCCTGCTGATTCGCCGGCGCACCTGGTCCGGGCGTCAGCCGGTGACCGCCGCCCGGTTGATCCACCCCGGTTCCCGTCATCGCCTGGAAGGACGCTTTCACAAATGATCCAGCCCACCCTGTTACGCGCCGCCGACTACCCGCGCATGCCCTGGAAAAACGGCGGCGGCAGCACCGAAGAAATCACCCGTGACGCCGGCACCGGCCTGGAAGGTTTTGGCTGGCGCCTGTCGATTGCCGACATTGGCGAGTCCGGCGGCTTCTCCAGCTTTGCCGGTTATCAGCGGATCATCACCGTGTTGCAAGGTGCGGGCATGCAACTGACGGTGGATGGTCAGGCTGGGCGGCCCTTGCTGGCGCTGGACCCCTTCGCCTTCAGTGGCGCCAGCCAGGTGAGCTGCACGCTGCTGGACGGGGCGATCCGCGACTTCAACCTGATCTACTGCCCTGAGCGTTATGCCGCTCGTTTGCAGTGGTTCGATGGTCAGCAGCGCTTCTTTACCCAGGCCCACACCGTGCTGGTGTTCAGTGCCGCCGAGCAAGCCTGGGTCGACACGGGCAGCACCCCGTTGCAGGCCCTGGGTCGTTACGATTGCCTGCGTCTGGATGGCAATGCCGGAGTGCTGGAGATCGCCACCGACGGACGCTGCTGCGTCATCGAGCTCAGCGCCCGCTGATTCCCATGGGCCGTCGCTGGCCGGGACACGGACGGCGACGGTTGCAGGTTTTCCTTCCTTATATCCGTCCTTCGATTGCCCCCGGATGCTGGTCCGCGGCGCGGGTTCGTGCCGTGCATCCTTCCCGGCCGGGGCGCTGTCTCCCGCGCACCCATTTGTTACCGAACGCCCCAGAACAGCGCGAAACCGTTGTTTGGTAACAGCCTCGCGGCTGAACAAAATCCCCTTCTCGAAAAATCTCGCTCCTTTGAAAGCCTTGTTCCACAAGGGTTGCAGTTTTATCCCCAGGCTTTTCAGTGAAGTCTCATACAAGTTGGCCGCTTGATTGCATATGCTTGTATGTACAAGTAAATATGTGTGCGTAAGAGTCGATGGAATCCTCTTCGCACCTTGGACTCATCGCCGAGGAGTTTTTCCGTGACTGATAGCAAACCCACTAAATTCCGCAACGTCGAAATCCGCGCCGCACGTGGCAACAAGCTGACCGCCAAGAGCTGGCTGACCGAAGCGCCGCTGCGCATGCTGATGAACAACCTCGACCCGGAAGTGGCCGAAAACCCCAAGGAGCTGGTGGTCTACGGTGGCATTGGCCGTGCCGCGCGCAACTGGGAGTGCTACGACAAGATCGTCGACGCCCTGACCCACCTGAATGACGACGAAACCCTGCTGGTGCAGTCCGGCAAGCCGGTGGGCGTGTTCAAGACCCACAGCAACGCGCCGCGGGTGCTGATCGCCAACTCCAACCTGGTGCCGCACTGGGCCAGCTGGGAGCATTTCAACGAGCTGGACGCCAAGGGCCTGGCCATGTACGGCCAGATGACCGCCGGCAGCTGGATCTACATCGGCAGCCAGGGCATCGTCCAGGGCACTTATGAAACCTTCGTCGAAGCCGGTCGCCAGCATTACGACTCCAACCTCAAGGGCCGTTGGGTCCTGACCGCCGGCCTGGGTGGCATGGGTGGCGCTCAACCGCTGGCCGCGACCCTGGCCGGGGCCTGCTCGCTGAACATCGAGTGCCAGCAGACAAGCATCGACTTCCGCCTCAAGACCCGCTACGTCGACGAGCAGGCCACCGACCTGGACGACGCCCTGGCACGCATCAAGAAGTACACCGCCGAAGGCCGCGCGATCTCCATCGCCCTGTGCGGCAACGCTGCGGAAATCCTGCCGGAACTGGTACGCCGTGGCGTGCGTCCGGACATGGTCACCGACCAGACCAGCGCCCACGACCCACTCAACGGCTACCTGCCCAAAGGCTGGACCTGGGAGCAGTACCGCGACCGCGCCAAGACCGAGCCCGCCGCCGTGATCAAGGCCGCCAAGCAGTCCATGGCCGAACACGTCAAAGCCATGCTGGCCTTCCAGAAAATGGGCGTCCCGACCTTCGACTACGGCAACAACATCCGCCAGATGGCCCAGGAAGAGGGCGTGGAAAACGCGTTCGACTTCCCGGGTTTCGTCCCGGCTTACATCCGTCCGCTGTTCTGCCGTGGCGTCGGTCCATTCCGTTGGGCGGCGCTGTCCGGTGACCCGCAGGACATCTACAAGACCGACGCCAAGGTCAAGGAACTGATCCCCGACGACGCCCACCTGCACAACTGGCTGGACATGGCCCGCGAGCGCATCAGCTTCCAGGGCCTGCCGGCACGGATCTGCTGGGTCGGCCTGGGCCAGCGCGCCAAGCTCGGCCTGGCGTTCAACGAAATGGTGCGCAGCGGCGAGCTGTCGGCGCCGATCGTCATCGGTCGCGACCACCTGGACTCCGGTTCCGTGGCCAGCCCGAACCGTGAAACCGAATCCATGCAGGACGGCTCCGACGCCGTGTCCGACTGGCCGCTGCTCAACGCCCTGTTGAACACCGCCAGCGGTGCGACCTGGGTTTCCCTGCACCACGGCGGCGGTGTCGGCATGGGCTTCTCCCAGCATTCGGGGATGGTGATCGTCTGCGACGGCACCGATGAAGCGGCCGAGCGGATTGCCCGGGTGCTGCACAACGATCCGGCCACCGGGGTCATGCGTCACGCCGACGCTGGCTACCAGATCGCCATCGACTGCGCCAAGGAACAGGGCCTGAACCTGCCGATGATCACCGGCAAGTAGCCGCAGCATCGGTTCACCCCACCCTCCCTGTAGGAGCCGGCTTGCTGGCCAAGCAAGCACCGAGGTACATCAGCTGCACCGCCTCGCGAGCCAGCTCGCTCCTACAGTGGAAATCGTCTGCAGTGCCCATAGAGGTTTGACGTCCATGGCCTTAGCGAATGATCGTGCAAGCAACAAACCGTTGATCGAAAGGCGTTCGATCGACTACATCCCGGAAGCGGAAAGACACGGTCGTCTCTTGAGCCAGTTCACCCTGTGGCTGGGTGCCAACCTGCAGATCACGGCGATCGTCACCGGCGCGCTGGCGGTGGTGCTGGGCGGCGATGTGTTCTGGTCGTTGATCGGGCTGCTGATCGGCCAACTGCTGGGCGGCGGAGTGATGGCCCTGCATGCGGCGCAAGGGCCGAGGCTCGGCCTGCCGCAGATGATTTCCAGTCGGGTGCAGTTCGGGGTCTATGGCGCGGCCATCCCGATGGTGCTGGTGTGCCTGATGTACCTGGGGTTCACCGCGACCGGCACGGTGCTTTCCGGTCAGGCGCTGGGCCAGATGTTCGGTGTCAGCGACAGTCTCGGCATCCTGATGTTCGCCAGCGTCATTGTGCTGGTCACGGTGCTTGGCTATCGGGTGATTCACTACATCGGCCGGGTCGCCAGCGTGATCGGCGTGGTCGCCTTCTTCTACCTGTTCAGTCGCCTGCTGGGGCAGACCGACGTCAGCGCCTTGCTGGCCATTCGGCACTTCAGCTGGAGCAGTTTCCTCCTGGCCGTGTCGCTGGCCGCGTCCTGGCAGATCGCTTTCGGTCCTTATGTCGCCGACTATTCGCGCTACCTGCCGAGCAAGACGTCGCCATTGAAGACCTTCTTCGCCGCTGGCGCAGGTTCGGTGATCGGTGCCCAGGTGGCGATGGTGCTCGGGGTGTTCGCCGCGGCCCTGTCCCAGGGCCAGTTCGCCGGTCGTGAAGTGGCCTACATCGTCGGCCTGGGCGGGAGTGGCGCGATTGCCGCGTTGCTCTACTTCAGCATCGCCTTCGGCAAGGTGACCATCTCCACGCTGAACTCCTACGGCAGCTTCATGTGCATCGCCACCATCATCAGCGGCTTTCGCGGCGAGCTGAAAGTGACGCGCTTGCAGCGGCTGGTCTTCGTGTTGCTGATCGTCGGTGCCGCGACCCTGATCGCGCTGCTGGGCCAGCACTCGTTCCTCGGCGCATTCAAGTCCTTCATCCTGTTCCTGCTGGCGTTCTTCACGCCCTGGAGCGCGATCAACCTGGTGGATTTCTACTGCATCACCAAAGAGCGCTATGACATCCCGGCACTGTCCAACCCGGACGGTCGCTACGGTCGCTGGAATGTCATGGGCATCAGCATTTATGTGTTCGGCGTGCTGGTCCAGATGCCGTTCATCTCCACCCACTTCTACACCGGCCCCCTGGTGGCCAGTCTGGGCGACACCGACATCTCCTGGATCATCGGCCTGGTGGTGCCGGCGGCGTTGTACTACGTCTGCGCGAAGAAGTGGCATGGCGCGGTGCCCGAGCACCTGATCCTGCCGCAAGAGCAGGTTGCGCCGATCGAACAACAACTGAGTGGGACCGGCCGCGCTACAGCGGTGTGAGTCTTGATGGGACGTGGACAGGGCTGGATGCCTCTTAACTGCCGTAAGCCAACTCACGATTAGGAGCGTCACACAATGAAAATGCATAAGACCCTGCTGACCACGTTGCTGTCCATGGGCCTTGCGGCCGCCTCCGGTGCCCAGGCGGCCGGCTGGTGCGAGTCGGGCAAACCGGTGAAGTTCGCCGGCCTGAACTGGGAAAGCGGCATGTTGCTCACTGATGTTCTGCAGTTCGTCCTGGAGAAGGGCTACGACTGCAAGACCGACAGCCTGCCGGGCAACTCCATCACCATGGAGAACGCCCTGGGCAGCAATGACATCCAGGTCTTCGCCGAAGAGTGGGTGGGCCGCAGCGAGGTGTGGAACAAGGCCGAGAAGGCCGGCAAGGTGGTGGGTGTTGGCGCGCCGGTGGTGGGAGCCGTCGAAGGCTGGTACGTGCCGCGCTATGTGATCGAGGGCGACGCCAAGCGCAAGCTCGAAGCCAAGGCGCCGAACCTGAAAAACATCGCCGACCTGGGCCAGTACGCCAGCCTGTTCAAAGACCCGGAAGAACCCAGCAAGGGCCGCTTCTACAACTGCCCGGCCGGTTGGACCTGTGAGCTGGACAACAGCGAGATGCTCAAGAGCTACGGCCTGGAAAGCAGCTACACCAACTTCCGTCCCGGCACCGGCCCGGCCCTGGATGCGGCGGTGCTGTCGAGCTACAAGCGGGGCGAACCTATCCTCTTCTACTACTGGTCGCCAACCCCGCTCATGGGCCAGGTGGACCTGGTCAAGCTGGAGGAGAAACCCGGCGTCGACAAGAGCGTGAGCATCAAGGTCGGCCTGTCCAAGACCTTCCACGACGAGGCCCCGGAACTGGTGGCGGTGCTGGAAAAGGCCAACCTGCCCATCGACCTGCTCAACCAGAACCTGGCGCGCATGACCCGCGAGCGCATCGAGTCGCCGAAACTGGCGAAACTCTTTCTCAAGGAACATCCTGAAGTCTGGCACCCATGGGTCAGCGAAGACGCGGCCAGGAAAATCGACGCGGCCTTGTAGGTCGAGCCTTTCCGGCGGTTCGCAAGCACCGCCGGAAGCCGGACCACAACCTCCTTTGATCGAGAGTTTCTTATGTTTCCAGACCGTTTCACTTTTTCCATCGCCGACTGGGTCAACGGCTGGGTCGACGCCCTGGTGACCAATTACGGTGATGTGTTCCGGCACATCTCCGACACCCTGCTGTGGGCCATCGTCAACCTTGAAGGCCTGCTGCGCCTGGCGCCCTGGTGGCTGATGCTGGCGATTGTCGGCGGCATCGCCTGGCATGCGACCCGCAAGCTGCTGACCACGGCGGTGATCGTCGGCCTGCTGTTCCTGGTGGGCGCTGTCGGCCTGTGGGACAAGCTGATGCAGACCCTGGCCCTGATGCTGGTGGCCACGCTGATCTCGGTACTGATCGGCATCCCCCTGGGGATCCTTTCGGCCCGCAGCAACCGCTTGCGTTCGGTACTGATGCCGCTGCTGGACATCATGCAGACCATGCCCAGCTTCGTGTACCTGATCCCGGTGCTGATGCTGTTCGGCCTGGGCAAGGTGCCGGCGATCTTCGCCACGGTGATCTACGCCGCGCCGCCGCTGATCCGCCTCACCGACCTGGGGATCCGCCAGGTGGACGGTGAAGTCATGGAAGCGATCAATGCCTTTGGCGCCAACCGCTGGCAGCAGCTGTTCGGCGTGCAACTGCCCCTGGCCCTGCCGAGCATCATGGCCGGGATCAACCAGACCACCATGATGGCCCTGTCGATGGTGGTGATCGCCTCGATGATCGGGGCCCGTGGCCTGGGCGAGGACGTGCTGGTGGGGATCCAGACCCTCAACGTCGGGCGTGGCCTGGAAGCGGGACTGGCGATCGTGATTCTGGCGGTGGTGATCGACCGCATTACCCAGGCCTACGGTCGTCCACGTCATGAGGTGAGCAAATGAGCAGTGCTGCCGTGAGCAAGATCGAAGTCAGGAACGTCTTCAAGATATTCGGCAACCGCCCCTCTGACGCCCTGGCGATGATCCGCCAGGGCCAGAGCAAGGATCAGGTACTGGCCCAGACCGGCTGCGTGGTGGGGGTCAATGACCTGTCCCTGAGCATCGGCACCGGTGAGATCTTCGTCATCATGGGGTTGTCCGGTTCCGGCAAGTCGACCCTGGTGCGCCACTTCAACCGTCTGATCGACCCCACCAGCGGGGCGATCCTGGTGGACGGCGAAGACATCCTGCAATACGACATGGAAGCCCTGCGCCAATTCCGCCGGCACAAGATCAGCATGGTGTTCCAGAGCTTCGGCCTGCTGCCCCACCGCAACGTGCAGGACAACGTCGCCTATGGCCTCAAGGTGCGCGGCGAGAGCAAGGCGCTGTGCGCCGAACGGGCCCTGCACTGGATCAACACCGTGGGCCTCAAGGGCTACGAGAAGAAGTACCCGCACCAGCTGTCCGGCGGCATGCGCCAACGGGTCGGCCTTGCCCGGGCCCTGGCCGCGGACACCGACATCATCCTCATGGATGAAGCCTTCAGCGCCCTGGACCCGCTGATCCGCGCCGAGATGCAGGACCAGTTGCTGGAGCTGCAGAAGACCCTGCACAAGACCATCGTCTTCATTACCCACGATCTGGACGAGGCGGTGCGCATCGGCAACCGCATCGCGATCCTCAAGGACGGCCGCCTGATCCAGGTGGGTACGCCGAAAGAGATCCTGCATTCGCCGGCGGATGAATACGTCGATCGTTTTGTCCAGCGCCGCGCCGCCACCGTGTAGGAGCCGACTTGCCGGCCAAAGGTCCGGCAAAGCGGCAGACAACCCAAGGTTTGCAAGAAGAGGTCCCCGATGTCCCAGGCTGAAAAAATCGTTATCGCCGACGCCCCCCTGGGTTGGCAGGATGTTGTCGCCGTCGCCCGTCATGGCTCGCAGCTTGAGCTGTCGGCCCAGGCCTGGGCGCGTATCGACAATGCCCAGGCCATCGTGCGCCAGGTGGTGGACAGCGGCGAGCGTGCCTATGGCATCAGCACCGGCCTTGGCGCCTTGTGCAATGTGCTGCTGGCTGGTGAGCAACTCAGCCAGCTGTCGCGCAACACCTTGCTCAGCCATGCCTGCGGCGTGGGCCCGGCCTTGGCCGATGAGCAGACCCGAGCGATTCTCTGCGCCGCCCTCATCAACTACAGCCACGGCAAATCCGGTATCCACCGCCAGGTGGTCGAGGCGCTGCTGAACCTGCTCAATCGCGGCATCACTCCACAGGTGCCATCCCAGGGCTCGGTGGGTTATCTGACCCATATGGCCCACATTGGCATCGCCTTGCTCGGCGTCGGTCAGGTCAGCTATCGCGGTCGTATTGTCAGCGCCGAACAGGCCCTGGCCGAGGAAGGGCTGCAGCCGGCGCAACTGGGGGCCAAGGACGGCCTGTGCCTGGTCAACGGCACGCCGTGCATGACCGGCCTCAGCTGTCTGGCCCTGGCCGACGCCAGTCGCCTGTTGCAGTGGGCCGACGTGATCGGCGCCATGAGTTTCGAGGCCCAGCGCGGCCAGATCGACGCCTTCGATGCGCAGATCATCGCCCTCAAGGCGCACCCCGGCATGCAGGTGGTGGGCAGCAATCTGCGCGCCTTGCTCGACGGCAGCGAAGTGATCGCCAGCAGCCGGGGCATCCGCACCCAGGACGCCTTGAGCATCCGTTCCATTCCCCAGGTGCATGGCGCTGCCCGGGATCAACTGGCCCACGCCGTCCGGCAGGTGGAAACCGAGCTCAATGGCGCCACCGACAACCCGTTGCTGCTGGGCACCCCGGACCACTACCGGGTGGTGTCCCAGGCCAATCCCCATGGCCAGTCGGTGGCCCTGGCGGCGGACCTGCTGGCGATCGCCATGGCCGAGATCGGCTCGATCGCCGAGCGGCGCCTGGACCGCCTGATCAACCCCCATGTCAGTGGCTTGCCGGCGTTTCTGGTCAGCGAGCCCGGGGTCAACTCCGGAATGATGATCGTGCAATACGTGGCCGCCTCGCTGTGTGCGCAGAACCGTCAGCTGGCCCAGCCGGCGGTGCTGGACAACTACGTGACCTCGGGCCTGCAGGAAGACCACCTGAGCCTGGGCACCAATGCCGCCCTGAAGCTGCATCAGGTGCTGGAGAACTGCACCCAGATCCTCGCCATCGAGTACCTGCTGGCGGCCCAGGCTTTCGAGTTTCTCAAGGCGCAGCGCTTCGGCACCGGCACCGGTATCGCCTGGTGCCTGCTGCGCGAGCGGGTCCCGGCCTATGACCAGGACCGCTGGCTGGCGCCGGACATTGCCAGCGCTGCGGCCCTGCTCAAGGACCCGGAGCTGCTGCACAAACGTTTTTCCAAGGTGCAATGAACCGTTTTTTCCATCACCAGCGTGCCAAGGCGTCACTCGCGCAAAACCGCGAATGACGACGGATAACGGAAGCTTCCGGAGCGACTGGTAGTTATTACAAAACTCTCAAAAGGAGCATGAATGTGACTGCGCTTAACCTGATTCCCGGCCAACTGACCCTGGCCCAACTGCGGGCCATCTATCAGCAGCCGCTGACCCTGACCCTGGACAACAGCGCCTCGGCGCAGATCGATGCCAGCGTCGCTTGTGTCGAACAGATCCTCGCCGAGAACCGCACCGCCTACGGGATCAACACCGGTTTCGGCCTGCTGGCCTCGACCCGCATCGCCAGCGCCGACCTGGAAAACCTCCAGCGCTCCCTCGTGCTGTCCCATGCCGCTGGCGTGGGCGAGCCGATCAGCGACGATCTGGTGCGCCTGATCATGGTGCTCAAGGTCAACAGCCTGAGCCGCGGCTTCTCCGGCATCCGTCGCCAAGTGATCGACGCCCTGATCGCCCTGATCAACGCCGAGGTCTATCCGCATATCCCGCTCAAGGGCTCGGTGGGCGCTTCCGGCGACCTGGCGCCTCTGGCCCACATGTCCCTGGTGCTGCTGGGCGAGGGCAAGGCGCGCTACAAGGGCCAGTGGCTGGAAGCGACCGCGGCCCTGGAAATCGCCAGCCTCAAGCCGCTGACCCTGGCCGCCAAGGAAGGCCTGGCGCTGCTCAACGGCACCCAGGTGTCCACCGCGTTCGCCTTGCGCGGGCTGTTCGAAGGTGAAGACCTGTTTGCCGGTGCCCTGGTGTGCGGCGGCCTGACGGTGGAAGCGGTGCTGGGTTCGCGCTCGCCGTTCGACCCACGGATTCACGCCGCGCGTGGTCAGCGCGGGCAGATCGATACCGCCGCGGCCTATCGCGCCTTGCTCGGCGAGAGCACCGAGGTGTCCGCCTCGCACCAGAACTGCGACAAGGTCCAGGACCCGTACTCCCTGCGTTGCCAGCCGCAAGTGATGGGCGCCTGCCTGACCCAGTTCCGCCAGGCCGCCGAAGTGCTGGTGATCGAAGCCAACGCGGTGTCCGATAACCCGCTGGTGTTCGCCGCCGAAGGCGATGTGATTTCCGGTGGCAACTTCCACGCCGAACCCGTGGCCATGGCGGCCGACAACATGGCCCTGGCCATCGCCGAGATCGCGTCCCTGAGCGAGCGTCGTATCTCGCTGATGATGGACAAGCACATGTCCCAGCTGCCGCCGTTCCTGGTGGCCAATGGCGGGGTCAACTCCGGCTTCATGATCGCCCAGGTCACCGCTGCGGCCCTGGCCAGCGAGAACAAGGCCCTGGCCCACCCGCACTCGGTGGACAGCATTCCCACTTCCGCCAACCAGGAAGACCACGTGTCCATGGCGCCGGCCGCCGGCAAGCGCCTGTGGGAAATGGCCGACAACACCCGCGGTGTGCTGGCCGTGGAATGGCTGGCGGCCTGTCAGGGCCTGGACCTGCGCGAAGGCCTGAAAACCTCGCCAACCCTGGAAAAAGCCCGCGCCATCCTGCGCGAGAAGGTGGCGTACTACGAGAAGGACCGTTTCTTTGCACCGGATATCAACGCGGCCAGCGAGTTGTTGGCTTCGCGCTGCCTGAATGGGCTGCTGCCAGCTCAGTTGTTGCCGAGCCTGTAATGCACGCCGGGCCACCCGATCACTCCGCGCTCGGCCGAGAGCGGTGGCCCGAGTGGGTTCGCTGTACCTGCAAGACGGGCGCGGAGCGTCCGCTTATGTCGCCCCGCGCTCCGGCGTGGGGCGCACTTGTCCGATAACAATAAAAGGGACGATGACATGCAATCGCAAGAAACAGGATTACGTCGGGGGCTGACCGCCCGCCACATTCGCTTCATGGCCCTGGGGTCGGCCATTGGCACCGGATTGTTCTACGGCTCGGCCTCCGCCATCCAGATGGCCGGTCCGGCGGTGCTGCTGGCCTACCTGATTGGTGGCGCGGCCGTGTTCATGGTGATGCGCGCCCTGGGGGAGATGGCGGTGCACAACCCGGTGTCCGGCTCCTTCGGGCAGTACGCCAGTCAGTACCTGGGACCCTTGCCGGGCTTCATCCTGGGCTGGACCTATGCGTTCGAGATGCTGATTGTCTGCCTGGCGGACGTCACGGCCTTCGGCATCTATATGGGCTTCTGGTTTCCCGAGGTGGCGCGCTGGATCTGGGTGCTGGGCATCGTCCTGCTCATCGGCGGGTTGAACCTGTGCAGCGTCAAGGTCTTCGGCGAGATGGAGTTCTGGCTGTCGCTGCTCAAGGTCGGGGCGATCATCGCCATGATCCTCGGCGGCTTCGGCATCATGCTGTTCGGCGTTGGCAGCGCGCTCACCGAGCAGGCCACCGGCGCCAGCAACCTCTGGACCCATGGCGGCTTCATGCCCAACGGCATTGGCGGGGTGATCGCCTCCTTTGCGGTGGTGATGTTCGCCTTTGGCGGCATCGAGATCATCGGCGTCACCGCCGGCGAGGCCAAGGACCCGCAGCGGGTCATTCCCAAGGCGATCAACGCGGTGCCGCTGCGCATCCTGCTGTTCTACGTACTGACCCTGTTCGTGCTGATGTCGATTTTCCCCTGGCCGCAGATTGGCACCCAGGGCAGCCCGTTCGTGCAGATCTTCGACAGCCTGGGCATCAGCTCGGCGGCCACCATCCTCAATATCGTGGTGATTTCGGCGGCGGTGTCGGCGATCAACAGCGACATCTTCGGTGCCGGGCGCATGATGTACGGCCTGGCCCAGCAAGGGCAGGCACCCAAGGGCTTTGCCCAGATTTCCAAGGCCGGGGTGCCGTGGATGACCGTGGTGGTGATGGCCGTTACGCTGTTGGGCGGGGTGGTGCTGAACTACCTGATCCCGGAAAACATCTTCCTGCTGATCGCTTCCCTGGCCACCTTCGCCACGGTCTGGGTGTGGCTGATGATTCTGCTGACCCATGTGGCCATGCGCCGCTCCATGACCGCCGAGCAGGTGGCCCGGTTGCAGTTCAAGGTGCCGTTCTGGCCTTGGGCGCCGGCGGCGGCGATCGCCTTCATGCTGTTCATCTTTGGCGTGCTGGGCTACTTCCCGAAAACTCAAGCGGCGCTGATGGTGGGCGTGGTGTGGATCGTTCTGCTGGTGGTGGCCTATCTGTTGTGGGTCAAGCCGGCGGCGGGGCAGGCTCAGCAGATCCGCGCCGATTCTTCTTTACCTACTGATCATTAACGGAGGCCTTGGATGAAAACTCTTTGGCAACACTGCAACGTCGCCAGCATGGCCCAGGGTACTTACTCGATCATCGAGGACGCGGCCATCGTGACGTCAGGGGCGCACATCGAGTGGATCGGCCGGCGCCAGCAGGCGCCGGTCGCCGATGACCACCAGGTCCAGGACCTGGGCGGCGCCTGGGTCACCCCGGGGCTGATCGATTGCCACACCCACACGGTGTTTGGCGGCAACCGCAGCGGCGAGTTCGAACAGCGCCTGCAAGGCGTGAGCTATGCCGAGATCGCCGCCGCCGGTGGCGGTATCGCCAGCACCGTGCGGGCGACCCGTGCGGCCACTGAAGAAGAACTGTTCGTCAGCGCCCGCAAGCGTCTGCTGAGCCTGCTGCGCGATGGTGTGACCAGCGTCGAGATCAAGTCCGGCTACGGCCTGGATCTGGCCAGTGAGCGCAAGATCCTGCGGGTGATCCGTCGTCTTGGCGAGGAACTGCCGGTCAGTGTGCGCAGCACCTGCCTGGCGGCCCACGCCCTGCCGCCGGAATATGCCGAGCGCAGCGACGACTACATCGAGCATATCTGCAGCGAGATGCTTCCGGCCCTGGCGGCCGAGGGGCTGGTGGATGCGGTGGATGCCTTCTGTGAATACCTGGCGTTTTCCCCGGCCCAGGTGGAGCGGGTATTCATTGCCGCGCAGCAGCTCGGACTGCCGGTCAAGTTGCATGCCGAGCAGCTGTCGTCGCTGCATGGTTCGAGCCTGGCGGCGCGCTACCGGGCGCTGTCCGCCGACCACCTGGAGTTCATGAACGAGGACGATGCCATCGCCATGGCGGCCTCGGGAACCGTCGCGGTGCTGCTGCCGGGGGCGTTCTATTTTCTTCGGGAAACCCAGCTGCCACCGATGGACGCCCTGCGCAAGCACGGGGTGAAGATGGCGGTGGCCAGCGATCTCAATCCCGGGACTTCGCCGGTGCTGTCGCTGCGCCTGATGCTGAACATGGCCTGCACCTGTTTGCGGATGACGCCGGAAGAGGCGTTGGCCGGGGTGACCCTGCACGCGGCCCAGGCCCTGGGCATGGACAAGACCCATGGCTCGCTGGAAGTGGGCAAGGTGGCGGACTTCGTCGCCTGGCAGATCGATCGTCCCGCCGACCTGGCCTACTGGCTGGGCGGCGACCTGGAAAAACGCGTCGTGCGACACGGCGTTGAAGTGACTGTGTAGGAGAAGGCTTGTGGATAAGGTTCTGACGTTCAAACAAGGCCGGGTGCCGCTGCTGATCAGCATGCCCCACGCCGGTACGCGCCTGACCCCGGACGTGGCGGCCGGGTTGGTGCCCCAGGCACAGAGCCTGCCGGATACCGACTGGCACATTCCGCGGTTGTATGAGTTTGCCGAGGCGCTGGGGGCCAGCACCCTGGCCGCCGAGTATTCGCGCTTCGTCATCGACCTGAACCGGCCGTCCGACGACAAGCCGCTGTACGTGGGCGCCACCACCGGGCTGTATCCGGCGACGCTGTTCGATGGCCAGCCCCTGTTCGTCGAGGGGCAGGCACCGTCCAGTGAGGAGCGGCAGCAGTACCTGCAGCAGGTCTGGGTGCCCTATCACCGCACCCTGCAGGAGGAGCTGGCGCGGCTCAAGGCCGAGTTCGGCTATGCCTTGCTGTTCGATGCCCACTCCATCCGCTCGCTGATTCCGCACCTGTTCGAGGGCAAGCTGCCGGACTTCAATCTCGGCACCTTCAATGGCGCCAGCTGCGATCCGCAACTGGCCAGCCGCCTGGAGAGCATTTGCGCGGCCCACGGCGATTACACCCATGTACTCAACGGGCGTTTCAAGGGCGGGCACATCACCCGGCATTACGGCAACCCGTCCGAGCACATTCATGCGGTGCAGCTGGAGCTGGCGCAGAGTGCCTACATGGAGGAGTTCGAACCGTTCCGCTATCGCGAGGACCTGGCGGCACCGACCCAGGTGGTGCTCAAGGCGCTGCTGCAAGGGCTGCTGGACTGGGGGCAGGAGCGTTACCGCTGACATTGCTTGCGCCAGCAGGCTGGTTCCTACCGCTGATGCACGCCTTCATGTAGGAGCGAGCTTGCTCGCGAAGCACCCTGCGCTACGCGTCGCAATCCCCCGAACAACCCTGTTTTCTTCAAGGACATGCTGATTGCGTGATTCGGGTTTATGATGCCGAACGGCAGAATAAATGAAGTCCCACCAGGGATGAACCCGACCTCCACGGAGCGCGTAATGCAGACTTTGTACCCGCAGATCAAACCCTATGCCCGGCACGATCTGGCCGTCGACGAGCCTCATGTGCTGTATGTCGACGAAAGCGGTTCACCGGAAGGGTTGCCGGTGGTGTTCATTCATGGCGGGCCGGGGGCCGGCTGCGACGCGTCCAGTCGCTGCTACTTCGATCCGAACCTGTACCGTATCGTCACCTTCGACCAGCGCGGTTGCGGGCGCTCCACCCCTCACGCCAGCCTGGAAAACAACACCACCTGGGACCTGGTGGCGGACCTGGAGCGGATTCGCCAGCACCTGGGCATCGACAAATGGGTGCTGTTCGGCGGTTCCTGGGGTTCGACCCTGGCCCTGGCCTACGCGCAAACCCATCCCGATCGGGTGCTGGGGCTGATCGTGCGGGGGATCTTCCTGGCCCGTCCCCAGGAAATCCAGTGGTACTACCAGTGTGGCGCCAGCCGCCTGTTCCCCGACTACTGGCAGGACTATGTGGCGCCGATTCCCCTGGAAGAGCGTCACGATCTGGTCAGCGCCTTCCACAAGCGCCTGACCGGCACCGACCAGATCGCCCAGATGCATGCGGCCAAGGCCTGGTCGGGCTGGGAAGGGCGCACCGCTACCCTGCGTCCCAATCCGTTGGTGGTGGACCGTTTCTCCGAGCCGCAGCGAGCGCTGTCGATTGCCCGGATCGAATGCCATTACTTCATCAACAATGCCTTCCTCGAACCCGACCAACTGATCCGCGACATGGGCAAGATCGCCCATCTGCCCGGGGTCATCGTGCATGGCCGCTACGACGTGATCTGCCCGCTGGACAATGCCTGGGAGCTGCATCAGGCCTGGCCCAACAGCGAGCTGCAGGTGATTCGCGACGCCGGTCACGCCGCTTCCGAACCGGGTATCACCGATGCTCTGGTGCGTGCCACTGATCAGATGGCACGGCGCCTTCTCGATCTGCCGCCCGAAGAAGCATGAAGGGGCTGTTGCAGCGCGTAACCGGCGCGCGGGTCGAGGTGGCCGGGGAAATCGTCGGCGCGGTGGACCAGGGGTTGCTGGTGCTGGTGGCGGTGGAGCCCGAGGACACTCGGGCCAGCGCCGACAAACTTCTGCATAAGCTGCTTAACTATCGGGTGTTCAGCGATGCTGAAGGCAAGATGAACCTGTCCCTGAGCGATGTGCAGGGCGGGTTGCTGCTGGTGTCGCAGTTCACCCTGGCAGCGGACACCAAGAGCGGGTTGCGCCCGAGCTTTTCCACGGCCGCGCCACCCGCCCTTGGCGAGGAGCTTTTTGACTACCTGGTAGTGAAGGCGCAACAGTTGCATGGCAAAGTGGCATCAGGGCGTTTCGGCGCGGACATGCAGGTGCATCTGGTCAATGACGGCCCGGTAACCTTCCTGTTACAGACCTGAAAACGCCTGAAACAGCTTTTTCCACCGAAATGCGGCGCAAACGGCTGTTTTTCGCAATAAATACTTTGTTACCCCTGATGCGTTGTAACGCGGGCTACTAGATAATCGCGCGCTACGGGGATCAGCGTTCGTTGGTCCATTTTGACTTAAGTAGAGACTTGTCCACGGCCGCTTGGGGAATCATTTAGCCCCATCGGAGTCGGAACAATGCTCGCCAACCTGGCATATAGATAGCTGGCCGTTGGTTTTTTGATCTGTTTTCGGCGAGGGTTGCTCGTGATTGTTAGTCCCTGTAATGCACCAAACTTGTTTGCCAAACGGTTACGAAACGCACTGGTGACGGGCTCTGCTCTGGTCTGCCTGTTCGGTGCCGGTCAACTCATGGCATTCAATCTGGATGATGTGTCGGCCAAGGCCAAGGACCTGGCCGGGCAGAAGTACGAGGCCCCGCGCAGTAACCTGCCGAACGAGTTCCGTGAGATGAAGTTCGCGGACTACCAGAAAATCCGCTTCCTCAGCGAAAAAGCCGAATGGGCCGATCAGAAGACCCCGTTCAAGCTGTCGTTCTATCACCAGGGCATGCACTTCGACACGCCGGTGAAGATCAACGAGATCAGCGCCAATACCGTATCCGAGATCAAGTACGACCCGAACCGTTTCGATTTCGGCGACGTCAAGTTCGATCCCAAGGCCACCGAGAAACTCGGCTATGCCGGTTTCCGTGTGCTGTACCCGATCAACAAGGCTGACAAGCAAGACGAAATCATGACCATGCTCGGCGCCAGCTACTTCCGCGTCGTTGGCAAGGGTCATACCTATGGCCTGTCCGCCCGCGGCCTGGCGATCGACACCGCCTTGCCGTCCGGCGAAGAGTTCCCGCGTTTCAGCGAGTTCTGGATCCAGCAGCCCAAGCCGACCGACAAGCACCTGGTGATCTACGCCCTGCTGGACTCGCCACGGGCCACCGGCGCCTATCGCCTGACCCTGCGTCCGGGCGCCGACACCATTGTCGACGTCAAGGCCCGGGTGTTCCTGCGGGACAAGGTCGGCAAGCTGGGCCTGGCCCCGCTGACCAGCATGTACCTGTTCGGCGCCAACCAGCCGTCGAAAGTCCTCAACTACCGTCGCGAGCTGCATGACTCCAGCGGCCTGTCGATCCACGCCGGCAACGGCGAGTGGATCTGGCGTCCGCTGAACAACCCGAAACACCTGGCCGTTAGCAACTTCTCGGTGGAAAACCCGCGTGGTTTCGGCCTGCTGCAGCGTGGCCGCGACTTCAGCCACTATGAAGACCTCGATGACCGCTACGACAAGCGCCCAAGCGCCTGGATCGAGCCCAAGGGCGACTGGGGCAAGGGCACCGTCGACCTGGTCGAGATCCCGACCGCGGATGAAACCAACGACAACATCGTGGCGTTCTGGAACCCGGAAAAACAACCGGAGCCCGGCCAGCCGCTGGACTACGCCTATCGCCTGCACTGGACCATCGACGAAGCCGCCCTGCATTCCCCAGACAGCGCCTGGGTGCAACAGACCCTGCGTTCCACCGGCGACGTCAAGCAGTCCAACCTGATCCGTCAACCCGATGGCAGCGTGGCTTACCTGGTGGACTTCCAGGGCCCGTCCCTGGCGGCATTGCCGGAGAACGCCGAAGTTCGCAGCCAGGTCAGTGTCGGCGACAACGCCGAGCTGGTGGAAAACAGCGTGCGCTACAACCCGGAAACCAAGGGCTGGCGCCTGACCCTGCGGATGAAGATCAAGGACGCGAGCAAGTCCACCGAGATGCGCGCCGCCCTGGTCCGTGACATTGCCCAGCCGGAGCCGGCCAAGGCGTCGATGCCGAACTCCAACTCCTCCGTGGCCAAGGCCGACAAGCTCGCCGCCAAGCAGCAGGAGAAGAAGGACAAGGAAGCCGCCGCAGCCGCCGCCAAGCAGGCGGAAGCCAAGCCGGCCAAGGATGCCAAGGGCACCAAGGACAAGGACCACAAAGACGCCAAGCAGCCTGCTGCTGCCGAAGCGGCCCCTGCCACACCGGAACCGGTTAAAACTGAACAAGTCCTGACCGAGACCTGGAGCTATCAGTTGCCTGCCGATGAGTAACTCTCAACTACAGCCAGAGTCTCTTGCCGAGTACCTGGCGCACCTGCCGATGTCGGATGCGCAGCGCGCGGAACTCGCGGGCTGCCAGTCCTTCAGCGAACTGCACCAACGCCTGTCGTCAAGCACCTTCGACGCCCCCGCCGATGCCGCCCAGGCCTCGGTGGGCCAGCGCCTGAACATGAGCACCGCCGCTGAACTCGAAGAAGCGCAGATGCTCGGTGTCGACGCCGAAGGCCGGGTCTGCCTCAAGGCCACGCCGCCGATCCGCCGCACCAAGGTGGTACCGGAGCCGTGGCGCACCAATATCCTGGTGCGTGGCTGGCGGCGCCTGACCGGGCGCAGCAACCCGCCGGCGCCGAAGAAGGACGAGCGCGTGCTGCCCGCTGCCCGCTGGCGCACCGTGGGTTCGATCCGCCGCTACATCCTGCTGCTGTTGATGCTTGGCCAGACCATCGTCGCCGGCTGGTACATGAAAGGCATCATGCCGTACCAGGGCTGGTCGTTCGTCGATCTGGAAGAGGTCATGCACCAGCCGCTGATGCAGACCGCCCAGCAAGTGCTGCCCTATGCCTTGCAGACCAGCATCCTGATTCTGTTCGGGATCCTGTTCTGCTGGGTGTCGGCGGGTTTCTGGACCGCCCTGATGGGCTTCCTGGAACTGTTGACCGGTCACGACAAGTACCGCATTTCCGGGGCCAGCGCCGGCAACGAGCCAATCCCCAAGGATGCGCGCACCGCCCTGGTCATGCCGATCTGCAACGAAGACGTGCCGCGGGTGTTTGCCGGCCTGCGGGCGACCTTCGAGTCGGTGGCGGCCACCGGTGACCTGGACCGCTTCGACTTCTTCGTCTTGAGCGACAGTAACGACAGCGATATCTGCGTCGCCGAGCAGCAGGCCTGGCTGGATGTCTGCCGCGAAGCCAAGGGCTTCGGCAAGATCTTCTATCGCCGGCGCCGTCGCCGGGTGAAGCGCAAGAGCGGCAACCTCGACGACTTCTGCCGTCGCTGGGGCGGCGACTACAAGTACATGGTGGTGCTCGACGCCGACAGCGTGATGAGCGGCGAATGCCTGACCAGCCTGGTGCGCCTGATGGAGGCCACGCCGGACGCCGGGATCATCCAGACCGCGCCACGGGCCTCGGGCATGGACACCCTGTATGCGCGCATGCAGCAGTTCGCCACCCGGGTCTACGGTCCGCTGTTCACTGCTGGCCTGCACTTCTGGCAGTTGGGCGAGTCGCACTACTGGGGCCACAACGCGATCATCCGCATGCAGCCGTTCATCGAGCACTGCGCCCTGGCGCCGTTGCCCGGTAAGGGTGCTTTCGCCGGTGCGATCCTGTCCCACGACTTCGTCGAAGCCGCGCTGATGCGTCGCGCTGGCTGGGGCGTGTGGATTGCCTACGACCTGCCGGGCAGTTACGAAGAATTGCCGCCGAACCTGCTGGACGAACTCAAGCGTGACCGTCGCTGGTGCCACGGCAACCTGATGAACTTCCGCCTGTTCCTGGTCAAGGGCATGCACCCGGTGCACCGCGCGGTGTTCCTCACCGGGGTGATGTCCTACCTGTCGGCGCCGCTGTGGTTCTTCTTCCTGGTGCTGTCCACGGCCCTGCTGGCGGTCAACACCCTGATGGAGCCGCAGTACTTCCTCGAACCGCGCCAGCTGTATCCGCTGTGGCCACAGTGGCACCCGGACAAGGCCATCGCGCTGTTCTCCACCACCATCGTGCTGCTGTTCCTGCCGAAGCTGTTGAGCATCATCCTGATCTGGGCCAAGGGCGCGAAAGAGTTCGGCGGCAAGTTCAAGGTGACCCTGTCGATGCTCCTGGAGATGCTGTTCTCCATGCTGCTGGCGCCGGTGCGGATGATTTTCCACACCCGTTTCGTCCTGGCCGCGTTCCTCGGCTGGGCCGCGACCTGGAACTCGCCGCAGCGTGACGACGACTCCACGCCGTGGAGCGAAGCGGTCAAGCGCCACGGTCCACAGACCCTGCTGGGCTTCTGCTGGGCACTCTTGGTGATCTGGCTGAACCCGAGCTTCCTCTGGTGGCTGGTGCCGATCGTCGGTTCGCTGATGCTGTCGATTCCGGTGTCGGTGATTTCCAGCCGGGTGGGCCTGGGCCTGAAGTCCCGTGACGAGAGCCTGTTCCTGATCCCTGAGGAATACAATCCGCCGCAGGCGCTGCTGGCCACCGACCAGTACACCCACGAGAACCGCTGGCACGCGCTCAACGACGGCTTTATCCGCGCCGTGGTCGATCCACAGCAGAACGCCCTGGCTTGTGCCCTGGCGACGTCCCGTCATACCCAGGCCGAGCCGATCGAATGGCTGCGTCAGGAACGGGTGCGTCATGCCCTCAAAGCCGGCCCGGCGGCCTTGAACAACAGCGAGCGCCTGGCGCTGTTGAGCGATCCAGTGGCCCTGGGACGCCTACATGAGCAGGTGTGGAGCGAGGGGCACAGCGAATGGCTGAGCGCCTGGCGCCAGTCGGTGGATACCGATCCCCATGCCCCCCTGCTGCCGTTGCAGCCGCTGAACGCGGCGCCGCAACCGGCTTGAAGCCAACGCCCTTGAGCTCCTGCTCAAGGGCGTTTTGCTATGTGCGGCCGATATTCTCCATGCCCTTGGCCGGCAACAAAAATCCTTGTGCAAATGGCCGAGTGCGTTAGCATCGCACCCGCAAATTTCTGTGCGTGATCAATAACGGCTTGATCGTCGAAGACTTTCCTTCCAAGGCCCGCCGCGCGCAGACACCACAATAAAATGGCTTCAGGGGACTTGAGATGAAGAAGTATCTTTCGCTGCTGCTTGTAGGCGCTGCCGCCATGCTGGCGGTCACTACCGCCCAGGCCGGCGCCATCGATGACGCGGTCAAGCGCGGCACGCTGAAAGTCGGCATGGACCCGACCTACATGCCGTTCGAGATGACCAACAAGCGCGGCGAAATCATCGGTTTCGAAGTCGACCTGCTCAAGGCCATGGCCAAATCCATGGGGGTCAAGCTGGAGATGGTTTCCACCGGTTATGACGGCATCATCCCGGCCCTGCTGACCGACAAGTTCGACATGATCGGCAGCGGCATGACCCTGACCCAGGAACGCAACCTGCGCCTGAACTTCAGCGAACCCTTCATCGTGGTCGGCCAGACCCTGCTGATCCGCAAGGAGCTGGAAGGTACCATCAAGTCCTACAAGGACCTGAACAGCGCCGATTACCGCATCACCTCCAAGCTGGGCACCACCGGTGAAATGGTCGCCAAGAAGCTGATCGCCAAGGCCAAGTACCACGGCTACGACAACGAGCAGGAAGCGGTGCTGGACGTGGTCAACGGCAAGGCCGACGCCTTTATCTATGACGCCCCGTACAACGTGGTGGCAGTGAACAAGGTCGGTAACGGCAAGCTGGTATTCCTCGACAAGCCGTTCACCTACGAGCCCCTGGCCTTCGGCCTGAAGAAGGGCGACTACGACAGCCTCAACTTCATCAACAACTTCCTGCACCAGATCCACGAAGACGGCACCTACGATCGCATCCATGACAAGTGGTTCAAGAGCACCGAGTGGCTCAAGGACATGGAATAGGCGTCAGGCAACTGATTGGCGGTTGATCGCAAGCAAGCTCGCTCCTACAGGGCGTACCGCGTTTTTGTAGGAGCGAGCTTGCTCGCGATGATGCCCACCCAGGCTCTGCCGAACCTCCCCGCTGCAAACCGCTGGAACCTGCAAAGTGAACAAACAGAAAAAAGCCCAATGGCCCTGGCACGTGCTGACCGTGCTGGTGCTGATCGGTCTGGCTGGCGCGCTGTACTACGCCACCTCGTTGATGTCCTACGAGTGGCGCTGGAACCGTGTCCCCCAGTACTTCGCCTATCAGGCCGAAGAATCCCAGCGGGCGGCGGAGATCTCCACCGTCGCCGAGGTCGTGCGCCAGGGCGGCAAGGCCCAGGTCACCCTGCGCGGTGACTCGGGTGCCGAGCAGCACCTGAGCGTCGATGAAAGCAGCCTGCAGGTGGCCAGCGGCGATGACGTGGCCGAAGGCGACGTGATCGGCGTCACCCGGCACTGGGCCGCGGGGCCTTTGTTGTGGGGCCTGTGGACCACCTTGTGGCTGTCGGTGGTGTCCGGGGTGCTGGGCCTGATCATCGGTCTGGGCACCGGTCTGTGCCGGCTGTCCAGCAACCCGACCCTGCGCGACCTGTCGACGATCTATGTCGAGCTGGTGCGGGGCACGCCGCTGCTGGTGCAGATCTTCATCTTCTATTTCTTTATCGGCACGGTGCTCAACCTGTCCCGGGAATTCGCCGGGATCGCCGCGCTGTCGCTGTTTACCGGGGCCTATGTGGCGGAGATCGTCCGCGCCGGGGTGCAGTCCATCGCCCGCGGCCAGAACGAAGCCGCCCGCTCCCTGGGGCTCAGCGCCGGCCAGTCGATGCGTCATGTGGTGCTGCCCCAGGCCTTCAAACGGGTGCTGCCGCCCCTGGCCGGGCAGTTCATCAGCCTGGTCAAGGACACTTCGCTGGTGTCGGTGATCGCCATCACCGAGCTGCTCAAGAGCGGCCGGGAAGTCATCACCACCTCGTTCTCGCCGTTCGAGATCCTGTTCTGTGTGGCGGGCCTGTATTTGTTGATCAACCTGCCGCTGTCGAAGATGGCCAGCCGGCTTGAGCGGAGGCTCGCGCAAAGTGATTGAAGTCCGCGATCTGGTAAAAGTCTTCGACACCCGTGGCCAGGTGGTGCGCGCGGTGGATAACGTCACCACCCAGGTGGCCAAGGGCGAAGTGCTGGTGGTGATCGGGCCTTCCGGTTCCGGCAAGTCGACCTTCCTGCGCTGCCTCAACGGCCTGGAAGCGTTCGACTCCGGCTCGGTGAGCATCGACGGCCTGCAGCTGGCCGATCCCAAGACCGACGTGAACGCCTATCGCCGGGAAGTCGGCATGGTGTTCCAGCATTTCAACCTGTTTCCCCACATGACCGTGCTGGACAACCTCTGCCTGGCGCAGAAGGTGGTGCGCAAGCGCGGCAAGCAGGAGCGCGAGGCCAAGGCCCTGGCGCTGTTGGAGAAGGTCGGTATCGCGCAGAAGGCCCACGAGTTTCCTTCACGGCTTTCCGGCGGTCAGCAGCAGCGGGTGGCGATTGCCCGGGCCCTGGCGATGGAGCCCAAGGTGATGCTGTTCGACGAGCCGACCTCGGCCCTGGACCCGGAAATGGTCGGCGAGGTGCTGGACGTGATGAAGACCCTGGCCCTGGAAGGCATGACCATGGTCTGCGTGACTCACGAGATGGGCTTTGCCCGGGAAGTGGCGGATCGGGTGCTGTTCTTCGATCACGGCAAGCTGCTGGAAGATGCGGCGCCGGAGGTGTTCTTCGAGGCGCCGAAAGACCCTCGGGCCCAGGCTTTCCTGCGTCAGGTACTGTGAGGCCTGCGCCGGCAAGCCGGTTCCTACATCCCCTGTAGGAGCCGGCTTTCCGGCGAAGCGGTTCAGACCCGGAAACGCCCCACCAGGCTCTGCAAGTGAATCCCCAACCGCGCCAGCTCGGCGCTGGAGGCCGCGGTTTCCTCGCTGGCCGATGACGTCTGTTCAGACACATCACGCACATTCAATACGCTGCGGTTGATCTCTTCCGCTACGGCGCTCTGCT
Organism: Pseudomonas protegens; assembly: GCF_013407925.2. Lineage (NCBI taxonomy): Bacteria > Pseudomonadati > Pseudomonadota > Gammaproteobacteria > Pseudomonadales > Pseudomonadaceae > Pseudomonas > Pseudomonas protegens. The sequence goes on along the minus strand of NZ_CP060201.1, from coordinate 2,784,629 downwards.
GCTCGGCGGCGGCGGCGATCTGCTGGTTCATCGCCTGGATCGCCGACACCGTGCGAGTAATGTTCTCCAGCGACCCCCCGGCCCGGCGGGTCAGCTCGACGCTGCTGTCGCTCAGGCTGCGGCTGGTGTCCAGGGTGCTGGCCACTTGCTGGGTGCCGCTTTGCAGGCCGACGATCAGCTCGGCGATTTCTTCGGTGGATTGCTGGGTGCGTTGCGCCAGGCTGCGCACCTCGTCCGCGACCACGGCGAAACCGCGTCCGGCTTCGCCGGCCCGGGCGGCTTCGATGGCGGCGTTGAGGGCCAGCAGGTTGGTCTGCTGGGCCACGGACTTGATCACGTCCAGCACGCTGCCGATCTTGTCGCTTTCCTGCTTGAGGTGGCCCATGGCTTCGGTGGAGTTGCCCATCTCGCGGGCCAGGCGCTCGATCTGGGCGATGGCTTCGTTGACCACCCGGTCGCCTTCGCGTGCCTGCTGATCGGCGGCTACGGCCGCTTCCGAAGCCTCTTCGGCGTTGCGTGCCACTTCCTGCACCGTGGCGGCCATTTCATTCATGGCCGTGGCCACTTGGTCGGTTTCGACTTTCTGGCTGTTGACCCCGGCGCTGGTCTGCTCGGTGACGGCGGACAGTTGTTCGGCGGCGCTGGCGATCTGGGTCACGCCGTCGCTGATACCGCCGATCAGCTCCCGCAGGCCCAGGGTCATGCGTTGCATGGCGCGTTGCAGCTGGCCCATCTCGTCGCGCCGGTCGACTGTCAGGTCCTGGCTGAGGTCGCCGGACGCCACGCGCTCGGCGGCCTTGAGGGTCTGTTGCAGGGGCTGGATGATCTGCCGGGTGATGGCCCAGGCAGCGACCATGCCGAAGACCAGCGCCAGTAGCGTTGCGATCAGCAGGGTGCTCTTGGCCTGGCTGGCCTCGCTGTCACGCTTGGCGGTCTGCGCGGCGGTCAGTTGCTTGCTCAGGTTCATCAAGCGGTCGCCCTGGGTGGCCATGCGCTTGAGGGCGGCGGCGCTGGCTTCCTCGGAGTCGCTGAAGGCACTGACCGCCGCGCGGTAGGCCTTGAGCGAGTCGCTGGCCTGTTGCAGGTTGGCAATGTGCTGTTCCGGCAGGCGCGAGGGCAGGCCGGTGAGGTTGTTCAGGGCGTTGTCGATGGCGTCGAGGGCCGGCTGCTTGGCTTCGGGCTTGCCGCTGTAGGTGTAGCCGCGAACCTGGAAGCGTGCCTGCTGGATCAGCCTGGAAAGCTCGATGACGTTGTTGAACTGGGCCACGCTGTCGCCTTGCAGCAGCGACTTCTCGACTTCGGCGACCCGGGCCGCGGCGTTGTCCGCGCTGGCCCCGAGCTGGGAGCGGGCCGCTTCGCGGGCTGCGGTGGCGCGTGTCATGTCGTTGAAGGCCCGGTGATACTCGGCAACGGCATCCAGTTGCTGTTCGACCATGGCGATGCTTTCAGGTTGCTGCAATTGCGCGCGGGCTGCTTGCAGGCCTTCGTCGAGCTGCTTGAGCATGGCGTTGACGGCATCGGGACCTTGTTCGCCATGCAGCATCTCGTAGTTGAGGCGGGCGATGCGCAGGTCCTTGGTCATGGCGTAGAGGGTGGAGATGTTGCCCAGCTTGTCGCCACGATCGATGACTCCCGCCAAGCCCGTCCAGCCGGTGGCGGTGATCAACAGGGTCAGCAGCAGTACCAGGCCGAAGCCGATGCCGAGCTTGAGGCTGACGCTCAGGTTTCCCAGTTTTTTGGCTAGCCAACCGTACATGCCGCGAACTCCCTTTTAGCAATATGGGCTTAACCATAGGCTATCGGCGGGAACCCAGGATTCTGTAGCTGACTGGCGGTTTGCTATTACTGGCGACAGGCCCGGCTGAGGCCGTGCCCATCCTCAGAACAGACGGGCGAGCAGGGCGGTGACGGCGGTTTCCACCCGCAGGATGCGTTCGCCCAGTTGCACGGGTTGCAATCCGGCCTTGCCCAGCAGGTCGATTTCGTAGGGAATCCAGCCGCCTTCCGGGCCGATGGCCAGGGTCACCGGCCGATCCACGTCGCGTGGGCAGGGCGGGTACTGCCCCGGGTGGCCTACCAGTCCCAGGGTGTCGGCGCAAAGGGCCGGCAAACGGTCCTCGACGAAGGGCTTGAAGCGTTTCTCGATGACCACTTCGGGCAGCACAGTGTCGCGTGCCTGCTCCAGGCCAAGGATCAGTTGTTCGCGAATGGCTTCGGGTTCAAGGAACGGGGTCTGCCAGAAGCTCTTCTCGACCCGGTAGCTGTTGACCAGCACCAGCCGGGGCACACCCATGGTGGCCACGGTCTGAAACACCCGGCGCAGCATTTTCGGCCGTGGCAGGGCCAGGACCAGGGTCAGTGGCAGCTTGGCCGGTGGCGCTTGTTCCAGGGTGACTTGCAGTTCGGCCTCGCCGGCTTCCAGGCGCAGGACCTGGGCGTTGCCCATCAAGCCGTCGATGCGCCCCACCCGCAGGCTGTCGCCCACCGCTACCCGATGCACTTCCTGCATGTGGGTCAGGCGCCGATCGTGCAGTACCACTCGGTCGGCCGCGATGAAGTCGGCCTCCTCCAGAAGCAGCAGGTTCACCCTTGGGTCGCTGGCGGCTGGTCGTTGTGATCGTCGGCCGGGGCGTCGTCCGCATGTTCGCCGCGCTTGCTGATCAGCCCGCCGAACAGCACGCCGATCTCGAACAGCAGCCACATGGGCACGGCCAGCAGGGTCTGGGAGAAGATGTCCGGCGGCGTGAGGATCATGCCCACCACGAAGCAGCCGATGATCACGTAAGGCCGGATCTTCCTCAGGTACGCCACGTTGACCACGCCGATCCACACCAGCAGGACCACGGCCACCGGGATCTCGAAGGCCACGCCGAAGGCGAAGAACAGGGTCATGACGAAATCGAGGTAGCTGGTGATGTCGGTCATCATTTCCACGCCGGCCGGGGTGGCGGCGGCGAAGAACTTGAAGATCAGCGGGAACACCAGGAAGTAGGCGAAGGCCATGCCGATGTAGAACAGCAGGATGCTCGACACCAGCAAGGGCACGGCAATGCGCTTTTCATGCTTGTACAGGCCGGGTGCGATAAAACCCCAGATCTGGTGCAGGATCACCGGAATGGCCAGGAACAGCGACACCATCATGGTCAGCTTCAGCGGCGTCAGGAACGGCGAGGCGACGTCGGTGGCGATCATCGTCGCGCCGACCGGCAGGTACTGGCGCAGCGGCGTGGAGACGATGGTGTAGATCTGCTGGGTGAAGGCGAACAGCCCGGCGAAGATGATGAAGATCGCCGCTACGCAGCGCAGCAGGCGGGTACGCAGCTCGGTGAGGTGCGACACCAGCGGCATGTGTTGGTCGTTCTCTGGGATATCGCTCATGGGGCTCGCGGCGGCAAGGTGGAGTCGTGGGGGGCCGTGGTGGCGGGTGTTGCCACCGGGGCTGCTGGCTCTGCGGTCGGTGCCGAGGTCACTGTCGCGGGGGCGGGCACTTCACTGACTGGCGAGGCTTCGGCTACTGGCGTGGTGCCTGGCGCGTGGATCGTCTGCTCGGCCACAGGCTCCACTGGAGTGGGTTGCTGCTGGGTCGGGGCGAGGATTTTCCGCGCCTCCTGCTCCAGGGACAGAATGTGCTCGTTGTGCAGTTGCCGACGAATTTCATCGGCCCCGATTTCCCGTTCAACTTCCTGTTTTATCGCGTTGAAGCTGCGCTTGAGGCGCCCGACCCACAGGCCGGCGGTGCGCGCAGCACCGGGCAGGCGCTCGGGGCCGAGCACCAGCAGGGCCACCAGGCCCACCAGCAGCAGTTCAGAGAAGCTGATACCAAACATTAGTCAGTGCTCACGAGTCTTTGCGGGTCGGCTCTTCGACTTTCTGGGCCTGCACGTCGATGGTGTGCGGCTGGTTCAGCGGCGCGCTCTGCTGGGGCTGGGCCGGTGGCACCGGTTGGGCCGCTGGAGGAACCACGGGCTCGGCCGGTTTTTCGTCGTCGTTCATGGCCTTGCGAAAGCCCTTGATCGACTCGCCGACGTCGGTGCCCAGGTTCTTGAGCTTCTTGGTGCCGAATACCAGTACCACGACCACCAGGATGACGATCCAGTGTTTCCAGTCAAAAATGCCCATGCTGCGTTTCCTCTTAGAAAGTTGTTCAGGCGGACGGGCGCGAGGCTTTCTCGGCGTGTCCGGACAGACCGAAGCGGCGGTCCAGCTCATCGAGCACGGCCTGGGGATGCTGCCCCAGCTGCGCCAGCATGACCAGGGTGTGGAACCACAGGTCCGCGGTTTCGTAGATCAGGTCGCTGCAGTCGCCGCTGATGGCGGCGTCCTTGGCGGCGATGATGGTTTCCACCGACTCTTCGCCGACTTTTTCCAGAATCTTGTTCAGGCCCTTGTGATACAGGCTGGCGACGTAGGAGCTGTCGGCTGCGGCGTCTTTGCGCTCTTCCAGCACCTGGGCCAGACGGGTGAGGGTATCGCTCATGTCAGTGTCCTGCAGAATAAATCGCGTGCGGGTCCTTGAGGACCGGTTCGACGGTTTTCCACTCGCCGTCTTCGAAGACGCGGTAGAAACAGCTGTGGCGGCCGGTGTGACAGGCAATGTCGCCGATCTGCTCGACCATCAGGATGATCACGTCGGCGTCGCAGTCCAGGCGCATTTCATGCAGTTTCTGCACATGCCCGGACTCCTCGCCCTTGCGCCATAGCTTGCCACGGGAACGTGACCAATAAATGGCGCGGTTCTCGGCGGCGGTCAGGCTCAGGGCCTCGCGGTTCATCCAGGCCATCATCAGCACGCGCCCGGTCTTGTGGTCCTGGGCGATGGCCGGCACCAGGCCGTCCGCGTCCCATTTGATCTGGTCCAGCCAATCTTTCATGTTCGACTCCGACAACCGGGCGCCACCCGCTGGTAGCGCCTCGGCGATTGCGACAGTTTGCCAGCAGGTCGCGCCACTGGCTATCGGCGCACGATCAGATACAGGCCCACTGCGATCATCACGCCGGCAGGCCAGTGCCCCAGTTCCTGCAGTGGGCCGCCAGCGGCCAGAACGGCGCCGCCGGCCAGATGAGCGGTGCCCAGCAAGCGCAGGAACCAGTCGTCCTTGCGTCGCTGCCAGGGCGCCGGAGGATCGGCGGCGTGGGGCTGCGACATGCGTTCCAGCAGGTCGCGGGTCATGTTGGCCAGGTGCGGCAGTTGCTCGATCTGGCTGTGGATATTGCCCAGCACCGCCTTGGGGCTGACCCGCTCGCGCATCCAGCGTTCGAGGAAGGGTTGCGCGGTGTTCCACAGATCCAGGTCCGGGTACAGCTGGCGGCCCAGGCCTTCAATGTTGAGCAGGGTCTTCTGTAGCAGCACCAGTTGCGGCTGCACTTCCATGTTGAAGCGCCGAGCGGTCTGGAACAGGCGCATCAGCACCTGGCCGAAGGAAATGTCCTTCAGCGGCTTTTCGAAGATCGGCTCGCACACGGTACGGATTGCCGCCTCGAATTCGTTGAGCTTGGTTTCTGCCGGGACCCAACCGGAGTCGATGTGCAACTGGGCCACGCGACGGTAGTCGCGCTTGAAGAAGGCGAACAGGTTGCGTGCCAGGTAGTCCTGGTCTTCCGGGGTCAGGCTGCCGACGATGCCGCAGTCGATGGCGATGTACTGCGGGCTCCAGGGCTGCACGGTGCTGACGAAGATGTTGCCCGGGTGCATGTCGGCGTGGAAGAAACTGTCGCGGAACACCTGGGTGAAGAAGATCTCCACACCCCGCTCGGCGAGCATTTTCATGTCGGTGCGCTGGTCGGCCAGGGTCGCCAGGTCAGTGACCTGGATGCCATAGATGCGCTCCATCACCAGTACCTTCGGCCGGCACCAATCCCAGTAGACCTGGGGGACATACAGCAGCGGCGAACCTTCGAAGTTGCGCTTGAGCTGGCTGGAGTTGGCCGCCTCGCGCAGCAGGTCGAGCTCGTCGTAGATGGTTTTCTCGTAGTCGCTGACCACGTCCACCGGGTGCAGCAGGCGGGCGTCGGCCGAAAGCCTTTCCGCGGCGCGGGCGAGGATGAACAGCCATGCCAGGTCCTGGGCGATGATCGGCTTGAGCCCGGGGCGGATCACCTTGACCACCACTTCTTCACCGGTCTTGAGCTTGGCGGCGTGGACCTGGGCCACCGAGGCCGAGGCCAGCGGCTCAATGTCGAAGCGACTGAACACGTCGCTGATCTTCTTGCCCAGTTGCTCTTCGATCAGGGCCACGGACTTCTGCGAGTCGAACGGTGGTACCCGGTCCTGCAGCAGCATCAGTTCGTCGGCGATGTCTTCCGGCAGCAGGTCGCGGCGGGTGGAGAGGATCTGCCCGAACTTGATGAAGATCGGTCCCAGGTCTTGTAGCGCCAGGCGCAGCCGGGCACCGCGGCTCAGGTCCAGTGGCTTGCGCGGGAACCAGCGCCAGGGCAAGGCGAAGCGCAGGGCCAGGAGAAACCAGGGCAGGGGCAGGGCGAATAGCAGGTCATCGAGACGGTAGCGGATCACGACGCGCTGGATGCGCAACAGACGGCGGACGGCAAGCAGCTTCATGCGTTATCGCTTGGGTCAAGGGATCGGGAAAGGCGCTCGAAGCGCGCCTCAAGGCGTTCCAGGTCGAGTTTGGCCTGATCCAGTTCGCGAAAGCGCGCTTCGGCTTCGCGCTGACCCACCAGGGTCCGCGATTCTTCGGCAAGGAATTCGGCAAGGTTCTGATTCAGGCTGGCAAAGCCCTGTTGATACCAGCGTGCCCGGCTGCGCACATGGCCACTGAACAGCTGGGTGGCCACGGGGCCCAGCCAGCGGGACAGTTCGTATTCCCAGTCCAGCTCCAGGTCCTGGAGGATGGCCGCCAGGTCCAGCAGCACGCCGCTGTCGCCTTCCAGCTCCACCTCCGGCGCGTGCAGCACTGCGGTCTTGTCCTTGCTCAGGGCCAGGCGTACCAGGCTCGATGCCGGCGCGCGCAGGATGCAGTCCGGTTCGGCGGCCCACTGGCTGGCCAGTATCAGGCCTTCATCGCTGGGCAGGATGAACAGTTGCAGTGCCGGGCTGCGGCAGTCGACGGCGATCACCTTGCCGTTGAGGTGCTGCAGGCGCGGCAGGGCCGTGCTGTCCAGACGCAGCACCCGGTTGATGCCGGTCTCGACGCTGGCGAGCAGGCCGCTGAGCAACATCAGGGCTTGATGCCGCGGTGCAGGGCGACGATGCCTGCGGTCATGTTGTGATAGGTCACGCGGTCGAAACCGGCTTCGACCATCATCGACTTCAGGGTTTCCTGGTTGGGGTGCATGCGGATCGATTCGGCCAGGTAGCGGTAGCTTTCCGAGTCGTTGGTGATCAGCTTGCCGGCCAGGGGCATGAAGGCGAACGAATAGGCGTCGTAGACCTTGGACATCAGCGCGTTGGTCGGCTTGGAGAATTCCAGCACCAAGAGGCGGCCACCGGGCTTGAGCACCCGCAGCATGGAGCGCAGGGCGTCTTCTTTATGGGTGACATTGCGCAGGCCGAAGGCGATGGTCACGCAGTCGAAATGGTTGTCGGGGAACGGCAGTTTTTCCGCGTCGGCCTGGACGAATTCGACGTTGCCGGCCACACCCAGGTCCAGCAGGCGGTCACGGCCGACCTTGAGCATGGATTCGTTGATGTCCGCCAGCACCACTTGGCCGGTCGGTCCTACCAGGTGGGAAAACCGCTTGGTCAGATCGCCCGTGCCGCCGGCGATATCCAGCACGCGGTTGCCGGCGCGCACGCCGGAGAGCTCGATGGTGAAGCGTTTCCACAAACGGTGCATGCCGCCGGACAGTACGTCGTTCATCAGGTCGTACTTGGCCGCTACCGAGTGGAACACCTCTGCGACTTTTTCCGCTTTCTGGCTTTCAGGAACGTTCTTGAAGCCGAAATGCGTGGTGGGTTCGGCATCGCTGCCTTTGCGCTGATCAGTCATATCGCTGTCACCAAAAGAGAATGCGCGACATTCTAATCCCGGTGGCGGTCTTTGTCTTGGCAAGGCTGAATGTAAGATAGCGAACCGCCGGGACGTTTTGACGCACGCAGGGTCAAGATGCTTCAGGCAAGTCCGGAAACAGCAGGAGTCCTTCGATGGCCCGTATTAGTGTTGAACGCGCCCATGGCCTGGGTAAGCAGGTGGCCCGTGAAAAGGCCGATAAACTGGCGCAGAAACTCGCCGATCAATATGGCTTGGAGCCGCAATGGGCGGGGGATACGCTGAACCTCAAGCGCTCCGGGGTCAAAGGCGCGGTGCATGTGGGCGAGGCGTCGATCCGGATCGACGTGGAGCTGGGTCTGTTGATGTCGGCCATGAGCGGCACCATCCAGTCGGAAATTGAAAAAGCCCTGGACAAGGCCCTGGCCTGACCTCCACTCCCCAGGAGCCGGCTTGCAGGCCAATCCCAGGCACTGCAATGGTTGCCAAGGTTAAGCGCCTTGCCGGCGAGCCGGCTCCGACATGAATTGATGACATTCGTTAGGGTGCCGATTCTAATTTTTCTCTCTAGGTTGTGCCTCAGGTCCTCGTTCCGAGGACGGTTCCTCAAACCATCCGCGCGTGAGGTGCACCATGGCCAAAGTGATTCTGAAGAAAAAAGTTGATGCTCAATCGACTGCTCTGAGCGAAGTCAAATCCTATGCCCGCAAGATCTGGCTGGCAGGCCTTGGGGCCTACGCCAAAGTCGGCCACGAAGGCAGCGAATACTTCCAGGAGTTGATCAAGGCCGGTCAATCCGTTGAAAAGAAAGGCAAAAAAGTTGTCACTGAACAACTTGAAGCGGCCAATAGTCAGATAGATAGCGTTAAAGGGGATGTCAGTACTCTTAAAGGCAAGGTCGAAGTGCAGCTGGACAAGGTCGAGAAGGCCTTTGACACGCGCGTCGCCAGTGCCTTGAATCGCATCGGCATTCCGTCTAAACATGACGTCGAGACACTCTCTGCTAAGCTCGATGAGCTGACGGCGTTGCTCGAACGTGTCGCGCGTAAACATTAAGGAGAACGGGATGGCTGGTAAAAAGAATACTGAAAAAGAAGGCAGCTCGTGGATCGGGAAAGTCGAAGAGTACTCCCGTAAAATTTGGCTTGCTGGTTTAGGCGTGTACTCGAAAATCGACTCTGACGGCAGCAAGCTTTTCGAGACACTGGTCAAAGATGGCGAGAAAGCCGAGAAACTGACCAAGAGCGTAGTCGGCAAGAAAGTCGATGCCGCCAAAGACTCCGCAAGTTCGGCCAAGTCGCGCATCAGCGACGTCAAGGACCGCGCCCTGGGCAAGTGGGACGAACTGGAAGGCGCTTTCGACAAGCGTTTGAACAGTGCCATCTCGCGTCTGGGCGTACCGAGCCGCAACGAGGTGAAAGCACTGCATGACAAGGTCGACACCCTGACCAAGCAGATTGAAAAACTCACAGGTGCCAAGGTCGCGCCGGTTGCGGCCAAGACCGCCGCTGCCAAGCCTGCGGCAAAACCTGCAGCCAAGCCTCTGGCCAAAGCTGCCGCTAAACCCGCCGCCAAGCCTGCCGCGAAAACCGCTGCCGCCAAACCGGCTGCCAAAACCGCTGCCAAGCCTGTTGCAGCAAAACCTGCGGCCAAGCCCGCCGCCAAGCCAGCGGTAAAAGCCGCTGCCAAACCCGCCGCCAAGCCTGCGGCTAAACCCGCTGTGGCGAAAAAGCCTGCCGCCAAGAAGCCTGCTGCCAAGCCCGCGGTGGCGGCCAAGCCTGCAGCGCCAGCCCCGACGGCTTCGGCCAGCTCGGCAAACTCTGCCGCAGCCCCCAGCCCGGCGGTAGCGCCGACTGCTGCGCCAGCTCCAGCGACGCCAAGCAGCCAGTCCTGATTGCATCGGGCACAGACAACGCCCGGCCTCTAAAGGCCGGGCGTTTTTTATTGGGCCGCGTTCGGTACTCGCCAGGCGCGCCTATGCCTGTTCTTCCAGGTAGCGCAACGCCATCTGTTCGGTGGCCAGCTTCGCCGGCGGCAGCAGGTGCGGAGCCACCAGCATCATGATCTGGTAGACCACCAGGCGCACTTCCCCCTCGCGATCAAGAATCCGCTGGTAGTCCAGGGAAAACAGCAGGGTCAGGGTGATCTGTTCCACCAGTTGGCCCAGGGCCTGGGTCCCGCTGACCAGTTGCCCCTGGGCCTTGAGTCGGGCCAGCAGCGAGGCCAGGGTGCGCTTGAGGGCGTTGAGCAGGTGGCGAATGCCCTTGGCCAGTTTCGGCAGGCGCCCCGCGAGGTTAGACAGATCCTGGAACAGGAAGCGGTAGTGGGCCAGGCGCTCGACAATCAGGTGCAGGAACAGCCAGTAGTCTTCCGGCGCCAGTTGGGCATCGGACGGCGGGTCCAGCAGCGGTGTCAGCTCGTTCTGGAAACGTTCGAACAGGCCGAGTACCAGGGGCTCCTTGCCATGGAAGTGGTAGTAGAGGTTGCCGGGGCTGATGCCCATCTCATTGGCCACCTCCATGGTGGAGACGTTGGGCTCGCCCTTCTGGTTGAACAGTTGCAGGGCACATTCGAGTATCCGGTCGCGGGTCTTCATCCTGACTTCTTGTCGGTCCATTGGGCGGACGACTCCGGCATGGAGTCGTGGAGCAAAGTGTTTTCAGCGCACGCGCACGTAGGTGCCCGGTGCATCCTCCATGGGCGGATAGTTCGGGTTGCCGAGGGTGGTCAGGGTTTCCCGCTGCGCTCCAGAGTGCTCCTGGACCCAGCTCAGCCACTGGCCCCACCAGCTGCCGTCGACATGCTTGGCGTCGTAATACCAGGCTCGCGGATCGCTGCTGAGTTTGCGGTTTTCCACGTAGTTGGCCTTGGGGTTGCTCGGCGGGTTGAGAATGCTCTGCACATGCCCGCTGTTGGACAGCACGAAGCGCCGTTCTCCGCCCAGCAGCAGGGTCGAGCGGTACACCGCATCCCAGGGAGTGATGTGATCGTTGATACCGGCCACGCTGAAGCTGTCCACCGTGACCTTCTGCAGATCGATCGGGGTGCCGCAGACTTCAAGTCCGCCTTCGTGGCTCAGAGGGTTGTGCTTGAAGAAGTCCAGCAGGTCGCCGTGCAAGGCGGCGGGCAGGCGGGTGCTGTCGTTGTTCCAGTAGAGGATGTCGAAGACCGGCGGCTCCTTGCCCAGCAGGTAGTTGTTGACCCAGTAGTTCCAGATCAGGTCGTTGGGGCGCATCCAGGCAAACACCTTGGCCATGTCGCGGCCATCGAGCACCCCTTGCTGGTAGGAGCGACGCTTGGCCGCTTCCAGGGTTTTCTCATCGGCGAACAAGGTGGCCGGGCTGTCCAGCTGGCTGTCCAGCAGACTCACCAGGTAAGTGGCGCTGGCGACCCGGCGCAGCTGGCGCTTGGCCTGCAGGTGACCTTGCAGGGCGGCGATGGTCAGGCCGCCGGCGCAGGCGCCCACCAGGTTGACGTCCCGACTGCCGGTGATGGCCCGGGCGACGTTCAGTGCCTCCTCGGTAGCCTCTACGTAGCTTGACAGGCCCCATTCGCGATGGCGCACGTCCGGGTTGCGCCAGCTGATCATGAACACCTGCAGGCCGTTCTTCAGGGCGTACTGGACGAAGCTGTTGTGCGGGCTGAGGTCGAAGATGTAGTACTTGTTGATTTGCGGCGGCACGATCAGCAACGGCTTGGCGTACTGTTTCTCGCTCATGGGGCTGTACTGGATCAGTTCCAGCAGCTCATTGCGAAACACCACCGAGCCTGGGGTCACGGCCAGATTCTTGCCGATCTCGAAGGCGTGCTTGGTCACCTGGCTGGGCAGTCCGTTGTTGTGCAACAGGTCGTCCAGCAGGTTGCCGATGCCGCGCACCACGCTGTTGCCGCCGGTGTTGAAGATTTCCTTGAGGGCCAGGGGATTGAGCAGGGTGTTGGAGGGCGACACCGCGTCGTTGAGCAGGGAGAAGGCAAAGTGCGCCCGGGCCCGGTCGTCCTCGCTCATGCCGCTGTCGTCGATCCAGTGCCGGACCTGCTTCTGCCAGCTGAGGTAGGCCTGCAAGCCTCGTTTGTAAAAGGGGTTGAGGGTCCAGGCCGGGTCGGCGAAGCGGTTGTCCTTGGGATTGGGTTTATGCAGGGTTTCCCCCAGCAGTACACGTCCCAACTGGCCACCCAGGGCCAAGGTATGGCGGGCACTGTGCAACGGGTTGCGCAAGCTGTGGGCCGCAATGCTGCGCAGTGTCGAGAGCAGATCCCGGCCGCGCAGACCGGTGATCGCGCTCTGCGCATTGATGTAGGCCGCAGGGGCCGGAAGCGAACCCTGTGCAGGCTTGTCTTGCATGAGTCAACACTCCTTCGTCAAACCACTAACAAGCAGACCAATCCAAGACAGACAACATAGTCGCTCCTGGCCTTTCTTGCGCGCGACGACCCTGTCGGCAGCGTTGTTTTATTTCGTTGGGTGCGATGGCAGTGGATGCGGGTGCATCACGGCGCGTTGTCGCTCTTCCTGGAGGAATTTCATGATGATCGGGGCGACGGCCTCGGCCCGGGTGATCAGGAACAGGTGGCCGTCGTCGATGATGTGCAGCTGCGCGTTGGGAATCCGCCAGGCCAGCATGCGCATATTGATCAGGGGGATCAGTGGGTCATCGTCGCCGGCCAGCACCAGTGTCGGCTGGTGGATCTTGTGCAGCCAGTGGATGCTGGTCCAGCCCAGTCCGGCGAACAGCTGCCAGTAGTAGCCCAGCTTGCCGGCCGAGCGGACCTTGGCGGCGTGTTCGGCGGCCAGGTTCGGATCGCGACGGAAGGCACCGCCGTAGATCAGCGGCGCGATGCGCATCACATGGGAAGGCTGCACGTAGCGCCGTGGGCTGGCCATCATCCACAGCACCTTGGGTTTGCCGGGGACCATGAAAGCGCCGGCGGCAGTGGCCGCCAGTACCAGTTTCTTGCAGCGTTCGGGGTAGTCGTAGGCGAACTGCTGGGCCAGGGCTCCACCCCAGGACACGCCCACGGCATTGACCTGGCCGTAGTCCAGGTAATCGAGCATGCGGGCGGTCAGCTTGGCCAGGCCGGGAAAACGATAAGGCCGGCTCGGGGTCGAGGAACCGCCCACGCCGGGGACGTCGAAGGCAATGACTTCCAGGTCAGGATCCAGGGCCTGGACAAAGGGAAAGACCAGCTCCAGGTTGGCGCCGATACCGTTGAAGATCAGCAGCGGCGTCAAGTGAGGCTTGCCGGGGCGTACCGCCGTGCGGATGGTCTGCCCATCCAGATCAACGGTGCGAAAGATAAAAGAATGTGGCATGCCGTAGCCCTGTGAATTGAACCAAGGGCGACGCCGTTCCTGGCGTCGTCCGGATTTTCTGAGGCCAGGCCTCGTACCAAGAATAGGGCTTGGCGACGCCTCCTGGCGCCGCATCGTTCAATGCCTTGACTCAGCGCTCGTGGACGTAGGTCCCCGGTGCGGCTTCGGCGGCGGCGTACTTTTTGTTGCCCAGCGTGCTGGGGGCCGCTTTCAGCTCGCCGGAACGCTCTGCCTGCCAGGCTTGCCAGTACAGCCACCAGGAGTCGGTGTGCTTGATCGAGTTTTCCTGCCATTGATCGGGGCAGACCGGGATCTCGGTGCTGGTCATGTAGCGCGCCTTGGGGTTGCCCGGCGGATTCAGGATGCTCTGGATATGCCCGCTGCTGGACAGCACGAACTCCACGTTGCCGCCAAACAGTTGCGCCGACTTGTAGCAGGACTTCCACGGGGTGATGTGATCGTTGGTGCCGGCCAGGGAAAAGATATCGGCGGTCACCTGTTTCAGGTCGATGGGCGTGCCGCACACTTCCAGTGCATTGGGGCGCACCAGCGGGTTGTTCTTGAACATCTCGATCAAATCGCCGTGGAACGCCGCGGGCAGGCGGGTGGTGTCGTTGTTCCAGAACAGGATGTCGAACACCGGTGGTTCGTTGCCCAGCAGGTAGTTGTTGACCCAGTAGTTCCAGATCAGGTCGTTGGGGCGCATCCAGGCAAATACCTTGGCCATGTCGCGACCTTCGAGCACGCCGGCCTGGTAGGAGTGGCGCTTGGCCGCTTCCAGGGTCTGCTCGTCGACGAACAGCGCCACCTGGGTATCCAGGGTGGTGTCGAGCACGCTGACCAGCAGGGTCAGGGCATTGACCTTCTTTTCCCCGAGCGCGGCGTAGTGGCCCAGCAGCGCGGTGCAGGTGATGCCGCCGGAGCAGGCCCCGAGCATGTTCACATCCTTGCTGCCAGTGATCGCGGTGACCACGTCGACCGCCTCCTTCAGGGCCTCGATGTAGGTCGACAGGCCCCATTCCCGTTGTGCCTTGGTGGGGTTGCGCCAGCTGACAATGAAGGTCTGCACGTTGTTGCGCAGGCAGAAGCGCGCCAGGCTCTTGTCCGGGCTGAGGTCGAAGACGTAGAACTTGTTGATCTGGGGTGGCACCACCAGCAGCGGGCGCTCATACACCTGCTCGGTGATCGGCCGGTACTGGATCAGCTCCAGCACATCGTTGCGGAACACCACCGCGCCCTCGCTGGTGCCGAGGTTCTTGCCCACTTCAAAGGCGTCCATGTTGACCTGGCTGGGCATGCCGCCGTTCTGCACCAGGTCCTTGGCCAGATGGGACAGGCCGTCCAGCAGGCTCTTGCCGCCGGTTTCGAAGAAGCGCTTGACCGCGGCGGGGTTGGCCATGCTGTTGGTAGGCGCCATGGCCTCGGTCATCAGGTTGATCACGAAATGACCACGGCTGATGTCCTGGTCGGACAGGTTGCTGTCGCCGATCCAGTCGTGAAGCTCCTTGCGCCACGCCAGGTAGGTTTGCAGATAGCGTTTGTACAGCGGGTTCTGGCTCCAGGCCGGATCGTTGAAGCGACGGTCGTCGCTCTCCGGTTGCAGGGTCGACTTGCCAAATAGCACGTTCTTCAGCTCAAGGCCGAAATGGGCGACATGCTTGACGCTGTGGATGGGTTGTTTGATGGCCTGGGTGAGCACCATTCGAGCAGAGGTAAGCAGATCCTTTCTACGCAAGCCGATGACCGGATTGAGCCCCAGGGTGTTTTCCGAGGCTTGGCGTTTCAGGTCATCGATATTCTTGTTACTCATCTACGACGCTCCATTGTCCTGAGACGAGTACCGGACCTGCTGTGCAGTCACACAGCACGATGCCAGGTACTACTGCTCGGGTGACCGTTGATTGCGTACCGCTGCTTTAAAAGTGCAGAGAACTCTGCAGGGAACTTGCCAGTTCCATTGGTTACCCGAGTTTAATTTTTTTCGCAAGCAGGCCATTCATTGGCCATGCAGCCCAGCATTCAAACAGATGAAATTAGAAAATGCCCTCTAAACAGCCGGAGGCTCGGGCTAGAGCATCAGCTTGATTATCGACTCATTCGGATCGCGGGATTTTCCGGCCGCTTTGAGCTCTGCCAGATAATCGCTCCACAGCTCGTCCTGACGCAAAGCCAACTGGTACAGGTAGTCCCAGGTGAACAGTCCGCTGTCATGGCCATCGTCGAAGGTCAATTTCAGTGCGTACTGGCCCGCCGGTTCAACCTTGCTCAGGCCGACGCCGAGCTTGCCGAATTGCAGGATGGGCTTGCCGTGGCCCTGGACCTCGGCGGAGGGAGAATGCACCCGCAGGAATTCCGCAGGCAGGTGATAGACCTCGTCCGGCCCGTAGGTCAGGGTCAGGGTTTTCGAGGCTTTGTGCAGGTTGATGCCGGAGGGGAGTTTAGTCATGGAGGCAGCTTAAAGCTGCAAGCTGCAAGCTACAAGATGACCGCGATCAACTTGCAGCTTGAGGCTTTGAGCTTGTCTCTTAGAGGATGTAGCGCGACAGATCTTCGTTCTGCGCCAATTCGCCCAGGTGGCTGTTGACGTAGGCCGCGTCGATGCGGATCGGCTCTTCGTTATGGGCGCTGGCCAGGTCGCCGGCACTGAACGACACCTCTTCCAGCAGGCGCTCGAGCAGGGTGTGCAGGCGACGTGCACCGATGTTCTCGGTCTTCTCGTTGACCTGCCAGGCAATCTCCGCCAGGCGCTTGATGCCCTCGGGCAGGAACTCGATGTTCAGGCCTTCGGTCTTGAGCAGCTCACGGTATTGCTCGGTCAGCGACGCGTGAGGCTCGCTGAGGATGCGCTCGAAGTCTTCCGGCGACAGGGCCTTGAGTTCGACGCGGATCGGCAGGCGCCCTTGCAGCTCCGGCACCAGGTCGCTGGGCTTGCTCAGGTGGAAAGCACCGGAGGCAATGAACAGGATGTGGTCGGTCTTGACCATGCCCAGCTTGGTGTTGACGGTGCAGCCTTCGATCAGGGGCAGCAGGTCGCGCTGCACGCCTTCGCGGGACACATCGACGCCGCCGGAGTTGCCGCGCTTGGCCACTTTGTCGATTTCGTCGATGAACACGATGCCGTGTTGCTCGACGGCTTCCAGCGCCTTGGCCTTCAACTCCTCGTCGTTGACCAGGCGGCTGGCCTCTTCATCCCGCACCAGCTTCAGCGCTTCCTTGACCTTGAGCTTGCGGCTCTTGCGCTTGCCCTTGCCCATGTTGGCGAACAGGTTCTGCAGCTGGTTAGTCATTTCTTCCATGCCCGGAGGCGCGGAGATGTCGACGCCGGTGACTTCCGCCACTTCGATCTCGATTTCCTTGTCGTCCAGCTGACCTTCGCGCAGGCGCTTGCGGAACAGCTGGCGGGTGTTGGAGTCCTGGGCCGGCGCTTCATCGCTGTTGAAGCCCATGCGCGCCGGTGGCAGCAGGGCGTCGAGGATGCGCTCTTCGGCGGCGTCTTCGGCGCGGTGGCGAACCCGGATCATTTCCTGTTCGCGGAACATCTTGATCGCCGCATCGGCCAGGTCACGAATGATCGATTCGACGTCGCGACCGACATAGCCGACTTCGGTGAACTTGGTGGCTTCGACCTTGATGAACGGTGCATTGGCCAGCTTGGCCAGGCGGCGGGCGATTTCGGTCTTGCCGACACCGGTCGGGCCGATCATCAGGATGTTCTTGGGCGTCACTTCAACGCGCAGTTCGGCCGGCAGTTGCATCCGGCGCCAGCGGTTGCGCAGGGCGATCGCGACGGCGCGCTTGGCATCGTCCTGGCCGATGATGTGGCGGTTGAGTTCGTGGACGATTTCGCGGGGTGTCATGGACATAGTAATTGGCGGTCCTCAAGCAAGAATGAATGCCGTGGCGCGAGCGCCGCAACAGGCTTATTCCGCGAGATCCTGCTCCTCGATGGTTTGAGTGTGGTTGGTGAATACGCAGATGTCGCCGGCAATGCCCAGGGCCGTCTCGACGATTTCGCGAGCCGACAAGTCGGTCTTCTTCAGCAGGGCGCTGGCCGCGGCCTGGGCGTAGGCGCCACCGGAACCCATGGCGATCAGGCCGTCCTCCGGCTCCACCACGTCGCCGTTGCCGGTGATGATCAGGGAGGCGTCCTTGTTGGCCACGGCCAGCATGGCCTCCAGGCGGCTGAGGGAGCGGTCGGTGCGCCATTCCTTGGCCAGTTCGACGGCGGCGCGCACCAGGTGACCCTGATGTTTCTCCAACTGGCCTTCGAAACGTTCGAACAGGGTGAAGGCGTCAGCGGTGGCTCCGGCAAAACCGGCAATCACCTGGCCGTGGTACAGGCGACGGACTTTTTTCGCGTTGCCTTTCATCACGGTGTTGCCGAGAGAAACCTGGCCGTCGCCGCCCATGACGACTTTGCCGTGGCGGCGGACTGAAACGATGGTGGTCAAGGGGAAGTCTCCACACAGCGGGGCGAAAGTGCCCTGATGGAAACTCATATGGGGGTGGCTGAGCGTTTTTCAACTGGAGGCTTTGGCGGGGGACCGGCGGTCATTGTTGCCAGCTGCAAGCGCTTCGCGGGCCAGCCCGCTCCTACAGCGCGTTGTGCAGGAGTGGGCTGGTTCGCGATCCATCGTGGAGCGGTCGGCTCAGCGGCTCTGGCGCTGTTGTAACAGCAGGTTGCTGAAGCCGGCGCCGGACAGTTGTTTCTGGGCCACGGTGAGCTGTTCGCGGTTGCTGAACGGCCCGACCAATACCCGGTACCAGGTTTCGTCCTTCACCGTGCCGGATTCCACCGCCACCGACTGGCCCAGCAGGATGATCTGCGCCCGTACCTTGTCGGCATCGGCCTGCTTGCGGAACGAGCCGGCCTGGAGGAAGAACTTGGTCACAGGCGCCGCCTTGGCCACCGGTGGCGCCGGTGGCGGGGTGATGCCGGCCAGGGCCGCCTGGGCCCGGGCGGTGTCGATCTTCGCCGCTTCCGCCGGGGTTACCGGGGTGGTGGGCACCGGCGGCACTTGCGGCGTCGGCAGGGTTTTCTCCGGCACGGCCTCCGGCGGCACTATGACCTCCGATTCCGGCAGCAGGGTATAGAAGTCGTACTTGGGCTTCACCGGTTGCTGCGGGCTCGGCGGGGTCTTGTTGGCCTCGGCGATCTTGCTGGCTTTCTGCTGTTCGATCTTCTCGCGCTTGACGCTGTCGCCGCCCTTGCCCGGTTCGAGCTTCATCAGGAACACGATGAAGGCACCGATGGTCAGGCCGATGGCCAGCCACAACCAGCCCGGAATCGGCTTCTTGGCCGGGGCCTGGTAGCGGCTGGCGCCACGCTTGGGTGCGGGTTTTTTCTTGGCAGCCAACTTACATTTGCTCCAGGACTTTGAGGCCCAGCAGTTCCAGACCTTGCTTGAGGGTACGGCGGGTCAGCTCGGTGAGGCGCAGGCGGCTGTGCATCTGCGTCGGCGTCTCGGCCGCCAGGATCGGGCAGTTCTCGTAGAAGCTGGAGAACAGGCCGGCCACGTCATACAGGTAGGTGCAGAGGATGTGCGGCGTGCCCTTGTCGGCGACGTTGTTGAGGATCTCGCCGAACTGCGCCAGCTTGGCCGCCAGTTCCAGCTCCTGGGCCGCGTGCAGTTCGATCTGCCCGCCGACTTCGCTGAAGTCCTTGCCCAGCTTGCGGAACACACCGGCGGCGCGGGTGTAGGCGTACAGCAGGTAAGGGGCGGTGTTGCCTTCGAAGTTGAGCATCAGGTCGAAGTTGAAGCTGTAGTCGCTGGTGCGGTGCTTGGACAGGTCGGCGTATTTCACCGAGTCGATGCCCACCACCTTGGCGATGCTGCGCAGATCGGCTTCCGGCAGTTGCGGGTTTTTCTCTTTGACCAGGGCGTAGGCGCGTTCTTCGGCTTCGGTGAGCAGGTCGATGAGCTTCACGGTGCCGCCGTCGCGGGTCTTGAACGGACGGCCGTCGGCGCCGTTCATGGTGCCGAAGCCCATGTGCTCCATTTCCATCGGATGGGTCACGAAGCCGGCCTTGCGGGCCACGGCGAACACTTGCTGGAAGTGCAGGGCCTGGCGCTGGTCGACGAAGTACAGGGCGCGATCGGCCTTGAGCTTGCCACTGCGGTAGCGCACGGCGGCCAGGTCGGTGGTGGCGTACAGGTAGCCGCCGTCGGCCTTGACGATGATCACCGGCAGCGGCTCGCCTTCGGCATTCTTGAACTCGTCGAGGAACACGCACTGGGCGCCGTTGCTCTCCACCAGCATGCCCTGGGCCTTGAGGTCGTTGACCACGTTGATCAGGTCATCGTTGTAGGCGCTCTCGCCCATGACATCGGCCATGGTCAGCTTGACGTTGAGCAGCTCGTAGATCTTCTGGCAGTGGGACAGGGAGATGTCCTTGAACTTGGTCCACAGCTCCAGGCAGTCCGGGTCGCCGGCTTGCAGCTTGACCACCAGGCCGCGGGCGCGGTCGGCAAAGGCTTCGGACTCGTCGAAGCGCTGCTTGGCGGCGCGGTAGAAGTTCTCCAGGTCCGACAGCTCGTCGCTGATGATCGGGTTTTCTTCCAGGTAGGCCATCAGCATGCCGAACTGGGTGCCCCAGTCGCCGACGTGGTTCTGACGGATCACGGTGTCGCCGAGGAACTCCAGGACCCGCGCCACGCCGTCACCGATGATGGTGGAGCGCAGGTGGCCAACGTGCATTTCCTTGGCCAGGTTGGGCGCCGACATGTCGATCACGGTGCGCTGCACCGGGCCGGCCTTGCGCACGCCCAGGTGCTCGTCGCCAAGGGCGGCGTCCAGGCGCGCGGCCAGGGCCTGGGTGTTCTGGAAGAAGTTGATGAAGCCCGGGCCGGCGATTTCCGCCTTGCTCAGGTCCTCATGGGCCGGCAGCGCGGCGATGATTTTTTCTGCCAGGTCGCGGGGCTTCATGCCGGCGGGCTTGGCTAGCATCATGGCGATATTGCTGGCGAAGTCGCCGTGGGTCTTGTCGCGGGTGTTTTCGACCTGGATCGCCGGCGTCAGGCCTTCTGGCAACACACCTTCGGTGACGAGTTGGGTGATGGCTTGCTGGATGAGCTGGCGAATGGTGTCTTTCATGGTCTTCTCGTTCGACCGCTGGCGCGGCGGCGCGTTGGTGCGCGGGTGGAAAAACTGGGCATTATCCGTTGCTGGAACGGGCTTGCCAACTATAGAGGGCTGCAGGGGGATCGGTGGCGGCTATTCGGTCCTGTTCGCGGGCGAGCCCGCTCCTACGGGTCTGATGCTGCCCATTGTAGGAGCGGGCTGGCCCGCGAAAACGCGATATCGGTCAATACAAATCCACCGGGTCCACATCCAGCGACCAGCGGACCTGGCGTCCGCTGGGCATCTGCTCCAGCACCAGCAGCCAGCTGCTCAGCAGCCGATGCAGCGGTGCCCGGGCATTGGCTTGCAGCAGCAGCTGCGCGCGATAACGCCCGGCGCGCCGTTCCATCGGCGCCGGAACCGGCCCCAGCAGCTCGATGCCCCCCAGGTTCAGTTCCGCCAGCAGGCGCTCGGCCTCGCTGCAGGCCTCATCGAGAAAACCTTCGGCCTGCCCCGGTTTGTGCGCCTCGGCCCGCAGCAGGGCCAGGTGGGCAAAGGGCGGCAGGCCAGCGGCGCGCCGCTCGCTCAGGGCCTGTTCGGCAAAGGCGAAGTAGCCCTGTTCGGTCAGTTGCACCAGCAGCGGGTGGTCGGCGAGGTGAGTCTGGATGATCACCTTGCCGGGCTCTTCGGCACGCCCGGCGCGCCCGGCGACCTGGACGATCAGTTGCGCCATGCGCTCGCTGGCGCGGAAGTCCCCGGAAAACAGGCCGCCGTCGGCGTCGAGGATCGACACCAGGGTGACCCGGGGGAAGTGGTGACCCTTGGCCAGCATCTGGGTGCCCACGAGGATGCACGGATGTCCTTTCTGGATGGCGGCGAACAGCTGGTTCATCGCGTCCTTGCGCGAGGTGCTGTCGCGGTCCACCCGCAACACCGGGTAGTCGGGAAACAGAATGCCCAGGCGTTCTTCCGCGCGCTCGGTGCCGGCGCCCACGGGACGCAGGTCGACCTTGCCGCATTGCGGGCAGTGCCGGGGCACCCGCTCGACATGGCCGCAATGGTGGCAGCGCAACTCGCCGGAGCGCTGGTGCACGGTCATGCGGGCGTCGCAGCGCTGGCATTCGGACATCCAGCCGCAGTCGTGGCACAGCAAGGTCGGGGCGAAACCGCGGCGGTTGAGGAACACCAGCACTTGCTGCCCGGCGGCCAGGGTCTGGCCGATGGCTTGCTGCATGGGACCGGAAATGCCGCTGTCCAGGGGACGGCTCTTCACATCCAGGCGCAGGAAGCGTGGTTGCTTGGCGCCGCCGGCCCGTTCGTTCAGGCGCAGCAGGCCGTAGCGGCCGGTGTAGGCGTTGTGCAGGCTTTCCAGGGACGGCGTGGCCGAGCCGAGGACGATGGGGATGTTTTCCTGGCGGGCGCGCACCAGGGCCAGGTCGCGGGCGTGGTAGCGCAGGCCTTCCTGCTGTTTATAGGAGCCGTCGTGCTCCTCGTCGATGATGATCAGCCCGGGGTTCTTCATCGGCGTGAACAAGGCCGAGCGGGTGCCGATGATGATGTCGGCCTCGCCATCCCGGGCGGCGAGCCAGGCGTCCAGGCGTTCGCGGTCGTTGACCGCCGAGTGCAGCAGGGCGATGCGGGCGTTGAAACGCTGCTCGAAGCGCGCCAGGGTTTGCGGGCCCAGGTTGATCTCCGGGATCAGCACCAGGGCCTGTTTGCCGGCTTCGAGGGTTTCGCGGATCAACTGCAGGTAGACCTCGGTCTTGCCGCTGCCGGTGACCCCGGCCAGAAGAAAGGCGTGGTAGCTGTCGAACCCGGCGCGGATCGCTTCGTAGGCGGCGCGCTGCTCGCTGTTGAGCGGCAGTTCGGGCTGGGCCAGCCAGTGTTCATGGCGCACGCCCGGCGCGTGCTTGCGTACTTCCACTTGCACCAGATCCTTGGTCAGCAACAGGTCCAGGCTGTCCTTGCTCAACATCAGCTTGCTCAGCAGCGCGTGGGGCACGCCATGGGGGTGTTGGGCCAGGGTGGCCAGCGCCTCGCGCTGGCGCGGGGCGCGGGCGATGCGCGGGTCATCAAGTCGGGCGCCGGGAGCTATCGACCAGAAGCGTTCCTGGCGGGCCTCGGCCAGCTCGCCCTGGCGCAGCAGCACCGGCAAGGCCCAGCTCAGGGTGTCGCCGAGGCTGTGCTGATAGTACTGGGCGGTCCACAGGCACAGCTTGAACAGGGCCGGGGGCAGCGGTGGCGTGGGGTCCAGCAGGGCCAGGGCCGGCTTGAGCTTTTCTGCCGGAACCTCGCTGTGATCCGCCACTTCCACCAGGATGCCGATCATTTCCCGGCGGCCGAAGGGCACTCGCAGGCGCATCCCCGGATGCAGCTGGGCGCGCAGCACACCGGCCGGGGCACGGTAGTCGAAGAGGCGGCGCAGAGGCGAAGGCAGGGCGAGGCGCAGAATGGCGTCGGGCACGCGGGACAATCTCGATGAGCGGACGGTAAATAGGCTCCGGAGCCTAACAGACGAGCCGTGGGGTGTCCTGCATAAGCGTGCGTGCCTCCTGCTCTGCGAAGGTTTTCTCGCGGCCGGGCAGGCGCCGCCGTTCAGTGCTTGGCAAAGCCTGGGCTGTCAAGGTTGTGCTGGCTTTTTCTGATGGGGGGTACTCAGGATCTCTTGCGCGTTTGATGCGGTCTGGTAGAATCCGCGCCCTAATTCGTGCGGTATTCAACAATAGTGTTGGGTGGCGGCACGCTAGCCTGAGGAATACACCATGAAAGCCGATATCCATCCAGTATACGAAGCCGTTACCGCTACCTGCAGCTGCGGTAACGTCATCGAAACTCGCTCCACCCTGGCCAAGCCTCTGAGCCTGGACGTGTGCAACGAGTGCCACCCGTTCTACACCGGTAAGCAAAAGACTCTGGACGTTGGCGGTCGTGTCGACAAGTTCAAGTCGCGCTTCGGTGCTTTCGGCGCAACGAAAAAGGCCTGAGGCTGATCGTTCTGGAAAGCCGATACCGACTTTCCTCGCTGATGAAAAAGGCGTCCCTAGTGGGCGCCTTTTTTGTGGGCGCGATTTGGCTGACCACCGCCCAGGCGTTTTGCCCGGCGCCCGAGGGGCTGATTCCTGCAACGGTCCAGCGGGTGGTGGATGGCGATACCCTGCGTCTCAAGGATGGTCGCAGTGTGCGGATGATCGGCCTCAATGCGCCGGAACTGGCCAGCCGGGGGCGTCCGGCCGAGCCGTTCGCGCTGGCGGCGCGGCAACGTTTGCAGCGCCTGGTGGCGCAGAGCGGTGGGCGGGTCGGCTTGCTGCCCGGGCGTGAGCGGCGCGATCGTCATGGTCGGATGCTGGCCCATGTCTATGACGGCAGCGGGACCAATCTCGAAGCCCGGTTGATTGCCGAAGGGCTTGCCTATCAGATCGCCATCGTGCCGAACGTCGCCCTGGTCGCGTGTCAGCAGGCTGCGGAAAACCATGCGCGCCGAGCGGGGCTGGGGCTCTGGCGACGACCAGCTGTACTGAAAGCGCAGCAGATCCGCCGTTCGGGCTTTGTCCTGCTCGAGGGGCGTGTGAGCAAGGTCGAACGCAATCGTGGCGGGGTTTGGATCACATTGCGTGGTGCAGTTGTATTGCGTATTGCACCCAATGTGCTGGGGCGTTTCGATCGTCGGTGGCTCAAGGGGCTGTCCGGGCGGCGCATCGAGGCCCGGGGCTGGGTGGTGGCACGATCACGTTCGGCTGGTTTCAGGTCGGGCGGGGCGGACTGGATGTTGTCGCTGAGCGACGTTTCCATGGTCAGACTTCTCTGATAAAGAAAAATTGTAGACATTTTTCAAATGGATTGTGAACAGTTGAAAGCCTTGTACCCCGTGGCTCTTGGCCCAAAGTCGTACGCTACGGGCCTTGACAGGGGTGACTGGGCAGTCTTGTAGGGACTATGCGACACGCGTATCCTCGGCGGTCCGTCTGTCCAACAGTAAAAAGCGGAATGCCCACATGTCTGATTTGAAAACTGCCGCTCTCGAATATCATGCCAATCCTCGTCCAGGAAAGCTGAGTGTCGAGCTCACCAAGGCCACTGCTACCGCTCGTGATCTGGCCCTGGCCTACAGCCCCGGCGTAGCCGAGCCGGTACGCGAAATCGCTCGCGATCCGGAACTGGCCTACAAGTACACCGGCAAAGGCAACCTGGTTGCCGTCATTTCCGATGGCACCGCGATTCTCGGCCTGGGTAACCTCGGCCCACTGGCCTCCAAGCCGGTGATGGAAGGCAAGGGCGTGCTGTTCAAGCGTTTCGCCGGCATCGATGTATTCGACATCGAAGTCGACTCCGAGAGTCCGCAGGCTTTCATCGACACCGTCAAGCGCATCTCCATCACCTTCGGTGGCATCAACCTGGAAGACATCAAGGCCCCCGAGTGCTTTGAGATCGAACGCGCTCTGATCGAGCAGTGCGACATTCCGGTGTTCCACGATGACCAGCACGGCACCGCGATCGTGACCGCCGCCGGCATGATCAACGCCCTGGAAATCGCTGGCAAAACCCTGTCCGACGCCAAGATCGTCTGCCTGGGCGCCGGTGCGGCCGCCATCTCCTGCATGAAACTGCTGGTGAGCATGGGCGCGCAGATCGAGAACATCTTCATGGTTGACCGTACCGGCGTTATCCACGCTGGCCGTGACGACCTGAACCAGTACAAGGCGGTGTTTGCCCACACCACCGACAAGCGCACTCTGGCCGACGCCCTGCAAGGCGCCGACGTGTTCGTCGGCCTGTCCGGTCCGAACCTGCTGAGCGCCGAAGGCCTGAAGTCCATGGCGCCGAACCCGATCGTGTTCGCCTGCTCGAACCCGGATCCGGAAATCGCTCCCGAGCTGGCCCACGCCACCCGTAACGACGTGATCATGGCCACCGGTCGTTCGGACTACCCGAACCAGGTGAACAACGTGCTGGGCTTCCCGTTCATCTTCCGTGGTGCCCTGGACGTTCGCGCCAAGCGCATCAACGAAGAAATGAAGATCGCCGCGGCCAACGCCCTGCGTGAGCTGGCCAAGCTGCCAGTGCCGCAGGAAGTGTGCGACGCCTATGGCGGCATCAAGCTGGAATTCGGCCGTGAGTACATCATTCCGAAGCCAATGGATGCCCGCCTGATCACCGTGATCTCCGATGCCGTGGCCAAGGCCGCCATCGAGACCGGCGTGGCAACCCTGCCGTATCCGAAGAACTACCCGCTCAAAAGCGTGGATGACGTGTTCAACGGCTAACAGCCGCCCATAAAAAAACCCGGCCATCGAGCCGGGTTTTTTTATGGGCGGGCAATCGGCGGCTAGCTGCAAGTTTCCAGCTGCAAGAGCGGGGTGCGCTCTTGCCTGCCGCCGATCACTTGCAGCTTGCCGCTGCTCTTAGAAGAGGTCGATCGGCGCCGCTTCGTCCGCCGGCAGCGGGCTGCCCGGGGCGACGCCATTGCCCAGCTCGTTGACCGAGGGTGGCGTGTCTTCGCTCTTGAACAGCTCGAAGTAGGCATTCGGCGTGCCCGGGGCGGCGGCGCGGCCGCTGACCGGGTCGACCCGCAGGCTGAGGATGCCTTCCGGTTCGGCCTGGGTGTGCGGCGGCTTGCCCTTGAGGGCGGCGCCCATGAAGTTCATCCAGATCGGCAGGGCCACGGTGCCACCGTATTCGCGACGCCCGAGGCTTTCCGGCTGGTCGAAACCGGTCCAGACGGTGGTCACGTAGTCGGCGTTGTAGCCGGAGAACCAGGCGTCCTTGGATTCGTTGGTGGTACCGGTCTTGCCGGCCAGGTCCGAACGGCCCAGGGCCAGGGCTCGGCGGCCGGTGCCCAGCTTGATCACGTCCTCGAGCATGCTGTTGAGGATGTAGGTGGTGCGTCCGTCGATGATCCGTTCGGCGACGGCAGGCGTCTGTACCGGCGCCTGGACCGGGTTTTCGCCGGCCACGGTGTTGACCGTGAAGCTGTGCTCTGGCGCCGCGATGCCGCTGCTGGCGGTGTTCCCGGTGGGAACGCTGGGCGGGTTGGCGCTGAACAGCAACTCGCCGTTGCGGCTTTCGATCTTGTCGATGATGTACGGGGTGATCTTGTAGCCGCCGTTGGCAAAGGTGCTCCATCCGGTGGCGATCTCCATGGGGGTCAGGGTCGCGGTGCCCAGGGCCAGGGACAGGTTGCGCGGCAGGTCCTGCTTGTTGAAGCCGAACTTGCTGATGTAGTCGATGGTGTGGTCCACGCCCATGCTCTGCAGCAGGCGGATCGACACCAGGTTGCGCGACTTGTACAGCGCTTCGCGCATGCGAATCGGGCCGAGGAAGGTGTTTGTGTCGTTCTTCGGCCGCCAGACCTTGTCCAGGTATTCGTCGACGAACACGATCGGTGCGTCGTTGACCAGGCTGGCCGCGGTGTAGCCATTGTCCAGGGCCGCGCTATAGACGAAGGGCTTGAAGCTCGAGCCGGGCTGGCGCTTGGCTTGCATCGCGCGGTTGTAGTTGCTCTGTTCGAAGGCAAAACCACCGACCAGGGCGCGGATCGCACCGTTTTGCGGGTCCAGGGTCACCAGCGCGCCCTGGGCGACCGGGACCTGGCTGAACTTCAGGGAATTGTCCGCCTGGCGCTGCACGCGTATCAGGTCGCCGACCTGGGCCACGTCCGCCGGCTGGCGAGGCGCGGCGCCCATGCTGTTGGTGTTGAGGAACGGCCGGGCCCATTTCATGCTCTCCCAGGCCACATGTTCCTCGCCGTTGCGGGTCAGCACCTGGATGCCATTCTTCTCGACCTGGGTCACGATCGCCGGTTCCAGGCTGCTGATGGTCCGCTGCTTGGTCAGCTCTGTGGCCCAGGCGGCATGGGTCTTGCCGGGCAGGCGCGACTCCGGCCCGCGGTAGCCATGGCGCTGGTCGTAGGTCATCAGGCCTTCCTGGACCGCGGTATTGGCCATTTCCTGCAGGTCGCTGGGCACCGTGGTGGTGACGCGGAAACCTTCGGTGTAAGCGTCGCTGCCATAGCGGCCGACCATCTCGGCGCGGGCCATTTCGGCGATGTAGGGCGCGTTCACTTCCGGTGTCGGCACGTGGTAGCTGGCGTTCAGCGGCTCGTTGATGGCTTCGGTGTAGGCCGCTTCGGTGATCTTGCCCAGCTTGTACATGCGGCCGAGGATCCAGTCGCGGCGCTCCTTGCTGCGCGCCGGATTGGCCAGCGGGTTGAAGCGCGAAGGGGCCTTGGGCAGGCCGGCGATCATCGCCATCTGCGCCAGGCTCACGTCACGAATGGACCTGCCGTAGTACACCTGGGCTGCCGCCTCGATCCCGTAGGCACGGTTGCCCAGGTAGATCTTGTTGACGTACAGCTCGAGGATCTCGTCCTTGGTCAGCTGCCGCTCGATCTGCAGGGCCAGGAGAATCTCGGTGGTCTTGCGCGAGAAGCTGCGCTCGCTGCTGAGGAAGAAGTTCTTCGCCACCTGCATGGTGATGGTGCTGCCGCCGGACTGGATGTGTCCGCTCTTGACCAATTGGGTCGCGGCGCGCATCAGGCTGCTGGGGTCAACTCCGTAATGGTTAGCGAAGTTGTCGTCTTCAGCACTTAGTAACGCATTGATGAAGTTGGGCGGAATTTCGGCGAAACGTATGGGGGTACGGCGCATTTCGCCAAATTCTGCGATCAACTTGCCGTCGCTGCTGTACACCCGCAGAGGAATCTGCAACTGGATGCTTCTCAGGGCCTCAACCGATGGAAGGCCGGGACTAAGATAGAGAAACGCACCGGAGAGGGCGAGAAGCAGCCCGCAGAACACAGCGACGATGGACCACCCGAAAAACTTCAGCAGACGAATCAAGGCTTTTGGATTTCCAGAGAAAGGAATGAATTAGGCGTCAGGGCATTCAAGGTAATCAGGGACCGACCCACGCAGCAGGAAAAGCGGAAAAAAAACGCTGGGCATTATAAGCATTTTCCGCCGAGAGCGTCATTTGCCCGTCTGTCAAGGTGTGGCGATTGAACGCGGTGCTGCTCCTGGGGTTCGTAAGTCACGGATAGTCAAAGGGAATTGATGTGCTTGGAGTCTTCAGCAGAAAGCCGGGTTCCCTATTGGGGATCGATATCGGCGCCACGTCGGTCAGGCTCCTGGCCTTGAGCCGGGAGGGTCGGGGCTATCGGGTCGAGGCGTATGCCCGGCAAGACCTGGCCCCCGACTCATTTCTCGAGTCGGGTGGGGTCGACCCCGAGGCGCAGGCCATGGCCTTGTCCCGGGCCTGGCGCGCCAGCGGCAGTCGTCTCAAGGCGGCCGCGGTGGCGGTGCCCGGTGAAGCGGTGATCAGCAAATTGATCGAGATGCCGGCGGAGCTGGATGAAGCCGAGCTGGAGTGCCAGCTCAGTCTGGAAGCGGGCCAATACATTCCCTACCCCCTGGACGAGGTGGCCACCGACTTTGAGGTGCAGGGCAGGGTGCCGGGCAATCCCCGGCGGGTCCAGGTGTTGCTGGTGGCCTGTCGTCACGAGACGGTCGAGGCCCTGGAGGTGCTGCTGGCCCGGGCCGGTCTGACGCCGCAGGTGGTGGAGAGCGCGCCCCTGGCCCTGGAGCGTTGCCTGGCGCTGTTGACGGCGCAGAGCCCGGTGGCCGCGCAGTCTGCGGTGGCGTTGTTGGACATCGGCTCGGGCGTGAGCGGTTTCAGTGTCATGCGCGACCAGCGAATCATTTACCGCCGCGAGCAGCTGTTCGGTAGCCGACAGCTGGCCCAGGTCCTTGAGCAGCGTTTCTCGCTGACCCTGGATCAGGCGCTGCGAGCCGAGTGCCAGGGAGCTTTGTCGCCTGCCTGTATCGAGCAGGCGCTGCGGCCCTTTGAGCAGGACGTGCTGCAGAACGTCCAGCGTGCCTTGCAACTGTTCGCCGAGTCGCCACAGCGGCAACCGGTGCAGTTGCTGCTACTGGCTGGCGAGGGCAGTCGCCTTGCCGGGCTGGAGCGGCGGATCGAACAGCAACTGGGAATAGCCACGACCCTTGCCAATCCGTTCGTCGGCATGAGCGTCGGGCCTCGGGTCGATGCCCAGGCACTCGCCGAGCAGGCGCCGGAGCTGTTGCTGGCTTGCGGGCTGGCCCTGAGGGGATTCGACTGATGGCCCGGATCAACTTTCTTCCCTGGCGGGAAACCGCGCGGGCACAGCAACACCGACGCTTTCTGCAGGTATTGGCGGCCATCATGCTGCTGGGGTGGTCGCTGGTGCTGCTGGCCGCTGCCGGCATCGAGCGGATGAGTGCCCGCCAGCAGGCCCGCAACCAGTACCTGGAGCAAGCGAACGCGGGCCTGGATCGGCAGATCACCGATGTTCGCCAGCTCAAGGTTCAGCGCCAGCAATTGCTTGAGCGCATGAGGGTTATCGAGGACCTGCAAGGCAGCCGCCCGACCCGGGTGCGGGTTTTCCAGGAGCTGGCCCGCAGCGTGCCCGATGGCCTGCATTTCACCGAAGCCGATCTGCATGGGCAGAGCTTGAGTCTCAGTGGGGTGGCTCAGGCCAATGGCCGGATTTCCGACTTGCTGCGCAATCTGCAAGCGACCGCAGTTTTTGCCGCTCCCAGCCTGGCCGAAGTGAAAAAGGCCAGCGAGGCGCAACCGCAGCCGAGCAACCGGTTTCGGCTCAGTGTCGGGTTGCTGCCGTTACTGCCTGAGGAGGCGAAGCGATGAATCCGGGCGGTTGGCTGGCACAGTTGCGTGGCACCGATCTGCGAGAGCTGGAGCTGAGCAGCCTCGGCTCCTGGCCGACGCCGCTGAAGACGCTGGCGGCGGCTTTGCTTCTGCTGGTGGTCCTGGCAACGGGCTACGGCCTGTACCTGAGCCCTCATCTGCGGCAACTGCAGCAGGTGCGTCACGAAGAAACCCGTCTCAAGCAGCAGTTCGCTATCAAGGCCCGGCAAGTGGCCAATCTCGAGCTTTATCGGGAGCAACTCGCGTCCCTGCGCAACAGCTTCGAGCAGTTGCTGCGTCAGTTGCCCAGCGATAGCGAGGTCCCGGGGTTGCTTGAAGACATCAGTCGCCTGGGCTTGGGCAGCGGCCTGGTGTTCGAGGCGATCAAGCTGCAACCGGAAGTACCGCGGCC
Source organism: Pseudomonas protegens (assembly GCF_013407925.2). Lineage (NCBI taxonomy): Bacteria > Pseudomonadati > Pseudomonadota > Gammaproteobacteria > Pseudomonadales > Pseudomonadaceae > Pseudomonas > Pseudomonas protegens. The sequence continues at coordinate 2,754,220 of NZ_CP060201.1, read as the reverse complement.
GTTTTATGTCGAGCTGCCGATTCAGATCACGGTGACTGGGGGCTATCACGATCTGGCGACCTTCGTCAGCGGCGTCGCCGGCCTGCCACGAATCGTCACCTTGCATGACTTTCAGCTCAGGCCCCTGGAGTCGGGTGATCCTGCGCGACTGCGCTTGAGCATCGAGGCGCGAACCTACAGGTACGACCGCCCGGAACCGCGATCATGAAGGCCTGGCGCTGGCTGATGTGTGCTGGCTTGGTTCTTGGCTTGTGCGGGTGTGAGGGGACCGCAGATTTCGCTGGAGCGCAGGCTTATATGAACCAGATGCGCCGGCAAGCGCCGGAGCCGATTGAACCGCTGCCGGTTGTCCGCTCCTACCCCGCGTTCACCTATGACGCCAGCGGGTTGCGCAGCCCGTTCCAGCCTCCGCAGAGCGTCGAACCAGTCGCGCGTCGGCGGGGCGAGCGCGCGGTCCGCCCCGATCCACAGCGAGCCCGGCAGTACCTGGAGGGCTTTGATATCGAGCAGTTGCAGATGGTCGGAACCTTGTCCAGCGCCAGAGCAAGCTTGGCTCTGTTGCGCAGCGCCGAGGGTGTCCACCCTTTGCAGGTTGGCGATTACCTGGGGCGAAGCGAAGGTCGGATCGTGGCGATCAGCGAGTCCCGGGTGGAAGTGGTGGAAATTGTTGGCGATGGCGCGGGAGGCTGGCAGGAACGGCCACGGACGCTGCTGCTGAAAAAACACTCTTAGGTGGAATCTGCACAATGAACAGGACTGTTTCAGCCATCGGTGTGGCGCTAGGGATGGCGCTGCTGGCACCGCTGGTCGGCGCCGCGGAGCTCACGACCACTGCGGTGGCTAAGGCGGCTCGGGTCTCCGCGGCGCTTCAGGCAGGGGACGCAACCCCGCCACACTCTGTTGGCGGTGCTGTGGCCGGTGCTGCTTATGGGGGCGCCAGGCTTTCGTTGAACTTTCAGGACATCGAAGTGCGTTCGGTGCTGCAACTGATCGCCGACTTCACGGGCCTCAACCTGGTGGCCAGCGACACGGTGCAAGGCAGCATTACCCTGCGCCTGCAGAGCGTGCCCTGGGATCAGGCCCTGGACCTGGTGCTCAAGACCAAGGGCCTGGACAAGCGCCAGGTGGGTGATGTCTTGCTGGTGGCCCCGGCGGATGAAATGGCCGCCCGTGAACGCCAGGAGCTGGAGTCGCAGAGGCAGTTGCAGGACCTGGCGCCGCTGCGCCGGGAGCTGCTGCAGGTCAACTACGCCAAGGCTGCGGACATCGCCAAGCTGTTCCATTCGGTGACCGGCGCCGAGGACCGGGCCGGCGAGCGGGGCTCGATCACCGTGGACGAGCGCACCAACAACATCATTGCCTACCAGACCCAGGAACGCCTCGACGAGCTGCGGCGCATCGTTGGCCAGCTGGACGTTGCGGTGCGCCAGGTGATGGTCGAGGCCAACCTCGATTACAACAAGAGCCTGGGAGTGCGCTGGGGCGGTTCGCTGCCCAACAGGGGCAACTGGCACGCCTCCGGGGTGCAGGGTGGCGGCTCATCGGCCGTCGAGGCGCCGGGCACTAGCAACGCGCCGTTCGTCGACCTCGGGGCTGTGGCCAATACCTCGGGCATCGGCATCGCCTACATCACCGACAACGTGCTGCTGGATCTGGAGCTGAGCGCCATGGAGAAGACCGGCAATGGCGAGATCGTCTCCCAGCCCAGGGTGGTCACCTCCGACAAGGAGACCGCGAGGATCCTCAAGGGCACCGAGATTCCCTATCAGGAAGCCAGTTCCAGTGGCGCCACGTCCGTGTCGTTCCGGGAGGCCTCGCTGTCCCTTGAGGTGACGCCGCAGATCACCCCCGACAACCGCATCATCATGGAGGTCAAGGTCACCAAGGACGAGCCGGACTACCTGAACAAGGTCCAGGATGTGCCGCCGATCAAGAAGAACGAGGTCAATGCCAAGGTCCTGGTCCGTGACGGCGAAACCATTGTCATTGGCGGGGTTTTTTCCAATACCCAGAGCAAGGTTGTAGATAAAGTGCCATTTCTTGGCGATGTGCCGTATCTTGGCCGCCTTTTCCGGCGTGACGTGGTGTCGGAGAAAAAATCCGAGCTGCTGGTATTTCTCACTCCGCGTATCATGAACAACCAGGCGATTGCTGTGAGTCGTTGATTCTGTGCGAAATTTGATTCTTGTTGGGCCGATGGGGGCTGGAAAAAGCACCATAGGCCGCTTACTGGCCAAAGAGCTGCGCCTGCCATTCAAAGATTCCGATAAGGAAATTGAACTGCGCACAGGCGCGAACATCCCGTGGATCTTCGATAAGGAAGGCGAGCCGGGCTTTCGCGATCGCGAGCAGGCAATGATCGCCGAACTCTGCGGCACCGACGGCGTGGTCCTGGCCACCGGTGGTGGCGCGGTCATGCGTGAAGCCAATCGTCGGGCGCTGCATGCCGGCGGACGAGTGGTCTACCTGCACGCCTCGGTGGAGCAACAGGTCGGCCGGACTGCCCGGGACCGCAATCGTCCCTTGCTGCGCACCGCCGATCCGGCCAAGACCCTGCGCGATCTGCTGGAAGTCCGCGATCCGCTTTATCGGGAAATCGCCGATCTGGTGGTGGAAACCGATGAGCGGCCCCCACGAATGGTGGTGCTGGACATCCTCGAGCGCCTGCAGCAGTTGCCGCCCCGTTAATGCGCCGAGCGAAATGCGCTATTCTCGGCGGCGCGCCATGACCGCCAGGGTGTGGCGCAGAGCTATCGGGCAGCGTCAGAAGACCTGACGAGGCCCATCGTCAATACAAGGCACAACGCCTGCTTCCATCTTCACTGTGGGGACACATGCAGACACTTAAGGTCGATCTAGGCGAGCGCAGCTACCCGATTCACATTGGTGAAGGACTGTTGGACCAGCCCGAGCTGCTGGTGCCACATATCGCCGGGCGGCAAGTGGCGATCATTTCCAATGAGACGGTCGCGCCGCTGTACCTTGAGCGCCTGACCCGCAGCCTGGGGCAATACTCGGTGATCTCGGTGGTCCTGCCCGATGGCGAGGCGCACAAGAACTGGGAAACCCTGCAGTTGATCTTCGATGGCCTGCTGACCGCGCGCCATGATCGGCGCACGACCATCATCGCTCTGGGTGGCGGGGTGATCGGTGACATGGCGGGCTTTGCCGCCGCCTGCTATCAGCGCGGTGTGGACTTCATCCAGATCCCGACCACCCTGCTGTCCCAGGTGGACTCTTCGGTGGGCGGCAAGACCGGTATCAACCACCCGCTGGGCAAGAACATGGTCGGCGCCTTCTATCAGCCCAACGTGGTGCTGATCGACACCGCCAGCCTCAATACCCTGCCCAGCCGCGAACTGTCGGCGGGCCTGGCGGAGGTGATCAAGTACGGCCTGATCTGCGACGAACCCTTCCTGACCTGGCTGGAAGAGAACGTCGACCGCCTGCGGGCCCTGGACCAGCAGGCACTGACTTACGCCATCGAACGCTCCTGTGCGGCCAAGGCCGCCGTGGTGGGTGCCGACGAACGTGAATCGGGGGTGCGCGCCACCCTCAACCTGGGCCACACCTTCGGCCACGCCATCGAAACCCATATGGGCTACGGTGTCTGGCTGCATGGCGAGGCGGTTGCTGCGGGCACCGTCATGGCCCTGGAAATGTCCGCGCGCCTGGGCTGGATCACCCACCAGGAGCGTGACCGCGGTATTCGCCTGTTCCAGCGCGCGGGCCTGCCGGTCATCCCGCCTGAAGAGATGACCGAAGCGGATTTTCTCGAACACATGGCAATTGACAAGAAAGTGATCGACGGTCGTTTGCGTCTGGTGCTGTTGCGCCGCATGGGCGAAGCCGTAGTGACCGACGATTATCCGAAAGAGGTTTTACAGGCCACGCTGGGAGCGGATTACCGCGCCCTGGCTCAGCTTAAAGGTTAATAAGATCCCGATGACTAGTTTGCACGCCGACGAGGCTTTCCTCGGCCATTACCAGTTGAGCCATGATCCTTTCGCTCCCCGGGTTCCTGGCTTCAAATTCTTTCCTGCCCAACGCAAGCCCGTGTTGGGGCAGTTGCATCACCTGGCTCGCTATAGCCAGTTGTTGCTGGTGGTTACCGGTCCCCAGGGCAGCGGCAAGACCCTGCTGCGCCAGGCGCTGGTCGCCAGCACCAACAAGCAGTCGGTACAGAGCGTGGTGGTTTCCGCCCGTGGTGCCGGCGATGCCGCCGGCGTATTGCGCCAGGTAGCCCAGGCGCTGAATGTGGCCCAGGCCGAGATCGGCGCGATTCTGGCCCAGGTGGTGCAACTGGCCCTGACCGGCCAGGAAGTCTATCTGCTGGTGGATGACGCCGAGCAGCTCGACGAGTCGGCGCTCGAGGCGCTGCTGGCCCTGGCGGCGGGGGCTCCGGAAGGCCGCCCTCACGTCTTCCTGTTCGGCGAGTCGTCGCTGATCGCGACCCTGGATCAGTTGAGCACCGAGGAAGAACGCTTCCACGTCATCGAGCTGCAGCCCTATACCGAAGAAGAAACCCGTGAATATCTGGCCCAGCGCCTCGAAGGCGCGGGTCAGGGCATCGAACTTTTCTCCGCAGATCAGATCAGTGATATTCACGAAAGCTCCGATGGCTGGCCGGGCAACATCAACCAGGTCGCCAGGGATGCAATGATCGAAGCCATGATCGCCAGCCGCTCCGCGGTCAAGCGTCCAAGTATGGGGTTCAACATGCCGAAGAAACACGTATTGGCCATTTCCGCTGTGGTAGTGGTGGCCTTGGCTGCCGCCTGGCTGATGCCGGGGCGCAGCAAGGCACCGACCAGCGGTACGCCGACCAATGAGCAGGCGCAGTTGCCCTTGGGGCAGACGCCGACGCCAAATGCCAATGGCAGTCCATCCGTGGAGTTCGCCGGCTCATCCCAGCCGATGCCTCTGCCGTTGGTCGGCCAGTCGCAGCCAGTGATGCGTGGTCCTCTGGCGGAAGCCGCGGGCGGCATTACCGAGGGGGATGACGGGGTTCCGGTGGAAGGTTCCAGCGCGGTTCCGCCCACCGTGACCACCACCGCGCCACCTGCTGGCGCCGTGGCTGGTCCGGCACCGACTCCGGCAGCGCGGCCAACCCCGGCGCCGACCCAGGTCGCCACCGCCAAGCCGACACCAGCGCCCAAGCCGGTGGAGAAACCGGTTGCCGCCAAGCCTGCTCCAGCCGCCAAGCCAGCGGAGAAGCCGGCCACCGTGGCCAAGGCCGCCGGTGGCAGCTGGTACGCCGGTCAAGCGCCAGGCAACTACGTGGTGCAGATCCTCGGTACCAGCTCGGAAGCCACCGCGCAGAATTTCGTCAAGGAGCAGGGCGGCGAGTACCGCTACTTCAAGAAAGTCCTCAACGGCAAGCCGCTGTATGTGATTACCTACGGCAACTTCGCAAGCCGCGACGCCGCGGTCAGCGCCATCAAATCCTTGCCAGCGAAGGTTCAGGCTGGTAAACCTTGGCCTCGCACTGTCGCTAGCGTTCAACAAGAACTGGCAACAACTCGCTGAAGATTCGGCGGCCTTACCCAGGCCGCCTCTCCCGGCAACCTCAAATTTCCGCATCGGCATGCTGCCTTACAGGCCGCGTGCCTTGTGGTGTCTGCGTCACAGTAGTTTTTGAGTCGCGGCAGTCAAAAGCAAAACTTTTTGACTAGCACAGCATATCGCTTTAAAACGTTCATAAATGCGACATAAATTTGCGATGAATCGTCGCTTAATTTGTGGGCCTTTGTGTCGGTGTGTACAATGACCTCCCTTTTGCCCCCGCAAAGTCGGCGTACGTTCGACGTGGATGGTAAGTGGTTGAATTGAAAAGAAATTTGTCTCGATAAGAGGCAGCCTGGTGAGAAAGTGTCTATGAAAGCAGGTCTGTACCAACCAGATGAATTTAAGGACAACTGTGGTTTCGGCCTGATAGCCCATATGCAGGGCGAACCCAGTCATACCCTGTTGAAAACGGCCATTGAGGCCCTGACCTGCATGACCCACCGCGGTGGGATCAACGCGGACGGCAAGACCGGCGACGGTTGCGGTCTGCTGATGCAAAAGCCCGACCTGTTCCTGCGCGCCGTCGCCAAGGAGCACTTCGGCACCGACCTGCCCAAGCAATATGCCGTGGGCATGGTGTTCTTCAACCAGGATCCGGCCAAGGCCGAAGCCGCTCGCGAAAACATGAACCGCGAGATCCTGGCCGCCGGCCTGCAACTGGTGGGCTGGCGCAAAGTGCCGATCGATACCAGCGTGCTCGGGCGTCTGGCCCTGGAGCGCCTGCCGCAGATCGAGCAGGTGTTCATCGGTGGCGAAGGCCTGAGCGATCAGGATTTCGCCGTCAAGCTGTTCAGTTCCCGTCGTCGCTCCTCGGTCGCCAACGCTGCCGACACCGACCACTACATCTGCAGCTTTTCCCACAAGACCATCATCTATAAAGGCCTGATGATGCCGGCGGACCTCGCCGCCTTCTATCCGGACCTGGGTGATCCGCGCCTGCAGACCGCGATCTGCGTGTTCCACCAGCGCTTCTCCACCAACACCCTGCCGAAATGGCCGCTGGCCCAGCCATTCCGCTTCCTCGCCCACAACGGCGAGATCAACACCATCACCGGCAACCGCAACTGGGCCCAGGCCCGGCGCACCAAGTTCAGCAACGATCTGATGGATCTGGAAGAACTCGGGCCGCTGGTCAACCGCGTGGGTTCCGACTCTTCGAGCATGGACAACATGCTCGAGCTGATGGTCACCGGCGGCATCGACCTGTTCCGTGGCGTGCGCATGATCATTCCGCCAGCGTGGCAGAACGTCGAAACCATGGACCCGGATCTGCGGGCGTTCTACGAATACAACTCCATGCACATGGAGCCCTGGGACGGCCCGGCCGGCGTGGTCATGACCGACGGCCGCTACGCCGTCTGCCTGCTGGACCGCAACGGCCTGCGTCCGGCCCGCTGGGTCACCACCAAGAACGGTTTCATCACCCTGGCTTCGGAGATCGGCGTCTGGAACTACCAGCCCGAAGACGTGATCGCCAAGGGCCGGGTCGGTCCGGGGCAGATCTTTGCCGTGGACACCGAAACCGGGCAGATCCTCGACACCGACGCCATCGACAACCGCCTGAAGTCGCGCCATCCGTACAAGCAATGGCTGCGCAAGAACGCCCTGCGCATCCAGGCCACCATGGAAGACAACGACCACGGTTCGGCCTTCTACGACGTCGACCAGCTCAAGCAGTACATGAAGATGTACCAGGTCACTTTCGAAGAACGTGACCAGGTCCTGCGTCCGCTGGGCGAGCAGGGCTACGAAGCGGTGGGTTCGATGGGCGACGACACGCCGATGGCGGTGCTGTCGCAGCGCGTGCGCACTCCTTACGACTACTTCCGCCAGCAGTTCGCCCAGGTCACCAACCCGCCGATCGACCCGCTGCGCGAAGCCATCGTCATGTCCCTGGAGATCTGCCTCGGTGCCGAGCGCAACATCTTCCAGGAATCGCCCGAGCACGCCTCGCGGGTGATCCTCAGCTCGCCGGTGATCTCCCCGGCCAAGTGGCGCTCGCTGATGAACCTCGACCGCCCGGGCTTCGAGCGGCAGATCATCGACCTCAACTACGACGAAAGCGTCGGTCTGGAAGCGGCGATCCGCAACGTCGCCGATCAGGCAGAAGAGGCCGTGCGCGCCGGTCGTACCCAGATCGTCCTCAGCGACCGCCATATCGCGCCGGGCAAGCTGCCGATCCATGCGTCCCTGGCCACGGGCGCGGTGCACCACCGCCTGACCGAAAAAGGCCTGCGTTGCGACTCCAACATCCTGGTGGAAACCGCCACCGCTCGTGACCCGCATCACTTCGCGGTGCTCATCGGTTTCGGCGCTTCGGCGGTCTATCCGTTCCTGGCCTACGAAGTGCTGGGCGACCTGATCCGTACCGGTGAAGTGCTGGGCGACCTCTACGAGGTGTTCAAGAACTACCGCAAGGGCATCACCAAGGGCCTGCTGAAGATCCTGTCGAAGATGGGCATCTCCACCATCGCCTCCTACCGTGGCGCGCAGCTGTTCGAAGCCATCGGCCTGTCCGAGGAAGTCTGCAACCTGAGCTTCCGTGGCGTGCCGAGCCGGATCAAGGGCGCACGTTTCGTCGACCTCGAAGCCGAACAGAAAGCCCTGGCGGCCGAAGCCTGGAGTCCGCGCAAGCCGATCCAGCAAGGCGGCCTGCTGAAGTTCGTCCACGGTGGCGAATACCACGCCTACAACCCGGACGTGGTCAACACCCTGCAAGCCGCCGTGCAGCAGGGCGACTACGCCAAGTTCAAGGAATACACCGCGCTGGTGGATAACCGCCCGGTGTCGATGATCCGCGACCTGTTCCAGGTGAAGACCCTGGACACGCCGATGGACATCAGCGAAGTGGAGCCCCTGGAATCGATCCTCAAGCGCTTCGACTCCGCCGGCATCTCCCTCGGCGCCTTGTCGCCCGAGGCCCACGAAGCCCTGGCCGAAGCCATGAACCGCCTTGGCGCGCGTTCCAACTCCGGTGAAGGCGGCGAAGACCCGGCGCGCTACGGCACCATCAAGAGCTCGAAGATCAAGCAAGTGGCCACCGGCCGTTTCGGTGTGACCCCGGAGTACCTGGTCAACGCCGAAGTGCTGCAGATCAAAGTCGCCCAGGGCGCCAAGCCCGGCGAAGGCGGCCAGCTGCCCGGCGGCAAGGTCAACGGCCTGATTGCCAAGCTGCGTTACGCCGTGCCCGGCGTGACCCTGATCTCGCCACCGCCGCACCACGACATCTATTCCATCGAAGACTTGTCGCAACTGATCTTCGACCTCAAGCAGGTCAACCCGCAGGCCCTGGTCTCGGTGAAGCTGGTGGCGGAAGCCGGTGTCGGCACCATCGCCGCCGGTGTGGCCAAGGCCTATGCCGACCTGATCACCATTTCCGGCTACGACGGCGGCACCGGCGCTTCGCCGCTGACCTCGATCAAGTACGCCGGCGCGCCGTGGGAACTGGGCCTGGCGGAAACCCACCAGACCCTGCGCGGCAACGACCTGCGTGGCAAGGTCCGGGTGCAGACCGACGGCGGCCTGAAAACCGGCCTCGACGTGATCAAGGCGGCCATCCTCGGCGCCGAAAGCTTCGGCTTCGGCACCGCGCCGATGATCGCCCTGGGTTGCAAGTACCTGCGCATCTGCCACCTGAACAACTGCGCCACCGGCGTCGCCACCCAGAACGAGAAGCTGCGCAAGGATCACTACATCGGCACCGTCGACATGGTGGTGAACTTCTTCACCTACGTCGCCGAGGAAACCCGTGAGTGGCTGGCCAAGCTCGGCGTGCGCTCCCTGGAGGAACTGATCGGTCGCACCGATCTGCTGCAGGTGCTGGAAGGCCAGACGGCCAAGCAGCACCACCTGGACCTGACCCCGTTGCTGGGCAGCGACCATATCCCGGCGGACAAGCCGCAGTTCTGCCAGGTGGACCGCAACCCGCCGTTCGACCAGGGCCTGCTGGCCGAAAAAATGGTCGACATGGCGCGCTCGGCGATCAACGACAAGAGCGGCGCCGAGTTCGACCTGGACATCTGCAACTGCGACCGTTCCATCGGCGCGCGGATCTCCGGCGAGATCGCCCGGCTCCACGGCAACCAGGGCATGGCCCAGGCGCCGATCACCTTCCGCTTCAAGGGCACTGCGGGCCAGAGCTTCGGCGTATGGAACGCCGGCGGCCTGAACCTGTACCTGGAAGGCGATGCCAACGACTACGTGGGCAAGGGCATGACCGGCGGCAAACTGGTCATCGTTCCGCCCAAGGGCAGCGTCTACAAGACCCAGGACAGCGCCATTATCGGCAACACCTGCCTGTACGGCGCCACTGGCGGCAAGCTGTTCGCCGCCGGCACCGCGGGCGAGCGTTTCGCCGTGCGTAACTCCGGTGCCCACACCGTGGTGGAAGGCACTGGCGATCACTGCTGCGAGTACATGACCGGTGGTTTCGTCTGCGTCCTGGGCAAGACCGGTTACAACTTCGGCTCAGGCATGACCGGCGGTTTCGCCTACGTGCTCGACCAGGACAACACCTTCGTTGACCGGGTCAACCACGAACTGGTGGAAATCCAGCGGATCAGCGGCGAAGCGATGGAAGCCTATCGCAGCCACCTGCAAAACGTGCTGAACGAGTACGTCGCGGAAACCGACAGCGAGTGGGGGCGTGAACTGGCCGAGAACCTCGACGACTACCTGCGTCGATTCTGGCTGGTCAAACCCAAGGCAGCGAACCTGAAATCGCTGCTCACCAGCACCCGTGCCAGTCCGCAATAAAGCAGCTGCAAGTGGCAAGCCTCAAGCTGCAAGTGAAGCGGTTCGAGGTTTGCCGGGCATACGTGATCGACTTGCGGCTTGCAGCCTAGAGCTTGCAGCTGCTGTATAGAGGTTTTGAAAAATGGCTGAACGTCTGAATAACGACTTCCAGTTCATCGATGTCGGGCGCAAGGATCCGAAGAAGAAACTGTTGCGTCAGCGCAAGAAAGAGTTCGTGGAGATCTATGAACCGTTCAAACCCCAGCAATCGGCCGACCAGGCCCACCGCTGCCTGGGGTGTGGCAACCCGTACTGCGAATGGAAGTGCCCGGTGCACAACTTCATTCCCAACTGGCTCAAGCTGGTGGCCGAGGGCAATATCCTCGCCGCCGCCGAGCTGTCGCACCAGACCAACACCCTGCCGGAAGTCTGCGGCCGGGTCTGCCCGCAGGATCGTCTGTGCGAGGGTGCCTGCACCCTCAACGACGGCTTTGGCGCGGTGACCATCGGTTCGGTGGAGAAGTACATCACCGACACCGCCTTCGCCATGGGCTGGCGCCCGGACATGTCCAAGGTCAAGCCCACCGGCAAGCGCGTGGCGATCATCGGCGCGGGCCCGGCGGGCCTGGGCTGCGCCGACGTGCTGGTGCGGGGCGGCGTGACCCCGGTGGTGTTCGACAAGAACCCGGAAATCGGCGGCCTGCTGACCTTCGGCATCCCCGAGTTCAAGCTGGAAAAGACCGTGCTGAGCAATCGTCGCGAAGTCTTCAGCGGCATGGGCATCGAGTTCCGCCTCAACACCGAGGTGGGCAAGGACGTGACCATGGAGCAACTGCTCGCCGAATACGATGCGGTGTTCATGGGCATGGGCACCTACACCTACATGAAGGGCGGCTTTGCCGGCGAGGACCTGCCGGGGGTGTACGACGCCCTCGACTTCCTGATCGCCAACGTCAACCGCAACCTGGGCTTTGAAAAGTCGCCGGAAGACTTCGTCGACATGAAGGGCAAGAAGGTGGTGGTACTGGGCGGTGGCGACACCGCGATGGACTGCAACCGCACCTCGATCCGCCAGGGCGCCAAGTCGGTGACCTGCGCCTATCGTCGTGACGAAGCCAACATGCCCGGCTCGCGCAAAGAGGTGAAGAACGCCAAGGAAGAAGGCGTGAAATTCCTCTACAACCGCCAGCCGATCGCCATCGTCGGTGAAGACAAGGTCGAAGGCGTGAAGGTGGTCGAGACCCGTCTCGGCGAACCGGACGCCCGTGGCCGCCGCAGCCCCGAGCCGATCCCCGGTTCCGAAGAGATCATCCCGGCCGACGCCGTGGTCATCGCCTTCGGCTTCCGCCCGAGCCCGGCGCCGTGGTTCGAGCAGTTCCAGATCCAGACCGACAGCCAGGGCCGCGTCGTGGCGCCGGAGCAAGGCCAGTACAAGCACCAGACCAGCAACCCGAAGATCTTCGCCGGTGGCGACATGGTGCGCGGTTCTGATCTTGTGGTGACGGCGATCTTCGAAGGGCGTAACGCCGCCGAAGGCATCCTCGACTACCTGGGCGTCTGACCGCTACCCCGTGTAGGAGCGAGCTTGCTCGCGATAGCGGTGTATCAGCCAACCACCGATGTTGCCTGATGCGCCCCCATCGCGAGCAAGCTCGCTCCTACCGGTACGTGGGTTGTAGCGCGACAAATTGACCTCATAGATATAAAGAAACGGCTCTTGCCGTGCCTTTTATGCCCGGCTCTGAGAAAATGCCCCCACTTTTTTTCCGGATGCCGACATGACTGCCCTGAAGAACGACCGTTTCCTTCGTGCCCTGCTCAAGCAACCCGTAGACGTCACCCCGGTGTGGATGATGCGTCAGGCTGGGCGCTACTTGCCTGAATACCGCGCCAGCCGTGCCAATGCCGGTGACTTCATGAGCCTGTGCATGAACCCGGCGTTCGCCTGCGAAGTCACCCTGCAACCTCTGGACCGCTATCCCCAGCTGGATGCGGCGATCCTCTTCTCCGACATCCTGACCATCCCCGACGCCATGGGCCAAGGCCTGTACTTTGAAACCGGCGAAGGTCCGCGCTTCAAGAAAGTGGTCAGCACCCTGGCCGACATCGAAGCCCTGCCGATCCCTGATCCGCAAAAGGACCTGGGCTATGTGATGGATGCGGTCAGCATCATTCGTCGTGAACTCAATGGCCGCGTACCGTTGATCGGTTTTGCCGGCAGCCCCTGGACCCTGGCCACCTACATGGTCGAAGGCGGCTCCTCGAAAGACTTCCGCAAGTCCAAGGCCATGCTCTACGACAACCCGCAAGCCATGCACCTGCTGCTGGACAAGCTGGCGCAGTCGGTCACGTCCTACCTCAACGGGCAGATCCTGGCCGGTGCCCAGGCGGTGCAGATTTTCGACAGTTGGGGCGGCAGCCTTTCCTCGGCGGCTTATCAGGAGTTCTCCCTGGCCTACATGCGCAAGATCGTCAGCGGCCTGATCCGCGAGCACGACGGGCGCAAGGTGCCGGTGATCCTGTTCACCAAGGGCGGCGGCCTGTGGCTGGAAAGCATTGCCGAGGCCGGCGCCGATGCCCTGGGCCTGGACTGGACCTGCGACATTGGCGAAGCCCGCCGTCGGGTCGGCAGCAAGGTCGCCCTGCAAGGCAACATGGACCCCACCGTGCTCTACGCCAACCCGCAGGCGATCCGCAGCGAAGTGGCGCGCATCCTCGCCAGCTACGGCACCGGCAGCGGCCACGTGTTCAACCTGGGCCACGGCATCACCCCGGAAGTCAAACCGGAGCACGCCGGAGCCTTCCTGGAGGCGGTGCACGAGTTGTCGGCGCAATACCACGCCTAAGCGCCACCCGATAAAAAACGCCCGGCACCTGCCGGGCGTTTTCATTGGCAAACCCTTTTTTGTAGGAGCCAGCTTGCTGGCGAATAGGCCCTCGAGACTTGCGCCTGCCTGTCGGCCAGCCTTCGCTGGCAAGCCAGCTCCCACAAGGGCCCGCCGGCACAGCCCCGATCCGTGTAGGAGCCGGCTTGCCGGCGAAAGGGCCCTCGAGACCTGCACCTGCCTGACGAACGCCTGCACACAGGCCAGGCGTCACAACGGCGGGAGTCTCGCCAGTTTCACGGCAATCAGCAGTGCCCCGAGCAACAGGGCGCCGATAAACAGGCCGATGCCGTTCCACCCCGCCAGGTGCCAGAACACCCCGCCCGCGGTGCCGGCGATGCTCGACCCGGCGTAGTAGCTGAACAGGTACAGCGAGGAGGCCTGGCCCTTGGCCTTGGTGGCGCGGCGACCGATCCAGCTGCTGGCCACCGAGTGGGCGCCGAAGAAGCCGAAGGTGAACAGCAGCATGCCGACCAGCACCAGGGCCAGTGGGGCGAGCAGGGTCAGGGCAATGCCCGCGAGCATCAGCACGATGGTGGCCCACAGCACCCGACGCCGGCCCAGCTGGTCGGCCAGGGCACCGATCTTCGCCGAGCTGTAGATGCCCGACAGGTAGACCACCGACAGCAGGCCGACCAGGGCCTGGCTCAGGTGATAGGGCTCGGCCAGCAGGCGATAGCCGATGTAGTTGAACAAGGTGACGAAGGCCCCCATCAGCAGGAAGCCTTCGAGAAACAGCCAGGGCAGGCCGGCGTCGCGAAAGTGCATGGTAAAGCCGTCCAGCAGGCTGCGCGGATGCAGCGAGCGCGGGCGGAAGTTGCGCGACTCGGGAAGGATGCGCCAGAACACCGCCGCTGCAATCAGCGCCAGGCCGCCGATCACCAGCATCGCCGTGTGCCAGCTGACAAAATCGATCAGCACCCCGGTAATCAGCCGCCCGCTCATGCCGCCAATGGCGTTGCCGCCGATGTACAGGCCCATGGCCAGGCCGATGTGCTGCGGGTGGATCTCTTCGCTGAGGTAGGTCATGGCCACGGCCGCCAGCCCGCTCAGGGACAGCCCCACCAGCGCTCGCATCAGCAGCACCCCGTGCCAGCTGGGCATCAGCGCGCTGGCGATGGTGCACAGGGCGGCGGCCAGCAGGGCGGCGAGCATCACCGGCTTGCGGCCGATGCGGTCGGAAATCGGCCCGGTGATCAACAGACCGATGGCCAGCATGGCGGTGGCGACCGAGAGGATCAGGCTGCTCTGGGCCGCATTGATGGAAAACTCCGTGGACAGCAGCGGCATCATCGGTTGCACGCAATACAGCAGGGCGAAGGTGGCAAAGCCCCCGGAGAACAGCGCCAGCACGGTGCGCATGAACAGCGGCGTGCCTTTTTCGATGTAGGCCTCGTTGAGCTGGGCGACCACCTCGTCCAGGGGCGTGGAGGGGATTTCGTGGGCAAGGGGGGCGACAGCGGTTTTCACGGGAACCTCGGGGGGCAGCGCAGCCGGTCAGGCAATGGAAAAAAGCATATAGCTGGCTAATGTTCCTTTCCAATATATTGTTCGACCTGTTTGATAGCTTTAACGACTCAATGGAGCCGCCCCATGGAATTGCGTCACTTGCGCTACTTCATCGCCGTCGCCGAAGAGCTGCACTTCGGCCGCGCGGCCCAGGTCCTGGGCATTTCCCAGCCGCCCCTGAGCCAGCAGATCCAGGCCCTGGAGCAGGAGGTGGGTGCCCGCCTGTTCGAGCGCACCAATCGTCGGGTCGAGCTCAGCGAGGCCGGACGCCTGTTCCTTGAAGAGGCGCGCCTGGCGCTGGCCCAGGTGGACAAGGCGGCGGACGTGGCGCGGCGTGCGCAGCTGGGCGAACTGGGGGAGCTGAAGATCGGCTTCACCTCGTCGGCGCCGTTCAACTCGACCATTCCCCAGGCGATCTTCGCCTTTCGCCAGCGCTTTGCAGCGGTGCACCTCAAGCTCAAGGAAATGAGCAGCACTCAGGTGGCCGAGGCGCTGGTGGACCAGTCGATCCAGATCGGCATCATGCGGCCCCTGCCATTGCCCGATTCGCTGTCGGTGGTGGAGCTGCTGCGCGAACCGCTGGTGGCGGTGCTCAGTTCCAAGCACCCGCTGGCCAGTGGCAGCGAAGAGGGGTTGCACCTGGCGGCGCTGGCCCAGGAACCCTTTGTGTTCTTCCCCCGCAGCTACGGCAGCGGCTTGTATGCGCAATTGCTCAGCCTGTCCCGGGACGCCGGTTTCACCCCGCATTTTGCCCAGGAGGCGGCGGAGGCCATGACCATCATCGGCCTGGTGGCGGCGGGCCTGGGGGTTTCGGTGCTGCCGGCGTCCTACCAGCGCATGCGCATCGACGGCGTGGTCTACCGCCGGCTGCTGGACCCCGAGGCCATGACCGCGGTGTGGCTGGTGCAGCGCAAGGATCAGTGCTCACCCATGGCCAGGGCCTTTGTCGAGCTCCTGACGCGCAAGACCGGGGCCACGTCCTGAGCCGGGGCTTCGCCGGCGCTGCCGCATCAGCCGATCGTCTCCTGCGCTTTCATCTGCACGCACGGCCCCCTTGGTGCAGGTGAGCACACGGCCCCGGCCTTCCGACTAGCGGCTCGCCCATAAAAAAGGGCGCCTCAAGGCGCCCTTCGCGGTGTGCAACGGCTCACTGCACTTTCGACAGATCCCCGCGCAGCGCCACGCCCGCCATGATCGCGCCGGCATGGCACTCATAGGTCGTGGCGTCCTTGCGCTCGCGGCTCTTGTAGAAGCTGGCGATGTCGGTCACGGCGTTGGCGCCGACTTTCTTCGCCGCTTCATGCAGGGTGATCAGCGCCGACTGCAGGGCCCACTCGCAGGCCACCTGGTCGGCCTTGCCGAAGGCGTTGGTCTTCTTGTTGGTCACGGCGCCGGGGCTGAGCACGCTGACCTTGCCGGCGGGCTTGTTGCCCGCCAGGTAGAACTTCACGCTGCCGTCGATCTTGCCGGTGCTGATGGCTTCGGCCACCACCTTGTCGAACGGCAGGAACAGGGCGGTGTCGCGGGCCTGGCTGACGCCGGGCAGGGTGCACAGCAGCAGGGTGGCGGTTGCCGCCAGGGTCTTCAAACGCATCGCAGTCTCCTTGACTTGAAAAGGGGGCAAAGCAGCCCGGTGACCGCGGTCACAGGGGGATGATCATTGGCCAGCCGGGAAGCTCTTGGCCGCGGCGTCTGACAGTTGTTGCGCGGTCCGCTCGTTCTGGTTGTCCCGCAGCTCGCGCAGGATGCCCTTGTCCAGCAGGCGCACCCAGCGGATGTAGTTCTTGTGGATCTTGCCGTCCTTGTAGTCCAGGTCGCGGCTGTCGCGGTAGACGATCTTGTAGGTGCTGGCGCTGTACGGGATGTCGATCTCGGCGTGGAACTGGCCGCGCACGGTGATCTCGGCCTGGATCAGCTCCGGGCTGATGCGCTGCACGGTCCACTTGCGGGCCACCAGATTCTTCAGGATCGCCTGTTTGACCTGCTCCTGGCTGGCCTGGATGGTGGCCGGGATGATCCGGTTCGGGGTGTACATCGGTTTGCTGGTGCAGGCGGCCGTGCTCAGCAGGGCCAGGACGATCAGCGTTGCGCGAAACAGGGAGGACATTCCATTTCTCCAGTGGGGTTGGGCGTCAAGGCCAGCGACGGAAGATCAACGAGGTGTTGACCCCGCCAAAGGCAAAGTTGTTGTTCATCACGAATTCGTGGCTCATGGCCCGGAAGCCGCCCTGCAGGTAGTCCAGCTCGCCGCAGCGCGGGTCGATCCGGTCCAGGTTGCAGGTGTGCACGTACAGGTCGCGGTTGAGCATCTCGATGCTGAACCAGGATTCCAGGGCCCCGCAGGCGCCCAGGGTGTGGCCGAGAAAACTCTTCTGCGAACTGATGGGCATGCGGCTGCCGAACAGGCTGTGGGTGGCCAGGGTCTCGGCGATGTCGCCCTGCTCGGTGGCAGTGCCATGACCGTTGACGTAGCCGATGGCCGCCGGGTCCAGCACGGCATCTTCCAGCGCCAGCTCCATGGCCCGGCGCATGGTGCTCTGCTCGGGACGGGTGGTGTGCTGGCCGTCGGCGTTGCTGCCGAAACCGACGATTTCCGCGTGAATGCGCGCGCCACGGGCCAGGGCGTGTTCCAGCTCTTCGAGCACCAGCATGCCGCCGCCTTCACCGATCACCAGGCCATCGCGATCGGTGTCGTAGGGCCGGGGGCTGGTGTGGGGCGCATCGTTTTTCAGGCTGGTGGCATAGAGCGCGTCGAACACCATGGCTTCGGTGGGGCACAGCTCTTCGGCGCCGCCGGCGAGCATCAGCGGCAGGCGCCCGAATTTGATCGCTTCATAGGCATAGCCGATGCCCTGGCTGCCGCTGGTGCAGGCGCTGGAGGTGGGAATCAGGCGTCCGGTGAGGCCGAAGAAGATGCTGATATTGGCCGCGGTGGTGTGGGGCATCATGCGCACGTAGGAGTTGGCGTTGAGCCCCTCGGCCACCGAGTTCAGCAGCATGTTGCCGAAAGCCTTGATCTCGTCGGTGCTGCCGGTGGAGGAGCCACAGGCCACGCCCATGCGCCCGTCCTTGATCGACGGGTCGCCCAGCAGTCCGGCATCGGCCAGGGCCTGCTCGGCGGCGCCCACGGCCAGCCGCGAAACCCGGCCCATGCTGCGCAGTTGCTTGCGGGTCCAGTGGCCAGGCACCTGGAAGTCATCGATGGGGCCGGCCAGGCGGGTGTTGAGTTCGCTGAAGCGGTCCCATTCATCCATGCGCCGGATGCCACTGCGGTTGGCGGCAAAGCGCTCGGCGATGCTGGCCCAGTCGCTGCCCAGGGAGGTGATGCCGGCCATGCCGGTGACAACCACGCGTTTCATCAGCACAGGCCCCCGTTCACCGCCAGCACCTGGCGGGTGATGTAGGCGGCCTCGGCGGACATCAGGAAGTTCACCGCGCCGGCGACTTCTTCCGGGGTGCCCATGCGCTGGGCGGGGATCATCTTCATCAGCTCGTCCACCGGCACGTTCTCATCGAGCATGGCGGTGTCGATCAGCCCCGGGGCCACGCAGTTGACGGTGATCTTGCGCTTGCCCAGCTCGATGGCCAGGGCCTTGGCGGCGCCGATCAGGCCGGCCTTGGAGGCGCTGTAGTTGACCTGGCCGCGGTTGCCGATCAGCCCCGACACCGAGGTGATGCAGACAATGCGCCCGGCGGCGCGGCGGCGGATCATCGGCATCATCACCGGGTGCAGGACGTTGTAGAAACCGTCGAGGTTGGTGCGCAGCACCTGGTCCCAGTCGTCTTCGCTGAGGGCCGGGAAGGCGCCGTCGCGGGTCAGCCCGGCGTTGAGCACCACGCCGTAATAGGCGCCATGGGTTTCGACGTCGGCTTCCAGCACGGCCTTGCAGGCCGCTCTGTCCGACACGTCGAATTGCAGGATGCGGGCGCTACGGCCCAGGGCTTCGATCTCGCCCTTGACGGCTTCGGCTTCGCTGCGGCCACTGCGGCAATGCAGCACCAGGTCATAGCCGGCCTGGGCCAGGCGCAAGGCGATGGCGCGGCCGATGCCACGGCTGGAGCCGGTGACCAGTACGGAGTCAGTCATGAGGGAGTTCCTGTAGAAGAGGCAGGTGTTTCATGCAGATAGTCGGCGGCCTGGGGCGGACGGTACACGTTCAGGCGCGCCGTGGCGGCAATGCCGGGGCCGCTGAGGTGGCATTCGAACACGCCCATGCCGTTGTCGTCTTCGAGGGAGCGCAGGGCGTGGATCTCCAGCAGGCTGTCGACCGGGAAGTGCTCGACATTGCATTCGAACTTGCGGCTGCCCAGCAGAAAGCCCAGCTCCACCGGCAGGCCTTGCTGGCGCGCGCGACAGCCGGCGTAGGCGGCCACGCTCTGGGCCATCAGCTCGATGCCGACCCAGGCCGGCAGGCTGCCGTCGGGGCGGTTGAACAGGCCGCCGGGGCGAACGTGGAGGCGGGTACGGATCTGTTCTTCATCAAAGGCCAGGACCTGATCGATGAGGATCATGTCCCCGGCGTGGGGCAGCAGTTCGGCGAGCGGCCAATCGATCATGGGGCGTCTCCGATTATCAGGCTGACGTTGTTGCCACCGAAGGCGAAGGAGTTGCTCATCAGGTGGCGCGGTGCATGCGCCGCCAGCCGGTCGCCGGGGGTCACCCAGCGCAGGGGCGGCAGGGCCGGGTCGGCCTCGGCATCCCAGACATGGGGCGGCAGCGCCCGGTCGGGGTTGTCGGCGCTCAGGGCCAGCCAGCAGAACGCCGCTTCCAGGGCTCCGGCGGCGCCCAGGGTGTGGCCGCTCATGGGCTTGGTCGAGGAACAGGGCAGGCCCTCGGGGAACAGCTGGGCCACCGCCAGGCTTTCCATGGCGTCGTTGTGCTGGGTGGCGGTGCCGTGCAGGTTCAGGTAGTCGATCTGCCGTGGCTGCAGGCCGGCGCCGCGCAGCGCCAGGCGCATGGCCTGCAAGGCGCCACGGCCATCGGGAGCCGGGGCGGAAATATGGTAGGCATCGGAGCTGGCGCCACCGCCGAGCAGGGCGATGGGAGCCTCGCCGCAGGCCTCCCGGCTCATCAGGAACAGCGCCGCCGCCTCGCCGATGTTGATCCCGTCACGGTTGCGCGAGAACGGATTGCAGCGCTGCGCGGACACCGCTTCCAGGGCGGTGAAGCCGTTCAGGGTGAGCTTGCACAGGCTGTCCACCCCGCCGCACAGCACGGCGTCGCACAGGCCCAGGTCGAGCAGGCGCCGGGCGCTGATCAGGGCCCGGGCGCTGGAGGTGCAGGCGGTGGAAATCACATAGGCCGGGCCGCAGAGTTGCAGCCAGTCGGCGAGGAAGTTCGCCGGGGCGCTGAGCTCCTGCTGGCGGTAGTCGTATTCGGCGGGAAACTGCCGATCCTGCAGATAACGGGCAATGCCTCGGCTGGCTTCGTCGATGCCTGAGGTGCTGGTGCCCAGGACGATGCCGATGCGGCCCCGGCCGTAACGCTGGATCGCCTGGCGGATGTCGTCTTCGATCTGCAGCGTGGCCTCCAGCAACAGCTGGTTGTTGCGGCTGTTCTGCGCTTGCAGGCCGGCCGGCATGCTCGCCAGCGCACCACGAACCGCCGCCACCGGCAGGCTGCGCTCGGGCACCCAGTGGCTTTCTTCGCGCATGCCCGAGCAGTCGCCGGCAAACAGGCTGCGGGCGACTTCCCGGCGATTGCGGCCCAGGGCGCAGATCACCCCGAGGGCATTGAGGTAGGCCGTCATGGCGTGCTCCCGGTGCTCAGTGGGCTGATGTGGTAATGCGGGCCTTGAGGCAGGTTCAACTCGAAATCCAGAGGTTGTTGATAGTCAATCCGCCAGCGTGGGCCGAGGGTGCGTCGCGTGCCTTGCTCAAGGGCGCCGGGGTAGTTGGCCCGCAGTTCGGCCGCGGGGGTGAGGGCGAACAGCAAGGCGGCGAACAGCTCCCGGGCCTCCGGGTTGGGCGGCAGCAGACCGTCGGCCTGCCACTGGCCAGCCACCAGGCGCTGACGGGCCTGGGGAATGCCCAGCGGGTCCATCAGCGACCAGCGCAGGTCCGGGCCTTCGGCCTGGATCACCAGCAGCCAGTCCTGGCGTTGTCCGTCGGCCTGGCGCTCTACATGCAGTTGCAATGGCAACGCCAGGGTAGGCATGCGCTCGGGCAGCGGCGCCTGACTGACGCAAGCGCTCAGCAACAGGACACACCCGAGCAACAGAGCGCGGATCATGCGCACCCACCTGCCCCGGCAACACTGGCATCCAGAGGCTTGCGCGCCACCACGTTGACCAGGGTTTCCTCGCGCTGGCCCACCGGCGGCGGCTGGCGCAGGCCGAGGCGTTCCAGCAGGCCGAAGTCCTTGGCGCGACTCCACCACAGGTAGGGATAAGACACGTTCTGCGGGCCGAATTCAAAGCCCTGCCGACGAATCATCTGCAAATATTCATCGGCACTTTTCTGCACCTGCATCGGGTGGCGGAACAGCCAGCGGATCACCCAGGTATCGATGTAGGCCTCGGTGGACTCGGCGAACAGCAGGTAGCCCCCGGGCTTGAGCACCCGGTAGAACTCGGCCAGGGCCTTTTCCTGTTCCACCAGGTGATGGAAGGTCTGGTGGCAGAACAGCAGGTCGACGCTGGCGTCGACCAGTTGCAGGCTCGCGCAGTCGCTGCCGATCAGTTCCACCGCGAACTCTTGGCGCCGGGCTTCTTCGGCGCTGAGCTTGAGGCTGTGGGGGTCGGCGTCGATACCGATCAGGCGCTGCGGGGCGAACACCCGACGCAGGTGCTGGAACGACTTGCCCTGGCCGCAGCCGGCATCCAGCAGCACCGGATGGGCCGGCGGTTCGCCGTCGAACAGTGAACGCAGGTCGTTGATCGCCACCCGCAGCACATGGTGCTGCCAGGTGTGGCTGCGCAGGAACCAGAAGCCGAAGCGGGTTTCCTCGACGTAGCTGGGGCTCAGGTACTGGCCGCTTTGCTCGCTCATGCCACGTCCCTCGCGCAGACTTCCGACAGCGCCTTGAGCCGGCGCTTGGGCTCGCTGACGAAGGGGTTGCGCTCATCCCAGGCGTAACCGGCGAGGATCGAACTGATCATGCGGCGGATTTCCGGCGAGCTGCCGGGGTGGTAGATCACGTCCTGGAAGCTGCCGGCGTACCAGCCCTCGACGTAGCAGCGGAAGGTATCGACGCCACGCTTGAGCGGTGCGGCGAACTCGCTCGCCCAGTCGACGCTTTCGCCCTGCAACTGCCGGTGCAGCACGGCGGCGGCCATGCTCGACGAACGCATGGCGATGGTCACCCCGGAGGAGAACACCGGGTCGAGGAACTCCGCGGCATTGCCCAGCAGGGCGAAGCCCGGGCCGTGCAGGGTGCTGACGTTGGCCGAGTAGCCGCCGATGGTCCGCGCCGGGGTGTCCCACTCGGCGTTTTCCAGGACCCTGGCCAGGCTCGGGGTTTCGTTGATGAAGCCGCGCAGGCAGGCGTCCAGGTCGCCATCACGTCCGGCGAAGTGTTCATCGGCGGCCACCACGCCCACCGAGCAGCGGCCGTTGCTGAAGGGGATGCTCCAGAACCAGATGTCGCGGTGCTCCGGGTGGGTGGTGATGAGGATCTTGTTGCGGTCGAAATGCTCGCAGTCGATGCGGTCTTCGACATGGGTGAATACCGCTCGGCGTACCGGGAAATTCGACGGCGCTTCCAGCTCCAGCAGGCGCGGCAGCACCCGGCCGTAGCCGCTGGCGTCGAGGATGAAGTCCGCCTCGATGCGGTACTGGCTGCCGTCCTCGCGGCGGCAGTCGAGCTGCGGCAAGGGCCGCTCCACGTCCACTGCGACGATCTCCTCGCCGTAGCGGATCTCGACCCCTTGCAGCGCCGCCTGATCGGCCAGCAGCTTGTCGAAGTCGGCGCGCTGCACCTGGAAGGTGGTGGGCTTGCCACGGCTGAAGGTGTCGCCGAAATCGAAGGTGCTGTAGTGCTCGCCCCAGGCAAACGCCGCGCCATTTTTCAGCTGGAATCCGGCGGCCTGCACCGCCTCCAGCATCCCGGCTTCCTCGACGAAATCCAGGCAGTGGGACAGCAGGCTTTCGCCGATGGAGAAACGTGGGAAATGTTGCCGCTCGACGATCAGCACGTCATGGCCCTGGCGCTTGAGCAGCGCGGCCGCGATGGCCCCCGAGGGACCGGCACCGATCACCACGACCTGGCGACGTTGCATTTCAACTGTTGGCACTGGGGCTCCTTGCCGGTTTGGCGATGTTCAGATTCAAGGGGGCCGCTTGGGGCGCGGCCCGAGGTGTTCGGTGCATCCCGGCCAGGGCCGGCAGCAGGGTGGCGATCAGGCCCATGAGCATCAGCGCGAAGTACAGCGCCGGGCTGATCAGCTGTTGTTGCAGCAGCAGGTTGAGAAAGACGATCTCGCTCAAGCCGCGAATGTTCAGCAGCAGGCTTTCCCGCCAGCGGCTGGCGCCCTCGAAGGAGGCGCCGGCCCAGCCCAGGCCCAGCCAGTTGCCCAGCAGCTTGCTGGCAATCGGCAGCACCAGCAGCGCCGCCAGTTGCACCCAGCCGAGGCTGTCCATGGCGCTGTGCACATTGATCTGCACGATGCCGAACGTGAGGATCAGCGGGATGGCGACCAAGGTCTGCAAGCGGTGCATCCAGGCAGCCTGTAACGGCAGCACCAGCGGCAGCTTGAGGGCGGCCATGCACAGCAGGTAGCCGATGCCGAAGATCAGCGCATTGAGCTGGTAGTGCTCGGCCAGCACCAGCAGGCCGAAAAAGCCCAGGCTGTGCAGCAGCGGCTGGCGCAGGCCCAGGCCACGCAGCAGCAACGGCAGGCAGGCACCGGCCAGCGGCAGCAGCAGGCTGCTCAGGTGCAGGCTGCCCTGGGCCAGGGCGAACAGGCTCCAGCAGGTCAGGTCGATGAGGATCGCGGTCTGCACCAGGCGCCGGGTGGCGGCGGGCGGGTACTGGATGTGCCGCAGGTACAGGTACAGCACCGGGATCGCGGTGATGGCGAACAGCAGGCCCAGCGCCAGGGAGCTGATCCAGGGTTGCGCCGGCAGCAGCCACAGGGCCGTGGCCAGCCCGCAGGCGAAGGGAATGCCGAAGCTCGGCACGGCGATCTTCAGGCTCTGGCGGTCCAGGCGCAGGTCGATCACATCGCTGAGGATATGCCCCAGCAACAGGGCGAAGCTCAGGCTGTACAGGTGCTTGAGCCACTGCGGCGATACCAGTTGCGCGCCGTTCAACTGCCAGTGCGGCTCGATCCACAGCAGCATCAGCAACGGCAGGCCGAAGGTCGCCAGCAGCAGTTGGCTGACAATCGGGATCAGGCCCAGACGCCGGCCGACGTGGGTGGCCAGGGCGAACAGCCCGAGGGCCAGCAGCCAGAACAGCAGGATCAGCATGGGCCGTGCTCCGCCTCGGGCAACGGGTGCGGCGTGTGGCCGGCCCAGGGCGCGAGGATAAAGCTGAAGGCCAGCCCCAGGCTCACCGCCAGGCCGAAGTTGCTCACCGCCGGGGTGCTGGAAATCGCCAGCAGGCCGAACGACAGCCAGGTGGTCAGGGCCGCCAGCAGGGTGCCCAGCAGGCTCACCGCGGCGCCACCGATCTGCTCGCGCATGAGAATCGCGTAGTCGACGCTGATGGCCGTCACCAGCAACAGGCCGAACAGGCTGAACAGGGTCAGGGGCTGGCCCAGCCAGCCGAGGCTGGCCAGGCTGCACAAGGCCGCCAGCAGCGGCAGTGCCACCAGGCGCAGGGCGCCGCCCAAGCCGAAGGGCAGGATCAGCAGCAGCACGATCAGCACGCAGGAGGCCAGCTTGAGTTCGGCGGCGCTGACCTGGGTCGCGGCGAACACCCGGTTCAGCTCACCGAGGCGATCCACCAGTTGCACCCCGGGCAGATCGTCGGCCTGGACCCGCAGCAGGGCGGCGTCGTTCAACCCTTGCAGGCTGACCATGGCCGCCACGCCGTCGGCATTTTTGCCCAGCCACAAGGGGCGATAGGGTTCGGCCAGCGGCCCGGTGAGCGCGCTGTCGAGGTCTTCCTCCGGCAGTTGCTGCAATTGCTCCAGCTCCGCCTGCAACGCGGCCTCGGGCACCCCCAGGTCGAGCAGCGGTTGCCAGAAATGCGGCAACTGCTTGAGGGCCTCGCGCACCTGCTGCTGTTGCGCCGGTTGGTTGAGCAACTGGTTCAGCGACAGGTAGCCCTTGAGCTTGCCCAGGTTCACCAGTTGCTGCAGGCGCTGGTCCAGGGCGCCCAGGCGTTGCAGCAATTGCTGCTGGTCGGCCGCGCGCACCAGGAAGAACTGGCTGGTGGGTTGATAGCCGGTGATCCGGGCAATGGCCTGGGCTTCTTGCAGCAGTTGCGGCGGCGCTCCGACCCACTGGCGAATGTCGTTCTTGCTTTGCAGTTGCCACAGGCCGCCGGCGCAGAACAGCGCCAACAGGGCCAGCAGCGCTGGGCTCGGCACGCGTTTGAGCAGCGCGGCACGCACGCTGAGCAAGGCCTCGGCGACCCGCAGCGGCCATTGCGCCGGACGCAGCTCGACGCCCTTGAGCAGCGCTGGCAGCAGGCACACCGCCGACAGGTAGGCCCCCAGCAGGCCGGCGGCGGAGAACGCGGCGATCTGGGTCAGGGCCGGGAACGGGGTCCAGGCCAGGGCCAGGTAACCGATGCAACTGGTGATCAGGCTCAGGCTCAGTCCGGGCAGGGTCAGGCGCAGGGCCGGCCAGCTGCGCCAGGGGTTCAGGCTCCAGCTCTTGGACAGGTAATGCAGCGGGTAGTCGACGGCCACGCCGATCAGGCTCGACCCGAGCACCAGGGTCATCACGTGCATGTGGCCGAACAGGGCGACACAGGCCACCGCGCCAAACAGCATGCCCACCAGCACCGGGACGAAGGCCAGTAAGGCGCGCCAGCGGCGAAAGGCCAGGAGCAGCAGCAAGAGGATGCCCAGGGTCGCGCCACCGCCCACCCAGGTGATCTCGCGGCTGGCCTGCTGCTGGCCGTTGGCGGCGTACAGCAGGCCACTGGCGGCCAGCAGCTGGACCTCGCCCTGGCTCGCCTGTTCGCGGCTGTGGCGCAGCAGCTCGGCCACTTGCAGGGGCAACTGCATGTCGAACGCGTTGCCGCGGGTATGGGCCCGCAGCAGCACCCAGTGCCGGCCCTCGGCTTTGGCCACCAGGGCGCCGCTGGCGATATCCAGCTGCACCGCGCCGTGTTGTGGCTGGCTGTTCTGGATGCGTCCGCTCAGGCCCAGCCAGTCATCCTGGCTCGGCACCAGGGAGAAGCCGGCAAAGGGATCGAACAGGCTTTGCACCCGCTGCTCGATGAACGCCTGGGGCTGGTTGATCAACTGCTCGCGGTCCTTGGCCGCGAGCATGGCCAGGCGGCCTTGCAGCAACTGCTTGCGCAAGGCCGGCAGGTCGGCCTGGAGGTTCCACTGCACCTTGTCGAACAGCCCGCTGGCCTGCCACTGCTCGGCCAGTTGCCGGGCCATGTCCACCGCCTGCTGGCGCTCGGCGTGGCCCACCAGCACCAGGATTTCCCGGTTCAGCGGCTCCTGCATGCGTTGCTCGGCCTGCAGCTCCAGGGCGTCCGGGGCGGTGCCGGGGACCAGCTCCATGAGGTTGGCCGACAGCGGCGCGCCGTGGCGCCACTGCCAGGCACCCAGGGCCAGGACCGCCAGCAGCAGGATCAGGAAAGCCCGGGGCAGCCAGCGTTCACTCGGCAAAGTCATGTTGCTCCGCTTCGCTCAAGGGTTGGGCGCTGCTGCTGTCCTGCATGATCAGCAAGGTACGGTCGCCCTGGGCTTCCAGCAGTTCGATGCGTTGCACCAGGGCGCCGCCGTCGATGTTGATCTGGTTGAAGATCTGTTTCAGCAGCAGGGAGCGGGGGATCAACTGCAGGTGCCAGTCCTCGGCGCTGCCTTGCAGCTTGAGCTCGAAGTCCCGTTGCAGGCCGCTGCTGTCGCCTTGCAGCACCGCGAGGAACAGGCGGTTCTGCTCGGCCCCGGCGCTCTTGCCGGGGAGCAACTGCCAGCCACCGGCATCGCGCCGGGCAATGCCGGCGGCGGTGATGCGGTAGTCCTGCTGCAACGGGGTTTGCAGCAGCCACAGCAGGCCGTGGTTTTTCGCCAGCACGAAGTGGCCCTTGCTGGTCAGCGGCTGGGGCAGGGCGCGCAGGTGTTTTTCCTGGATGAAGCGGCCGTGGATCACCTCCGGCCGCGACAGCTGATCGCTCAACTGTTGCAGATCGAAAGCCTGGGCCAGCCCCGGCACACACCACAGCACTAGGACCGTAGGAGCGAGCTTGCTCGCGAACCGCCGCACCACGGTGCTTGGCGCCGCGCACTGGGCCAACAGACCGACCATCTTCGCGAGCAAGCTCGCTCCTACCTTCATGGCAGGGCCCTGGCGACGGCGTCGGTGAACACCTTGGGCGAGGCCAGCTGCATTTCCCGGCTGGCGATCTCGACCGCCACCTGCACCGAGCTGGCTCGGGTCAGGCGCTCGCCGGTGGCCAGGTCGGTGATCAGGTAGTTGATCTTCAGGCGGTTCTCCCACTCCACCAGGCTGGCGCGCACGTTCAGGGTCTGGCCGAACACCGCGCCGCGCACGTAGCGCAGTTGCAGGTCGATCACCGGCCAGGCGTAGCCGGATTCGAGCATCTGGTTGTAGTTGTGGCCGAGCTTGTCCAGCAGGGCGCAGCGGGCGACTTCCAGGTACTTGACGTAATGCCCGTGCCAGACGACGTGCATGGTGTCGACGTCGAAGAACGGCACCAGCACCTGGGTGTCGGCGTGGATCACTCCCTTGCTACGCATGCAGCCTCCAGTGTTGTTCGGCGATACGTTGCAGGCACAGGCGCAGTTCGCGCTCCAGGGCGCGGTCCTCGATCACCGCTGGGAAGTCCGCGGTCAGTTGCTGGTGCATGGCCTCCAGGGCCGGCGGCAACGGCCGCGCATCGGCTTCCTGGCGGCGCAGCCAGACGCCCTGGTTGGCCGCGAGCAAGGTGGCGGCGGCCACTTGCTCGGTCAGTTCCAGCACGCGGATGGCGTCGCGGGCGGCGATGGTGCCCATGCTCACCTTGTCCTGGTTGTGGCACTCGGTGGAACGGGAGAACACGCTGGCCGGCAGGGTGTTTTTCAGGGCTTCGGCGGTCCAGGCGCTGGCGCCGATCTGCACCGCCTTGAAGCCGTGGTTGAGCATGGCGCGTTCGGCGCTGGCGCCGGACAGGTTGCTCGGCAGGCCGTGGTTGTAGCGCACGTCCACCAGCAGCGCCAGTTGCCGGTCCAGCAGGTCGGCGACGTTGGCCACCAGGTTCTTCAAGCTGTCCATGGCGAAGGCGATATGCCCGCCATAGAAGTGCCCGCCGTGCAGCACGCGTTCGGCTTCGGCGTCGATGATCGGGTTGTCGTTGGCGCTGTTGAGTTCGGTTTCGATAAAGCTGCGCAGCCAGTTCAGGCTGTCGGCCAGCACCCCCAGCACGTGGGGCGCGCAGCGCAGCGAGTAGCGGTCCTGCAGGCGGTGCAGGGGCGCGGTCGGTGCGTCGATGGCCAGGTCCTGGCGCAGCCAGGCGGCCACTTGCATCTGCCCCGGGTGCGGCTTGGCGGCGAAAAGGCGCTCGTCGAAGTGCTCCGGGTTGCCTTGCAGGGCCACCACGTTGAGGGCGGTGATGCGGGTCGCCAGGTGCAGCAGGTAGTCGGCCCGGGCAAAGGCCAGGCAGGCCAGCCCGGTCATCACTGCGGTGCCGTTCATCAGCGCCAGGGCTTCCTTGGGCCGCAGCACCAGGGGCTCCCAGCCCAGCTCGCGGTGCACGTCGGCGGACTCACGGCGCTCGCCGCGAAACAGCACTTCGCGTTCGCCGGACAGGGTCGCCGCCACATAGGACAGCGGCGTCAGGTCGCCGCTGGCGCCCACCGAGCCTTCCTCCGGGATCAGCGGCAGGATGTCCTGGTCGAGGAAGGCCTGCAGGCGCTCCAGCAGCTCCACCCGGACCCCGGACACCCCGTGGCACAGCGACTGCAAGCGCGCCGCCAGCACCGCGCGGGTGGCCTGGGCGTCCAGCAGCTTGCCCAGGCCGCAACCGTGGAAGGTGTACAGATGACGGGGCAGGGCCTCGACGTGCTGCAGCGGCACCGCCACCACGCAGGAGTCGCCGTAGCCGGTGGTCACGCCATAGATCACCCCTTCCTTGTCCAGCAGGGAATCGAGGAACTGCGCGCCCTTGGCGATCCGCTGGCGCCAGGCGGCGTCGTCTTGCAGGCGGGTCGGCGCCTGGCGGTTGGCCAGGGCCAGCACGTCTTCGATGCGCAGGGGGTGTTCGCCGAAGGTTACCGGCTCATGGGTCGAGGTCGTCATCGGTCTTCCAGAATGGGTAAAAGTTGAACCATTGTTGCGGTGCCAGCAGGCAGTAGTGGCCCAGGCGCTCGGCGTAGCGGGCGGTCCATTGGGCGATCACCTGCTGGCGGTCGTTGCGTTTCCACTGCACGGCCTCGGCGAAGGGTTCGAGGGTCACCTGATAGCGGCCCTGCTGTTTCAGGCACAGCAGCAGGTTGACCGGGCACTTGAGCAGCCCCGCCAGCAGCCAGGGACCCTGGGGGAAGGCCGCCGGATGACCGAGGAAATCCACCCGCACATTGCGCCCGCCGTGCAGCGGCACGCGGTCGCCGGCAATCGCCAGCCACTCGCCGCGATCCAGGCGCTGGCTCAGTTGCAGCATGATCGCCGGGTCCAGCTCGCTGACCTGGATCAGCCGCAGGTGGCTGGCCCCGGCTTCGCCCAGCAGGCGGTTGAAGCGTTCGGCGTGCTTGGTGTGCACCAGCACGTTCATGGTCACCTGCTCCCCCAGCTCGGCCAGGGCCCGGCAGACTTCCAGGTTGCCCAGGTGCGCGCCCACCAGCATCTGCCCGCGCTCGCCGCGCAGCTGATGGCGCAGTTGCGCCGGGTCTATGATCTCGATCTGTTCGATGCGCAACTTGCCGTTCCACACGTCGAGCTTGTCCAGCAGGGCGTCGGCAAAGGCCATGAACTGGGCGAACACCCGCCAGTGGCTGGGGCGCAATTCGTCGCGCCCGCTCCATTGCGCCAGGCGCTGCTGGTACTGCCAGATGCTGCGTCGGGCGCTGCGGCCGAACACAAAGAAATAGAACACGATGACGTACAGCACCGGGCTCAGCAGGCGCCGTCCCAGGATCCGCACGCCGAAGGCGGTGAGCTTCATCAGCCAGAAGCTGCCGCGCTCCTGGTGCTCGGCCCAGTGTTCGTTGGGGGGCGTCTGGCTCATGGGCGCCACCGGCGCCAGAGGATCAGCGGCAGGCGCGCCAACATGCCGAAGAACAGCTTGGCGTGCATCTTCGAGATCAGCGCGTTGTCGTGGAACAGGCGAAAGTGCGACAGGCCGTCCTGGGGGTAGTGGACCCGGGTCGGCAGCCAGTGCATGGGCTGGTTGCGCCAGGACAGGCGCACCAGGATCTCCGGGTCGAAGTCCATGCGCCGGCCCAGTTGCACCGAGTCGATCAGGGCCAGCGCCGCCGGCAGGGGATAGACCCGGAAGCCGCACATGGAATCCGGAATCTGCAGCGACAGGCTGTTGATCCAGACCCAGACGTGAGTCAGGTAGCGGGCGTATAGGCGGCCCTTGGGCACGCTGGCGTCGTACTGTGGATAACCGCAGATCAGCGCCTGGGGATGGGCCCGGGAGCGCTGGATGAAGTTATCCACATCCGCCAGGTCGTGCTGGCCGTCGGCGTCCACTTGCAGGGCGTGGCTGAAGCCCAGCTGCGCGGCTTCACGCAGGCCGGCCATGACCGCACCGCCCTTGCCCTGGTTGATCGCCAGGCGGATCAGGAACACCTGCTCGCGCTCGGCCAGTTGTTCCAGTACTGCGGCGCAGGCCGCGCTGCTGGCGTCGTCCACCAGCACGCAGGGCAGGCCCCGGGCCAGCAGTGCGTCGACCACGGCGGGCACGGCGGTTTCATGGTTGTAGACCGGAATGACGGCGCAGGGCTTATGCATGGACGCTGGCCCCTGCACGGCAGGAGCTGGCTGGCCAGCCAATCCCAGGTTCAACGCCCGACAACTTATCCACAGCTGGCCTCCAGAACGATCCGCCCGCTGGAGCAGGGAGCGCCGTCGTTGAAGTAGGCGAAATACAGTTTCTGGCGCTGGGCATCGAAGCGCAGGTTCAGCTGGATACGGTCGCCGGGGCGCACCAGTTGCTGGAACTTCAGCACTTCCATGCCGGCGAAGCGGCCCGGCAGTTCGAGCAACTGCTGACCCAGGGCCAGGGCCCAGTCCACTTGCACCACCCCCGGCAGCACCGGGGTGGCGGGGAAGTGCCCGCTGAAGTAGGCCAGGTCCGGCGGGATCGCCAGTTGCAGTTGCCATTCGTCGGCGTGCTGCACCTGCTCCAGCACCTCCGGCGCTTGCGGGCGCGGCGCCAGCAGCAGGGCCTGGACCTCGGCCTGGGGCAGCTTGCCCTGGTTGTTCAGCGGCAGTTGCCGCACCAGGCGCCAGCGTCGCGGCAGGGCCAGGGCTTCGCAGTGCCGGGACAGGTGCTGGCGCAGGGTCTGGGTCAATGTGCGCCGGCCCTGATTGCGCAGGGCATGCAGGCCGGACTCGCTGAGCACCAGCAGGGCGCCGAGGTAGGCGCGGTTGTCTTCGACCACCCCCAGGCGCGCTTCCGCGACCCAGTCGTGGCTTTCCAGGGCCTGTTCCAGCATCGGCAGGGAGATGCGCTTTTCTTCCAGTTTGACGATGCGGTCCAGGCGGCCCAGCAGCTCGAAGCGCCCGTCTTCGGCAATGCGCGCGGCATCGGCCGTGTGTTCGATATGCCCGGGCGGCAGGTAGGGCGAGGCAATCAGCAGCGCGCCGTCAGGGTCCTGGCTCAGGCGCACCTCGGCGAAGGGTTGCCACAGGCCCGGCCCCTGGCGCCAGGCAATGCCGCCGGTTTCCGAGCTGCCGAGGATTTCCGTCGGCCACTGTTGCAGCCGTTGCTGCAGGCTGGCGGCGGCTTCGCTCGGCAGGGCGCCACCGGAGGAGAACACCCGCCGTACCGGGCTCAGGGCCGGCCAGTCGAGGTTGTCGCCCATGCGCTTGAGCAGCGCCGGGCTGGCTACCCAGGCGAAGGCCGGGCATTCGCGGCTGGCCCGTTGCAGGTCTTCGGGGAAGGGCAACTGGCGACGCACGAAGGGGCGCCCGGCGCACAGCGGCCAGAGCACGCGGAACAGCAGGCCGTAGATGTGCTGGGTGGCGACGCTGCCGATGATCCAGGCCGGGCCCAGGTCGGCGCCCCACAGGTGTTCCAGGGCGCTGACTTCGTTGGCCAGCTGGCGCAGGCTTTTTTCGATGCGCTTGGGCTCGCCGCTGGAGCCCGAGGTGCACAGGCTCAACAGGCAGGCATCCAGGTCCAGCTCGGCCGGTTCCAGGGGCTGGGTCTGCAACTGTTGCAGGGGCGTGTCCTGATCGGTCAGCCACAGGTCGACGTCCGCAGCCCAGCGCTGGCGAGTCTGGGGCTGCAGGTCGGCGGGCAGCAGCACGCTGACCCCGGCGCGCCAGGCGCCGAGCAGGGCCACGGCCAGGTCCACGGCGTCTTCTAGGTGCAGCGCCAGGCGCTTCACGCCGCGCTGTTGCAGGGCGCCGGCCAGGCACAGGGCCTGTTCTTGCAGGCGCTGCAGGTCGATCTCGGGCTGGGCACTGACCACTCGCGGTGCTTGGGTCTTGAGCAACAGCCGCTCAAGGGCAATCCAGTTCATCTACGGCCTCTTACCCGTTGTCGTAATAGCCATTCAATGGCAAACAGCAGACCCATCAGCCCATAGGCGATCAGGCCGTTGTACAACGTCCACCAGCTCAGCGGCGCCCACAGGGTCAGGGCCGCGGCGAGCACGCCGTTACAGAGGAAAAACACGCTCCAGGCGATGGTCACCTGGCGGGTATAACGTATGGCTTTTTCCGGCAGGTCCGGCTCGCCAAGGCGCGCCAGGCGTTCCGCCACCGGGGGGCCATATTTCAGGCTCAGGCCGAACAGGCCGAGCATGAAGCTGCTGATCAGCACCGGGTACCAGCGCAGCAGCGCCGGGTTGTCGAACCAGGCCAGCAGCAGGCAGAAGCCGATCGCCGCCAGGGCCATCCACAGGCTGCCGGGGCGGCGTTCGCCGGTCAGCGCCCGGGCCAGCCACAGGCCGCCCAGCAGCAGGCCGAACTGCCAGGGAGCGAAGTGCTCCATGCCGAAGTACACCGCGAAGGGGTAAAGCAGGCCGGCCAGCAACAAGCCCAGGCCGATCAGCCGGCTCATGCGGCCGGCTGGACCAGACGGTAGACCGCCTCGACCACGTCGTTGACGGTGCGCACCGACTTGAATTCCTCGGCGGCGATTTTCTTGCCGGTCTGACGCTTGATGTGGTCGATCAGGTCGACGGCGTCGATGCTGTCGATTTCCAGGTCCTGGTAGAGGTTGGAGTCCAGGCTGATGCTGTCAGGCTCAAGCTCGAAGAGTTCGACCAGGGCATCGCGCAGGGTGTTGAAGATGTCGTCACGGGTTTGCATGGTCGGTTCTCAAGCTGCCTGTTTTGCAGTGACGAACGCCGCAAGGCTCGCCACGTTACTGAAGTGGTTGCGGGTGTCCTTGGCGTCGGCATCGATCTTGATGCCGTACTTTTTCTGGATCGCCAGGCCCAGTTCCAGGGCGTCCACCGAGTCCAGGCCGAGGCCTTCGCCGAACAGGGTCTGATCGTTGCCGATGTCCTGGGCACTGATGTCTTCGAGGCCCAGGGCGTCGATGATCAGCAGTTTGATTTCAAGCATCAGGTCCGGGTGTGTATCGCTCATCTCTGGCGAGCTCCTTAATGAAATAGTGGTGCAAGTGCTCATTGAGCTTGCGCGAAGCCTGGGGCGCCGGGCCTTGGGCTGCAAAGGTCTGTGGGTCTATATCGGCACCGACGTGGAAACTGAAGTGCACGCGGCGCTGCGGGATGCGATACCAGGGCTCGGCCTTGGTCAGGGTGGTGGGGCTGACCCGGATCACCACCGGGGTGATGATTTTCGCACCGCGCAAGGCGATGGCCGCAGCCCCCCGATGAAAGGCGGGGGCGCTGCCGGGCTGGGTGCGGGTGCCTTCGGGAAAGACGATCAGGGTCTGGCCTTCCTGCAGTGCTCCGGAGGCCGCATCGAGCATGTCCATGCTGCCGTCGTTGCTGATGTACTGGGTGGCGCGCACCGGGCCGCGGGTGAAAGGGTTGCTCCACAGGCTTTGCTTGACCACGCAGTTGGCGTCGCGCACCAGGCCGATGAGGAACACCACGTCGATCAGCGACGGGTGGTTGGCGATGATCATTTGCCCCGGCCGCCCGAGCCGCTCGGCGCCCTGCACCTCATAGGTGAGCACGCCGCTCCTGGCCATGAAGCGGATAAACAGCCAGAACAGCCGGCTCACGGTGTTGCGCGCGCGCTGCCGGTGGCGGTGGGCATCGCCGGGCAGGCAGGCAAGCAACGGGAAAATCACCAGGCGCAGGCACAAACCACCTATTCCGAACAGCGCAAAGCTCAGAGCGGTGGCGATCAGGCGCCAGTGGTAGGCATTGCGGCCCTTGGCGCTCAGTGCTTGTGTTGCCAGGTCCATACACGATTCATCCAGGCATGTTGGCAAGTGTTCTGTGCCCCGAGCAGCACGCGCAGCAGGTTCAGGGCGTGGGGCCACGGGGCTTTGGGGGTTTGACCGTCGTCGCTGCCCAGGGACAGCTGCCAGTCGTCGCCTGGGGTCAGCAACAGGCCCAGGGCGTAGGGAAAGGGCACGTCGTCGATCCAGCTGGCATAGGCTTCGGGCGGCTGCTCCTCGGTAATCACCAGCAACACGTGGGGCGCGCCGTCGGCCAGCAGGGTGGCGGCTTCCAGCAGGCCGTGTTCCAGGCCATCGCCGGCGGCGGCCAGGGCGGTCATTTCACTGGTTTCGCCGCGCATGATCGACCACAGGCCGATCACCGCGTTGTGCACCGACAGGCTGAACTGGGTCGGTGACAGCGGCTGCTCGGCGGCCAGGTCGCTGAGGATTTCGAAGGTCCGCGGGGTTTCGCCATGCCGGGAGATGAACACCAGCGGCAACTGCTCCAGGCCTTCGGCCAGGGGCCAGCCAACGCTGAAGGCCATGCGTGCCAGGCGGCTGAGACGGCGGCGCTGCATGGCCGGCAGAAAGGACACATCGGGAGCCGCATCGCTGCTTTGTGGCAGGGTCGGCTGGTGGCTCCAGGCCTGCCAGGCGTCCACGCTTTCGAGCCCAGGGGCCCACGCACGCCATTGAGCGATGTTGAACTTGATCACTTGATTTCATCCCGCCCCTGCGGGCTTCCTTGACGCGGTGTATCGCTTCGATTGGCGATTGACCTGAGTGACGCGAAGGCGTCAGTGGCGCGCATTATCCCGGTGCGACTGGCTTGTAGCAAATGCTGCTTGGGTTGTTGGTCGCAAAAACGTCGAATCTGCACCGCTAAAAGCTGTCTATTTGCCACTATCGACGACCGCTCCGAGCACAACCTGTCGTGGCCATGCCTTGCTCCGGTCTGACCGGTGGCGCCAGGACTGCGCAAACTCTTGCGCTGTCGAGGTAGCTAAGCGGCAATCAGGCCTACTACACTCGGTGCTCTTTGATACAGGGAGGTCTAGACATGCGGCGTGTGGTGTTCAATCAGAAAGGTGGCGTCGGCAAATCCAGCATTGCCTGCAACCTGGCGGCGGTCAGCGCCAGCGAGGGCTATCGCACCTTGCTGGTGGACCTGGATGCCCAGGCCAACTCGACCCAGTACCTCACCGGCCTGACCGGCGAGGACATTCCCATGGGCATCGCCGACTTCTTCAAGCAGACCCTGTCTTCCGGGCCCTTCTCGAAGAAGAACCACGTCGACATCTACGAGACGCCGTTCGACAACCTGCACGTGGTGACCGCCACTGCCGAGCTGGCGGACCTGCAGCCCAAGCTTGAGGCCAAGCACAAGATCAATAAGCTGCGCAAACTGCTGGACGAGCTGGCCGAGGATTACGACCGGATCTACCTGGATACCCCGCCGGCCCTGAATTTCTACGCGGTATCGGCGCTGATCGCCGCTGATCGCGTGCTGATTCCTTTCGACTGCGACAGTTTTTCCCGTCAGGCGCTGTACGGCCTGCTGGCGGAGATCGAAGAGTTGAAGGAAGACCACAACGAGGGCCTGGAGGTCGAGGGCATCGTGGTCAATCAGTTCCAGGCCCGGGCCAGCCTGCCGCAGCAGATGCTCGACGAGTTGATCAGCGAAGGCCTGCCGGTGCTGCCGGTGTACCTGGGCAGTTCGGTGCGCATGCGTGAGTCGCACCAGGCCAACATGCCGCTGATCCATCTCGATCCACGGCACAAGCTGACCCAGCAGTTCGTCGACCTGCACAACCTGCTGGAAAACGCCTGAGCCTCAGGTCGTCATGAGCGCAGGACGCGTCCTGCGGCCCATGGCGTCGCGTTAAATCCCCTGGCTGCGCAACCAGCCCAAGAGTTGTGGCAAAGGCAAGGCACCGCTTTGCCGCGCCACTTCCCGGCCGTTCTTGAACAGGATCAGGCTGGGAATCGAGCGAATGCCCAATTGCCCCGACAACTGCGGGTTGGCTTCGCTGTCGAGCTTGGCCAGCCGGCACTTGCCACTGAGCTGCGCGGCGGCCTGCTGGAAGATCGGCGCAAAGGATTTGCACGGTCCGCACCAGTCGGCCCAGACGTCCACCAGCAACGGCAGGTCGCCCTTGATCTGGCTGGCGTAGTCGCCCTGTTTCAAGTCAAAAGGCTGGCTCAGCAAGACCTCGGCCTTGCAGCGTCCGCACTTGGGGTGATCGCCCAGGCGTTCGCCGGGGATGCGATTGAGGCCGTTGCAGTGCGGGCAGGGGATCAGCAGTGGCTCGGACATGATGGGCTCCGCAAATAGGTTGAGCGCCTTAGATGGCGGCGCCCGGGGTGAATATCAAGCTGATGCCCGTCCTGGGTTCAGCGGCTGGGCGAGGCCAGTTCGACGCTGACCAGGCGATCCAGGGTGCGGCCCATGTGAAAGGTGAATGGCCGGCCGAGGGCCTGCATCTGCTGATTGCACAGCTCCTGCAGCTCGTCCTTGCGGGTGTCGAAGGGCAGGGCCGAGGTCAGGGTCTGGACACCGATGGAGCCGATGACGATGGCGAATTCGTCGAGGGGCACCGGCGCGGGCCGGGTGCTTTTCGAGCTGGAAGGCCAGGCCTGGATGGTCTTCTGTTGCAGGTGCCGGCTCAGGTCCGGGTCATCGAAATGCACCTTGAGCGGCACCTTGGCGATGCTGCCGCCGCGGGTCAGCAAGGAGATCAGGCCGCGCTCGCTGTTGTCCTGTTCCAGGGCTTCGTAGCCGATCAGTTGCAAGGGCGTGGGCAGGGTCAGGTGCGCGTTGATCTTGCAGCTGACCGGGCCTTCGATTTCCCTCGCGTTGACGATGGCCTGCAGGCTGTCTTCGTAGCTGCGGTCCAGCAGCATCTCGAACGTCGGGTCGAACTCAAGGGTGGCGTCGATGCTGTCCGGCAGGCCGCTGGGGCCGGGCGGGGTAACGCTGGCCTTGGTGTTATCCAGCTCCAGATGCAGGTTCATCGAGCTGGCCTGGCGCGCACGGGTGACCTGCTCGAAGACGGCCTTGAGTTGGCCCCGTTGTTCCGGGCTCAGGGAGTAGTCCACCAGGCGCAGGTGAATCACTTTGTCGTCCTCCTTGTCGCGTTCCAGGGCGATGGCGTCCGGGTCCAGGCCCTGGGCGCCGAGCGCGGCGTAAATGCTCTGTTTGTACGCCTCGTGCACCAACTGGTCGGAGTATTGCGGGCCGGCCTTGGGGTCGGAGCGCACCGAGTCCTGGAAGTGCAGGGCGGCGAAGTCTTCCTTGCACCCGGCCAGCGACAGCAGCAGGGGCAACAGCAGCAGGTAGCGGGTTTTCATGGCGAACTCTTGCAGGACAATGATGGTGGCAGGGCTCGTGGCATGGGCGAGCGGTGATGGTGGCAGCCAGGCCGCCCGCGCGTCATTGGGCCAGGCGATGCCCGTTGAGGCCGATGACCACGGCGAACTGCTTGGCGATCACCACTTCGGCCTGGTTGTTGTCGGCCAGGAAGCTTTCCATCGGGAAGGGAAATTCCACGGGAATACCGGCGATCGACATGTGTTTCACCGACTGGACCTGCAGCTCCAGCCCGTCGCTCGCGGTGCCACCGCTGATCAGATAGACGCTGTCGCTGATCGGCTCGTAGGACATGCCGCCGCTGCCCTGGATACGTTGCAGGCTGGCGGTCTGTTTGGCCAGTTCGTCCAGTTCGGCCTGGGTAATGCGGCGATGCGGTTTACCGTGCAGGCGCAGGTCCTGCAGGTTCATCCGGTACTTGGCGCGGCGGCTCAGGTAGATGACGACCGACACCAGGCTGAAGACGCCCAGGGCCAGGGTGACCAGAGTGAAGAACAGGTTCATGTGCATCCTTGCAGGTACTGGAAATCAGGGCGCGGATTATCCCTGCCTGTCAGTGGCGGGTCCATGTGCAATCCCAGGTTGAGCCAGTGCTGGACGGCAAGCGCCTGCTCAACCTGCGGCAGGTCCGCAGGTTGGCCGAGGGCTTCCAGGTGCCGATGGACAGCTTCGCCCGACTCAGGACGAACAGCTGATTTCCAGGTGCTTGCCCCACTCCGGCGGGCGTTCGGCGTAGCTGTCCATGCCGGCCTGTTCCTCGAAAGGTCGGCTCAGCACCTGATGCAGGCGACGCACTTCGCTGTAGTCCCCGGCTTCTGCGGCGTCGATGGCTTTCTGCGCCAAATAGTTGCGCAGGATGTACAGCGGGTTGACTGCGTGCATGCGCGCGCGGCGCAGGTCCTGGCCCTGGATCGGATCGCGGGCGACCCGTTCCCGGTACAGCTCGGCCCAGGCGTCGAAGCCGTTGCGGTCGACGAAATCGTCCCGCAGCCGGGCCAGCGCCTGTTCCGGCGCGGCGTCTCCCAGGCGGCGGAAGAACAGGCTGTAGTCCACGCCGCTGTTCTGCATCAGTTGCAGCAGGCGTTCCACCAGTTTCTGGTCGTCGTCCTCGGCCTGGGTGAAGCCCAGGCGCCGACGCATCAGGTCCAGGTAATGGGCCTGATACAGCGGCAGGAACAGGCCCAGGCTTTCCCGTAGCGCCTCGACGCTGATGAACGGCGTCAGGGCCTGGGCCAGGGCGCTGAGGTTCCACTGGCCGACGGGCACCTGGTTGCTGAAGGAATAGCGCCCCTGGTCATCGGAGTGGTTGCAGATGAAGTGGGCGTCGAAATCATCGAGGAAGGCGAACGGGCCGAAGTCGAAGGTGATGCCCAGGATCGACATGTTGTCGGTGTTCATCACCCCGTGGCAGAAACCGTAGGCCTGCCATTTGGCGATCAGTTCGGCATTGCGCTCGACGATTTCGCGAAACATCGCCAGGTAGGGTTCCGGCTGCTCCAGGCACTCGGGGAAATGCAGGGCCAGCACATGCTCCCCCAGCTGCTTCTGCTGCTCGGGTTTCTTGGTGTAGTAGAAGTACTCGAAATGGCCGAAGCGGACATGGCTCGGCGCCAGCCGCAGGACCATCGCCCCGCGCTCCTGCTTCTCGCGCCATACCGGGGTGTCCGAGCCGATCACGCACAGCGCGCGGCTGCTGGGAATGCCCAGGGCATGCAAGGCCTCGGAGGCGAGGAATTCACGGATCGACGAGCGCAACACCGCGCGACCATCGCCCATGCGCGAGTAGGGCGTCTGTCCGGCGCCCTTCAGGTGCAGGTCCCAGTGTTCCCCCGCCTGGTTGTAGACCTCCCCCAGCAACAGGCCGCGACCGTCCCCCAGTTGCGGGTTGTAGGAACCGAACTGATGCCCGGAATAGACCATGGCCCGGGGCTCGGCCTCGGCCCACAGCTTGTGCCCGCCGAACAGCTCGGCGAACACCGGGCTTTCGGCCACGGCCGGGTCCAGGTCCAGCAGCGCCATGGCCGCCGGGCTGGCGGCCACCAGCCGCGGGTTGTCCAGGGGTTCGGGCAGTACATGGGTCGAGAAGGCGTCGCCCAGGCGGGCGAAGCGGTTGTCGAAGGTCAGTTCGTCGAGGGCTTTCAACGGCCATCTCCCAGCAGAATGTCCGAGCATTCTGCTAGGGATAGGGGCCTTAGTCGAGTTTGCTCGGTGGCGGTTCCTGCAGCGGCTTGCCCTCGGCCACCGGGACTATGGTCTTGGTCTCCGGCTCGATGGGCACCATCTTGTATTCCTGGCCGTGGAGGTTTTTCAGGTAGACCTCCATCTGCCGGAACGAGATGTTGATGTGCTGCTTCTTGAACTCGCGGTTGATGAAGCGGTTGACCTCGTCCACCACCGGGTTGCGATCCCCCAGCTCGCGCACGTGCATGCGCAGTTCGTGGTCCAGGGTGCTTTCGCCGAAGTTGAGGAAGTACACCTGAGGCTCGGGTTCCTTGAGCACCCGCGGGTTGTCCCGGGCGGCCTTGAGCAGCAGTTCCTTGACCAGGTCCAGGTCCGAGCCGTAGTCGACGCCGAGCTTGAGGGTCACCCGGGTCACGGTGTCGGTCAGCGACCAGTTGATCAACTGCCCGGTGATGAAGGTCTGGTTGGGGACGATGATGTCCTTGCGGTCGAAGTCGGTGATGGTGGTGGCGCGGATGCGGATCTTGCTCACCGTGCCCGACAGGTTGCCGATGGTGATGGTGTCGCCGATGCGCACCGGCCGCTCGAACAGGATGATGATGCCGGAGATGAAGTTGGCGAAGATCGCCTGCATGCCGAAACCCAAACCTACCGACAAGGCCGCCACCAGCCACTGCAGCTTGTCCCAACTGACGCCGAGGGTGGCCAGGGTCGAGACGAAGCCTATGCCGGCAATGGCGTAGGACAGCAGGGTGGTGGTGGCGTAGGCGCTGCCCTGGGCCAGGTTCAGCTTGGACAGCACCAGTACTTCCAACAGGCCCGGCAGGTTGCGCGCCAGGGCGAAGGTGATGCCGACAATGATCAGCGCCCCGATCACGTCGCCGATGCTGATCGGCACCATGCTCATGTTGGCGCCGGTGCCGCTGGTGTATTCGTAGAGGGTGATGTTGTCCAGGTAGGAGAACACCGTGATCAGGTCCGACCAGACCCAGTACAGCCCGGCGATGAAGCCGCCCAGCAGGGCCAGGCGGATCAGGCGCAGGGACTGTTCGTTGACCTTCTCGATGTCCATGGTCGGCTCTTCGACCACCGCCTCGCCGCTTTCCCCGGCTTCCTTGGCCGCCTGGCGCTTGCTCAGGGCCCGCTGGTAGGCCAGGCGCCGCGCCGCCACCCCGAGTCCGCGGACGAAGGTGGCCTCGATCACCAGCCAGAACATCAGCAGGTACAGGGTGTTGATCAGGCGGTCGCTGAGCTTGAGCGCGGTGTAGTAGTAGCCGAAGCACACGGCGATGAACAAGGCGATCGGCAGCAGGGTGAACAGCATGCCCACCGCCTTGCGGAACAGCGAGGCATTCTCGTGGGCCGGGCTGCTCAGCAGCAGGCGACTCAGCAGCCAGGCCATCAGCCCGTAGCAGGTCAGCACCACGGCGATGCCCAGCACGTCATCGGCCAGGGCCGCGGGTTGGTGCTCGGCCACCGCCACCACGGCCACCAGCGCCAGGACCACCAGCCCCAGGCGCCGGACCCAGCCCTGGAGGAATTCCACCTGGGGTTTTTCCCAGCGGAAATGCAGTTCCGCCACGCCGCCGGGGGCGAGGATCCGATAGGCGGTATAGAACACCAGCCAGGCCTGGGCGATCTGTAGCAGCGCCGCGCCGAGGTTGGCGTTCTGTCCTCGGGCGTCGATCTGCAGGGCGTAGCCGCACAGCGCCAGGCCCAGGGTCACCGGCATCGCCAGGAGAATGTTGACCAGGATCGCCAGCGGCGTGTGCCACTGGCTGTCGCGTTTGAAGTGGCCGATGTCCTTGTGCACCTTGCTCAGGCGTGCATAGAGGTTCTTGCGCCGCCACAGCAGGGCGCCGATCAGCAGCGCCAGGGGCAGGAACAGCAACGGCCGCTGCGCCAGGCCGTCGGTCAGTTCACTGAGGCTGGAGGCCCAGGGCAGGGTGGTGACCTGTTTCTGCAGGCGCAGGGGCACTTCCTGCAGCCACTCGGCGTCCAGCGGCTTGTTGCTGGGGATCCAGAACATCTGCTCGTCGAGGGTCGCCCGCAGGCTCTGGGAGGTGCTCAGCAGCTGCTTCTGGTTCAGCTGCAGGGTGATGGACTCGTTGAGCAGGGCACTGAGTTCGCGGTTCAGGCGCTCCAGCAGATCGGCGCGGGTCATCGCCAGGTCGATCAGGGTCCGGCGCAGTTGCGGCGTGACCTGCTCCGGCGGCTGGCTCTTGAGCAGGTTGTCGACGTAGGTGCTGGGGCTGCCCAGCAGTTCGCGCTGCTGGTTGACCTCGAACTGATAGAGACGGATATCGGCGATTTCGTCTGCCAGATCGCGGTCCAGCTTCAGGCGTGGCAGGGCCTGCTTCTGTTTGTAGAGAATCTTCGACAGCAGCAGGCTGCCCTTGAGCACGTTGATCTGCTCGTCCAGGGCCGCGTCGCTCTGGGTCACGCTGTCCAGCTGCTGTTTGGTCTGCAGGTTCTGCTGGGTCAGTTCGTTGAGGCGGTCGGTGCTCTTGAGCAGGTAGTCGGAGAGCTTGAGGTTGGTGGCGCTCTCGGTGGCCAGCAGGCTGCTGCTGCCGGCCTTCTGCGCCTCGATCGACTGCTGGGTCACGGTTTCCTGGGACTGGGCCAGGCGCTTCTGGTTGATCAGGGTCTGCAGGTCCTGGATTTCCTGCTCCAGGCGCGCGGTCTTTTCCATCAGCAGGTCATGCTGGCTGCTGCCCAGGTCCTGCAACTGGCTGTTGCCTGCCAGTTCCTGGCGCCGCAGCGGAATCAGCGCATTGATCGCCGCCAGTTCGGCGTTCAGCAGATTGCGCTGGTCGGCGCCGAGCAGCTTGCCGCCGTCCTTGCCGGACTTGAGTGCGGCGTTGATCTGCAGGATCCGGGTCTGGCTGCTGCTGATTTCCGCCTGGGCCCGTTCGGGCCGGGTCTGGGCGGTGATGGTCAGGGTGTTGGCGTCGGCCAGGGCCTTTTGCAGCTCGCCTTGCAGGGTGGTGCGTTCGCTCAGCAGTTGCTCCAGTTGCGACACCGCCAGCGAGCCGTAGCGCTGGGCCACCGGTACCACTTTGCTGGCCTTCAGGCGTGCCAGTTCCCGCTGGTTTTCCGTGGTCTGGCGCGGCGCGTTGCTCAATTGCTGGCGCAGGTCGTTGAGGCGTCGCTCGTAGTC
Source organism: Pseudomonas protegens (assembly GCF_013407925.2). NCBI lineage: Bacteria > Pseudomonadati > Pseudomonadota > Gammaproteobacteria > Pseudomonadales > Pseudomonadaceae > Pseudomonas > Pseudomonas protegens. The sequence goes on along the minus strand of NZ_CP060201.1, from coordinate 2,711,204 downwards.
CTGCTTGTTATTCAGCTGATTCAGGGTGTTCTGCAGCAGGGTCTGCAGGGCCTTCTGATCGGCTTCCGGCAATTTGCGCTCGGCGATCTTGTCCAGGCTTTGCTGGACCGCCTCGGCACTGGGCGGATCGCCGCCCTGTGCGGCACCGACAGAGAGACTCAGGCCCAGCAGGGCAACAGCGAAGAATTTACGCAGGTTAGGCATAGAAGTCGGTCAAGCAAATAGGAAAGGGGGGGCGCGTTGCGACCAGGTCCGACGCGCTCCGCAGTTTAGAGGAAGAGGCCGGGGCCGGGGCGACTTCCTTCGGGGAATCTGACGCCCACCTTGCCGATCTTGTTCCCGTCCATCACCGCCACGGTCCAGATGGTGTTGTTCCACTCCACCTGGTCGCCGACCACCGGCGCACCGCCGACCTTCTGCGCGATGAACGCCCCCAGGGGCATGTCCGCGTCCTGGCCGTCGAGCTTGAGCCCGTAGAGCGCCGACACCGCGCCCAGCTGGGCGTCGCCTTCGAGGACGAAGTCGCCGAAGAAGCGCAGGTCCAGCCCGCGCTCTGGCGCCTGGCTGAAGAGTTTGCCCAGGGCCGGCAGGTTGTGTTCATGGCCGATCACGCACAGCAAGTCATCGGCCTCAAGCACGGTACTACCCGACGGATGGAGCAGTTGCTGGCCGCGAAACAGCGCGGCAATCCGCGTGCCTTCGGGCATCTTCAGTTCCCGCAGGGCGGCGCCGATGCACCACTTTTCCGCTCCCAGGCGGTAGACGAACATCTCCCACTCGCTGGTGACATGCACTTCCAGGGCCGACCGGGAAATCGGCGCCGGGTCCGGCGGCACCGTGACCTTCAGCCACTTGGCCACCCACGGCAGGCTGGTGCCCTGCACCAGCAGCGAGATCAGCACGATGAAGAACGCCAGGTTGAAGTACAGCTGGGCGTTGGGCAGCCCGGCCATCAACGGGAACACCGCGAGAATGATCGGCACCGCGCCGCGCAGGCCGACCCAGGAAATAAAGGCCTTTTCCCGGCCGTGGAAGGCCTTGAACGGCGCCAGGCCCACCAGCACCGACAGTGGCCGGGCGAACAGGATCATCCACAGCGCCAGGCCCAGGGCCGGCAGGGCGATGGGCAGCAGGTCGTGGGGGGTGACCAGCAGCCCCAGCACCAGGAACATGCCGATCTGTGCCAGCCAGGCCATGCCGTCAAGCATGTGCAGGATGCCGTGGCGGCTGCGCACCGGGCGGTTGCCGATCATCAGGCCGCACAGGTACACCGCCAGGAAGCCGCTGCCGTGCAGGGCGTTGGTCAGGGCGAAGACCACCAGGCCGCCGGCGATCACCAGGATCGGGTACAGGCCGTTGGCCAGGTGGATGCGGTTGACCAGTTGCAGCATCAGCCAGCCGCCGCCCAGGCCGATCACCGCGCCGATGCCGAATTCGCGGATCAGGTCCCCCAGCAGGCCCCAGTGCAGGCCAGTGTGGCCGCTGGCGAGCATGTCGATCAGGGTCACGGTGAGAAACACCGCCATCGGATCGTTACTGCCCGACTCGATCTCCAGGCTGGCGGTGACCCGTTCGTTGAGGCCCTTGCCCCCCAGCAGCGAGAACACCGCCGCGGCGTCGGTGGAGCCGACGATGGCGCCGATCAGCAGGCCCTGGATCAGGTTGAGGTCGAACAGCCAGGCCGCGGCCATGCCGGTCAGCCCGGTGGTGATCAGCACCCCCACCGTGGCCAGGGACAGCGCCGGCCACAGGGCCACGCGGAAACTCGCCACCCGGGTGCGCAGGCCGCCATCCAGCAGGATCACGGCCAGGGCCAGGTTGCCCACCAGGTAGGCGGTCGGGTAGTTGTTGAAGATGATGCCGCCGCCGTCGACCCCGGCGGTCATGCCCACGGCGAGGATGATCACCAGGATCGGGATGCCGAGCCGCGAGGACAATGAGCTCACCAGAATGCTCGCACCTACCAGCAACGCGCCGATCAAGAACAGGCTGTTGATGGTCGTCGCATTCAAAGGCAGTACTCCAGGGCGAAAAAGGCGGGCGCAAACTGACCATGCAGTCTGCGTGCCAGCGATTCTAACCTGTTGAAATGTGCCGCTGTCAAAAAGCTTTCAATGACCGCGGCCGACCCGGCGCAAGTGCTGTGCGCCGGGGCTTTGCCGAGCCTGGCCCGGCGTTTCAAAGGCTGAAGCGCGCCACCAGGCCGTTGAGGTCCACGGCCAGGCGCGACAGCTCGTTGCTGGCTGCACTGGTCTGGTTGGCGCCGGTGGCCGACTGCACCGACAAGTCGCGGATGTTCACCAGGTTGCGGTCCACTTCCCGGGCCACCTGGGCCTGTTCTTCGGCGGCGCTGGCGATCACCAGGTTGCGTTCGTTGATCTCGATGATGGCGCTGTTGATGGTGTCCAGGGACAGGCCGGCGCCGCGAGCGATGTTCAGGGTCGACTCGGCGCGTTCGGTGCTGTTGCGCATCGAGTCCACGGCGTGTTCGGTGCCGCTCTGGATGCTGCCGATCATGCGTTCGATTTCGCTGGTGGACTGCTGGGTCCGGTGGGCCAGGGCACGCACTTCGTCGGCGACCACGGCAAAGCCGCGACCGGCCTCGCCGGCGCGGGCGGCTTCAATGGCGGCATTGAGCGCCAGCAGGTTGGTCTGGTCGGCCAGGCCGCGGATCACGTCCAGTACCTTGCCGATGTCCCGGGATTCGTTGGCCAGGTCGCCGATCAGGCTGGCGGTGCTTTGTACGTCCGAGCTCATGCGCTCGATGGCGGACACGGTTTCCTGCACCAGGTCGCGACCATCGCCGGCGGAGGTGGTGGCGTTCTTCGAGGCTTCGGAGGTGCTGACGGCGTTGCGCGCCACTTCTTCCACGGCGCTGGTCATTTCATTGACCGCGGTGGCGGCTTGCTCGATCTCGTTGTTCTGCTGGGTCAGGCCGCGAGCGCTTTCCTCGGTGACGCTGTTGAGCTCTTCGGCCGCCGAGGCCAGCTGGGTGGCGGAGCCGGAGATGCGTTGCAGGGTGTCGCGCAGTTTTTCCTGCATCTTGGCCATGGCGCGCAGCAGGCGTCCGGCTTCGTCGTTGCCGTCGACCCGGATCGGCCGGGTCAGGTTGCCTTCGGCGATCTCTTCGGCGGCGCTCAGGGCGTTGGCGATCGGCAGGGTGATGCTGCGGGTCAGCAGCCAGGCGAACAGCAGGGTCAGGGCGGTGGCCAGCACCAGCAGGGTCACCACCAGGGCGAAGGCCGAGGAGTACTGCTCGGCGGCTTGCTGGTTGGTGTCCAGGGTCTGCTGGGTGTTGATCTCCAGCAGGCGGTTGAGCACGGTGTTCATGGCCTCGGAGTTGTTCAGCAGGTCGGTGTTGAGCAGGTTGCGCAACTCGTCCACCTGATTGCTGCGCGAAAGGCTCTTCATCCGCTCTTCGATCTGCCGGTACTGGCCCAGCAACTGTACGTACTGGTCGTAGGCGGCTTTTTCCGCCGGGCTGCTGATCAGCTTTTCATAGGTCGCCTGGGCCGTGCGGATCTGCTGGTTGCGCATCTCCAGCAGTTCCACGGTCTTTTGCTGCACATCCGGCTCGCGGTTGACCAGCAAACGGTAGGACAGCACCCGCAGGCGCAGGGTCAGCTGGGTGAACTCGTCGAGGCTCTTGATGCTCGGCACGCTGCTCAGGGTGATGTCCTCGGCGGCGCCGCGGATCTTGCTCATCTGATTCAGGGCGAACACCCCCAGGATCAGCATCAAGCCGCCGATCATGGCAAAACCGAGGAAGGCCCGCGGAGCGATATTCATATTACGAAGGGACATGGTGGGTACCAGAAAGGGCGCATCCGTGCGGGGCTTGAGACTGATCTACCGTGACTTATCGGTCGTACGACTAAAGTCTTGAGCCACGCCGTGGATTTAGCCTTTTGGCTACGCACCTGGCCGGGAGCGCCAATGGCCGACGGCATCGGCTCCAGGCCCGCAATAGAGCCTTGGAACCGAGCGAAGGGCTTTTTATAGCTGGAACCGGGTCACCAGGTTGTTCAGGTCCACGGCCAGGATCGACAACTCACTGCTGGCGGAGCGGGTCTGGTTGGCTCCGGTGGTGGACTGCACCGACAGGTCGCGGATGTTCACCAGATTGCGGTCCACTTCCCGGGCCACCTGGGCCTGTTCTTCGGCGGCGCTGGCGATCACCAGGTTGCGTTCGTTGATTTCGTTGATGGCGCTGTTGATGGTGTCCAGGGACTGCCCGGCGTTGCGGGCGATGGTCAGGGTCGACTCGGCGCGCTCGGTGCTGTTGCGCATCGAGTCCACGGCGTGTTCGGTGCCGCTCTGGATGCTGCCGATCATGCGTTCGATTTCGCTGGTGGACTGCTGGGTGCGGTGGGCCAGGGCGCGCACTTCGTCGGCGACCACGGCAAAGCCGCGACCGGCCTCGCCGGCGCGGGCGGCTTCGATGGCGGCATTGAGCGCCAGCAGGTTGGTCTGGTCGGCCAGGCCGCGGATCACGTCCAGCACCTTGCCGATGTCCCGGGATTCGTTGGCCAGATCGCCGATCAGGCTCGCGGTGCTTTGCACGTCGCCGGTCATGCGCTCGATGGCGGCGACGGTTTCCTGGACCATGTCGCGTCCGTCCCCGGCGGACTGGGTGGCGTTCTGCGAGGCTTCGGAGGTGCTGACGGCATTGCGCGCCACTTCTTCCACGGCGCTGGTCATTTCATTGACCGCGGTGGCGGCCTGTTCGATTTCATTGTTCTGCTGGGTCAGGCCACGGGCGCTTTCGTCGGTGACGCTGTTGAGCTCCTCGGCCGCCGAGGCCAGCTGGCCGGCGGAGGCGGAAATGCGTTGCAGGGTGTCGCGCAGTTTTTCCTGCATGGTGAGCATGGCCTGCAGCAGGCGGCCGGCTTCGTCGCGGCCGTCCACGGTGATCGGTTGGGTCAGGTCGCCTTCGGCGATGGTTTCGGCGGCATGCAGGGCGTTGGCGATCGGCAAGGTAATGCTGCGGATCAGTCGCCAGGCGAACAGCAGGGTCAGGGCGCTGGCCAGTACCAACAGGGTCACCACCAGATTGAAGGCGGTGGTGTATTGCTCGGCCGCGTCTTGGTCGGCGGCGCTGGAGTACTGGGTGTTGATCTCCACCAGTTGGTTGAGGAGGCCGTTGATCTTTTCCGCGCTGGTCATCAGCTCGGTGTTGAGCAACTGCTGCATGCTTTCGAGCTGGTTGTTGTGCGACAGCTCGATCAACTGGTCTTCCAGTTGGCGGTGGTGGGTCAGCAGCTCCATGTACTGGTCGTAAGCGGCGCGCTCCTCGGGGCTGCTGATGAGCTGTTGGTAGCGGGCACGGGTTTCATCGATCTTCTGGTTGCGCTCGCGGATGGAGTCCAGGGTCTTTTGCTGTTCCTCGGGGTCGCGGTTGAGCAGCAGTCGATAGGCCTGGACCCGCAGGCGCAGGCTCAGTTGGGTGAAGTCGTCGACGCTCTTGATGCTGGGGATGGTGTCCTGGGTGATGCGTTCGGTCGCTGCGCGGATCTTGCTCATCTGATTCAGGGCAAAGATCCCCAGAAACAGCATCAAGCAACCTATCAGGGCAAAGCCGAGGAATGCCCTCGGAGCGATATTCAGGGTACGCAGGGACATTGAACCTACCTCGGATGTGCGCGGCTTGCGCGTGTGGGTCTGGGAAGTACCTGTGCTATCGCGTTGAAAAAGTGCTTCTTGAATGCCCGGGAGTAGTTTCAGAAAAGTCTGAGTAACTGTTGGGATATTTCAGAAAAGTCCTGACGGCCCGACGGAGCGTCAGGAACCCACGGCGCCAATGACAGTCTCTAGCAGCTCTCGCGGAAGGGTCATCGCCAGTAAAATCAAGGCCTTGCGCCTGGATAACCCTGGTATCCAAGGTGACTTTTCTTTATCGTACGCGCCCTTTGCAAAACGCCCGGAAGGTCAAAATGTTGGAAGCATCCCTCAGCCAATTGGAACAGCTGGTCAGCGACCTGGTGCTACAGAACCAGGAGCTGCTCGGCACGAACGCAGCCCTCAAGGAACAACTGGCCCAGGCCAAGGATGAAAACGAAAGCCTGCAATTGAGCCTGATGGAACAGGAAGAGAAACAAGGCGCGACCGCAGCCCGCATCCAGGCTCTGGTTGAGCGCGTCAGCGCGAGCCCGGCCAACCCATGAGACACCATATCGATGGGGTGAAGGTGATCTCGATCCTGGGCGAGGATTACTCGATCAAGGCCCCGGCCGGTGAGGAGCAGACCCTCATGGACGCCGCGCTGATGCTCAAGGCGGCCCTGGCCGACACCAAGAAGAAATACCCGACGCTGATAGGCGAGCGCCTGCTGGTGCTGGCGGCGATGAACCTGTGCTCGCAGCAGATCGACATGCAAAAACGCCATGCCCAGGAACTGGCCCGTTATGAGGAACAGGTGAGCGCCACCGTCGAGGTGATCGCCAAGACCATTCAACAGAATTGATGGAAGTGCACACAGCCGGCGGGTAATGGGTTGGACAAGCAGGATCTTTGTTTGTATACAACTTCCCGCGGCTGGCGCGGTATCTCAGCCTCTTATAACCATAAGAAAGAGGTGTTCCATGCAATTCTGGCGACGCAGTATTCAATGGCAGCTGATCCTCAGTATGGGATCGGCCCTGTTGGTCAGTCTGCTGGTGGTAGTAGCCATCTACACGGTACTGATCAATCACCTGACCCAGAACTATCTGGTGGACAGGGCGCTCCCTTCGAGCATCGAAGCCATGCGCAACGATATCGAGCGCATTCTCACCCAGCCCCTGACCGCCGCCCGCGACCTGGCCGGCAACGGCATGCTGCGCGACTGGCTGGCGGCCGGCGAAGACCCGGCCCGGGCGCCGAGCTTCATCAGCTACCTGGAAGACATCCGCGCCGAGAACCAGGCGTTCACCACCATGATGGCCAGCCCGCTCAGCCATCACTACTACAACCAGAAAGGCCTGGACCGGACCCTCAGTCGGGATAATCCCAAGGACGTCTGGTTCTACCGCTTTATCGACAGCGGCAAGCCGCGGGTGCTGAACATCGATATCGACGTGGCCAGCGGCGAGCTGGCGCTGTTCATCAACTACCGGGTCGAGAAAGACGGTGAACTGGTGGGCGTCACCGGCCTGGGCTTGCGCATGACCGAGCTGTCGCAGCTGATTCACGACTACAGCTTTGGCGAGCGCGGCCGGGTGTTTCTGGTGCGCAGCGATGGCTTGATCCAGGTCCACCCGGACGCCGAATTCAGTGGCAAGCGGCAGTTGTCCGAGCAGATCGGCGCGACCGCCGCCGAGGCGCTGATGGGGTACGAGGGGCTGACCAGCAGTCATTTCGAACGTGACGGCGAAGACTACCTGGCCCTGAGCCTGCCCCTGCGCGGCTTTGGCTGGAGCCTGGTGGCCGAGGTGCCGCAGGCGCAGATCTACGCCGAGGCGCACCGGGCGATCTGGCTCACCAGCCTGATCGGCCTGGGCATTGCCGCGGTCTGCCTGTTGCTGGTTGTGCTGCTGGCCCGTGGCCTGGTGCGGCCGGTCCGGCAAGTGACCGAGGGGCTGGTGGCCATCGGCAGTGGTGGCGGTGACCTGACCCTGCGCCTGGACGCCAGCCGCGCCGACGAGCTGGGGGACCTGGCCCGGGGCTTCAACCGCTTCCTCGACAGCCAGCGCGGTATGATCGGCGAGGTGCTGGCCACCACCGAACGCCTGCGCTCCTCGGTGAGCCAAGTGGCGGCGGTGGTGGAGAACACCGCCGAGCGCTCCGGACAGCAGCAGGAAATGACCGACACCGTGGCCACCGCGGTGCACCAGATGGGCCTGACGGTCCAGGACATTGCGCGCAATGCGGGGCAGGCGGCGGACGCGTCCCAGGCGGCCCGGGACGAAGCCCTGCAGGCCCGGGAAGTGGTGGGTGGTTCGATCCAGCATATCGAGAGCATGTCCGGGGACATTGCCCTGGCCGCCGGCGCCGTGAGCGAACTGGCGGAACAGGTGGCCTCCATCGATCAGGTGCTGGCGGTGATTCGCGGGGTTTCCGAACAGACCAACCTGCTGGCCCTCAACGCCGCCATCGAAGCGGCCCGGGCCGGGGAGATGGGCCGTGGCTTTGCCGTGGTCGCCGATGAAGTGCGCACCCTGGCCCAGCGCACCCAGACCTCCACCGATGAAATCCAGCAAATGATCCAGGGCCTCAAGCAAGGGGCGGAGAACGCGGTGTCCTCGATGCATGCCGGGCAGACGGCGACGGGCACCGGCGTCGAATCCAGCCAGCGCACCGGCGCCTCGCTGACCGCGATCACCGGGCAGGTGGAGCGCATCAGCGACATGAATCAGCAAGTGGCCACGGCCACCGAGCAGCAGTCGACGGTGACCGAAGAGATCAACCGCACGGTGCAGGGGATTTCCGATCTGGCCCGGGCCACGGCGGCCGAAGTGCATGCCTGCCGTGAAGATTGCCGGACCTTGCAGCGCCTGGCCGAGGACCTGGTGCGCCAGGTGGGCGGCTTCAAGCTGCACTGAGTGCCCAGGAGCGCGGGCCTGCCGGCGAACCGCATGCTGCGGTGTGCCAGGCCCGCCGCTTTCGCCGGCAAGCCGGCTCCTACAGGTGTGGCGTGACCCCTCTGGTAGGAGCTGGCTTGCCAGCGAATAGCGCGCCGCGGTGTTTCAGGCCGACTCGGCCTCAGAACCAGGCGTCCTGCATCTCCAGGCAGGTGGCGTCCCGTGCTTCCAGCAGGGTCAGTTCATGCTGGCAGCCCGGCACTTCCCAGGTCAGGAAGTAGCGCGCGGCCTGCAGTTTGCCGTGATAGAAATCCCGGTCCCCGGCATGGCCTCGCGCCAGTCCTTCCTCGGCCTTGATGGCCTGTTCCAGCCAGCGCCAGCCGATCACCGCGTGGCCGAAGGCCTTCAGGTACAGCGCCGAGTTGGCCAGGGTCGCCGTGACCTTGCCGCTGGCTAGATCCCCGAGCAGACCCAGGGTCACGCTCTGTAGGCGCGACACCAGTTGCTCCAGAGGCAGGCGCAGGGCGTCCAGCGACGCATGGGCGCGGGCCCGCTCGCCGGTCTCGGCGATCAGGCGGATCAGGCGCTTGAGCCCGGCGCCGCCGTTCTGCGCCAGCTTGCGCCCCAGCAGGTCCAGGGACTGGATGCCGTGGGTGCCTTCGTGGATCGGGTTCAGGCGGTTGTCGCGGTAGTACTGCTCCACCGGGTATTCCCGGGTGTAGCCGTGGCCGCCGAGGATCTGGATCGCCAGCTCGTTGGCCTTGAGGCAGAACTCCGACGGCCAGGATTTGACGATCGGCGTCAGCAGGTCCAGCAGTTCGTGGGCCTGCCGGCGCCCGGCCTCGTCGGCCAGGGTGGTGGTGTCGTCGAACAGCCGCGCCGCGTACAGCCCCAGGTCGAAGGCGCCTTCGACGTAGGCCTTCTGAGTCAGCAGCATGCGGCGCACATCGGCGTGCTGGATGATCGATACCGGCGCGGTGCTCGGGTCCTTGCTGTCCGGCAGGCGACCTTGCGGACGCTCGCGGGCGTATTCCAGGGAGTACAGGTAGCCGGCATAACCCAGCATCACCGCACCCATGCCGACGCCGATCCGCGCCTCGTTCATCATCTGGAACATGTAGCTCAGGCCCTGGTGCGGCTGGCCCACCAGATAGCCCACGCAGTGGCCGTTATCACCGAAGTTCAACGCGGTGGAGGTGGTGCCGCGCCAGCCCATCTTGTGGAACAGCCCGGCCAGCAGCACGTCGTTGCGCGGTCCCAGGCTGCCGTCGTCGTTGACCAGGAACTTGGGCACGATAAACAGCGATATGCCCTTCACCCCGGCCGGCGCGTCCGGCAGCTTGGCCAGGACCATGTGCACGATGTTCTCCGACAGCGGGTGGTCGCCGCCGGAGATGAAGATCTTGTTGCCCTTGAGCCGGTAGCTGCCGTCGGCGGCCGGTTCGGCACGGGTGCGGATATCGGCCAGGGAGGAGCCGGCATGGGGCTCGGTCAGGGCCATGGTGCCGAAGAAGCGGCCGTCGATCATCGGCTGCAGGAAGCGTTGCTTCTGTTCCGGGGTGCCGAAGCTCTCGATCAGGTTGGCCGCGCCCATGGTCAGGAACGGGTAGGACGTGGTGGCCGCGTTAGCCGCCTGAAAGTGGGCGAAGCAGGCCTGGGACAACAGGGTCGGCAACTGCATGCCGCCGGCCTCGAAACTGCGGGCTGCATTGAGAAAGCCGGCTTCGAGGAAAGCGTCCACCGCCGGTTTCACTTCAGGAATCAGCCTCGCCTGACCGTCTTCGTAGCGTGGTTCGTTCTCATCGCCCTTGCGGTTGTGCGGGGCAAAGTACTTCTCGGCGATGCTGCGGGCGGTGCCGATGGCGGCGTCGAAGGTTTCGCGATTGTGCTCGGCAAACCGCTCACGCTGGGTCAGGCCCTCGGCGTCGAGTACCTCATACAGCTCAAAGGCCAGATTGCGGGAACTGAGCAGCGTCTCGGACATGGCGGCATACCTGTGGGATAGGGAGTGAGCCGAGTCTAGTCGCGTGAATAAAGGCTGGATAGAAAGATTGATGAGGGTGATGGAGGGGCAGAAGCAGCAACAAGCAACAAGCAACAAGCTTCAAGCTTCAAGCTGCAAGCAAGGGCCTTGCACCCCCACTTGCCGCTTGAAGCTTACCGCTTGCCGCTGCTCTTAACCTATGGTCATCAGGCTGGCATTACCGCCGGCCGCCGCGGTGTTGACGCTCAGGGCGCGCTCGATCACCAGGCGCTCCAGGGCAATCGCCGTCTCGCCCTGGGACAGGCCCTGGACGCCAACGATGGCTCCGGCGCGCTGAGCCACTTGCTGGCAAACGCCGCGCAACTGGTCCGAGTCGCCGTGGTGCAGGACCGCGTCGAATACCACCTCGTCCTTGGTCCAATCCGCCACCCGCTGAATGCGCGCCTGTACGTCCTTCGGCAGACGGGCGAACAGTGCCTTGGCCAGGTCGCTTTCCGGCCACACCGCCGAGCCGCCAACCGCCAGCACGGCCGCCAGTTGGGTCAGCAGGTCGCCTTCGATCTCTGCCAGGCACAGCACGTGCTCGCGAGGCAGGATGGCGTAGCTGTTGCGCTCGCCGGTCGGGCCGGTCAGCTGGCGGGTGATGCCGCTTTGCGACTGGCTGGCGAACTGTTTGCACAGGGTGGCCAGTTCCGCCAGCTTGCTGCTCTCGGCCCAGGCTTGCAGGGCATTGAGCGGCTTGCTCAGGGCTTCGCGCAGGCGCAGGTCCGGGGCGTTCTCGGCATCGCTACGGGCGAAGGACTGCTCGATGGCATCCACCGGGCGGGTCGACAGCAGGCGGTACAGGTACAGCGGGCCGCCGGCTTTCGGGCCGGTGCCCGACAGGCCTTCGCCGCCGAACGGCTGCACGCCGACCACGGCACCGACGATGTTGCGGTTGACGTAGACGTTACCGGCGTGGACGTTGTCCACCACCTTGGCGATGGTTTCGTCGATCCGGGTGTGCACACCCAGGGTCAGGCCGTAGCCGGAGGCGTTGATCTGGGCGATCAGCTGGTCGATGTCCTTGCGCTTGTAGCGCACCACGTGCAGCACCGGACCGAAGATCTCGCGTTGCAGCTCGTCGAAGCTTTCCAGCTCGATCAGGGTCGGCATGACGAAGGTGCCGCGCTTGCATTCTTCGCTGTCGGCAATGGCCATCTGGTACACGCTGCGACCTTTGTCGCGCATGGCCTGGATGTGCTTCTCGATGCCGGCCTTGGCTTCGGCGTCGATCACCGGGCCGATGTCCACCGACAGGCGCTCCGGGTTGCCCAGGCGGCTTTCGGCCATGGCGCCCTTGAGCATTTCGATCACGCGGTCGGCGGAATCTTCCTGCAGGCACAGCACGCGCAGGGCCGAGCAACGCTGGCCGGCGCTGTCGAAGGCCGAGGACACCACGTCGATGACCACTTGTTCGGTCAGGGCCGAGGAGTCGACGATCATCGCGTTCTGGCCGCCGGTTTCGGCGATCAGCGGGATCGGCCGGCCCTGGTTGTCCAGGCGCCCGGCGATGTTGCGTTGCAGCAGGCGCGCGACTTCGGTGGAACCGGTGAACATCACGCCCTTGACCCGCTCGTCGCCGACCAGGCGGGCACCGACGCTCTCGCCCTGGCCCGGCAGCAGTTGCAGCACGCCTTCGGGAATCCCGGCTTCGAGCAGCAGGCGCACGGCCTGGGCGGCGACCAGCGGGGTCTGTTCGGCTGGTTTGGCCAGCACCGGGTTACCGGCGGCGAGGGCCGCGGCGACCTGGCCACTGAAGATCGCCAGCGGGAAGTTCCACGGGCTGATGCACACCACAGGACCCAGTGGGCGGTGGGCGTCGTTGCTGAAGTCGTTGCGTGCCTGCACTGCGTAGTAGCGCAGGAAGTCCACGGCTTCACGCACTTCGGCGATGGCGTTGGCGAAGGTCTTGCCGGCCTCGCGGGCCAGCAGGCCCATCAGCGGCTGGATCTCGCCTTCCATCAGGTCGGCGGCGCGTTCCAGGATCGCGGCGCGTTCGGCCGGCGGCGTGGCTTGCCAGATCGGCGCGGCGTTCAGGGCGCACTGGATGGCGTTGTCGACGTCTTCGATCGTGGCTTCCTGGACGTGACCGACCACATCGCGATGATCCGCCGGGTTGAGGACCGGCGCCGGGGTTTCGCTGCTGGCGGCGCAACCGAGCATCGGTGCGGCTTTCCAGTGGTTGTGGGCGGTGGCCAGCAGGGCGCAGGACAACGACGCCAGGCGGTGTTCGTTGGCCATGTCGATGCCGGCGGAGTTGGCGCGTTCGCTGCCATACAGGTCACGCGGCAGCGGAATGCGCGGGTGCGGCAGGCCGAAGCCGCCTTCCAGGGTGGCCATCTGCTCGATCTGCGCCACCGGATCGGCCACCAGCTCTTGAATCGAGATCGACTGGTCGGCGATGCGATTGACGAAGGAGGTGTTGGCGCCGTTTTCCAGCAGGCGGCGGACCAGGTAGGCCAGCAGGGTTTCGTGGGTGCCGACCGGTGCGTACACGCGGCACGGACGGTTCAGCTTGCCATCGGCGACCTTGCCCACCACTTGCTCGTACAGCGGTTCACCCATGCCGTGCAGGCACTGGAACTCGTACTGGCCGGGGTAATAGTTCTGACCGGCAATGTGGTAGATCGCCGACAGGGTGTGGGCGTTGTGGGTGGCGAACTGCGGGTAGATGACTTCCGGCACCGACAGCAGCTTGCGTGCGCAGGCGATGTAGGAAACGTCGGTATACACCTTGCGGGTGTAGACCGGATAGCCTTCCAGGCCTTCGACCTGGGCGCGCTTGATCTCGCTGTCCCAGTAGGCGCCTTTCACCAGGCGGATCATCAGGCGGTGACGGCTGCGGCGGGCCAGATCGATCACGTAGTCGATCACGTATGGGCAGCGCTTCTGGTAGGCCTGGATCACGAAGCCGATGCCGTTCCAGCCGGTCAGTTGCGGCTCGAAGCACAGGCGTTCCAGCAGGTCCAGGGACAGCTCCAGGCGGTCGGCTTCCTCGGCGTCGATGTTCAGGCCGATGTCGTACTGCTTGGCCAGCAGGGTCAGGGACAGCAGGCGCGGGTACAGCTCTTCCATCACGCGCTCGTACTGGGCGCGGCTGTAGCGCGGGTGCAGGGCCGAGAGCTTGATCGAGATGCCCGGGCCTTCATAGATGCCGCGACCGTGGGAGGCCTTGCCGATGGAGTGGATGGCCTGCTCGTAGGACGCCAGGTACTTCTGTGCGTCGTGCTCGGTCAGTGCTGCTTCGCCGAGCATGTCGTAGGAATAGCGGAAGCCCTTGGCTTCGAACTTGCTGGCGTTGGCCAGGGCTTCGGCGATGGTTTCGCCGGTGACGAACTGCTCGCCCATCAGGCGCATGGCCATGTCCACGCCCTTGCGGATCATCGGCTCGCCGCTCTTGCCGATGATGCGGCTCAGGGAGGAGGTCAGGCCGGCCTCGTTGTGGGTCGACACCAGCTTGCCGGTGAGCAGCAGGCCCCAGGTGGCGGCGTTGACGAACAGCGACGGGCTGTTGCCCAGGTGCGGCTGCCAGTTGCCGGTGCTGATCTTGTCGCGGATCAGAGCGTCGCGGGTGCCCTTGTCGGGGATGCGCAGCAGGGCTTCGGCCAGGCACATCAGCGCCACGCCTTCCTGGGACGACAGGGAGAATTCCTGCAGCAGGCCCTGGACGATCCCGGCACGGCCACCGGCGCTCTTCTGGTTGCGCAGCTTCTCGGCGATCGAGGCCGCCAGCTTGTTCGCGGCTTCGGCGGTGGCGGCCGGCAGGCGCGCCTGCTCCAGCAGCATCGGCACCACTTCCGGCTCCGGGCGACGGTAGGCGGCGGTGATCGAGGCGCGCAGCACCGATTGCGGGAGGATGCTTTCGGCAAACTCCAGGAAGCATTGGTGAGCGTGATCGGTCTGCACCTCGCCGGCGTCATCGCCGTCTTTGGCAGTGACACTGCTCAGCTCGGACAGGGTTGCACCACCCTCGAGTTTTTCCAGGTAATTGAAAATCGCCTGCTTGATCAGCCAGTGCGGCGTACGATCGATCGAGGCCGCGGCGGCCTTGAGGCGCTCGCGGGTTGGGTCGTCGAGTTTGACCCCGAGGGTGGTGGTAGCCATATTTTTATCCTCATGTTTGCCACGCACGTGTGGCATCAGCTGGCGGCAAGATTATCCGCGCGCTGCAATAGGTGCAACCGGGTGCAACCCATTTTCGGACGGAAAAAATGGCAGCTTGTCAGGAATAAATATCCTGCATCACTGGCTCGGCATCTTGATGGTGCGTTTGCTTCTGAAAAATCGATTTCTTGCTCCAAAAAGGAGCAAAAGCGCCATGGGGGGTCGATTATTCGACAAGGTGCAACTTAAACACCGCAAATTGGTTGCACCTTGTTCATTTTGTTGCATAGGATTCGCGCCCAAGGTGCAACCGACCCCTTTTCGGGGTGGTTCATCGGCTGATGGCTTTCCTGGGGAAACATCAGTCATAAATGCGCGGCTCGCCTGACCGTCTGCCAAATACCATCGTTTGGCGTCGGCGGGCAGTGACCGCCGCACCATAAAAACAAAGCCAGGGCGTAACTCAATGAGTGCAAGCAATCCCACCCTGATCACCTTCGTGATCTACATCGCAGCAATGGTGCTGATCGGCTTCATGGCCTATCGCTCCACCAACAACCTTTCCGACTACATTCTGGGCGGCCGTAGCCTGGGCAGCGTGGTGACCGCGCTTTCCGCCGGTGCTTCCGACATGAGTGGCTGGTTGCTGATGGGCCTGCCGGGCGCCATCTACATGTCCGGTCTGTCTGAGAGCTGGATCGCCATCGGCCTGATCGTCGGTGCCTACCTGAACTGGCTGTTCGTGGCCGGTCGCCTGCGGGTGCAGACCGAGCACAACGGTGATGCGCTGACCCTGCCGGACTACTTCTCCAGCCGTTTCGAAGATAAAAGCGGCCTGCTGCGGATCATCTCCGCGGTGGTGATCCTGGTGTTCTTCACCATCTATTGCGCCTCCGGCATCGTCGCCGGCGCCCGTCTGTTCGAAAGCACCTTCGGCATGCCTTACGAGACAGCCCTGTGGGCTGGCGCGGCCGCGACCATTGCCTACACCTTTGTCGGTGGTTTCCTGGCGGTGAGCTGGACAGATACCGTACAAGCCACGCTGATGATCTTCGCCCTGCTGCTGACCCCGATCATCGTGCTGCTGGCCACCGGTGGCGTCGACACCACCTTCCTGGCCATCGAGGCCCAGGACCCGACCAACTTCGACATGCTCAAGAACACCACCTTCATCGGCGTGATCTCGCTGATGGGCTGGGGCCTGGGCTACTTCGGTCAGCCGCACATCCTGGCGCGCTTCATGGCGGCGGACTCGGTCAAATCGATCGCCAACGCACGTCGCATCTCCATGACCTGGATGATCCTGTGCCTGGGCGGCACCGTGGCCGTGGGCTTCTTCGGCATCGCCTACTTCTCGGCGCACCCGGACGTGGCCGGCCCTGTGAGCGAGAACCCTGAGCGGGTGTTTATCGAGCTGGCCAAGCTGCTGTTCAACCCGTGGATTGCCGGTGTGTTGCTGTCGGCGATTCTGGCGGCGGTGATGAGTACCCTGAGCTGCCAGTTGCTGGTGTGCTCCAGTGCTCTGACCGAAGACTTCTACAAAGCCTTCCTGCGCAAGCATGCCTCGCAGCTGGAACTGGTATGGGTCGGCCGCGCCATGGTGCTGGTGGTGGCGCTGATCGCCATCGCCATGGCCGCCAACCCGGAAAACCGCGTGCTGGGCCTGGTGAGCTACGCCTGGGCCGGTTTCGGCGCCGCCTTCGGTCCGGTGGTGCTGATCTCGGTGATGTGGAAAGGCATGACCCGCAACGGCGCGCTGGCCGGGATCATCGTCGGTGCCGTCACCGTGATCCTGTGGAAGCACTTCGCTCTGCTGGGTCTGTACGAAATCATCCCGGGCTTCATCTTTGCCAGCCTGGCGATCCTGCTGGTGAGCAAGATGGGCACGCCGACCGCTGGCATGGTTCAGCGTTTCGAAGCGGCCGAGAAGGATTTCAAGCTCAACCACTGAGTGCGAATGCCTTGCCCTGATTCCCCAGGGCGCTGAACAACGGCCCGCTGCGTCACCGCAGCGGGCCGTTTTCATTTGTACAGCTCGGCGTCGGGCTGGTTGAGGAAGATCAGCACCCCCAGGATCGCCATGTAGAACTTGAAGGCAGCGTCCTGACCGTTCCAGGTCGGGGATTGCCACATCATGAACCACTCTCCGCCCACCACCATGAAGCCGAAGAACCAGACGCAGAAGCCCAGGCAGAAGCCGGCAATCGCCCAGCCCTTGGAGCGGTTAAAGTAGCTGGCGACGCCGTGCCGTGCCAGCCAAAGGCGCAGCGCCCCGAGCACCAGCAGCACACCGGTCAGGGCTTCGCCGCCGATGATCAGCCAGTAGCCGACATTCCACAGCAATGGCAGGGTCACGGCGCGGTCGGTGGCGGTGTTGCCGGGGAACACGCTGTCCATGCTCAGCACATGCTGGACAAAGGCGAAGTTGGAGCCGTAGTCACTGATGTTGTTGTAGGCCACCAGCAGCGCGAAGGCCGCGACAGCCAGGGTCATGGTGATCTTTACGTAACGCACAATCATGATTGAGTCCTTTGCGGGTAAGAGAGGTTCCTGGGGGCTATTGGTGGGGAGGGCGCGCCGGTGCCGACGCGGTTGAGTCAATGCATGGGACGCGGCCCCGCCACCTTCGGGCGGCGGGGCTTGCGGGCTCAGGCCTGGCGCAGCGCCTGATCGAGGTCTTCGAGCAGGTCTTCGATGGCTTCGATGCCTACCGAGAGCCGGATCATCTCCGGTTTGACCCCGGCCTTGGCCTGCTCTGCTTCGTTCATCTGCCGGTGGGTGGTGGAGGCCGGGTGGCAGGCCAGGGACTTGGCGTCGCCGATGTTCACCAGGCGCTTGAAGATCTGCAGCGCGTCGTAGAAGCGCACGCCCGCGGCGTAGCCGCCCTTGAGGCCGAAGGACAGGATCGCCGACGGCTTGCCCTGCATGTACTTGCGCGCCAGTTCATGGTGCGGGTGATCGGGCAGGCCGGCGTAGCTGACCCAGGCCACCAGCGGGTGGTCCTTGAGGAACTGCGCGACCTTGATGGCGTTGTCGGTGTGGCGCTCCATGCGCAGGGCCAGGGTTTCCAGGCCTTGCAGCAGGAGGAAGGCGTTCATCGGCGCCAGCGCCGCGCCGGTGTTGCGCAGCGGCACGGTGCGGGCCCGGGCGATAAAGGCCGCCGGGCCGAATTTCTCGGTGTAGACCACGCCGTGGTAGGCCGGCTCCGGGGTGTTGAGGCTGGCGAATTTCTGCGGATGCTCGGCCCAGGGGAAGTTGCCGCTGTCGACGATCACCCCGCCCAGGGAGTTGCCGTGGCCACCGACGTACTTGGTCACCGAGTGCACCACGATGTCGGCGCCGAACTGGATCGGCTTGCACAGGATCGGCGTGGCCACGGTGTTGTCCACCATCAGCGGCACGTTGCGGGCGTGGGCGACCTGGGCCAGGCCCTCGATATCGACGATGTTGCCCGCCGGGTTGCCGATGCTCTCGCAGTACACCAGCTTGGTCTTGTCGTCGATCAGCTCGGCGATGGCTTCGGGGGAATCGTCCCGGGCAAAGCGCACTTCGACGCCGAAGCTGGGCAGCAGGTGGGCGAACAGGGTGTAGGTGCCGCCATACAACTGCGGGGTGGAGACAACGTTGTCGCCGGCCTGGGTCAGGGTCTGGATCGCGTAGTGGATCGCCGCGCTGCCGGCGGCCACCGCCAGCCCGGCGATCCCGCCTTCCAGGGCCGCCATGCGCTGCTCCAGCACATCGTTGGTGGGGTTCATGATGCGGGTATAGATGTTGCCGGGCACATCCAGGTTGAACAGGTCGGCCCCGTGCTGGGCGTTGTCGAACTCGAAGGCGACGTTCTGATAGATAGGCACGGCCACGGCCTTGGTGGTCGGGTCCGACTTGAATCCGTGGTGCAGCGCAATCGTTGCGTCTTTCATAAAACCTCGACTCAGTAGCAATCCATTAATGAGCACAGCCAGGCAGGTGGTGTGCCCGCGCAGCAGTCAGTGGTCCCGTGTGTCTGAGTCGCCAGCAACCGCTTGATGTGCCCGCCGCTCGGTGGCGGGCGGGCGCGTCAGTGTCCAATAGGCGTGGCGGATCGGCAAGGGCGGCGCGGGCGTGTCGGCAGCAGGGCGGCCATCCTTGGCCGCTGGAGCGTTTCAGCGTGGTTGCGACCAGCCCTGGGAGCGACTGACCGCGCCGCTGAAGGTGTGGCGCCAGGCGGCTGCGGTGGCCGGGTCGATGCGCGGCCGATAGTAGGTGCTGGTGTTGTCCAGGGCCGGCAGCTCCAGGCCCAGGCCACGGGCGGCGAGGGCGGCGCAGCCCAGGGCGGTGAGCTCGTCGAAACGCTGGGTGACGATGCTGCGCTGCAGAATATCGGCCAGGAACTGGGTGAAATACGGGCTGCGGGCCAGCCCGCCGTCGATCGACAGCTGGTCGGTGACATTGAGGTGGGCGTCCATGGCGCTGATCACTTCGGCGCTGCGCAGGGCCACGCCTTCCAGTACCGCCTGGCACAGGTCCTGGCGGCTGGTGGCGGCGTTCATGCCGATCCACACCGCCCCGGCGCTGCGGTCCCAATGCGGGCAGGCCAGCCCGGACAGGGCCGGAACGAAGGCCAGGTCGCGGGAAATCGCCGGAGGCTGATCAAAGGTCGCCAGTTCCGAGAAGTCACTGAACAGGCCCAGGCGCCCGGCCCACTCCACTGCGGCGCTGGCGTCATAGACACCGCCGTCCATGGCGTACACCGGCTGGCCGTCGGCCTGCCAGGCCACGGTGGCCAGCAGGCCTTTTTCCGGGGCGCGGATGATCTGCTCGCCGGTGACGGTCAGGGCAAAGGCGCCGGTGCCGAAGGTGATCTTGGCGTCCCCCGGTTTGCGGCAGCCGTGGCCGTAGAGCGAGGCTTGCTGGTCGACCACCGAAGCGCTGATGGGGGTCTGGCCGATGCGCCCGAAGTCGCCGACCGTGGCGCGGATTTGCGGCAGGGCCTGCAAGGGCACGCCGAACAATGCGCAGAGATCCGGGTCCCACTGGCCGCTGGCGAGGTTCATCAGCGAGGTGCGCGAGGCGGTGGTGATGTCGGTGGCGTAGACCCCTGTCAGGCGGTCGAGGAAGTAGGCGTCGGTGGTGCCCAGGCGCAGGCGGCCGGCGCCCAGGGCGGCTTGTGCTTCGGGCAGATGGCGGACGATCCAGGCCAGCTTGCTGGCGGAAAAGTAGGCATCCAGGGGCAGGCCGGCCCGTTCCAGGGTCAGGGCCTCGGCCCCGTCGGCCCGCAGCTCCTCGATATGGGCGGCGGTGCGGTTGTCCTGCCAGACGATCACCGGCGACAGCGGCGCGCCGGTGATGGCGTCCCAGGCCAGGCAGCTTTCGCCCTGGTTGGCCAGGCCGATGGCGTCGACCCGGCCGGTGGCTTCCAGGCAGCGTTGCAGGTTGGCCAGCAGTTCCAGCGGGTCGTGCTCGACCCAGCCCGGACGCGGGTGATGCTGCTGATGACGCAGGGCCAGTTGGATGTCGGCCCGGCCTTGCATGTCCACCACCAGTACGCGGGTGCTGGTGGTGCCCTGATCAAGTGCGGCTATTCGCATGGTGTTCTCTCTTGTTTGGATGGGCCGGGCTAGTCGATGCAGATATCCAGTTGGTCGATGTGTCCGGGCAGCGTCAGTTCCTTGAGGGGGATCAGCAGGCGGCGTTCCGGCAGGGCCGACACCGGTCGGCTCCAGAGGTCCTTGCCGTGGGCGCGGACCCGCAAGGTGCCGCTGACGGCCTGGCCGACTCGCAGCTGGATGTGGCGCAGGCCGGGCAACTCGCTGCGCACCAGTTGCGCCGGTACGCCGAGCTTGATCGGGGCGGCGAACTTGAGGGTCAGCGCGTCTTGGGGAACGGGTAGCTGGCCGCACAGGGCCTGTGCCATCAGGCCGCCGATGCGCCGCCCTTCACGGTACGACCAGCCGGCCGTCTCGATCGGCCGCAGCAGGTTGCCGGCGGCGAAGTAGGCCGGGTCCGAGCAGCGCCCGTACTGGTCGATCTTCGGCCCGCCGCTACCGCTGTCCAGCTGCAGGTGGCTCTGGCGCACCAGGCTCGACTCCGGGGTGAACTGGCCGGTGAGCAGCACGCCGTCGCAGGGGATGTCGCGGACCTGGCCGTCGGCCAGGCGTACCTTTGCCGACTCCACGCGACCGGTGCCCTGGATCTCCAGCAGTTGCGCGCCCAAGTGCATGGGGATGCCCAGCAGACGTGGGAACAGGGTCAGCGGCCAGCGGGCGGTGGCGCGCTGGTTGGCCTCCAGTACCGCGACCGGTCGGATGCCGGCCCGCCGACAGCTGAGCACGGCGGACAGGCTGACCAGTTCGGTGCCGATGATCAGCGGTCGTTCGAAGGGCTTGAGATGCCGCACATAGAGGAAGTTCTGCAGGGCTCCGGTGTTGATCACCCCCACCGGCCGGTCCCCGGACAGCAAGCGCGCCGAGCGCGGGGTTTCCCGGGCGCCGGTGGCGATCAGCACCTTGCGCGCCTGCACCAGCCGCGGCCCGTCGGGACTGGCCAGGCGCAGCAGGCCGTCGGGTTCGAGGCTGAGCACGGTGTGGCGCAGCAGCAGCACGACCCCGGCTTTGAGCGCCGCCTGGACATTGCGCCGGGCATAGGCCGGGCCGCTGAGAATGCGCTGGTACTCGCCCATGCCGAAAGGCGGATGGGCACAGTGCCGGGGAATGCCGCCGGCTTCGCTTTCCCGCTCGATGACGAGCACCGGGCCGATGCCCTGGCGGCGCAGTTCGATGGCCGCGGCAAGGCCTGCGGGTCCGCTGCCGATAATGGCCACTTCGGCCTGAATCTGTTCAGTGCTGTGCATGGCAACGACCTGTGGCAAGAGGGATGGCCAGATGGCTGGCACTGAGTTCGGCGACTTGGGCCGAGCAATAGAAACCCTGGCAGCGGCCCATGCAGGCCCGGGTGCGGCGCTTGAGCCCGCCGATATCGCCAGGGGGCAGGGGGCTGCTCAGGGCGCTCTCGATCTCGCGGCGGGTCACCAGTTCGCAATGGCAGACGATCTCGCCGTAGCCGGGTCGTTGCCAGTCGCGGGGCAAGTGCTCGGCGAGATTGGGCATCTGCGGCCAGCTCGGTTGCTCCACCTGAGCGTGCTGGCAGCGCTGGCTGTACAGCTGGTAGACATGCCGGGCAATGCCCAGGGCCGCGGTGAGCCCGGTGGAGCGGATGCCGCCGACGGTGATCCAGTGTCGGGCATGATCGGCGCGGATCCGGTACTCCTTCTTTTCGCTGGCGGGGCGCAGCCCGGCGTAGGTGGCGGTCACCGGGACGCCGGCCAGGGCCGGGATGCGCTCCACGGCGGCATCGATCAGGCTTTGCAGGGTGGCCCCGTCGAGGCCGGCGTGAATCCGGTCGTCCTGCTCTTCGGCGGTGGGGCCGACCAGCAGGTTGCCGTAGACCGTGCGGGTCAGGACGATGCCTTTGGTGCGTTCGTTGGGCACCGGCAGGACGATGCGCTGCAGGAGCTTGGCCGCGGCCTTGTCGAAGACCACGAACTGGCCCTTGCGCGGCATGATGCGAAATTCGCTGTGGCCCAGCAGGTTGTGCTCCAGGGTGTCGCCGAACAGCCCGGCGCAGTTGATCACCTGGGCGGCGTGCAGGCTGCCCTGGTTGGTGTCGAGGCGCCAGCGTTCACCGTCGAACTGGCCTTGCTCCACCTCGCACCGCAACTGCACCCGGGCGCCATGGGCCATGGCCTGTTGCAGGTAGCCAAGCGGGGCGGACCAGGGGTCGATCAGGTGCTCGTCGGGCACCAGTACCGCGCCGCAGGCGTGATTGGCCAGCTGGGGCTCCAGGGCCAGGATCTCGCCCCGTTCCAGCAGGCGCGCGTTGTCCACGCCATTGGCCCGGGCCTGTGCGAGGATGCCGGGCAGTCTGGCCTGATCCTCGGCATTCCAGGCCACCACCAGGGCTCCGCTCTTGAGCAGGGGCAGGTTCATCTTCGAGTGGATGTCCAGGTACTCCTGGTACCCGGCCTGCATGCATTGCAGTTCCAGGCTGGCGCTGGGGGCATCGAAGCCGGTATGCAGGATGGCGCTGTTGGCCTTGCTGGCTCCGGAGAGAATGTCGCTGCCCTTTTCCAGCAGCACCACCCGCGCGCCTTCCAGGGCGAAGCGCCGGGCCATGGCGCAACCGACGACGCCGCCACCGACTATGGCCACGTCGAAAGTCACATTGTTCGGATAAAGTTCGGTCATATAAATGCCTGTTTCCTGCAGTAACACCCAAGAGCGGTGCTGCAAGCAAAGCACAATACGGGCCAGTCTTGTTGTTTTTATTTATTGTTTGGTCATGTATCGGTCATTTATATGTGGGTTTTGTGACTGATAAAAGCGTGCATTCGTTGCTGCAATTCAGGCCTGCGGCACCAGGTGCACCTGCACCTTGGCCTTTTCCAGCGCCGCCAGCAGCTGCGGGCCGGGCTGGCGATCGATCACCAGGCGGTCGATGCGTTCCAGGGGGAAGACCTTGAACAGGCCGCGCCGTTCGAGCTTTGAGGAGTCGGCGATCACCGTCAGTTGGCGCGCCTGGGCAATCATGGCGCGGGCCACTTCGGCTTCTTCGATGGAGAAGTCCATGGCGCCGTCTTCATTCAGGGCGCCGATGGTGATCACCGCGTGTTCGGCGTTGAACCGGGTGATCTGTTCCAGGGCCAGGGTGCCGACGTTCTGGGTCGAGTCGGGGCGGTATTCGCCGCCGATCATGAACACCCGGTTGCCCGATTCGCCGATACAGCCGGCAATCGGCAGGGAGTTGGTGATGACCGTCAGGCGCGTGTGCTGCGCCAGCTCCCGGGCAAAGAACAGGGTGGTGGTGCCGGTGTCGATGAAGATGCTGTCGCCGGCGCAGAACAGGCCGGCGGCGTAGCGGGCAATGGCGCGCTTCTCCTGGGCGTGTTCGTTCATGCGGGTCTGGAAGGTGTTCTCGTGCTCGCCGGTCGGAGGCAGCGCCGCGCCGCCGTGGAACTTGGTGACCAGGCCGCTTTCCGCCAGTTCGCTGAGATCGCGGCGGATGGTTTCCTGGGACGTGGCGGTGATGCGCGCCAGTTCCTCCACGGAAATCCGCTCCCGTTGCCGCAGGAGTTCGAGAATGTGCTGTCGTCGTTCGTTGGGGCGCATGCTGGGTTTCCGTCGGTGGTACTTCGCCACACAAGTGGGCAGTTTTTGTTACTTACGCACACCTTTGGCACATCGATATGCGGATTCGGTCAACTTGGCTGAGCCAGTTAAGCATTTCATTGCGGTTTTCACAATCAGCCTCGGTCACTGTGTAGCGCCGCGTTGATTATGGGGTAGGAAAAGCTCATCGGGATTTTTTTGACCGATATTTGAGAGTTCATCGGTAATAACCACAAAGAATGCACATTGTGGCACAGGAAATGCCCTGTGTTTGCATAGCGCCTGCATCGTCTGTCCTGGCGATGGAGTGAGCGCGGCTGGCCTCAACAAGAACCTCCCCGGCGGGGGAACCCTATAAATGACGCTCAGAGAGATGAACCCACATGGCTGAATTTGGAAACTACGTCATTTACCTGATCATGCTCGGCGCAGTGCTCGGCGCCTTGTCGTCGATCATCAAGCCCGAGAGCGGCCTGGGTCGGGAATTCGTCAACGGTATCCACTCCATCGGCCCGGTGTTCCTGGCCCAGGCCGGGATCATGGTGGCGATTCCCTATCTGTCGCAGGCCATTTCCCACGCTCTGGGGCCGTTCTTCAACGCCCTGGGTTCGGACGTCTCCATTGCGGCGCTGTCGATCATCGCCGTGGACATGGGCGGCTACCAGCTGGCCAATGCCCTGACCGCCAATCGTGACCTGTGGATTACCGCCATGCTGGTGGGCTACACCTCCGGGGCGACCATCGTCTACCTGATCCCGGTGGGGCTGACCATGCTCGAGCGCAAGGATCACAAGTACCTGGCCCTGGGCGCCATGGCCGGGCTGATCAGCATTCCCTTCGCGGTATTGATGTCGCTGCTGATCATCACCGCGACCCAGTTGCCGGTGCGGGACATCGTCTCCACCAACTCCGAGGCGCTGTACTACCTGTCCCTGAGCTTTGTCGACATGCTCAAGCTGCTGGCGCCGCTGTTCGTGTTCTGCTTCCTGCTGGCGGCGGGGCTGCGCTACCGGCCGCAGATGATGGTCAGGGGCTTTCTGGTGTTCGGCAAGATCATGGATGCGGCGATCAAGCTGATCCTGGCCCTGAGCATCGTCGAGCACTTCACCAAGTTCTTCAGCATCAACTTTGGCGGCTGGGGCTTCGACCCGATGTTCGCCGATGAGAAGGAGCTGTTCCGGGCCATCGAGATTGCCGGTTACATCGGCATCATGCTCGCCGGCACCTTCCCCATCTGCTACCTGTTCCAGCGCTACTGCAAGAAGCCCATGGAGCTGCTGGGGCGCCAACTAAACCTGTCGAGCACCGGTGCCGCGGGCTTCATCATGGTGTTCGCCAACATCATCGCCACCTATCACCTGTTCAAGCACATGACCGCTCGCGACAAGGTGCTGTGCGTGGCCCTGGGGGTCTGTGCCCAGGCGCTGATCGGCGATCACCTGGCGTTCACCGCGAATTTCCAGCCGAGCCTGATCCTGCCCATCCTCATCGGCAAACTGTTCGGCGGCCTGCTGGCGGTGGCGATCGCCATCCGCATCTCGGTGCCGGCCGCCCAGCGTTACGAGCAGCAAGAGCAGGAGCAGGCCGCGGCTTTCGCCCTGCAACCCGCGCGGGCCTGAACGGCCCGCTTCTCCTACCCATGATTTCGAGGTAACGATGCGCAAGATTTTCCTGGCCTGCCCCTACAGTCATTCCGAGCCGGCGGTCATCAATGAGCGTTTTCTCCAATGCAACCAGGTGGCGGCGCGGATACTCGAGGCCGGACACGCGGTGTTCAGCCAGGTGAGCATGTCCCACCCCATCAACCTGTGCCTGGAAGGCAAGGACAACGCCGCCATCGGCAAGCTCTGGGCTCCGGTGGATGCGTTGTACATGGCGATGATGGAGGAGCTGATCGTGCTCGACCTGCCAGGCTGGAAGGACAGCGGCGGGATCAAGCGCGAGATCGAGGTGTTCGAATCCTCGGGACGTCGGGTCAGCCTGTGGTCCGAGGTCAGCCACGAGTTCGTCTGAGTGCCTCCCCGTACCCGTCGTCGACTGCGCCGGGTACGGGCCTGCTGTGAACTGACGACAGGCTGTACACAAGGTAAACTTGCGCTCCTGCGCAGGAGCAACCATGAACTATCGTCACGCCTTCCACGCCGGCAATCACGCCGACGTCTTCAAACACCTGACCCTGACCCGCCTCATCGCCCTGATGTCGCGCAAGGAGCAGCCGTTCGCCTACCTCGACAGCCACGCCGGCATCGGTCTGTATGACCTCAAGGGCGATCAGGCGAGCCGTACCGGCGAGTACCTGGAAGGCATCGCCCGCTTGTGGGGCGCACAGGATCTGCCGGCGCTGACCGCCGACTACATGCAGGTGCTGCACAAGATGAACCCCGATGGCGAGCTGCGTTACTACCCGGGGTCGCCGGAGCTGGCGCGCCGCCTGACCCGCTCCCAGGACCGGGTGCTGCTCAACGAGAAACACCCGGAAGACGGCCTGCTGCTCAAGGACAACATGAAGGGCGATCGCAGGGTGGCGGTGCACCTCGGTGAAGGCTGGCACGTGGCCCGGGCCTTGCTGCCGGTGGCGGAAAAGCGCGCGGTGATGCTGATCGACCCGCCCTTCGAGCAACTGGACGAGATGCAGCGCTGCGCCGCATCGCTCAAGGAAGCCATTGGCCGCATGCGCCAGACCGTGGCGGCCATCTGGTACCCGGTCAAGGACCAGCGCGCCCTGCGGCGCTTCTACCAGGACCTGGCCGGCAGCGGCGCGCCGAAGCTGTTGCGGGTGGAGTTGCTGGTGCATCCGCTGGATACCCCCAACAGCCTGAACGGCTCGGGCCTGGCGATCGCCAATCCGCCGTGGGGGCTTGAGGAGGAGTTGCGCGAGCTACTGCCCTGGCTGTCGAAAAAACTCGCTCAGACCCAGGGCGGCTGGCAGATGGACTGGTTGATCGCGGAGTAGCAGTCACCAGCCATAAGCGGCAAGCTGCAAGTCGCCGGCGAACCACTTGCAGCTCGGGGCTTGCAGCTTGTAGCTGCTTTAGATGGGGCAGGTCACGCCGGTGCCGCCGATGCCGCAGTAGCCTTCCGGGTTCTTCGCCAGGTATTGCTGGTGATAGGCCTCGGCGAAGTAGACGGTCGGCGCTTCTGCGATTTCAGTGGTGATCTCGCCCAGGCCGGCCTTGGTCAGTTCCGCCTGGAACACCTCCTTGCTGTGCAGTGCCTGTTCCAGCTGGGTCGGGGTGGTGGTGTAGATCACCGAGCGGTACTGGGTGCCGATGTCGTTGCCCTGGCGCATGCCCTGGGTCGGGTTGTGCAGTTCCCAGAACATCGCCAGCAGTTCCTGGTAGCTGACCTTTTCCGGTTCATACACCACCAGCACCACTTCGGTATGGCCGGTCAGGCCCGAGCAGACTTCTTCGTAGGTCGGGTTCGGGGTGAAGCCGCCGGCATAACCCACGGACGTGCTGAACACGCCCTCGCGCTGCCAGAAGCGCCGCTCCGCGCCCCAGAAACAGCCCAGGCCGAAGATGGCGAATTCCACATTGCCCGGAAACGGACCCAGCAGCGGGTTGCCGTTGACGTAGTGTTCTTCGGGCACGGTCATGGGCGTTTCGCGGCCGGGCAGAGCTTGTTCTTTGGTTGGAAGCACGTTTTTGTTCACCAGAATTTCCGAGCGCAAGACCATGGGGCAGTCCTCCAGTCAGGTTGGGGAGTCGGTAAGAAGATAGACACGCAGTTTGCCCGAGTGTTACAGCGCTGTCAGGCAATTGGACCGCGCGGATAGCGCTTGAGCTTGGCAATCAGCTCGGTGCCGGGAATCGGTCGGTCGAACAGGTAGCCCTGGCCGACATCGCAGCGATGGCGGCGCAGGAACGCCAGTTGTTCCGCGGTTTCGATGCCTTCGGCGACCACCTTGATCTTCAGGTTGTGGGCCATGGCGATCACCGCCGAGGTGATTTCCATGTCGTCCTGGTTGTCCGGGATTTCATGGATGAAGCTGCGATCGATCTTGATGATGTCGATGGGGAATTTCTTCAGGTAGCTCAGGGACGAATAGCCGGTGCCGAAGTCGTCCATGGCCAGGGTCAGGCCAAGCTTTTTCAGCTGTTCCAGCTGCTGGTGGGTGTCCTCGGTGGCTTCCAGCAGCAGGCCCTCTGTCAACTCAAGCTCCAGCAGCGAGGACGGCAGTTGTTCTTCCCTGAGGATGCTGGCGATGGAGGCCACCAGGTCCGGGTCGGAAAACTGCTTGGGCGACAGGTTGATGGCCACGTGCAGGTTGCCCAGGCCGGCGGCGGTCAGCTGCTTGCTCATGCGGCAGGCCTGACGGGCGATCCACTTGCCGATGGGGATGATCAGGCCGGTTTCTTCCGCCACGCTGATGAACTGGTCCGGACGGATCATGCCCTTTTCCGGGTGGTTCCAGCGCAGCAGCGCTTCCATGCCCAGCAGGCGGCCGCTGCGCAGGCACAGCTTGGGCTGGTAGAACACGTCCAGCTCGTTCTGGGTCAGGGCGCGGCGCAGGTTGTTTTCGACGAACAGCTTGTAGCTGGCTTCGGCGTTGAGCGCCTCGGTGAACACCTGCACCTGGTGCTTGCCGTTGGCCTTGGCCTTGTGCAGGGCCAGGCCGGCGTTGCGCATCAGGGTCTGGGGGTCGCGGCCATGCAGCGGCGCACTGGCCAGCCCCACGGAGCCGGTGACGCTGATCAGCTGGTTGTCGACGAACATCGGCTTGTCCAGGGTCATCAGCAGTTGGCTGGCGATCTGTTGGCCGGATTCCAGGTCGGTGTTGTCCAGCAGCACCGCGAACTCGTTGCTGGCAAAACGCGCCAGGCTGCCGCTGGGGCTCAGGCTGTTGCGCAGGCGCCGGGCCAGGCTGATCAGCAGCTTGTCGCCGGTCTGGTGACCGAGGCTGTCGTTGATCCGCTTGAAGTTGTCGATATCCACCAGCAACAGGCTGATCGGGGTATCGCTGTCTCGGGCGAAACGTTCATCCAGGTTGCGGATGAACGCGGGGCGGTTGCCCAGGTTGGTCAGGTTGTCGGTGTAGGCCAGGCGCTCGATGCGCTGCTGGGCGAGCTTGGTCTGGGTGATGTCTTCGTAGATGCCGATGTAGTGGGTCAGCTCGCGATTGTCGCCATACACCTTGGAGATCGACAGCTGGCCCCAGTAGGGCTCTAGGTTCTTGCGCCGGCTCTTGAACTCGCCTTGCCAGCTGTTGCTCTTGGCCAGGCTGGAAGGGGCGTCGAACAACAGCTCGCTGAGGTTTTCCAGGGCTGGCAGTTCGGACAGGCGATGGCCGTGAACCTCTTCGGTGCTGTACTGGGTGATGGCGGTGAAGCTGGGGTTGACGTACTCCACCACGCCGTCGCAGTTGACCAGCAGGAAGGCGTTGGCGCTCTGTTCCACGGCGCGCTGGAACAGGTGCAGGGCGCTGGTGGCGGCGCGTCGGTTGTGATTGTTGATGACCTGGGCGAACTGGTCCGCCAGTTCGCCGGCGAAGGCGATCTCGTCGGACTGCCAGGCGCGGGTCATGCCGGTCTGTTCCAGGCAGAGCACGCCGACCACCTGGCCATCGATGCGGATGCTGGCGTCGAGCATGGCGTTGACGTCCCGCGGACGCAGGCTCTCGGCCATCTCCCGGGTGCGCGGGTCGCGCATGGCATTCTGCGCATCGATGGCGCGAGAGCTGTGCAGGGCTTCCAGGTAATCGGGAAAGCTGCTGGCGTCGATGGGCTCCGGCATCCGGTATTCCTGCGGGCCGCGATGGTAGGCGGCAATCGGCACCAGTTGCCGGTCTTCCAGGTTCCAGATGCTGGCGCAGTCGATCTGGTAGATATCACAGGCGCAGCGGGTGATGAGTTCGGCGGCTTCCTTCAGGGAGTTGCCGCTGCTGTAGCGCTGGCGGGTCAGCAGCAGGATCAGGTCCTGCTGGGCGCGCACCCGTTCCAGGTGCTGAAGCTGCTCCTGCTGGGCCCGCTGGTTCAGTTCCAGGGCGATCTGCAGCCTGGTGTTCTGGGTTTCCAGGTCCTGGGTCGGCGGGGTGGTGGAGTTGCTGAACAGACCTTCGACAACCAGCAGGTAACCGCGCAGCAGGTGCCGGTTGTGCTGTTTGTAGGCTTCTCCCAGCTCCAGGATGCTCAAGGGGCCCTGGCCGGTGTGCAGGGTGTAGCGGATCAGGTAATGGGGGCTGCTGCTCAGCTGTTCCTGGATGGTGTCGTGCAATTGATAGCGCGCTTCGGGTTCCATCAGGCTGGCGTAGGGCGACCCCACCAGGGCGCAGAGTTCGACGGCGGGCAGACCGAACTGGCGCTCGCAATTGGGATCGAGAAACAGCAGCGCCCAGCTTGCTTCATTCAGCCGTTCGAAACGCAACATGCCGAGCCGCGAGGGCACAGGCAACTGCGTCACTACCTCGGCCGCCATACGGCTGGCGGCATCGGGTTGGCTTTTCATGGGGAAACTCGCTTCGAAATTGCTGATCGCGCCGGGCTCGCGCCCTCTTTACTGTTGCCTGCGGCAAGGTTGCATCATGGCGCATCGACTGACAAGTAAGATGAAGGCTAAGTGCTATAAACCTGTATCGGCAGGCCGAAGGATTTCTGCAAAGTAACTTTTCTGCGCCTTTGCCTCGGGAAATGACGGGCAATTGACGACGTTTTTCCGGCAAAAAAAAGCCCCGCCAAATTGACGGGGTTGAGGTACGAGCGTGGCGCTCGGAAAGCATGCGGTACCGGCCCGCCCAGGTTGGGAGGGCCGGTTCGCGGGTTACAGCAGGATGGTGCGGATGTCCGCCAGCAGGTCGCTCAGACGCTTGGTGAAGCGTGCAGCGGCCGCGCCGTTGATCACACGGTGATCGTAGGACAGGGACAGTGGCAGCATCAGCTTCGGCTGGAAGGCCTTGCCGTCCCAGACCGGCTGGATGGTGGCCTTGGATACACCGAGGATCGCCACTTCCGGCGCGTTGACGATCGGCGTGAAGCCGGTGCCGCCAATGTGCCCGAGGCTGGAGATGGTGAAGCAGGCGCCTTGCATCTCGTCCGCGGAGAGCTTCTTGGTCCGGGCTTTTTCCGCCAGGGAAGCCGCCTCGGCCGCCAGTTGCAGCAGGCTCTTCTGGTCGACGTTCTTGATCACCGGCACCAGCAGGCCATCCGGGGTGTCCACGGCGAAGCCGATGTTCACGTACTTCTTGCGGATGATCGCCTTGCCGCTTGGCGCCAGGGAGCTGTTGAAGTCCGGCAGTTCCTTGAGCAGGTGTGCGCAGGACTTGAGCAGCAGTGGCAGGATGGTCAGCTTGACGCCGGCCTTCTCGGCCACGGCCTTCTGGGCAACGCGGAAGGCTTCCAGCTCGGTGATATCCGCCGAGTCGAACTGCGTCACGTGCGGCACGTTCAGCCAGCTGCGGTGCAGGTTGGCGGCGCCGGCCTGCATCAGGCGGGTCATCGGCACTTCTTCGATTTCACCGAAGCGGCTGAAGTCCACGACCGGAATCGGCGGGATGCCCGCGCCAGCGGTTGCGCCGGCAGCCGGTGCTTCCTTGGCCTTCTGCATCATGGCCTTGACGTAGACCTGCACGTCTTCCTTGAGGATGCGACCGTGGGGGCCGCTTGGGCTCACGGCGCTCAACTCGACGCCGAATTCACGGGCCAGTTGGCGTACAGCCGGGCCGGCGTGAACTTTCGCGCCGGGCTTGGCTGGCGCGGCAACTGGAGCAGCAGCGGCAGGCGCGGCGGCGGCAGGAGCAGCTTCAGTTTTGGCTGGAGCAGGTGCGGCGGCAGGTGCCGGAGCGGCTGCCGGGGCTGCGCCCTTGACCTTGAGCTTGAGGATCAGGTCGCCGGTGCCGACTTCGTCGTCCAGCTTGATCGATACGCTTTCCACGATGCCGGCGGCTGGCGATGGGATTTCCATGCTGGCCTTGTCGGATTCGAGGGTGATCAGCGATTGATCGGCAACCACGCTGTCGCCAGCCTTGACCAGCACTTCGATGATCTTGGCCTTGCCGGCCGAGCCGATGTCCGGAACGTGGATGTCCTGCACGCTGTCAGCCACGGCAGCAGCCGGGGCTGCTGCGGGAGCAGGCGCGGCGGTAGCGGCCGGAGCGGCAGCCTGGGCCGGAGCGGCAGCAGCAGGCGCTGCAGCACCCGCCACTTCCAGGTCCAGGATCAGGTCGCCGGTGCCGACTTCGTCGTTGAGCTTGACGCTGATGGCCTTGACCACGCCAGCGGCAGGCGACGGGATTTCCATGCTGGCCTTGTCGGATTCGAGGGTGATCAGCGATTGATCGGCCTCGACGGTGTCGCCGACCTTGACCTGGATCTCGATGATCTGGGCCTTGCCCGACGAACCGATATCCGGCACGTGAACCTGTTGCACCGAGGCGCTGGCAGGTGCGGCAGCCGGAGCGGCAGCAGCAGGTGCTGCGGCTGGCTGTGCAGGTGCTGGCGCAGCGGCGGCAGGTGCAGGGGCCGCAGCAGCGGCGCCCTCGACTTCCAGTTCCAGCAGTTCGTCGCCTTCTTTCAGGCGGTCGCCCAGCTTCACTTTCAGGCTTTTGACCACGCCGGACTTCGGTGCAGGGATTTCCATGCTTGCCTTGTCCGACTCGAGGGTCAGGATGCTCTGGTCGGCTTCGATGCGATCGCCGACCTTGACCATCAGTTCGATTACTTCACCTTCACCGCTGCCGATGTCAGGTACGCGAATGAGTTCGCTCACAGAAAGTCTCCTCAGCAGTCCAGTGGGTTGCGTTTTTCCGGGTCGATACCGAACTTGGTGATGGCTTCAGCCACGACCTTAGGTTCGATGTCGCCACGGTCAGCCAAGGCTTCCAGGGCTGCCAACACCACGAAGTGACGGTCTACTTCGAAGAAGTGACGCAGTTTCTTGCGGCTGTCGCTGCGGCCGAAACCGTCGGTGCCCAGGACTTTGAATTCCTTGGACGGCACCCACTGGCGGATCTGTTCGGCAAACAGCTTCATGTAGTCGGTAGAGGCGATGACCGGACCCTTACGGCCGCTCAGGCACTCTTCGACGTAGCTCAGCTTCGGCTTCTGGCCAGGGTGCAGACGGTTGCTGCGTTCTACTGCCAGGCCATCGCGACGCAGTTCGTTGAAGCTGGTCACGCTCCACACGTCGGCGGCGACGTTGAACTCGTCACGCAGGATCTTCGCCGCTTCGCGGACTTCGCGCAGGATGGTGCCGGAGCCCATCAGTTGCACGTGGTGCGCGGCTTCGCGGGTGTCTTCTTCCAGCAGGTACATGCCCTTGATGATGCCTTCCTCGACACCTTCAGGCATGGCTGGCTGCTGGTAGGACTCGTTCATCACGGTGATGTAGTAGAAGACGTCCTGTTGCTCTTCGGTCATCTTCTTCATGCCGTCCTGGATGATCACCGCCAGCTCGTAGCCGTAGGTCGGATCATAGGTGCGGCAGTTCGGGATGGTCCCGGCCAGCATGTGGCTGTGACCGTCTTCGTGCTGCAGGCCTTCACCGTTGAGGGTGGTACGGCCGGCGGTGCCGCCGATCAGGAAGCCGCGGGTACGGCTGTCGCCGGCAGCCCAGGCCAGGTCGCCGATACGCTGGAAGCCGAACATCGAATAGAAGATGTAGAACGGCAGCATCGGCTGGTTGTGGCTGGAGTACGAAGTACCGGCCGCGATGAAGGAGCTCATGGCGCCCGCTTCGTTGATGCCTTCCTCGAGGATCTGGCCCTTCTTGTCTTCGCGGTAGAACATCACCTGGTCTTTATCGACTGGCTCGTAGAGCTGGCCGACGGAGGAGTAGATGCCCAACTGGCGGAACATGCCTTCCATACCGAAGGTACGGGCTTCGTCCGGGATGATCGGCACGATGCGCTGGCCGATTTCCTTGTCCTTGACCAGCTGCGCGAGGATCCGCACGAAGGCCATGGTGGTGGAGATTTCACGGTCGCCCGAGCCGTCGAGGATGGCCTTGAGGGTATCCAGTGGCGGAGTCGGGATGCTGAAGCTCTTGGCACGACGCTGAGGCACGAAACCACCCAGCGCGGCACGACGCTCGCTCAGGTAGCGGGCTTCGGCGCTGCCTTCTTCCGGCTT
Organism: Pseudomonas protegens; assembly: GCF_013407925.2. Lineage (NCBI taxonomy): Bacteria > Pseudomonadati > Pseudomonadota > Gammaproteobacteria > Pseudomonadales > Pseudomonadaceae > Pseudomonas > Pseudomonas protegens. The sequence continues at coordinate 2,677,369 of NZ_CP060201.1, read as the reverse complement.
GAAGAACGGCAGGTTTTCGATGTCTTCGTCTTTCACCGGAATGTCGAAACGATCGCGGAACAGCTTCAGGCTTTCAACGTCGACTTTCTTGGTGTTGTGCGCGGTGTTCTTCGCTTCGCCGGCGCCGGTGCCATAACCCTTGATGGTCTTGGCCAGGATGACGGTCGGCTGCTCTTTGTGGTTGACCGCCTCGTGGTAGGCCGCATAGACCTTGTACGGGTCGTGGCCGCCACGGTTGAGCTTCCAGATCTCGTCGTCGGACAGATCGGCAACCATCGCCTTGAGTTCAGGGGTGTTGAAGAAGTGCTCACGGACGAACGCGCCGTCCTTGGCCTTGTAGTTCTGGTACTCGCCGTCGATGACTTCGTCCATGCGGCGTTGCAGGATGCCGTCGACGTCCTTGGCCAGCAGTGGGTCCCAGAAACGGCCCCAGACCACCTTGTTGACGTTCCACTGGGCACCACGGAACACGCCTTCGAGTTCCTGGATGATCTTGCCGTTGCCGCGAACCGGGCCGTCGAGGCGCTGCAGGTTGCAGTTGATGACGAAGATCAGGTTGTCCAGCTTCTCGCGGCCGGCCAGGGAGATCGCGCCCAGGGATTCCGGCTCGTCGCACTCGCCGTCGCCCATGAAGCACCAGACTTTCTGCTGGCCGGCCGGGATGAAGCCACGGGCTTCCAGGTACTTCATGAAGCGTGCCTGGTAGATCGCCTGGATCGGACCCAGACCCATGGAAACGGTCGGGAACTGCCAGAAATCAGGCATCAGCCAAGGGTGTGGATAGGAGGACAGGCCGTTGCCATCCACTTCCTGGCGGAAGTTGTTCATCTGGTCTTCGGTGATGCGGCCTTCCATGAACGCACGGGCGTAGACGCCTGGCGATGCGTGACCCTGGAAGTAGATCAGGTCGCCGCCGTGTTCGTCGGTCGGGGCCTGGAAGAAGTAGTTGAAGCCGATGTCATACAGGGTGGCGCTGGAGGCGAAGCTGGAGATGTGACCGCCCAGGTCAGAATCTTTCAGGTTCGTACGCATGACCATGGCCAACGCGTTCCAACGTACCAGCGAGCGAATGCGGCGTTCCATGAACAGGTCGCCAGGCATGCGTGCTTCGTGGGTGACGGGAATCGTGTTGCGGTACGGCGTGGTGATGGCGTAGGGCAGTTGCGAGCCGCTGCGGGTCGCGAGTTCACCCATACGGGTCATCAGATAGTGAGCACGGTCTTCGCCTTCTTTGTCGAGAACCGATTCCAGGGCGTCCAGCCATTCCTGGGTTTCGACGGGATCGAGGTCTTGCATGGCTTGCTCCAGGGCGGAAAGGCTTCCAGAATCGGTTGCCTGAGTTTGCGACTGGCCTTGTGGGCAGACGATTATAAATTCTTGGATTGCCGGAGGTTGATCCGGCGGCGTGTAGTTTTACTACAAATCGTCGGCCATTTCAGCCTTTCGAATGTATATACGAGTAGTAAAACTACAGAAGAGCGGCTTATGGCCTCCTGCTGCGTTGTGAGAATAATCGTTACTGTTGGTCGGTGACTAACGGGAATAGGTAAAAAATTAATGCTGGCTGCCAAAAAAAACCTATTTTCAGCTATTTCTAACTTTTGTTCGACAGTCCATCAGGCTGCTTGCCCTCGATATCCCTCTCCGCCTGCCTTTTCCACGCCGATCAAGGATAGCCCATGAGTCTGCCCGCGCTTGCCCCAGTCCCCGCGATTCTCCTGCCATTGGTCAGCCGTGCAGAGCAGTCGTTCCGCGCTGCGGTGGCGGCCCTGGAAGACAGCCCCGGTGTCGCGGATTGGACTGCCGAGCGCTGGGCCGAGTTCGCCCGGATCAGTGCCGCCAGCGACTTTGTCATTGAACAGAGTCTGCGTGACCCTTTGATGTTGCTGGAGCTGGTGCGCAGCGGCGAACTGGATCGCGGTTTCGCCCCGGGCGAGTTGTGTGCACAGATTGCCGCGGCCGTGGACACCGCCGAGAGCGACGATCAACTGGGGCGCGTGCTGCGTCGCCAGCGCACCCGGCAGCAGGTGCGGATCATCTGGCGCGATCTGACCCGCCGGGCGGATCTGGTGCAGACCTGCCGCGACCTTTCCGACCTGGCCGACGCCTGCATCGACCAGGCCTATCAATGGCTGTACCTGCGCCACAGCCAGCAGTTCGGCGTGCCCACCGGCGCGCGCAGCGGCGAGCCGCAGCAGATGGTCATCCTTGGTATGGGCAAGCTGGGGGCGGTGGAGCTCAACCTGTCGTCGGACATCGACCTGATCTTCGCCTACCCCGAAGGCGGCGAGACGGTGGGAGTCAAGCGTGCCCTGGATAACCAGGAGTTCTTCATTCGCCTGGGCCAGCGCTTGATCAAGGCCCTGGACCCGATGACCGTCGACGGTTTCGTGTTCCGCGTCGACATGCGCCTGCGGCCCTACGGTTCCGCCGGGGCCCTGGTGCTGAGCTTCAATGCCCTGGAGCAGTACTACCAGGATCAGGGGCGCGACTGGGAACGCTACGCCATGATCAAGGCCCGGGTGGTCGCCGGAGATCAGCTGGCCGGGGCGCAATTGCTGGATATGTTGCGGCCCTTCGTCTATCGCCGTTACCTGGACTTCTCCGCCATCGAGGCGCTGCGCACCATGAAGCAGCTGATCCAGCAGGAGGTGCGGCGCAAGGGCATGGCCGACAACATCAAGCTGGGCTCGGGAGGCATTCGCGAAGTCGAGTTCATCGCCCAGGCCTTCCAGCTGATTCACGGCGGTCGCGACCTGAGCCTGCAGCAGCGTCCTTTATTAAAGGTGCTGGGCACGCTGGAGGGGCAGGGCTATTTACCGGTGGCGGTGATCAGCGAGCTGCGCGAGGGTTACGAGTTCCTGCGCTACACCGAGCATGCGATCCAGGCCATCGCCGATCGCCAGACACAGATGCTGCCGGACAATCCCCAGGATCAGGCGCGGATTGCCTTCATGCTCGGCTTTGCCGACTGGAGCGCTTTCCATGAGCAACTGACGTACTGGCGCGGGCGGGTGGAGTGGCACTTCCGCCAGGTGATTGCCGATCCCGATGAAGACGAAGGCGCGGAAAGCGAAGTGGTGGTGGGTGGCGAGTGGCTGCCGCTGTGGGAGGAGGCCCAGGACGAGGAAGCGGCCTGCCGGCAGTTGCAGGAGGGCGGCTTTGCCGATGCGCCCAAGGCCCTGCGAGCCCTGGCCAGTTTGCGTGGCAGTCCGCAGTTGCGGGCGATGCAACGTCTGGGGCGTGAGCGCCTGGATGCCTTTATTCCACGGTTGCTGGCCCAGGCGGTGGAGCACGCCAATCCGGATCTGGTGCTGGAGCGGGTGCTGCCATTGGTCGAGGCCGTAGCCCGGCGTTCGGCCTATCTGGTGCTGCTCACCGAGAACCCTGGCGCTCTGCGCCGCTTGCTGACCTTGTGCGCGGCCAGTCCGTGGATTGCCGAACAGATCACCCGCTTCCCCCTGTTGCTGGACGAATTGCTTAATGAGGGACGCCTGTTCAAGCCGCCCCTGGCGCCGGAGCTGGCGGCCGAGCTGCGCGAGCGCCTGACGCGGATTCCCGAGGACGACCTGGAGCAGCAGATGGAGGCCCTGCGCCACTTCAAGCTGGCCCACCGGTTGCGGGTGGCCGCCTCGGAGATCGCCGGCAGCCTGCCTTTAATGAAGGTCAGCGATTACCTGACCTGGCTCGCCGAGGCGATTCTGGAGCAGGTGCTGGCCCTGGCCTGGCGCCAGACCGTGGCCAAGTACGGCGCGCCACAACGCAGCGACGGCACCTTGTGTGATCCGGGGTTCATCATCGTCGGCTATGGCAAGGTCGGCGGCATCGAGCTGGGCCACGGTTCCGACCTGGACCTGGTGTTCATCCATGATGGCGATCCCCAGGCGGAAACCGATGGCCCCAAACCCATCGACGGCGCGCAGTTCTTCACCCGGCTGGGGCAGCGCATCATCCACCTGCTGACCACCCAGACCAACTCCGGCCAGCTCTACGAGGTGGACATGCGCCTGCGGCCATCCGGCGCCTCGGGGCTGCT